>CALLLH010000010.1 GCA_938082505.1 uncultured Flavobacteriales bacterium
CTGCTCCACCACCTCACCCCAGCCGTTGCCCTCCTCCACGAGGTCGAGCATGCTCAGGCGGTACATGATGGCAAAGTCGGGGCCGCAGGCTTGGCGAATGCGGGAAATGATCTCTTCTGGAAAACGCACCCGGTTGGCGAAATCGCCACCCCAAGTGTCGGTCCTGTGGTTGGTTTTGCGCACCAAAAACTGGTTGATGAGGTAGCCTTCGGAGCCCATGACCTCCACGCCATCGTAGCCGGCTTCGCGGGCGAGCATGGCACACCGGACATAGGCCCGGATCGTGCGCTCGACGCCACGTCCGCTGAGGACCCAGGGGCTGAACTTGCTGATGGGCGCCTTGCCCTTGGACGGGGCCACGCAGAACGGGTGGTAGCTGTAGCGGCCGCCGTGCAGGATCTGCAGGGCGATGCGGCCGCCGGAGGCGTGGACGGCATCCGTGACCTGGCGGTGTTTGTCCGCTTGAGCCGAACGCATCAGGGTCGCGCCGTGGGGCGCCAGTTTTCCAGCCCGATTGGGTGAGATGCCCCCGGTGACGATGAGCCCGGCACCGCCTTCGGCGCGTTCAGCATAGAACTTGGCGAGCTTGGTGAATCCGTCCTTCTCCTCCTCGAGGCCCATGTGCATGGAGCCCATGATGGACCGGTTGGGCATGGTCATGCCGGCCACCTCCAGTGGCTGCAACAGATGGGGGTACTTCGGATGGCGGGGAGCGGAACCGGTCATGCCCCCAAGTTCGGACAATCGCGCCTTGTCCGGAGAAGGCAAAGGGAATTCCCTACTCGTCGCGCAGACAACGGACCGAGAAGCCGTTTTCGTAGTGGTTCGAATTCCTGTTGACCCCATCACTCATGGCCGCCAGGATCCGGTCAAATGCCGAACCTTCCGGTGCGGTGGGTGTCGCCGTCCACCAAAACGCGACGTCTCCCAATCCTGTGAATTGGCCGCTGTCATCCCCGCCACGGACGCCTCCCGGCAATCCTGAAAAACCGTACAGGTCCGAACCATTTCCATCGGAATTCCAACCGTCCGTACTCTTGAGCTTGAATCCGATTTGGTCGGCCAAACCCCTGAAATTCCCGAAATCGCTGAGCTCGCCCCACGGCATGCCCAAGGCATTCTCCATCAACTTCCACTCATCGTCATCCGGCACGTGCCAACCTGCAGGACAAAGCCCACGTGGATCATCTACGGCATGCCAATTGTAGAGCCGTCCATACAGATCCAGCAATTCGGCATCCGCCTGATAGATACACTGGGCACCGGTCAACAGTGCGCTCCACACGGTATCCTCCGCAACTCCAGGGATGGCACTGCCATCGGCATAGACCGAAGTGCGCAGGTTCTCGGCAAACCAGCATTGCTGGCCAATTTCCACCACGACATAACTGTAGCCGTCCATGAATGGCGATTCACATGGTACACCGGCACAGGTGCCGAACAAGGTCAACAGTCCCGTCAAATCCGTGATGTTCATTTCACCATCGCCATCGTAATCCGGATCGTACCCGGGGTTTGGCGAATCGAACCCAGCATCATCCGGCATCAGAATCACGAGCAAAGACAGAATGTCCATCATGGTGTAGCAACCATTCAAGTCATAATCAGGGTCATAATTCGGGTTCTGCTGGGCGCACAAGGTGCAGGACACCAGCAGAATACACAGGCAGGGCAATCGCATGCATTGAAGCTAACAGAAGAAGCTTGTAATACACTTATAATAAGTCCGACAGGAGAGAAAACGAGTCAGTCGAATTCCGGGAAACGGTCCACAAACTCATTGCGCCTGCCCCGCGACGGCAGAATCTGGTAAATGAACCGCCCCTCATCCTCCTTGACCCGACGCTTGTCATCCTTCAACTCCGTGATGGCATCGATGAATTGCTGGTCCTTGGAAGTGACATTCATGACCCCATTGCGGTATTCGAAATAGTACCAATTCTCGTCGTCCAGGTGCAGATAAATCCTCAGGATGCCCGTGGTACCCGCAAGACTCCATTCAATGCGTCCCTTGATGCGCCTGAAAACGGGCTCCTTGTCCATGGACACAATGCCAATGCCGTTCTCTCCGCTGACGAAGGCATCCTCGGAGGGGTCCCATGTCAGGTCGAGTCCGGTGAAGAGAAAGCGGTGCTGAATGCTGGCCGGGGTCTTCTTGAAAGCCCCCATCAGGGTCATCTCTCCCAGCACCTCATCCGCCCCTTCCAGCCCCAGCCACTCCCGCGTCGCGGCCTCGAACGTGGTCTCGCTGATGTTGAGCGGTATGGCCGTAGCCCAAACCTGTATGCGTTCGGCCAGCATCTTCCACACCTGGTCATCGAAGGGGAAGTCCATCCCCACCGTCACGGACGCTTCAATTCCAGTGCCGGTGGGAAACACCTTCATCGTGCCCGCAGACCGCTGTGTCACCAATCCGTAGTCCACGGGAAGGGTCACGGGGCCGCTTCCCGTCACGGCGCAATCGCCCGCCTTCAACTCGATCAAAGTGCCCGGCAGGTCGGGTTGGAGCATCTTTTCAGGAGTGCCCGCCTGGTAGGTCGAGTTGCGCTTGTCATACCGCAGTTCGCCGGTAGCCGCCAGAATCCGGAATTCATCATGGCTCCGGACTTCATCCACAAACGCTCCGTAGGGCCCTCCGCCCGGCTCATCCACATCCCGCAGATAGGCGCCGATGCCGAGGTGGGCCATCATCGGGGTCTTCATCGTGGTGTCAATGGGAATCCGAACGTCCTTGGGGTCGATGACCGCCGTGAAGAGGAGCTGCTCCTTGTCGGTCTCCGGACAGGCCGCTTCAAGGGTCACGGCACCATCAAATTCCAGGTGTTCACGCGCAGCCGCCAACCTGACCTTGCCCGAAAAGCCGAAAAACGAACTCAAACCGAACCCGTCCTGGATCGGAATCGTTCCAGAACCGATGGTCTCCCCGCTGGTGTCCACCTCGACCTCATCCAATCGGATCAACTGCTCCAGGCCGTTCTCGTCCTCGTAGAACATACTCGCGCTGGCCTCGTAGTCAAACCGTCCGAGGATATTCACATCGGCATCGAAGAGGCGGTGGTGACGCGTCACGACATTGGCGACGATCACGGCCTTCGTCAACTGGTCCAGCTGGGCCCGCCGACGGACGATGACCTTGCCGCTGTCCGGCTCCACGAAGGCATCCGCCGTGCGGATGAACTTGACCGATTCACATTGCAGCACCGCCTCGCTGACATCATAGATGGCGGTCGGCGCCAGGAAGTTCAGGCTGTCCTGGTCCGCCCTGACCGAATAGAAATTGGAACTGGAAGAGGCTTCGTCCGTGTCGATGATGAAATCATCCAGCGGCTCCCGGCTCGAAGTCATCTCCATCTCGTCCTTGTCCATGAACCACTTGAATTCATCCATGAAACAGATGTACTGGTTGGCCGGCAATTCGATCATGGTCTCTCCGTCGTTCGAGGCGAACTCTCCGACACGTTCGCCGAAATCAATGTCGCAATGGACATTGTCCGTCCTGAATGCCAAGGCGCCCTCCACCCGCTGGTCGAGCTGGAACGAGGCCGTATCCGAGAGGATGTGACTGCGGTTGAACCTGTACAACCGGGACCCCAGTTCAGCTCCGCTGAAGCGCATGCGGCCGTCGCCGGTCATGCCTGCCTCACCCAACACGAGTCCACCCTCCAATTCACTCTCGCCCGAAAAGAAACGAAGGGGGACTTCCCTGGAACGGGCCACCATCTGCAGGTCACGGGGCCGGAAAACGACATCGATATCCTCTCCTTGCACCTCGGGAACGGCCGGTGGTCCCGCCGCTTCCCTGTTCGTGAACACCTGCGCCACCCCCCTGGTGCTGTCCGGCAACAGGACGAAGCGGTCACTTTCTGCATGGGACGTCCTGAAATCCAGCCTTCCACCGCCCTGCAGTCCGCCACCATCCAAAGTGAGATCCTGATCGAAGGTGCCCACTCCTCCGTAGACGTCATACCCCCCAGTCGGCGTGGATGTCGTGAAGCCGAGGTGCAGGTCATCCATCACCCGCAAATCCTCCTTCAACGGTGGCAGGAGGTCACCGGATTCAAGTGTGCCCTGGAACACGAGTTCCCTGCGTCCCAATGCGTCCAGACTATCCAACGTGAACGGTTCCACCACAAAGCGGAACCGTTCCCTTTCGTAGGCTCCACCTTCAATGGCCTCATCATCCCAGTGCACATAGCTGGGCTCATTGGTCACCAAAACCGGGTATTCCGGATAGGCCTCGCTCAAGCGTCCGGAGCGGTTGATCGGCACATCCACCCGCAGAACACCCTGGATGTATTCCAGTTTGTTCTTGACCAGCTTTCGCTTGGGCCTCCCCCGCACATCACGCTCTTCTTCATCGTTGACCCGCAACTTGCATGTTTCCACTGCATTAAGATCGATGGAAAAGGACTCGTAATCAAAAGCATAATCGGACCCGTCGAACTGGAGATTGCCCGCACGCACCCCGCCGGCGAAATCGAAATCGCGGTCCTCTCCAATCACCACCTGCCCGTTCCGCGGTTCGATGATGACCCCGCGGTCCCGCGAGACATCCACCCGGGCCACGCCTTCCACCGTAAGCCTCCCGTTGAGCAGGCTGATCTCACCGTGCTGGCCTCCCACTGTTTCCGACCTGAAAAAGAGCACATCGAAGTCCCGGCGGCCCGCCGCATTCGCCAAATCCGCAAACAGCTTTTCCGTCGCGGTTGCCTTGCGTTCCTCGAGGTCCATTTCCAGGTAACCCTGGTGCGCAAGTCCGATCATCATCGCCCGGGTCTTCGGCTCGCTCAAGCGCAAACTGCTCCCGAGTTCCATGCTCGTGAAGGTGGAATCACCCGTTCCCTTGACATGGTTCCGCACCCGAACCAACGGGTGAATCGGGTCTATCCCCTGCATGTCGCGGAACAGGTCCAGGTCGAAAAAGTCATCGCTCGTCAGCACGGCCGTGGAGCGCACGGAACCCGGTGGGCCCTCGAGGCGGATCCGCGTGTCCTGAAGCTGCCAGGAAAGGACACTGCAATCGAGAAAGAGGTTGTGATAGGAATCCGAGAAAGGACGGGGGCCGAGGCCCTCCTCCGTCCTGATCAGGGAAAGCGTGCCCGAATTCAGGTTGAACCGCAGATTCAACTCCGGATGATACAAGCTGTCTGCCCCCAGGCGCAGCGCCGCCTCCACGCCCTGGCCACTGAACTGGTCGGCCCTCAGGATGAACAGGGTGGAACGGCATTGCACCATCACCGTATCCCCTTTGCGGAACACCAGCTTGGCGGGTTCTTCCTGGCTGCCCTTTCCCTGCAACTCGGCTCCGCGCACGGTCAGACCGCCCTCGAAATCCACCCCGGGCACGATATCGGGCATGGAAAGCCTGTTGATGTAGGTATCGAAGCGCGGATACCGCGCCGCATCCGTCGCCGCTCCCGTCTTCTCATCCCGCCTGCGCACCCTCGCTTTGTCCGTCAATTGCCCCAGCAAGGGGTCCGGGAAAAGCGATGTGGTGAACCGGGCCGAGTCCACGGTCAGGGAAGGACTCTTCAGTCGAATGGAAAACACCTCGAAATCGGCATAATTGAGCGCGGGATCCCAGCCTGAGCGCCCCCAATCCACGCGACCGCTGCGGCCCTCGAAGCGTTCCGCACCATAATCGTATTCGCCACCCGTCCGTTGCACAAGCAGGGTGTCCCCCTTCGCCAGCGCCATCAAACGGCCGGAGGGCCCGAAAATGAACCGGGGAGCACCTTCATTTTCCGGCATTGAAATCGCCATGGGGCCATCAAAAGACCACTGCACGGATTTGGACGAATAGAACACGCCATCCAAGAGCAGATCCTTGCCCAACGGCAGCAAAACAGCGAAGTCCTTGGCACTGCGCCGATCGCCCATCGCCCTTTCTACTGCCGCATCCCAAGCGGAAAATGGAATCCGGAGCGAATCCCCACTCAAAGCCGCCTGAACACTGCGCGCATATCCGAATTGCTCCGGAAAGGCCCCCAGGTTGGCTGCACCGATTTCCTCAAGACGACGTACGAAGACTTCCGTGATGGACACCGGTGACAAGGGGTCGAGCAACAAGGGCTTCAATTCCTTCTCGAGAAACTGCTCGGCATCCCGGTCATACGTCGACACTTGCTTGGCCAAGGCATCCACGGCTTTCTCCAAGGCCACGAGGTCCACCCCGTCCTGCGCCCATCCCACGCCCGTCGTCGCGGCCATGAGCAGACAGGTGGCCCACCTGGCCAAGCGCGAAGACAGGCCCGTGCAAGGCCGTTCCACTTCTGGTGCAGTATCCACAGTATCCATTCTGTTGATTCGGGAAATTAAACGTCCGGAAGCCCGCATCGGTATCTTGCCGGCCAGGATGTTCCAACTGTTGCGCACAATCCAAGCCCGACCACAGCTGGTGCCGAGATGGGTCATCTTCACGATTGACCTTTCCATGGGCGTCGTTGCCCTGGGACTGGCTTACGCCGTGCGGTTCGAATTCGCCCCACCCAACCATGAACTCGAGGCGGCCCGGCGGTTCCTGCCATCGTACCTCGTCATCCGCGCATTCGCGATGATCGCATTCCGGACGTTCGCCGGCATCATCAGGTTCAGCGGCAGCCGGGATGCCCGCAGGGTGCTCCTCTCCCTCTCCTTGGGTACGGCCCTGTTCCTCGCATTGGACCTGTCGGCCCTGTCCATGGGGAGGGCTTATCCCATTCCCCTGAGTGTCATCGCCATTGAACTGCTGGCTTCGGCCGTTCTCCTCATCGGATTCCGGATCACCGTGAGGTCCATCTACGAGCGATTCCAGACGGCGCGTCCCACACCGGTCATCATCTTCGGCGCAGGTGAAGCCGGCATCATCACGAAGCAAGCCGTGGAACGACCGAATGCGGATCCCCTGAGGGTCGTCGCCTTTCTCGATGACGACGTCAAGAAGCAGGGCAAACGCATGGACGGGGTGCCCATCTTCCCTGCGGACGACCTCGCAGAAGTCCTCGCAGAACACAAGGCCAAGCGGCTGATCGTCTCCATCCAGCGGCTGTCGCCCTTGAGAAAAGCGGCCATCATCGATGCTGCCCTCGATGCCGGCCTGCGGGTCATGGACGTGCCTCCTGCACAGCGGTGGATACAAGGAGAACTCAGCGCGGGACAGCTGCGCGACATCCGCATCGCAGATCTGTTGGGACGCCCCGTCATAGAACTCGACGCTACCGCGATTGCGGAGCAGGTAGGCGAGGCACGCATCCTCGTGACCGGCGGCGCGGGATCCATCGGTTCGGAATTGGTGCTCCAGGCCCTGGAGCGCGGTGCGGATCGCGTCATGGCCATCGACATCGCCGAGACGCCGCTCCACGACCTCAGACTGTTGGTCCATTCAAGAATGGGCGACGCCGGAGAAAAACTGGAGGCGCGCATCGCCGATGTGCGGGATGATGCAGCCATGATGGCACTGTGCAGGGAGTTCAGACCGGACGTGATCTACCATGCCGCAGCCTACAAACACGTGCCCGTCATGGAGTCCCAACCGGAAGCGGCGTGGCACACCAACGTCCTGGGGACGGCCAATGTCATCCGGGCCGCGCTATCCCAAGGGGCTGGCACCTTCGTCCTCATCAGCACCGACAAGGCCGTCAACCCCACGAGCATCATGGGGGCCTCCAAGCGCATGGCGGAATTGGTCGTCAGGAGCATGGGCGAAGGCCAGGGCATGAAGTGCGTCATCACACGGTTCGGCAATGTGCTCGACAGCAACGGCAGTGTCATCCCGCTCTTTCGGAAACAGATCGAGGCCGGGGGGCCCTTGACGTTGACACATCCCGAGGTGACCCGGTATTTCATGACGATCCCGGAAGCGGTCCAGTTGGTGATGGAAGCGGCTGCAACCAGCGAGGGAGACGACATTTTCGTCTTTGACATGGGAGAACGCGTCCGCATCTCCGATTTGGCGAGGCGGATGATCCGACTTGCCGGTTTGGTGGAGGGGCAGGACATCACCGTGGAGGTCATCGGGTTGAGGCCCGGCGAGAAATTGCACGAGGAACTCATGAGCGGCAAGGAGAATCTGCTCCCCACGCACCATCCCAAGATTCTGCGGGCAGCGCGCGCCGAAGTGGACCGTGACGCCGTGCGCTTGACCCTGGAGGAAGCCACGGCAGCCATGGAGCGTCACACATGGACCGAGGAAGACGTGCGCAACACCTTCACCCGACATTTGCCCGAATACATGCCCTTCGTCAAGGAACACAGCCCAACATGAACCAGGACCCCGCACAGGAATCCCGTCTGCTGGAAGACATACGCAGCTACTTCGGCTACGCTGAGGACCAACTCGAATTCATCTGGAATACGCAGGATGGCATCCACGAAGCCTCCCTGTTCACCTACAATCCGAGACACACCCACCGTTTCCTCTTCCACCGGGCAACGGGATCCACCCGCCAACAGGCACTGCAAGCCCTGCTGGACTACACCCAGGACCACAAGGACAAGGACCAGAGCTACACCATACAATGGCGTGTGGCAGGCGAAGGCGAACTGCTCACGAGTTATTTCAGTGCGGGCAACATCCTCCTCGCCCTCGACAAGTTCTTCGCTGGCCGGGATCCGCATACCGTCCAGGTGTACAGCGTCATCCTCAATCCCCTGAGTTGATCCTCCGGGACGCCTTTCCCACACTGGCCTCCGAGGGGTCCGGCCTTCACAAGGCCAAGGGGAGCAAGTTCCACGGATACGCCTTTCCCCTCCCCTTCGCCGACGAGTCCGCGGCTGAAGATGCGGTCGCCCGGCACCTCGATGCCGTAAGGGAGTCTCATCATTCGGCGCGCCATGTCTGCTATGCATGGCAATTCGGTCCCGACCGTTTCCGTGCGGCAGATGACGGCGAACCCTCGGGCAGCGCCGGAATGCCGATCCATGGCGTTCTGAGGTCCCATGACCTGCATTGGACCCTCATCGCTGTGGTCCGTTACTTCGGTGGAACCAAACTGGGCGTGGGCGGACTCATCGAGGCCTACCGCACCGGAGCGCAAGAAGCCGTCCTCGATGCAGGCACACGGGAGTCATTGCTGATGACCCCGCTGACCTTTGGCTATGCCCCTGACCTGACGCGCCACGTCATGCAGGCCCTGCAGCAGGAAGACGCGCGCATCAAAGCCGAACGCTACACCGATCGATGCCTGATCGACATCGAAGTCCGCAGTGGCCGGGCTTCAGCCTTGACCGCGACCCTGCTCGACATTCATGGCGTCCAGGCCATCGATTGAAGGTCGGGCGCAAAAACCCCATCCGAGGCCGACGGAGAACCCCGGTCAAACGGGCTTGCGAACCACCTGCAGATAACGTTCACTGCCCAGGGCACAGCGGTTGAACCGCTCCTCGCCAAACAGCGCCTGCAGGTCGATTTCCTCGACTTCGAAACCGACAGACCGCCAGCGGTCGGCATAGTCCATTCCGTAGAGCCGTACGTGGTCCCGCTGCCAGTACAGGCGCTCCCTTTCCGCGGGATCGGTCACCTGCGGGTCTTCCAGGGTCTCCGCATTGCCACGGTCCAAGGGAACCTGGAAAACACCCCACCCTCCGGGCTTCATCACCCTGAAATACTCGGCCATCACCTTGCGGTCATCTTGCACGTGTTCCATCAGATGATTGCCCATGATGATGTCGAAATGGTCTCCCTCGTAAGGAATCTCGTGCACGTCGAAGTGGACATCCGCCCAAGGAGAAACGAGGTCGGCACGGATGATGTCCAGCCCCTCAGCACGGCCGAAACGCTTCAGGAAACAGTACTCAGGCGCCAGGTGCAGCATCCGCCGACCGGGGCCACCATCAAACATGTCACTGTGACCTGTGAGGTACATCCACACCGCCCTGTGCCGCTCGAGACTCAGTGAATTCGGGGCGAGCGCATTCGAACGGCTGCGGCTTCCCCTGCCATAGGACAGCAGCTTGCGGTAAGTCTTGCCATTGATGGGGTCCTCGAACCGCTTCCCCCAATAGAAAGGAGATACCGCTTGCAGTGCGATGTGCGCCACCCGCTGCAGCAGGTGTCGCGGAATGAACCGGGTTACGAAGGAAATCAGCGCGCGCATGGAGGAGGGCAAAGATAATCCGGGCTGCCGCGCTCAACGGATGATGACCTCGCGAATGGCCTCAGGGCCGAGATGCTCGTTCATCAACACCATGATTCGACTCCGCGCCATGAGGAATTCCTCTTTCATGGGCCCAGAATCCAATTCGATGGTCATCACGCCATCGCGCACCCTCAGAAAGCGCGTCTTGCGCGAAACCGCCTCACCCATGACCTCCCGCCAGGCCACTTCGGCGCGGGAGTCTTTGAGGCGGGCCCCATGTCCACTCAACCGCAGCCATTCGGTCAAGGCTTCACCCAAGGAAACAGCCTCGCCGCGTCGCACGGATCGACCTCCCCGTGCTCTTCTGTTGGAGTTGCCGCTCATTTCCTCTGCAGTTCTGCGGATGCCAGAGGCACCACCCCTTCGGCATCCACCCACCAAGCGTCAAAGGGAACCTCCGCAGCCTCCAGCAACTTTGGAATCCGCTCTGAATCGGTGTCCGAAATGAACACCTGACCGAAACGGGCCCTCCCCAGGACCTCCATGAGGGCTCCCGCGCGGTGGGCGTCGATCTTGTCGAAGATGTCATCGAGCAAGAGGATGGGCCTTCTGCCTACCCGGCGGGCAAGGTGCTCCACCTGCGCCAACCGCAGGGCAAGCAGGAAGGTCTTTTGTTGTCCCTGACTGCCGAAACGCTTCAGGGCGTGATCCCCCAGACTGAAGTCCACATCGTCCTTGTGCACCCCGACGGTCGACCGCCTCAGGCGCCGGTCATCACCCCTTGCCTCACGCAATGCCCCAGCGAAGGCGCCTTCGGCAACCTTGGAATGCAGGGTCAGTCCCACCGTTTCCTTTCCCTGGCACAATTCCCCGTGGACACGCTGGAATTCGGGAACGAATTCTTCGATGAAGGCCTGACGCTGCCCGGCTATGGCCTCTGCCAACGGGACCATGCGTTCGTCCCAGGGCATCAACTGTTCCTCGTCGAACACCCTGTTCTCCGCGAAATACCGCAGCAGATTGTTGCGCTGCTGAACGAGGTGATGGTATTGAATCAGCCGGTCCAAATAAGGCCGGTCGTACTGGCTGATGACCTGGTCCATCCACTTCCGGCGGACCTCACTTCCATCGTGCACCAGCCCGGCATCGGCCGGGGCGATCATCACCACGGGATATCGCCCGATGTGATCAGCCAGCTTGGCATAGGCCTTGCCGTTCCGTTTGAGCACTTTTTTCTGTCCTTTCACCACGGCACACACCACCCTGTCCTCCTCGGTTGTGCCGCCTTCCTCCACGCCGAAAATCCCCTCGACCATGAAAGAGGGCTGTCCATGCCGGATATTCTGGGAATCGATGGGGTTGAAATACCCCTTGGCATTGCCGAGGTAATGAACTGCGTCCAACACGTTGGTCTTGCCCGTTCCATTGTCTCCGAGGAGGCAATTGACCTGACCGCACAAGCTCATTCCGACCTCTTGATGGTTCTTGAAATCGAGCAATTGCAACCTCAACAGGCGCATGCTGGCGGGGGGGGGGATGGACTCGGTCACTTTGGCTATTTTTGCCGTCCGCAAAAGTGGGCCAACCACCCGTTGATGCGTGCTGGGTTTTCCACCGTGAATCCCGGAGCTTATCAAGAAACAACCAGGAACGACCTCCATGGCCGACAATACCAACTCAGGCGCCCCCTCGGATCTCTCGGGCAAGACTGAACAGTTCATCGAGAACAACAGCCGCAACCTCGTCATGGCCATCAGTGGCCTTGCCGTCCTCATCTTAGGTGTGGTCGGTTACGGCAAATTCGTAACGGAACCCGCAGAAGCCGAAGGCAATGAAAATACCTGGCGCGCCGAACAGTACTTCATGATGGACAGTGTGGACCTCGCTCTGAACGGTGACGGCCTCTACCCCGGTCTGTATGACATCATCGACGACCACGACGGTACCAAGGCCGCCGCGCGTGCCCGTTACGAATTGGGCACCATCCTGCGCAGCCAAGGCGATTTCGAAGGGGCCATCACCGCCTTTGACGAAGCCGGGCTCAAGGATGACGTGCTCTCCGTGATCGCCCAGATCAACATCGGTGACTGTCAGGTGGAACTCGGAGATTACGCCGCTGCCGGAAAAGCATTTGACCGCGCGGCCAGCGCAAGCATGAGTTCCGTCGGCGAGAATTACCTCGCTCCCATCGCCTTGTACAAAGGGGCCCTCGTGGACATCGAAAAGGGCAATAACGGCGCCGCGAAAGACAAGCTCAACCGAATCGTGGAGGACTACCCCACCTCCAATCTCAAGGCGACAGCCGAAGGTCTCGCGGCGACCATCACGCGCTGAGGCGCCGTGCGACCACATGGCGACGGCAGGTCACGACCTCTCCGCATATGATGCGGAAAGCCTGAAAGGGTGTACATCCTTCAGAATAGGGCTGGCAATAGCCGAATGGAATCCTGAAATCACCCATGCACTGAGGGATGGTGCACTGGCTGTGCTTGAAAAGGCCGGTGTGGAGGATGTCAGGGTGCATGACGTACCGGGCAGTTTCGAACTCCCCCTGGCCAGTCAATGGTTGTTGCGGCACGCCGGGTGCGATGCCGTCATTGCCATCGGCAGTGTAATCCGGGGAGAGACCGCCCACTTCGACTTTGTCTGCCAAGCCACCTCCCAAGGCATCCTGAATGCCGGAATGGCAGCAGACAAACCCGTCATCTTCTGCGTCCTGACGGACGACAACATCGGGCAGTCCAGGGCACGTTCCGGGGGGATCCATGGCAACAAGGGCGTCGAGGCAGCCGTCGCGGCATTGCAGATGGCCCGGTTGCGCCAGAAAATCATGGACAAAAGCAATTGGGGCATCGGACTGTGAACGCGATCAGGAGACATCCGCTCCTGCTTCCTCTTCTGGTAGGACTCATCCTCAGGTTGGCTGCCGCCTGGTTTGGCTCAGGCTACCTGATGCACGACGATCATTTCCTCGTCCTCGAAGTCGCGGCCAGTTGGGCGGATGGCGAAGACTACAACGAATGGCTCCCCTGGAACCAAACCGGAGTGCCGGAAGTGAAGCCGGGAAATTTCGTTTACCCCCTCACCCAATTCCTGCTCTTTGAACTGTTCGAGCGCACGGGACCTTCGCGGCCGGACCAACAGGCACTCATTCTCAGGCTGCTGCACGCCCTGTACAGCTGCTCCACCATCATCCTGGGATACCTCATGGCCCGATCACTCCGCCCGGCGGATGAACGCGGTGCCTTGACCGTCGCATGGATATTGGCGGCCGGCGGTCTGTGGCCCCTGCTTTCGGTACACCAACTCGTGGAGATGGTCTGCATCCCCCCCCTCATGCTCGGCCTGTTGTCCCTCGTGGGCAAGGAGGACCTCCAGCTCCGACAGATGCTGATCGCAGGGTTGGGCATCGGATTGGCCACCGGACTCCGTTATCAATGTGGCTTGATCGGCCTCGGATTGGTGCCTGTCCTCCTGATGCAGCGTCAGGCCAAGGCCCTCATCGTCATTGGAAGCGCGGCGCTCCTCACCTTTTCCATCACCCAGCTGCCGGATTCGTGGGCCTGGGGAGAACCCTTCGCCCAACTCAGGGGATACATCGCCTACAACAGCACCCATGCGGACCAGTATCCACACGGGCCCTGGTACCAATACCTGCTGACCTTATCCGGTCTGCTGATCCCCCCGATCAGCCTGATGCTCCTGTGGGGCAGTCTCGCCGGAATCCGGACCATGCCGAAATTGTGGTGGCGCGTGCTGATTCCCGTCCTGGTCTTTTTCATCTTCCACAGCCTGTTCACCAACAAGCAGGAACGGTTCATCCTTCCCATCGTCCCTGCGTTGATCGTGATCGGGACACTGGGGTGGAACCAATGGAAGCATGGAAGCAGCTGGTGGCAACGCCATGCCCGACTCGAGCAATACGGGTGGGCTTTCTTTTGGGGACTCTCCGCCATCCTGGTGGTGGGCACCATGGCCTACCCGGGAAAACACAGCCGGGTGGCCGCCATGGAATTCCTCTTTGACCAGGGCGCTTCCCAATTCGCCTTGGTCGAGGTGGACAGTGGCGCCATGCCTCCGCAGTTCTACTCAGGGTCTTGGAAGAAATACCACATTGACAACCGGCGCGAAAAGCAGGACGATCCTGTGGAGACTGTCCGGCGGTGGTGCGACGCCCCCCCGGAATTCATCCTGTTCCAGGGCGACCAACACCTCGGTGAAGCCGTATCCGCCTACAAATCAGCCATGCCCGGATTGCGCTACGTCACCACCATCAAGCCGAGTCGCATCGACCGATGGTTGCATGAATTGAACCCCGTAAATTCAGTGGAACGCATCATGATCTACTCGACACAGGGCGCACTGCCCTGTCCCTGATCCAGGACACCATGGCCCATTTCACCGCAGAGACCCTCCAGTTCCTCCACGACCTCTCCATCCGCAATGAACGGGATTGGTTCGCCGAAAACAGAAACACCTATGAGAAGGCCCTCAAGGCCCCCTTCAAGGCGTTCGTGGCCGATGTGATCCGGGCCTGTGCCGAACGCGAGGCGGCCTTTGCCGAGCTGGAGCCCAAGCACTGCATCTTCCGGATCAACCGGGACACCCGGTTTTCCAAGGACAAGCGTCCATACAAGACGCACGTCTCGGCCGGCATCGCTCCGGGCGGCAAGAAATCAGGGGACCCGGGACTGTACATCCACTTCGACGCCGAGCGGCTCATGATTGGCGGAGGCGCCTATTGGGTCTCCAAAGAAGACCTGTACATCCTGAGGGAGCACATCGCATCACAACCGGAGCAGTTCAATGCCCTCCTCGGAGCCAAAGCCTTCAAGAAAACCTATGGCACCTTGCTCGGAGAGCGGAACGTCCGCATCCCCAAGGAATTTCAGCAGGTGGCGCCCCTTTGTCCTCACATCCTGAACAAGCAGTTCTACTACATGGCGGAACTTCCAGCGGCCCACGTACTGCAGGAAAACCTGCTGAAGGTGGTGATGGACCATTTCGATGCAGCCAAGGATGTGCGCCGATTCCTTCGAACGGGCCTCCAGTCAGGCTGATGGCTACCTTCGCCGCCACCATGCAAGTATCCTCACGTTCACGGGGCTCCGCCCTCCTGTTCTTTTTGTTGATGCCCTTCATCTCTGTGGCGCAATACCCCGGCTGGCAGCAAGCCGTGGACTACGCGATGGACATTACAGTGGACGCTCCCGTCCATCAATATGCGGGCGTCATGGATGTCACCTACACGAACAACAGTCCGGATGCCCTGGACCGGATTCCTTTCCACTTGTTCTTCAACGCCTTCCAGCCCGGAAGCATGATGGATGTCCGCAGCCGCAACATCGCCGATCCGGATCGCCGGGTGGGAGACCGCATCGTAAACCTCCCCGCCGAAGAGCAAGGGTGGATCAAGGTCCACACCGCCCAGGTCGGAAAATCGACCGTGGAATTCAACGCCAACGGAACCATCGGATGGCTTACCCTGCCCAAACCCCTCGCGTCCGGAAAGAAGACGCGCATCCACCTCGAGTGGGATGCACAAGTGCCGCGCCAGGTAAGGCGCTCCGGATGGATGAACAACCAAGGGGTTGAATTCAGCATGACGCAGTGGTACCCCAAAATCTGCGAATACGACCACCACGGTTGGCACACCAATCCATACATCGGGCGCGAATTCCATGGCGTTTGGGGCGACTTTGATGTCACCATACACATGGATGCCGCTTACATGGTCGGGGGCACCGGCGTCCTGCAGAATGTGGACGAGTGCGGCCACGGCTATGGCCCGTCAGAAACGCCCACCTCCGGTACCATCGATTGGCATTTCAAAGCGGAGGATGTCCACGATTTCGCCTGGGCAGCAGATCCGGATTTCGTGCATGACGTGCTCGATATGGAGGATGGCCCCACCCTTCACTTCATCCGCCAGGCCGATACCGCCTATGGCGCATGGGAGGAATTGCCCGCTTTTGCAGAACGGATGATGCGGTACTATTCCGAGCACGTAGGAACCTACCCTTGGCCGCAATACACGGTCATCGAAGGTGGTGATGGCGGCATGGAATACCCGATGTGCACCCTCGTCCGGGGCAACCGCAACCTGCGCAGCCTGGTCGGTGTGACGGCGCACGAAATGGCCCACGCGTGGTTCCAGGGCATGCTCGCCACGAATGAGAGCCTGCACGAGTGGATGGATGAGGGATTCACCTCCTGGATCGAATCGGAATACATGGCCGAGGAATTCAGTGAGGCTCGGGATGAGCCGCACTACTGGGCCTATGGTGGATACCTGAACCTCGTGCGGGACGGTGGTGAGGAATCGCTCTCCACCCACGCCGACCATTATGTCACCAACCGCGCATACGGCACCGCGGCCTACAGCAAGGGTGAGGTGCTCCTCAATCAACTGGCTGCCATCATCGGCGAAGAGGCGCGCAACGAGGGCATCAAGCGCTACTTCGACGAATGGTCATTCCGCCACCCCGGCCCCATGGATTTCAAGCGGATCATGGAGCGGGAAAGCGGCCTCGAATTGGACACCTATTTCCAGTACATGATCAACACGACGCACCACGTGGATGTGGCCATCTCGTCTGTCCGGATCACAGCAGACAGCACCATCGTAGCATTGGAGCGCATCGGAAAGCTGCCGCTGCCGGTTGATTTGCGCATCACCACATCCGACGGCACCGTCATGGACCACCACATTCCTCAAATCGTCACCCAAGGCAACCGCCCGCTGGGATCCGGTGAGGTGCTCCTCCCCGCCTGGCCGTGGACACACCCCACCTACACCGTGGCGATTCCCGCGTCCCATCCCGGCTGCACCATCGAGCTCGACGCACAGGGATGGACCGCCGATGCCGACCGGAAAAACAACCGCGTGACCTTCGGTGATGGAATGATCCAGGAATGGCGCCTGGGTTCCGGCACGAAGCGCTGAACGCGAATTGCGCAGACATGCTGGAACAACGCCCCGCACTCCGCAGGCTGCATTGGGCCTTCGCTGCCCTCATCACGGCGGCGACCCTCGCCTTGCTCGGCCCCATCGTGTTGGACGTCGACCCGAACCTCCCGCTCAGTCTGCAGTCTTTGCTTGTCTGCTGGTTGCCCTTGATGTTCGGATGGCGCGCCGGCGTGACCGGTGTGCTCACCTATGTGGCGCTGGGCTGCTGCGGAGTCCCCGTCTTTGCGGGCTACCGGGGTGGCATGGAAATCCTGGCCGGGCCAACCGGCGGCTACCTCCTCGGCATGCCGGTCGCCGCCCTCGTCCTGGGCAGCATCGGATCGGCCACCCCCGAAAAAATCAATGACCGTCAACGGTACATCCGGATTGCGCTGGGCATGGTCATCGGCCACATCGTCATTCTGGCATTCGGAATCCCTTGGCAGGGAAAGTTCGACCCCGGCCTGGATGTGGTCGGCTTGCTGGACCGCCTGTACCCACCCGCACTGCTGAAGTCGGCCCTGGGTGTACTGCTGTCCGTGATCGCCATACGGGCCACCGGTCCAAGGGCGTAATTTGCCCGCATGAACCCGCACACTGCACTTACGCGGTGGTCCTTCTCCCTTGTTGTCGGCGCCCTGCTCATCGCAGGCTGTGCCGCCCCGAATGGCGAATCCACCGGAACTGATTCTACTGACGCCGAAGCCCCGAGCGCCAAGGCCCAACGCATTGCCGCCATGAAACAAGTCATCGACCAACACAGCTTTGCCCGCCCGGATGAGGCGCGCATCACGCACCTCGACTGGAATGCCCGTGTCGACTTCGGGACCCGCACCATTTCCGGAACGGCCACCTACGACATCACCACCGCCGAAGACGCCGAGCGCATCATCTTCGACACCCACGAACTCACCGTTCAGGAAGTCCTCGTGGACGGAGCGCCCGTGGACTTTCCTCCCTTGGGCGAATCTCACCCTTTCCTCGGCCGTCCCCTGACCGTCCCCCTGAGTCCCGGCGCCAAACAAGTGGCCATCCGATATACCTCAAGCCCGGACGCGGGTGCTCTGCTCTGGGTGGAGGCCCAAGGTGACAAATCCCCCTTCCTGTTCACCCAGAGTCAGGCCATCCTCGCCCGCACCTGGATTCCCGTGCAGGACAGCCCCGGCATTCGATTCTCCTACAACGCCACAGTGCAGGTCCCCGAAGGCCTGATGGCCCTCATGAGCGCAGAGAATCCCACAGCCGTCTCAGACGCGGGCCAATACACATTCCGCATGGCCCAGCCCATTCCGGCCTACCTCCTGGCACTCGCCGTCGGTGAGGTCGAGTACCGATCGGTGGGCGATCGTTGTGCCGTATACGCGGTGCCGGAGCTGATCGATGAGGCCGCCTTCGAATTCGCTGAGATGGAAGACCTGCTTCTGGCTGCCGAAGGACTCTACGGCAAGTATGCCTGGGACCGCTACGACCTGTTGATCCTCCCCGCGGCCTTTCCTTTCGGCGGGATGGAAAACCCCAGGCTCACCTTCGCCACACCGACCATCATTGCCGGGGACCGTTCGCTGGTCGCATTGGTGGCCCACGAACTCGCCCACTCCTGGAGCGGCAACCTGGTCACCAACTCCACTTGGGACGATTTCTGGCTGAATGAAGGCTTCACCGTGTATTTCGAGCAACGCATCATGGAGGCCGTCTATGGCAGGGAGACGAGCGAGATGCTCGCCACGCTCAGCTACCAGGGGCTCGTCGATGAAGTCGACGCCATCAGCGATCTCAACCCCGATGACACGCACCTGAAACTCCACCTTGCCGGCCGAAATCCCGATGACGGCATGACGGCCATCGCCTACGACAAGGGCTATTTCTTCCTCCGGCTGATGGAGGAAACCGTGGGCCGCGAGCGGTTTGACACTTGGCTCTCTTCCTACTTCAAGGAGCACGCCTTCGGGGGCATGGACACCGAACGCTTCGTCGAATACCTGGACCGGACCCTCCTTGTCGACGCCGGAGACAAAGCAGCCGTGCGGCTCGATGAGTGGATCTACGGCCCAGGCCTTCCGGACAATTGCCCGAACGTCTCGAGTCCCCGCATTGAACGCGTGGACGCCACACTCGCCGACTGGGAAGCAGGCAAGACCGCCACAGCCGATCTGCCGTGGAACGACTGGATCTACCAGGAGCGCTACCGCTTCCTCTCCAACATCGCCGACGACACCCCCGCAGAGCGCATGGCTGACCTGGACAAGGCCTGGAGCATAGGAACAACCGGCAACAACGAAGTGCTGTTCGCATGGATGGAACAGGCCATCAGAAGCGGATACAGCCCGACGTATCCCCGGCTCGAACAGTTCCTCATCGAGGTTGGACGTCGGAAATTCCTGACGCCCCTGTACCGGGCCATGAAGGAAACCGGCAAAATGGACATGGCCTTGGATATCTATGGCAAAGCCCGTCCTGGCTACCACTCCGTCGCCACCGGCACCATGGACGAACTGCTCGACTGGAAGTGATGCACCCCAACGGGGTTCCGTAAATGAAAAGGCCACCCTGAGGGTGGCCTTTTCATTTCATGGGTGTGGGGGTTCAGCGACTCAAATTGATGTAGCCCCGGATCTCCCGTTTCTCATTGGTCGATTCCGAATAGAGCACGACGCGGTAGGCATAAATGCCATCCTGACCGAAATGCCATTGAGATGGATCGACTACCTCACCATCGGACTGGCCTACCCAACCCTCGTCGAGTTCCGTGGTCTCATAGACCACCTTGCCCCACCGGTTGAAGATGGCCAGCTCGAAGCGGTCCGGATCGATGTCCGTTCCATAGACCGCCCACAAGTCATTGAATCCATCGTTGTTTGGCGTAAAGCTGTTCGGGATGAAGACATTGAAGAAATCAAAAATCTCGACTTCCCGTGTGACGGCCGATTGACACCCATTCGTGTCAACCACGGAAAGCGTCACCGGATAGATGCCCCCGTTCCCCATGGGGAATGTGAACGTCGGGTTCGGTTCGTAGCTGGTGGCCTCCTCATTGCCCGGAATGAAATTCCAATCCCACTGGATGACATTGGGCGACACACTCGAGGTGAATTCAATCCGGGTATCCGGCGCCGTGGTGGGCTGGGGACCGGCATCGAAACCCACGGCCGGTGGCGTGAAAATCTGGATGTAGTTGTCGATGATGTCCGTGTTCACGCAGCCCGTGGTGGTAATCACCGTGAGGGAGACATCGTAGACGCCCGGTTCGGTGTAGGTGTGCACCGGAACTGGATTCGCACTCGTTCCCTCATCGCCGAACGACCAGAATTGACTTTCGACGAAAGGTGCCGGAATGTCATGCTGGAAGACCAGCGACTGCGGCACACATCCCCTTGTGGTATCCGCCGACAATTCGAAAACATAGGGCTGTTCCACTTCGACCTCCATGCAGGCCGTAGCCGCAGGCGTAGAGCAGGCTTCCGTCACCGTGACACAGAAATCGCCCGTCAAGGGCGGCACGAATAAAGTCTCCTCTTCCGTACCGGCGGCAAACGTGATGCCGTCGTATGCAAACTCGAAGGAATACCCATTGCCTGCTCCTCCAGTCACATTGATGGCGGAAAGCAGCACCTCGTCACCGAGACAGATGAGGTCGTCCGCCGTGATGTCCACGGTGAACGCATCGTAAATGC
Organism: uncultured Flavobacteriales bacterium; assembly: GCA_938082505.1. Classification (GTDB taxonomy): domain Bacteria; phylum Bacteroidota; class Bacteroidia; order Flavobacteriales_D; family Sanyastnellaceae; genus UBA8752. The sequence continues at coordinate 20,676 of CALLLH010000010.1, forward strand.
CCACCTGCACCGAGCCGGGCTGGGTGACGCACCCTGCACCATCGACCCCCTGGACTTCATAGACTGTGGTCATATCCGGAGAAACGAGAATGGAGGGGCCTTGCCCTACGGTCTCTCCATCGACCGTCCAGAAGAAGCCATAGGGACCTCCCGTCTCGGCTTCGGCCGTCAACGTCGCCACACCGTCAATGCAGATGACCAGATTTTCCGTGACCGAGATGCCCGGAGGTTCGGGATCGGCCAGATCAAACTCAGTCGTGTAGGAACAACCGATCTGGTCGGACACTTCCAAGGTGTACCCTCCAGCCTCCAGGTTGTCGAAGACCTGCAGTCCTCCGCCGTAGCTCACCTCCTCCAGAATGCCTCCAGCGTAGCTGAGGACAACATCCCATGGCCCTTCGGCCGCAGGTTCGCTGATGGTGATGGTGATGACCCCGTCCGTGATCAGGCAGGTCGGGTCGGAAAAGGAAGTCTCGAACTCGAATCCGGGTACGACCAGCACGGTGTCCGTCGTGGCGCAGTTCTCCAGACCGATGGGCTCAACGAAGGCGACGTATTCCGTTGGAGTTCCGTCGAATTCAATGACCGTAGGCTGCGAACTGTTCGGATTCAGCAGGTTGTCCGCCGGCTCCCAATACCAGGTGAAACCGCAGGCATCCTGCCCACAGCCTGCGCACCAGCTGATCTCCTCATAGAACGTACTGGACTCGCAGCTGACACTGCCGTCCGTCGTCATCACCACCGTCAGGCACCCGTCGGGATTCGTGGCCGTCACAACGGTTTCAGGATAGTCTCCGGTCAGGTCGACCAATTGGGGCGCACTCGCGTCAGCGCCATCGTAAACGATGATGTGGTCGAAGAACCCTTCAATCTGCCCGTCGGCGAAAGTGATGCTCATCAGGGTACCATCCCCGGGGTTGTCCGGGCAATAGTTCCATGTCTCATTCATGTTGTTGCCGTAGCACATCGTCGTGGTGCCCTGGTCCCCTCCACATGGAGAAGGGCCGCCTCCGATGAACGCCCCTTGGAGCTCCACAGGGTCGCCGCAGAAAACCTGGTCGGGTCCGGCAGTGATGCTGTTCTCAGGCCCTTCCACCACTTCGATGCTCAAGGTTGTATCGAACGTGCAGCTGAAGTTGTTGGTCACCGTGAACACGTAGTCATAGATGCCGGGCTCATCCAGGATGATGTCACAGTAGTTCGCATCGAAATCCTGATCGACGATGCCGGGCCCCGTCCAGTAGGAACTGTCCGCATTCAGGCCGATGGTCGGCGTGAACGTGGTCACGCCAGGGATGAGTGCGGGATTCAGATTCAAGCCCCACTCGAAGATGTACCCGTTGTCGATGGCGAGGTTGTCCACCACCGAGAACGTCCACGTCCCGTTCAACGGACAACCGACGAAATCACAGAGGTCCCCCTCGGACGTATAGATGCCGGGGTTTGCAATGTTGTTGTTTTCGTTGTTCCCCGCATTGTCCGTGTAGGACGTCTGCGTCCAGTTGCTGTTGTCGTTGATGTTCGTCGCAATGTCCGGATTGGGCGACCAACCATAGTCGTATCCCGTCCCCGGAATGTTCGTTGCGTCGTCATCCACGGCTTCGCCCAGAAAACATCCTCCTCCTCCATTCGGGTAGCTCATCAGGGCTACTGTAGTTCCGTCCGGACAAGTAATGGTCAGATCGAGGTCCCCCATGTAGCTGTGCTCCATGTTCACCGTGACCGAAAGCAGATCGTCACAATCCTCCAACGTCGAACCGTCCTCGAAGAAGTCGAAATTCAATTCGCTGGAATAACTGAATCCCGCACCGTCGGCGAGATAGGTCTCTCCTGCCACCACCTGGGGAGGCAGCGCGGTCCAGGTCACACTCTGCACGGGGTTGCCATCAACGAAGGCCGGACTTCCCGCACAGACTGGCGTACTCTGGTAGCTGTTGAACAACGGAATCGTGCTCACCAACACCTGCAAAGGCTGCAGATTCAGTGAAACACATCCATTGTTGTCAATCACAGCGAGGTTGACGATGTATTCTCCGGGCTCAGAGAAACTGTGCGTCACGTTGGAAGCACTGGTCAACGTATCGATGGAACCGTCATCGAAATTCCAGACCCAGTTTTCCAGGTTGAACCCTACTTCCGAAGTTGAGCCCGCATCGCCAAAGGTCACCGGCTGGTTGAGGCACACCCCGACGCTCAGGGAATCGGGGTTCGGAAGCGGCGGATCCACGATGGCACTGGAGGACGTCGGTGTGGCACATGGCGTCGTGCAACTGATGTTCGATTCCCATCCCGGGGACGCCACATTGCTGGGACCATTGTCCTGAAAGACGAAAGTCAGACAACCCGTCGGATTGTTGACGGTTGCCGTCACGGGAAGGCCTTGCAGGGCATTGCCCGTGTAGTTGCCCATCGAAGGCGATCCCGCATCAGGTCCGTCATAGATGAACAGATAGTCACTGTTGTTCGGGTTGGGATTGGTCTGCAGACCGAAAGCCAGGAAGTCCACGGAGACAGCGTCACCTGGATTGTCGGGACAGAGGGTATAAGTGAAGTTTTCGTCCGGGTAAGGGTTCCCTACGCCGGAGTCGTCATTTCCCGCGTCCACGAAAATGCCCCCACAGGTACTCTCGGTTCCATTGGACATAATGAAAAATTGAGCATCCACACTGGAATACATGCTCAACAGCGGCACAGCCAGCAGATACTTCAAGAGGTAGCGGTTCTCGGTCATATTGTCTGTTCCAAATTTGGAACCTCGGTGTGAATCTAATCGTTGCATGCCCGGGAAATGTTCCACGGATGGTTGTGGCCAACCTTCAACCCGCATTCTCGGTCCCCGCGGTCATTCAATCACCACCTCATCGGAGAAATAGGCCGGTCCCTGCTCTCCCTGCACCACGACAGTCCAGGCGAACTTGTCTCCGGGTTGGGCCAATCCTCCTTCGGGCAAAGCACCGTCCCAAGACTCCGGCCGTGTGGTCTCAAAAACGATTTTTCCATCGATATCCTCCACGCGGAAAACGAACGGCCGGTCCATTTGCATCAGTCCACGAGGCAGGAATACGTCATAACGGCCATCCCCATTCGGACTGAACCTGCCTGACCCTCCGATGCCGAAACGGCTCCCTACCTCCACCGAATGCTGGGCCACCGATTGACATCCATGTGGCGAACTGGCCACCAATTGCACGACGTGCTCGCCCACACGATCCAAGTTGAAGGCTGCGGATTCGCCGGCGCGACTGGTCTCGCCATCTACAATCCAGGTGGCGGATGAAGCATCACGGCTTCGGTTCCGCATGTTGACTTGCGGTGATTTCTGAGCGAGCGAGGGCACCTCCCACGTGAAATCCGCTTCCGGATTCGGATGGATGGTGACCAGGTTCTCGATGGTCCGGGTCCGGATGAGGCCATCGCTCAACCGGGTCACGCTGAGCGTGATGTCATAGGTGCCCGGTGCCCGGAAAATATGCTGGGGCTCAGCATCACTGCTGAACTGTCCGTCACCGAAATTCCAGAGGACACGCACCTCGTCCAGCGGTCTGACCATGCGGAATCCAATCTCGGTTCCAACACATGCCGCCTCCACATCCACCCCGAATGCCGCAGCCTTCTCTACGGGGATGTCCGCCCAACTTGCCGCACTGTCCCCCGCAGGACCCGCTGCATCGCCCGTCAGATAATCGGGGTGCGCATCCGAAATCCCATCGGCCGGCACGTTCGGATCATCTGATGCCACGGCGGCATCGAGTACCCCATTCTCCAGCTTTCCCCCGGTGGATGGGACCGGAGGCTCGTCGGCTTCGGTGACCGCACTTTCCACGTCATCGGCCTGCCAGACGGCATGATCCGGTGCCACTTCATCATCGAACCATCCGGTCCCTTCCCGGGGCTCACTGGTCACCTCCTCGTCCGCTGAATCCGCATCGGGATTGGCCCACCAAAGTGCACCACCGATGACCGCGGCCGTAGCAGCGGGCCCCACAATCCAGCGCCATGTCACGCCTGCTGCACCGCCTGCCGCACCTCCGGCAATCGCCGTTTGCATGCTCACCCATGCTGGAGCAGCGAATCCCGGTGCCTTGTCCAAAGCCGAACGCATGCCCTGCTCGAAACTGCCTCCTGCGGCCCCCCGCTTCTTTTCTTCTTTTCGCTCGTCGCTCACTGTAACCTCAGTTTCTGCCGCAACAATTCGCGCAAATTGCGCCGCGCCTTGGCATAATTTGATTTGGACGTCCCCTCTGAAATCCCCAATTGAACGGAGATTTCACGATGACCGTAGCCCTCAATGGCATACAGGTTGAACACCGCCCGATACATGGGCGTCAATCGGTCCATCGCTTCGAGAATGTCCTGCTGTCCCAATGAAGCCCACTCGGGTTCATTCTCCTCTTCCGTCCGCTCCGACAGCACATCCAACATCGCCTCACTCTCTCCCACGAACTGCAGTTGTCTCGAGGCCCTCAACGCATCGATGGCCATGTTGACCATGATGCGCCGCATCCAACCTTCGAACGACCCCCTGAACGTATACCCGCCAATGTTGCGGAACACCTTCAGGAATCCATCCTGCAGCACGTCCAATGCCTCCTGCTCACCGGGAATGTATCTCCTGATGGCCAGCAACATCCTGCCGGCAAAGGTTTCGTAGATCAAACGCTGCCCTTCCGATTCACCAGCCTGGGCAGATTTCACCCAAGCCCGAATCTGTTCGGGGTCCGGAGGATTGGACGGAGAAATGACGAAACGATCCACGATTGGTTGCCCCACAGACGTCGACATTCACAAAAAAACGAAGGACGTGAGGCCACCGCTCAATATCTGAAGAAGTGCCTTCACTCCTGCATCCCGCGCATTGTAGTTTCGCACCATGCGGGTTGTAGTGGGACTTTCAGGCGGTGTGGACAGCAGTGTTGCTGCCCTGCGTCTGCTGCGCGAAGGCCACGAGGTCATTGGGCTCTTCATGCGCAATTGGGTCGACGATAGCGTCACCCTCGACAACGCGTGCCCATGGGTCGATGATGCCAACGACGCCCTGCTCGTCGCTCAGCACCTCGGCATTCCCTTCCAGGTCATCGATCTTTCTGAAGCCTACCGGGAGCGGATCGTCGAGCACATGTTCTCGGAATATGCCGCAGGCAGGACCCCCAATCCGGATGTCCTGTGCAACCGCGAAATCAAATTCGACCTCTTTCGCAAAGCCGCCCATCAACTCGGGGCTGACGCGGTCGCCACAGGCCATTACTGCCAAAGGGAAACCACGGAGGACGGAATGCACCGGCTGCTGGCCGGGGCAGACCCCAACAAGGACCAGAGCTACTTCCTGTGTCAGGTGACCCAGGAGCAACTTTCAGACGCTCTGTTTCCCATCGGAGACCTCGAAAAGCCGGAAGTCCGGCGGATGGCAGAAGAGGCCCAATTGCCCACGGCACACAAGAAGGACAGCCAGGGCCTGTGCTTCGTCGGAAAGGTCAAGCTCCCCGAGTTTCTTCAACAGCAATTGACGGTCCAACAAGGCTCCATCGTGGAGTTATCATCGGCAGCCGTGGCCCCCGGAATGTCCCCCTGGGACGCTCCGGTCTTCGACCTTTCCGAAGGCCGGCAAGTCGGCACCCATCCCGGCGCCCATTTTTTCACCATCGGACAGCGCCGTGGATTGAATGTCGGGGGACATGTGGAACCCCTGTTCGTCATCGGCAAGGACATGGAGACCAACACACTCTTCGTCGGCGAGTCAGAGCGACACCCGGGTTTGTTCCGCCACGGTCTGTCCATGGCCAACGAACAAGTGCACTGGATCCGCCCAGACAAAGCCCCCGATCAGGATGCCCCCATGAAGGTCCTTGCGCGCTTCCGATACCGACAACCGCTCCAAAAGGCAGAACTCATCTGCACCGGAAGCAGTACCCATCTGATTTTCGAAGAACCACAATCCGGCATAGCACCCGGACAATTCGCCGCGTGGCACGACAGCGAAACGGGCGAGGAGGTCCTCGGAAGTGGGGTGATCACCTGATCTCAAGGCTGCGCCGCGCAATTGCGGTTGCAACCCATTACAAGGAGTCCTTGAGCAGGTAGACGTTCCTCCCGGGAGCATTGCGCGTGACCAACTCCGCCACGAACCCCGTCAGGAACAGCTGCAATCCCATCATCATGAAGACGAGCGCGATGTAGAAGGCGCTGATGTCGGCAATGTTTCGGGCCTCCACACCCTCGGACAGCGCCCACAGCTTGTACCCTCCCATGGCGGCAAACAATCCGAATCCGCAGGCGAACATCAAAGTCCCCAGCACCCCGAAAAGGTGCATCGGCTTGTGACCGAAACGGCCGATGAAGGCGATGGTCAACAGGTCGAGAAAACCATTCACGAAACGCTCCAACCCGAATTTGGTCGTGCCGTATTTGCGCGCCTGGTGCTGCACAACCTGCTCGCCGATCTTGGAGAATCCCGCCTGTTTCGCCAGCACGGGAATGTAACGGTGCATTTCCCCATTGACTTCCACGGCCTGCACCACTTCTCTCTTGTAGGCCTTGAGGCCACAGTTGAAGTCGTGCAGGTCAATTCCGCTTACCCTGCGGGTAGCCCAATTGTAGAGTTTGGTCGGCACTGTCTTGGTGATCGGGTCATGCCGCTTCTTCTTCCATCCACTGACAAGATCATAGCCCTCCTCCACGATGCGACGCTCAAGCTCAGGCACCTCCTCCGGACTGTCCTGAAGGTCGGCATCCAAGGTGACCACCACTTTTCCACGCACCACGCGGAATCCCGTATGCAGGGCGGCACTCTTGCCTTGATTCCGCGCAAAACTGACGCCCACCACGCGGTCACCGTATTGCTCCTTGAGTTGACGGACGACCTCCCACGAACCGTCGGTCGATCCATCGTCGACGAAGACCACTTCGAAGTCACGGCCATCCAGTACCCGGACGATCCACGTCATCAATTCCGGAAGGCTCTCCTCCTCATTGAACAGGGGAACCACCAAGCTCAAGTCGAGCTCCGGTCGTGTCGGCGATGTCAGTTGAAGGGTGTCCATGGGCAACGCTTGTGGCGGTTCCGGCTTCAGGTCCCGCAAGGTACGAGGTCAGCCATTGAAGCCACGGTCCGACCCGGGATTGCGATTGAGAATGGCTGCCACGATCAAGGCCACGAACACCAGCCAAATGAGGCTTCCAAGCGCATCCAACGCTTGACCGGGAAGAGACAGGGAAAACCGAGCCGAAGCCTCAAGCAATGCCTGGCCGTTCTCGACACCATCGGCGATGCCGGAAAACAACAACAACGCTTCAGCTGTCTTTTCCACGACGAGGTCAACGTAGGCATCCTGCAGGTCAGGCCGCATGACATGGAATAGGAGCACGTTGAACAGATTGTAGCCCACCCTGGCGAGAAATCCGGCAAGCAGGGCCAACCCGAAGGCCCGTCCAAACTTCAAGGTGCCTTCATCATTCCGCACCGAAATCAGCACCATGACCATGACCGCCACGACCACGGTCAGCACATAGGGCGTGGTCCAGTTTCCGAGCAGCGCTTCGAACTGCACGAGGTAGGCGGCGAAATACCCAATCAGGATCAAGGCAGCTCCGGACGCGGCATGCCCAAACAACAGCAACGGAATGGCATCCTGCTGACGGGTGGACGGACTGGGGTCATTGCTGTGCACTTCGATGGGGTGTGAATCAGTGCCAATATCGTCATCCTGCGCATACAAGAGCACTCCCGCTGGCTTACCTTTGTCCACGGAGGGCAAGTCTCCCACGGCCAGCTCCTGCTGAATCCCCCAGGGCCGGAAGGCAGCAAGGGTAAGTGGTCGTAGCGGTGCGATGGGAATCGCTTGCCCTCTCTTTTTCCCCTTCTTTTGCGCATGCCCGATTCGTTCCGTCCTGAAGCCAAGGTCGTCCTCGTCACCGGCGCCACCACGGGCATCGGAGCCTCCATCGCCACATTCCTCGCGAAGCAGGGTCACCGTGTCTGGGGCACAGGAAGAAAGGCCTCCACCCGGACGCCCCGTCCGGGAGAGCCAGGGACAATTGCCCTGGATGTCACGCAGCCGAGCACAGTCGACACCGCGATGGCGACCATCATCGAGGAGGAAGGCCGGCTCGATGCGGTGGTCAACAATGCCGGTATCGGCATGATGGGCGCGATGGGAGACACCACTGAAGAGGAACTGCTCACCGTATACCGCACCAATGTGGTGGGCCTGCACACCGTGAGCCGTGCCGCCATTCCCCATCTCATTGCCTCACGTGGACACCTCATGCACGTCGGCAGTGTCGCTGGCGTGGTGGGGCTCCCTTTTCGCGGGGTCTACTGTTCATCCAAGGCCGCGGTCGAGTTGATTGCCGAAGCCCAAAGCATGGAGCTGAAACGCCATGGTGTCCGGGTCTCGGTGCTGCGGCCGGGAGACTTCAAGACCGCCATCAATGCCAATCGCCTTCGCGTCGCCTCACCCGATCATGGCGCCAATCCTGGCTTCGAGGCTGTATGTGAGGCCGTCAACGCCGAGGTGGCCCATGCCAAGGACCCGGAAGACATGGGCAGGGCGGTGCTCAAACTGCTGGGTCAACAGAAGCCTCCGCTGTACGTCACTGTCGCCCCTCCCCTTCAGCGCCTCGCCATACGGTTGAAGCGCATCCTGCCGGACCGCGTGTTCGAGTCCCTGATTGCCCGCCGTTACCCCTTGCGCTGAATCCCGCATTTTTGTGGAACCCATGACCCCCGCAAACACATCCCGCCCCATCACCAAGGTCCTTGTGGCCAACCGCGGTGAAATCGCCCTTCGCATCATGCGGACCATCCGGTCCATGGGCCTGCGCAGCGTTGCGGTGCATTCGGAGGTGGACACGGATATGCCGTTTGCCCGCTACGCCGATGAGGCCGTCCACATCGGCCCCGCCTCTGCCTCGGAATCCTACCTCAGGCCAGAGCGCATCATTGAAGCAGCCAGGGAAACGGGGGCCGACGCCATCCATCCCGGCTATGGCTTCCTGAGCGAAAATGCAGCATTCGCCGCTGCGGTGGAAGCCGCCGGCATGGCCTTCATCGGCCCCAGTCCGGACAGCATCAGGACCATGGGCGACAAACTATCGGCCAAGGCGGCAGTGGCCGCCCAGAATGTGCCCCTCGTCCCGGGCTCGGACGGTGAGGTCAATGACCTTGACGAGGCCGAACGGCTCGCCGCTGAAATCGGATTCCCCGTCATGGTCAAGGCCAGCGCCGGAGGCGGCGGCAAGGGCATGCGCGTCGTACACGACCCCTCCCGTCTGCGCGGCGAGACGGAACGGGCCATGAGTGAAGCCAAGAGCGCTTTCGGCAATGGGGCCGTCTTCCTCGAACGTTTCGTCACGGAACCACGGCACATCGAAATCCAGGTCCTCTGCGATGCCCACGGAAATGGTGTACACCTGTTTGAACGCGAATGCAGCATCCAACGCCGACACCAGAAAGTCGTGGAAGAGGCCCCCAGCGCTTTGCTGGATGAAGCACTTCGGGAGCGCATGGGCCGATGTGCCCTCGATTGCGCCGCGTCCTGCGGATACATCGGGGCAGGCACCGTCGAATTCCTGGTGGATGCCGACCGGAATTTCTATTTCCTCGAGATGAACACCCGCCTTCAGGTCGAACATCCCGTGACGGAGATGATCACCGGAGTGGACCTCGTGGAGGAGCAAATCCGCATCGCACAGGGCGAACCGTTGAGGCTGAAGCAGGAAAACTTGAGAATCCAGGGCCACGCCATCGAACTCCGCGTATACGCCGAGGACGTTCCAGCGGGATTCCTGCCCTCCACGGGCACCCTTTCCGCCCACATCGCCCCCGAAGGCCCCGGCATCCGTGTGGATGCGGGCGTGGAGACAGGAGACGAGATTTCCATCCATTACGACCCGATGATCGCCAAGCTGTGTGCCCACGGCATGGACCGCACCCAGGCCATTGAACGGTTGCGCAGGGCCATCGATGAATACACCATACACGGCGTGGAGACCACCTTGGATTTCGGCCGCTTCGTGTTGGACCACGATGCCTTCTGTTCAGGCAAATTCGACACCGGTTTCGTCTCCGCCCATTTCGACCCGGAGCGGTTGGCGGCGCACCTGCAATCGCGAAGAAACGGTGTGGACTGGTCCGCGGTCACCACCGCCATCGAGTCGGGAAACCAGAAAAAAGTGGGCCCCGGAACCACGGCTGAAACCTCCACTTGGCGTGGGCGCTACGCGGATTGAAGGCAACTTTTCCCTGCGAATTCCGTTCAACAGGCGCGATGTGCCTGAAGACCTTGAGTTCCTGCCTGGTTCTGGTCCTCGCCGTCTTCATCCAGACGGCGTTGGGGCAATCCCCCATGCCCACAGGCATTGACAGCCTGCCCGTCCTCATTCAGCTCGATGAGGCGGTTGTCATCAATCTGCCCACCATCCCCGAAGACCACAGGACACAGCCCGGAAGCCGTCGGTACAGCCGACTGGAAAAAAGGGTGCTCAAAGTCTGGCCCTACGCCGCATTTGCCGGCGAAGCCATGGAGAGCCTCGAGGCGGAGCTCATGACCATCCCTGAGGAAAAGGAACGCAAGGCCTTGATCAACCAGAAAGAGGACGAACTCAAGGCGCGATTCGAAGGAGATCTGCGCAGACTCACAGTCCGAGAGGGGGTCATCCTCATCCGGTTGGTGGACCGGGAGGCCCAACGCACCACTTACGGGGTGTTGCGTGAGCTGAAAGGCCGGCTGAACGCCTTCATGTGGCAGGGCGTGGCCCGCCTGTTCGGTCACGATTTGAAGAGCGAATACGACATGCTCGGCGAAGACGCGGCCATCGAGCACATCATCCGGGTGCACGGTTTGGACAGCGGCCTGACCCTGCAGTCCGGACCGGCCGCGGGCTCCTGAACCCAACAAGTCTTGTCCATCGGGGGCCATGACCGGCAACGGCCCGAAGTCCGCACAGGCTATCTTCGCCACGCATGGAGAAGGCGTTCATCCTGTATGACCTCGAGGCGACGTGTTGGCGGACCAGCCGTCCCAAACGCGTTGAAATCATTGAGGTCGGGGCGGTCAAGGTGAATGCCCAACTGGAGATCGTCTCCGAGTTCTGTGCTTTCGTCAGGCCGATGATGCACCCCGTCATCAGCAAATTCTGCACTTCCCTCACTTCCATTCGGCAACATGATGTGGACGGGGCACCGCTCTTCGATGAAGTCATGGAGGACTACGAGGATTGGATGGGCGTCGGCCGGGAGGAAGTCATCCCACTGAGCTGGGGGGAATTCGACAAGCGCCAATTGCTGACGGACGCCCAACTGCACCGCATCGAATTGGACTGGCTTCATGCCCACGTCTGTTTCCAGAAGCACTTCGGCAAATGGAAGGCTTCCAAGAACCAGATTGGCCTCAAAAACGCCCTCGAAGAAGAAGGCATGCAATGGGCCGGAACGGAGCACAGGGCCATTGACGATGCCCGGAACATGGCCGAGCTTTTTTGCAGGGTGGCACGTGAGATTCCCAGCCTCAGTCTCGATTGATGGCCCACTTCGCAGACACCTTCAGGACGGCAGGGACCATCGCAGGACTCGAATGGCGCCTTGAATGGCGGCAAGGACACCAACTCGCAGCAGTGGGCCTGTTCGCCATTGCTTCGGTCTACGTCGCATTCCAGGCTTCCGACCAACGCACCGGTCCCGCCGCCTGGACGGCCATGCTGTGGTTGGTGCACCTGTTCAGCGGATTCACCGCCATCGGCCGCCTGTTTGATCGGGAACGCAGCGACATCAGGCGCTATTTGCAATGGACCGCAGACCCCTTGGGACTGATGCTGGGCAAGCTCTTCCATGCGCTCCTCACCACCACGGCACTGACCGCCGTCGTGCTGGGGGCCTTCATCCTCTTCCTCGGATGGCCCCAGGGGTTGGATTCTCCCGGCAAACCCGGATTGCTCGTCCTCGGAGCCTGGCTTGGCGGACTCTCGATGACCACCACATTGGTCTTCGTATCCGCGGTCGCCTCGCAAGTCAAGGCCGGAAGCGGCGCGCTCGGAGCGGTGCTCGGACTCCCCCTGCTCCTGCCCCAGCTGATCCTCGCAAGCCGGCTCACCCGCGGAGCGCTGAACGACCAGCCTTGGTCAATGCTGGTCGAATACCCCCTCTTTCTGGGGGCACTCGGAGCGGGCACTTCGGCCATCGCGTGCATCCTCTTCCCCTACATTTGGCGGGCATGAAGGGCACGTTGAATTGGATCTGGAAAGGAGGCGGCATCCTGCTGTTGGCCTATGTCATCCTCTGGGGGTTCTCGACGCCGCTGCAACCGGGTCTTGTCTCGTGCAGCCCCTCCCAATTGGGCCTGGATGAGGAGACCATCACATTGACTGCGGTGGGGCAGCCGTTTGCCAGGGATGGCGAGGTCCCTGAGGATTTCAACCTGGTACTCCGTTCCGGCAAACAACTGCTGAGGACCGAGGTCACGGCCGTATCGCCCCACACCCTCGAAGCCCGGGTCAATGTGCCGCCCACCCTGCCCACACGTGGGCTGGACGCCTTTTTGCTCACCCCCACTGCCGGCACCCTTTTTCTGGGCAACGCCTGCTTTGTCGAAGACGCCGCGAAAGGAGACATTCCTGCAGCGATGGCCCTGTCGAAGCCCGACGATCCCACGCCCGCCCTGGGGTTCAGTTTCCCTTTTCAGCCCAACATCATGGAGAGCATACGGAATCTGCTCTGGCACGTCCCGATGTGGTTCGCCATGTTCTTCATCATGGGGCTTGGTTTCGTGGCTTCTCTTGCCCAACTCCGCACGGATTCGGCAGGTTGGGATCACCGGGCGGAAGCCGCGGTCCACACCGGGTTGATCTTTGGCCTGCTCGGCCTTGCCACAGGATCACTGTGGGCCCGATGGACGTGGGGCGCCTGGTGGGTTTCCGATCCGCAACTCAACGGAGCCCTGGTCACTGTACTGCTCTACTCGGGTTACCTCATCCTCCGGGCAGCGATGGGAGATGACGATCGGGTGGGAAGGCTCGCTGCGGTGTACAACGTTTTCGCATTTGTCATGCTCGTCATCCTGCTCATGGTGCTCCCGCGGTATACGGAGAGCCTCCACCCCGGCAAGGATGGCAACCCCGGATTCAACAGCTACGACCTCGACAACAGTTTGCGCGCCGTGTTCTACCCGGCCGTGATCGGATGGGGAGCCTTGTGCTACTGGATGTATACCCTGCGCCTCAGGATGAACCGCCTTGCCTATCGCCTGTTGACGCAATGAACATGGACACCATCATGACTTCAATCCTCTTGAACAACCTGGAAGGATTCTTCTTTGGCAGCGGAAAAGCCCATGTGGTCACGGGAGTGGCCCTGATGATCCTGTGCGGACTGGCCATCTCCCTGTGGAGGATGGACCGGAAACTCAGCCGCCTGGAAGACGAGGTCCGATCCCAAAAACCATGAGCGCCCCGTCATCATGAGCCGATTCAACATAGTCGTCATCCTGCTCGTTGCCGTCCTGCTCGGCACCCTCTTCAGTGTGTTTACACAGAACAGCGAATCCGTCGTCTTTGCGCGGGCCTTCTCGGAGCCCGGAGTGGAATTCAAGGTATCGGGGACATTGGATCCCGATCATCCGGTCCTCTACGATCCCGAGACCGCCGTCGCCGAGACCCGCTTCCACATGCGCGACAAGACCGGTCAAGTACATGAAGTTCTACTCAAGGAAGCGAAACCTACTGGACTGGAGCAGAGCGAGTCAATTGATCTATACGGCAAGGTTGAGGACGGCCGGTTCATCGCCACTGAGATGCTGATGAAATGTCCGAGCAAGTACAACGAGGAGAGCCACAGTCTGGCTGAGGCCACTGCGGCCGGAAACTGAGAAGGAACCATACTGTGGACATCACCTACATCGGAGAGTGGACCTGGGCCGCTTCATTGGGTCGCCTCCTGATCGCACTGGCTTTTGCGGGAGGTTTGGCCTCCACCATCGGCTACGTCAAATCCACCCGCTCCGGGGATCCCCATTGGCTTTCCCTCGGACGGTGGGGATTCAAGGTGCAGGCCGCAGGAATTTTCGGCGCTTCGGCGATGCTCTACCTGCTCATTTTTTCGCATCGGTACGAGTTTGAGTACGTCTGGAAACACCTGAACGACGCCATGCCCTTCGGCTTCATGCTGAGCAGCTTCTGGGGTGGTCAAGAAGGGGGATTCCTCATCTGGATGTGCTGGATCCTGGTGCTGGCCCTCTTCTTCCTGAGGCGCAATCCCGGCCGAATGGAATCGCCGGTCATGGCGATCCACGGGGGCATCCTGACGGGCCTCAGCTCCATGCTGCTCGGCTTGTGGTTTGGGGATTTCCAATTCGGACTCGACCCGTTTCTCCTGATGCGGGAGGCTCCACAGAACGCAGGCCTGCCTTGGACACTCAATCCGAATTACCTCCAGGTCATTCCTCAGTTCGCTGATGGACAGGGACTCAACCCCCTTCTCCAGAACTATTGGATGGTCATCCACCCTCCGACGTTGTTCCTCGGATTTGCCAGCACCCTCATGCCATTCGCCATGGCCGTCTCCGGACTCTGGCTTCAGGACCATCGATTGTGGATGGGCCGCGCGGTATCATGGGCCTTCTTTGGCGTCGCCATCCTCGGAGCCGGCATCCTGATGGGCGGTGCTTGGGCCTATGAGGCCTTGAGTTTTGGCGGGTTCTGGGCATGGGACCCTGTGGAGAACAGCTCCCTCGTGCCCTGGATCGTCCTCGTGGCGGGCGCCCACCTCCTGCTCATCAACAAAGCCAAACCAGGCACTGCCGTCACCGCGACTTACCTCATGGTGGCCCTCTCCTTCCTGCTCGTGGTGTATTCCACCTTCCTCACCAAGAGCGGAATACTCGGCGACACCAGTGTGCACAGCTTCGTCGACAGCGGCATATTGCCCCAACTGCTCACCTTCCTGCTGGGGTGCTGTGGCCTGTTCTGCACGTTGATGCTCGCCCCAGGCAGGGACCGCATTGTATTCGGGGCCCTTCAGGCTGCCTTGGCCGTCGGCATTGCGGTGATCGATCCCGCGCTCTGCACCCTGGGATTGCTGCTGGTCATGGCCATCGCCGTGTTGCGCGGCCACTTGCGGAACCTGCCGCGCACCGATGGAGAGAGTCCGATCTGGACCCGCGAATTCTGGATGTTCGTCGGCGGCATGCTGATGTTCGCTTCCGCCATCCACATCACCTTCCAGACCAGCCTGCCGGTCCTCAACCACTTCCTTGAGCCGTTCAGTGGATGGTTCGAGTGGCTCCATCAGTCTACAGGAAGCGCGTTGGCCAGAAAACTCGCCACCCACGACCTCGCTCCCGGAACGGACTTCGATGCCACCTACCATGCCATACAAGTGCCCTTGGCCTTCCTGTTCATCTGCATCACTGCATTCACGCAGTTCCTGCGCTACCGCTCCGACAGCGGCAAGGGCCTTTTCATGAAGCTCCTGAGGAGCTTATTGACCGCCTCCGTCCTCACGTTCCTGTTCGCCTACAGCTATGACTTTCATGCGTGGGAAGCTCCCCGCATCGCATTGATGTTCGCGTGCCTCTGGTCAGCTGCCGCCAACTTCGACTACATCCTTCAGATGCTGAAGGGCCGGTACGACCAGGCGGGGTCGAGCATTGCCCACATCGGTTTCGCCCTGGTCATCTTCGGCGCGGTACTGTCCAATGCCAAGAAGGACATCATCAGCCAGAACAGATTCGGAGACCTCGCCATGCTCAACGAGGGCCTGTCCAATGAAGAAGACCTCCTGCTGCTCCAGGAGGACACCATTGCCATGGGGCCGTATTACGTCAGCTACCGCGAACGCAGGCAAGAAGGCCATCACGCCAAGTTCGCGGTCGACTATTTCGAGACCATCCCCGCCGAATACGCCGGTGGTCAGGTCGTATCCAACGAAGGCTTTCTCTTTCAATGCATCGCGGACCATGCAGCTTCTCCGCGGTTCACGGATGACCTCGAGGAACACTGGACCTTCGTTCCGATTCCGAACGAAAGACAAAGAAACACAGTCCGGCCCTGGTCGGCTGGTCGACCGGGCCCATTTGCCTTTACGCTTGAACCGCGCATCCAGCTCAACGAGCGGATGGGCAATGCACCGGAACCGGACACCAAGCGGTTCTGGAACCGGGACCTCTACACCCACATCAAATGGGGACGGGTCAGCGATCCGGAAGCGGATGAAGAAGGGTGGATGAACGGACGGAAACACGACCTCATGCGGCGGGACAGCCTCGTCATCGGTCGTTCCATCCTCGCCTTGGACTCCGTGTCCGCCGTGACCCTCGAGGAAAAACCGGATTACGGACTCCTGGACAAGGACCTCGCCGTAGCAGCCCATTTCCGACTGACCGGAAATGGTCCTGACACCAATTTCACCGCACTCTACATCGTTCGGGACAGCCTGCTGATTCCCGATATGGTGGCGCTGGAGGACCGGGGCGTCAAAATTCGCATCGACGGGTTCCGCCCTGCCGAAGCCACGTTCGAGACCGTGGTCTGGGAAAACCTCTCCATCCGCAGGGATTTCATTGTCATGCAGGCCATCGTATTCCCACAGATCAACCTGCTCTGGCTCGGATGCCTCATCATGACCGGAGGCGCCCTCATGGCGGTCCGCCAGCGGCGCAAGACCTTACGGCGTCTCGAGAAAAAAGACACCGCATGATCGGTGCCGCCCACGTCATCGGAATGGGCCGGCTCGGAAAGCACTGGGCGGACCGACTGGAGTCCTTGAACATCCGCGTGTACCGATGGAGCACCAGGGCATCCGATGGGGTCAAGGCCCTTGTGGACTGGCCTCAATCCCATGCGGCTGAGGCCGTCTTTCTGGCCGTTCCGGATGGACGAATTCAAGAGGTGGCCCAACAAATCTTGCCCCACCTTCCCCCTGACTGCATCATGGTGCACCACGCAGGAGCCGTCCGGATCGACGCTTTGCCCATCGAAGAACACCGGAGGGCCGTCATGTGGCCCCCCATGACCTTCATGTTGGAAACACCGCCGGATTGGAACACCCTGCCACTCGGGATCGAGTCCTCAGAACCGAAATGGCTGGACCTGGGCCGCCTCATCGCCCCCAAGGCATTTGCCTTGACCGCAGAGACCCGCCCCATGCTCCATTTGGGCGCCGTGCTGGCCGGCAACCTCACCGCAGCCTGGCTGGGGGTGGTCGAATCCTTTCTGAAACAGCACGGACTGCCGATTTCCACCCTGGGGCCCCTCGTGCTCGAGAGTGTGCACCACGCCATGAAAGGCAACGCCTTGGACACCGTGTCGGGCCCCGCGTCCAGAAACGACACCACGACACTCAGACAGCAAATCGACACGCTCCAAAGCGTGGATGCCGCCGATGATGGCATTGCCATCTTGCATCGAATCCTCACCAACTGCATCCTGCAGCACCATGGCTACGACACACTCCCTCCATTTCAAGCAGCGCCTGGCAAAGATTGAAGGCTTCGTCTTTGACAACGATGGCGTCTTCACGAACGGCACGGTTTACCTCATGCCCGGGGGTGAACAGGTTCGAACCGCCAGCACGCGGGACGGATATGCGGTGCAGCACGCGGTCAAGTGCGGCGTCCGCATCGCCATGATTACCGGTGGCCGAAGCGATGAAGTCGTCAACCGGATGAATGGCCTCGGTGTCATGGAAGTCATCACCGATGCTGCCCTGAAAATCGGCGAATTCGAAGCGTTGTGCGGCCGGTGGGGGCTCACAACCGAGCAAGTCTGCTACATGGGGGACGACATCCCGGACCTCCCGGTGCTCAAGGCTGCAGGATTGGCTTGCTGCCCGCACGATGCCGTCCCCGAGATCCGTGAAGTCTGTGACTACATCAG
The DNA here is from genome assembly GCA_938082505.1 of uncultured Flavobacteriales bacterium. Classification (GTDB taxonomy): domain Bacteria; phylum Bacteroidota; class Bacteroidia; order Flavobacteriales_D; family Sanyastnellaceae; genus UBA8752. The sequence continues at coordinate 38,538 of CALLLH010000010.1, forward strand.
CCCCATCGCCGGAGGAGAAGGGTGTGTTCGAGACATTCTCGAACAAGCCATGAAGTTGAAGGGGTATTGGATGAATGACCACGCGCTCGCGTGGTGAACTAAGTTTGCCGCCCCATGGATCGCAACACCATCACTGGCTTTCTGCTGATTTTCGCGATGGTCATCGTGTACCAGTTGTACTTCGTGCCTGTTCCACAAGTCACGGAGACCACTGAAGTACAGACCACCGCCACCCCTGATGCACCGGCCGACATCTTTCCCCTGTCCGCCACTTCTTCCGCCGCCGATGCGGACAGCACCTATGTGACCAGGACGGCCGTCCTGCAATCCGATGTGCTCGAGGTGGAAATCTCCACGGATGGAGCCAACATTGAGCGGGCGGAACTGCGGGATGGCTTTCTCTCGTTCTGGTCGAAGGCCCCCATTCAATTGTGGACAGAGAACGGGTCCGACATGAACTGGGTCGCGCGGGGCGAGGCTTCTTACAACCAGCATTTCGACATCGTTGAATCCTCCGAGGACGGCTTGGTCCTCGCCAACCGGGGAAATGGTCCCCTGCGGGAAATCACCTATCGCCTCGACGGCTATCTCCTGGACGTGCAAGCCCGGTTCGAGGACGCCAGCGGCGAAGTGGACTTCCAATGGAAAGCCGATGGCGCCCACAACGAAAAGGGCATCACATGGGAACGGCAACGGAGCAGCATCTACTATCGCGAACAGGGACACGGCAGGGACTACCTCTACGAGGGCAAGGATGACGATGCCGAGATCGAGGACGCCCTTGAATGGGTAGCCTTCAAGCAGAACTACTTCTCTGCGATCGTCGGGACCGCTTCCGGATTCACCAGCGGCAAACTGCGCAGTATGCCTCCGGTGGACGAGCAGGACACCCTGATCAACATGAGGTTCGACATGGACGTCTCCATGCCCACCACCAACATCGACGGCCGTGAAGTGGCCGACCTCAGGTTCTATTTCGGCCCGAACGACGCCCACAAGCTCAAAAGCACAGGCTGGGGTGAAATCGGCAGGGTCATCGATTTCGGATGGTGGATTTTCGGTTGGATCAACCGCAACATCATCTTCAACATCTACGCCTTCCTCACCCAATACATCGGCTCGGCCGGCCTCATCGTCTTGGCCATCACCCTCGTGATCAAGTCCATGCTCTTCCCCATCACGTGGAAGAACTATGTGAGCTCGGCGAAAATGCGGTTGCTCAAGCCCGACATGGAGGCCATCAACGCCAAGTATCCCGACCAGGAGGATGCCATGCAGCGTCAACAGGAGACCATGAAGCTGTACCGGGACAGCGGTGTCAATCCCCTTGCCGGCTGCATCCCCCAGCTGATCCAGATGCCGCTGCTTTATGCGATGTTCCGGTTCTTCCCGGCCAACATCGCCCTCCGCGGCGAATCCTTCCTGTGGGCGGACGACCTCGCGGCCTACGACAGCATCCTCGACCTGCCGTTCGAAATCCCCTTCTACGGCGCCCACGTCTCGGGATTCACCCTGCTCATGGCCGGTTCCATGTTCTTCTACATGAACCAGAACATGGCCCAACAGGCCGCGCCAACGCAGCCTGGAATGCCCGACATGCGCATCATGATGCGCATCATGCCCTTCTTCATGCTGTTCTTCTTCAACCAGTATGCCAGCGGACTGAGCCTCTATTATTTCACGGCGAACCTGATCACCATCGGTCAGGTGATCGCCGTCAAGAAGCTCTTCATCGACGAAGACAAGATTCGGGAGAAGATCGAGGCCAATCAGGCAGCCCCGAAAGAGGAAAAGAAGAAGAGCGGATTCGCTCAGAGGCTCGAAGCCATGCAGAAGGAGCAGCAGAAAAGGGCAGAAGAAATGAAGACCCAACGGGACCAGACCCGAAAGTCCCGCAACCAGAAGCGCAAGAAATGACCGGTCGGACACCGGATTCCCGCATCGGTTCAACCCAAGGCATCCTCGCCTGCTGGATGGCGTTGGTCCTCTCCTCCTGCCATCCACAGGGAGCCTATCTCAAAGGAAGCCACACCCCTCTCCTCCGCTACGAACGCACCATGTGTTTCGGGCCTTGCCCCGCCTTCCTCCTGGAAGTCGAACGGAATGGCGCGGCGCGGTTCAATGGCCGTTCCCATGTGGACCATATGGGAGAACACACGGCACAATGGACGCAACAGGACCTGAAGAAACTGGCCCTCGTCGCTGAGCAAACGGAGCTGGACCGCAAGGCGGGCACCTATGACAATCCGATGATCATGGACCTGCCGGCCATCCGGCTTTTCTTCGGAGGATACAAGGTGTTGGACCGGGTCGACGGACCAGACCTCTCCCTCCTCTACGCCCATCTGGACAGCCTCATCGGGGCAACGGATTGGAAGCCGGCAGAGCAAGGACGACCTTCCGGTCAGCGCTGAACGGATTCCGCTCCTATTTTCGCGCCGCACCGGTCCCCGAACGGGGGCACATGCAAACGATGAACAATACCATGAAGCAACGCATCTTCCTGCTGCTCCTCGCAGCATTCCACATTGTGGGAAACACCGCCCGCGCCGATGAAGGCATGTGGCTCCTCCATATGCTCCAGCGAATCAACGAAGCTGAAATGCAGCAGATGGGACTGAACCTCTCGGCAGAGGACATCTACTCCCTCAACCAGGCTTGTCTGAAGGACGCTGTGATCACCCTCAACGGCGGCAGCTGCACGGCCGAGATCATCTCCGATCAGGGACTCGTGCTCACCAACCACCACTGCGCCTACGGGGCCATCCAAGGGTTCAGCACGGTCGAAGACGACATCCTCACCAATGGATTCTGGGCCATGTCACTCGAAGAGGAAAAACCCATCGAGGATTTCAGCGTGACCTTCCTCCAGCGCATCGAGGACGTCACCGAGCGCATCCTGTCCGAGGTCACTTCCGACATGGATGAGGCCACACGCGAACAGGCCATCCAAGCCGCCATCGGCCAGATCGAGGAGGAGGAAAAGGGCATCAACCCCGACTTCCGCCCCCAGGTCAAGAGTTTCTACCACGGCAACGAATTCTACCTCTTCGTGTACAGGGACTACACGGACATCCGCCTCGTCGGCAATCCACCCGAGAGCATCGGCAAATTCGGAGGGGACACGGACAATTGGATGTGGCCCCGTCACACCGGGGATTTTTCGCTGTTGCGCATCTATTCCGATGCCAACGGTGAACCCGCGGATTACAGTGAGGACAACATCCCCTACCGGCCCAAGCGCCACCTCAAGGTTTCCTTGGAAGGCGTGCAGAATGGCGACTTCACCATGATCATGGGATATCCGGGCAGCACGGACCGTTTCCTGAGCAGCCGTGGCGTCCAACAGGCCCTCGACCTCTACAACCCGAGTGTCGTGGAAGTCCGGGACCTGAAGCTCAAGACGATGAAGACCCACATGGATGCAGACCCCGCCGTCAGGATCCAGTACGCCGCCAAGTATGCCCAGACCGCCAACTACTGGAAGTACTACATCGGACAATCCAAGGGGTTGCGGGCATTGGACGTCTACAGCCAGAAGAAAGCACTGGAGGATGAATTCGTCGCCTGGATCGGGAATTCAAAGGAGCGCAAGGATGAGTACGGCCGGGCCCTCGGCCTGCTCAAGAACTACTATGAAAACACCGACGCCACTGTCAAAGGCCAGGTGTACTCCTTGGAAGCCGGCCTCATCGGATGCGACCTCATGCTGTTCGCCTTCCGCGTTGGCATGGGCGCCCAGGGCCTCTTCAGCGAGGATGCCGATCGCGCAGAGGCAGCGGCAGCCAGCCTTCGCGGCCGCGCTGACGGGTTCTTCAAGGACTACGACCAGGCCACGGACCGGGACTTGTTCGTCCAATTGATGTCCAAGTACATGAACGACATCGCCCCCGACCAGCAACCGGCCTTCTTCAGCACTGTGCGGGACAAGTACAAGGGTGACTTCTCCCGCTATGCGGACAAGATGTACCCCAAGAGCTTCCTGACCGATCCTGAGCGCTTCGAGGCCTTCATCAACAACCCCGACGAAAAGGCATTGGAGAAAGACCTGGCCGTCGCCGCTGCGATGAGCCTCATCGAGACCTACCGCGGATATTTCGCCTCACCCGAACAATCGAAGTTCGACGAGGGCTACCGGCTCCTCACAGCAGGACTCCGGGAGATGAATCCCGAGAAGATGTGGTATCCCGACGCCAACTCCACCATGCGCCTCACATACGGCAAGGTGGGAGACTACGATCCGGCGGATGCGGTGCACTACGACTTCGTGACCACCTCGGACGGCATCCTGCAGAAGAAGGACAACACGAATCCGGAATTCGTCGTGGACGGCCATCTTGAGTCCCTGCTGCGCCAGCGCGATTTCGGCCGTTATGCCGATGCCGATGGTGATCTCGTGCTCTGCTTCATCTCAAACAACGACATCACCGGCGGCAATTCAGGCAGCCCCGTCCTCAACGGCAATGGAGACCTGATTGGCCTTGCATTCGATGGGAACTGGGAAGCCATGAGCGGAGACATCGCCTTTGAACCCGAGCTCCAGCGCACCATCAGCGTGGACATCCGTTATGTCATGTGGGTCATCGACAAGATGGCCGGTGCCCAGAACCTCATCAACGAGATTGATTTCGTGGTGGCCGGCGCGGGACCTGCAAAAGAGACCACCAAGGATCCCATGCAGGATCTTCCGCGGGACCAGGCGCGACCCAAAATCATCAACGGCGGTTGATTTCAATTTGAACCCGCCCGGGAAAACCCTGCCTTCATCGGCGGGGTTTTTTCATGGGCGCAGGTTCAGACTGTGGACCTCCCCGATCACACCGCGTTGCGACCGGCATTCACAATGCCGAACATGCTGCGGACGACCAGCTTTTCGAGCACCTCGGGAGTGGCCGGAGCGCGGCCCTGACCATCAATCCACTGAAGCGCCGCCTGCTGGAGCACGAGCAGAGGGAGGATGATGGACTCGCGCAGGTCGATCGAAGCCGCGATATCCGGCGAACGTTCCATCAATTGAGATTGTCCGGTAATCTGCAGCAAAAGACGGTGGGTACGGTCGTACTCATTGCGTACCGTCTGCCACAGGCCTCCGAAATCCGGGTGCGATTCGAGGTGGGCCGTCAGATAGAAATTGCATTTGCGCATGCTCTGCATGCTGTTCTCCATCAATGCGGCAAAAAGCGGTTGCTCCCGGTAGAGTGACGCGGCTTCCTCGAGCCTCCCCTCCTGCTCCAGCTGCTCGAGTGCGGTCCCGATGCCAAAGAAACCGGGGACGTTCTGTTTCAGCTGGCTCCACGATCCCACAAAGGGAATCGCGCGCAAGTCATCCAGGGTGAGCGGCCCGCTCTTCTTTCGTCGGGTAGGACGGCTTGCGATGTTCGTCTCACCATAGTACTTGAGGGTGCCATAGGTGGACAGGTAATCCATGAACTCGGGCCGCGCCTTGAGCGCGTTGTACTCCGCATAACTGCGTTCCGCCAGCAGGTCCATCAGGGCCCGTTGGGAAGGGGTCCAGCGCGCTTCCTCGGAATCAATCAAGCGGTGCTGCAATCCTGCGGTAAACAAAAGTTCCAGGTTGTACCCCGCACTGAGGGGCGTGCCGAAGTTGGAGCTGATGGACTGTCCCTGTACCGTCGTTTGGACCTCGCGCGTGGCGACATCCGGCCCGAGGGACGCATAGAACCGGTGCGTGTTGCCCCCACCCCGTGCCGGGGGACCCCCGCGACCATCAAAGAACACCACCTCGACCCCGGCTTCCTCACAGGCTTTGGAGACCGTCTCCTTGGCCTGGTGGATCGACCAATTGGCCCGCAGATACCCCCCATCCTTCGTGCCATCACTGAATCCGAGCATGACCGTCTGCCGATCGCCGCGCGCTGCAACGTGGGCGCGATAAACGGGATCCGACAGCAATTGTCGCATCGCACCCGGCGCGGCAGCCAGGTCATCCACCGTCTCGAAGAGGGGAACGAAGTCGAGCGGCACGGCTCCTGAACTGAACGTCGTCCGCGCCAGCGCATACAACCGGGCAATGTCTGAAGCCCCCCGGCAATTGCTGATGATGAACCGATGACAACCCGCCTCCCCATTGCACGCTTGTATCTCCTCGATTGCCGACATCACCTCGACCGCATCGCGCTCGACCTCGTCGGCAATCTCATCCGGGTTGGCATTCGAAGTCACAGCCATCAATGCCGCCACATCATCCCCGGAAATGCCCATGGCCTCAGCGGCACGACGCAGCACGCGGCTGTCCTGCCGGACATCGAGGGAGGCGAAATGCCGACCAAACAGCACGAATGCCGCCTGCAGGTGCTGGACATCGGTCACATGGAGACCTCCGTAATCTTCCCGAACGCGCCGTTCCACCTCCGAAAGACCCGCAAGGGCCGCCTCCACATCGAACACCACATCGGCGGAAAGCAGGGCCAGCTCCACCTGGGATTGCACGGCATCGAGCATGCCCTCGACCCCCTTGAAGGTGATCCGGCGGCGCAAGGCCCTGAGTTCCCTTCGGTAACATCGCAACAGCGTCAGCCTCAAACGCGAAGCCACCCTCAGCGTCGTGGCCGCATCCACGTAGGGATTGCCATCGCGGTCCCCCCCGGGCCAGAAGCCGATATCGAAGGCTTCGGCGACTTCGAGCGGCTCCACATTGGATGTGGAAGCAATCCGCATCACAAGGCCGGGCAATGCCGGATAGAACACGTGTTCCAGGTACCAGCCCTGACGCACCGCCTCGTCATAGGGCGTCGGGGATTGCGCCTGGAAAAAGGGCGTCAGGCCCAATTGGTGCAAGAGGTCACCGGCTGCTTCAAGGTCGCCGTTGCGCATCTCCTCGGTCAAGTCGGTGATGATTCCCAAGGCCGACCCCGGATAGAACTGCGTAGGATGGGCCGTCAGGACGATTCGGACGCGCTGCTCCCGCATGGCCTGTTTCAGCGCTTCGCCCAGTCCCCGGCGCCTGATCCGGGGCAAGAGCCCCGCCAGCGACTCAGGCCCCTGCAGATCGTTGAGCCGCTCATATCGGGCATCCTCCAGGGCGTCCACCAGCACCACCTGCCGTTCGATGTATTGGATGAACCTGAACATCAGTTCAGCTTTCTCATCCCCTGCGAGGTTCAACCGCCCGAAATACCCCTCGACGATTTCCCGCGGAGACTGCCCCTCCTCCAATCCTCGTCTGCACTGTTCCTGAAAAACAGGCACCTGGACCCCCGTCCTGCGGATGCCGTCGAGCGGCAGCGTCAGGAATATGCTGTTGTATACCTCGAACGGCCGGGCGACGGCCGAAGTGTAGCGCGTGTTGTCCATGGAAAGGAATGGAAATGGGAGCCGGGACATTGCCGGCCAGGGTAAAAGTACAGCCGAGGCAGCGCGCATGTTCCATCGGAACCGCCCGTAACTTCGTACCATGGAATACCGCAGGCTTGGCAACGCTGGACTCCAACTCTCCGAACTCTCCTTTGGAAGCTGGATCACCTTTGGAAACCAGATAGACGACGGCACCAGCGGACGGCTGTTGGACATGGCCTACGATGCCGGCATCAACTTTTTCGACAACGCCGAGATCTATGCCCACGGAGCCTCGGAAGAAGTCATGGGTCGGCTGCTCGCCCAACGCGACTGGCCACGGGACACCTGGTGCGTCTCCTCCAAAGTCTTCTTTGGGACAGGAGGGCAACTGCCCACCCAGCGCGGCTTGCACCGCAAGCATGTGATGGAGGCGTGCCATGACGCACTGAAGCGGCTGCGCGTGGACTACCTGGACCTGTTCTTCTGCCACCGTCCGGACAAGCAGACTCCGATGGAGGAGACCGTTTGGACCATGCACCAGCTGATCCAGCAAGGCAAGATCCTCTACTGGGGTACAAGCGAGTGGAGCGCCGCCGAAATCATGGATGCCCACCGCATCGCCGAGCGGCACCACCTCATCGGCCCCGTCATGGAGCAGCCGCAATACAACATGTTGGTCCGACGGAAGGTCGAGGTGGAGTATGCAGACGTCTACCGCACGGTGGGGCTTGGTACCACCATTTGGAGCCCCTTGGCCTCGGGCATACTCACCGGCAAGTACAACGGGGACGCGGGAGCCGATGCGCGCCTCAAACGGGACGAATTGAACTGGGTGGCCGAGCGCATGCTGACCGAGGAGAACCTGACCAAGGTGGCAGAACTGGGAGCATTGGCGCAGGATCTCGGTACGAGCCTCGCCAAGCTGGCCCTCGCATGGTGCCTCAAGAACCCCAACGTGTCCACCGTCCTGCTCGGCGCCACCCGCCCGGAGCAGCTGGAGGAGAACCTGGGGGCTCCGGAAGTCGTCGCCCTGTTGACCGATGAGGTCTTGGCCAGAATCGAGAATATCCTCGACAACGCGCCCACACATCCTCAATTCTGATCCCATGCGCATCGACATCCTTTCGGCGGTTCCCAACCTGCTTCAGGGTCCGTTCAGCGAGAGCATCGTCGGCAGGGCACGGAAAGCGGGCGTCGTCGAAGTGGAGGTGCATGACATCCGCCGATGGACCACCGACAAGCACGGCAAGATCGACGATACCCCCTTCGGCGGAGGGGCCGGCATGGTCATGGCCATCCAGCCCATTGTGGACGCCATTGCCGACCTCCAATCCCAGCGCGATTACGACGAGGTCATCTACCTGACACCGGATGGGCAGCGGTTGGAACAATCGACGGTGAATCAACTGAGCCTCAGCGGCAATCTGCTCATGCTGTGCGGGCACTACAAGGGCATTGACCAGCGCATCCGCGACCATGTGATCACGCGGGAAATCAGCATTGGAGATTACGTCCTGAGTGGCGGCGAACTGGCTGCGGCAGTGCTGGCGGATGCCATAGTCCGCCTGATTCCGGGCGCCATCGGCGATGGTGAAAGTGCATTGACCGACAGCTTCCAGGACGGTCTGCTGGCGCCACCGGTCTACACGCGTCCTGCAGATTGGGACGGGCGCCAGGTTCCTGAAGTTCTGCTGGGCGGCAACCATGCCGCCATTGAAGAGTGGCGGATGCAAGAAGCGTTGGAACGCACGAAACGACTTCGTCCTGACCTGTTGGACGAGGCGTGAAATGTCGTAATATTGCACCCCGTTTAAACGGACCTATTTCATCCCCACGCGTCATGGACCGTCTTCGTCAAATTTCCCAGCAGCTCGTCCCAGTTCAGGAATTTCCTGAGTTCAAGGCTGGTGATACCATCAAGGTCAGCTACAAGATCAAGGAGGGCTCCAAGGAGCGCACACAGGTGTACCAAGGCACCGTCATCCAACGTCGTGGTGCAGGCCCCACCGCCACCTTCACGGTGCGGAAGATGGCTTCCGGCGTTGGCGTTGAGCGGGTTTTCCCGATTTCAAGCCCTTTCCTTGAGGCCATTGAGGTCATGAAAGTGGGCAAGGTCCGCCGTGCGCGCATTTATTACCTGCGCGGACTTACCGGAAAATCAGCCCGGATCAAGGAGAAGCGCTCCTTTCGTGCAGCCAAATAATCGGATTGCACTCCACGACGAAGCCGGCCCCGAGCCGGCTTCGTCGTTTAGGGCCGTTCGTCCCCCTTATCTTTGGCCCACCTGAATGGAGCAGCCCTTCGATCTTCAAATCATTTGCAGCACCCCGGGCGACATCGCACGGGCGCAGCGTGGTGGAGCCACCAGAATAGAAGTCGCCGGATGCTATACCGCCGGCGGCGTAACCCCTTCCCCAGGAACCATCCGGCATTGCATCAAGGCCACCGACCTTCCTGTCATCGTTTCATTGCGGCCCCGAGAAGGCCACCTCGTATACAGCGCATCCGAGCGGGAAATCATCCTGCACGACGCTGAATGGTGCATTGAGCAGGGGGCCTCACAGGTCCTCATCGGCGGATTGGATGGGCAATTGAATTTCGATTTCGACTTGATTGAAACCGCCATCAACCGGTTTGGTGGCGGACACATCATGGTCAACCGGGCCCTGGACAGCGTCCGCAAGACCGACATGGATTTTGAGAAGCTCGCGGCCATGCCGATCGCATCGTTGGCTTCGAGTGCTGGCGCCAGCAATGCCATCAAAGGCCATGAAAAGCTGGTGGAATGGCAATCCCGCGTGGACTTCGACATTTATGCGTCAGGGGCGGTCCTGCCCGGTGGAGCACAAAGAATGTGGTCCGCAGGCATGTCCTGTTTCAGGGCTTCGGCAAGACACAGCGCCGGTGTGGCCCATGAGGGCCGTTGGTTCGAGGGCGAGTTGTATCCAGTCGACGCCAAGCGCGTGGAAAGTCTGGTGAAGGCCATCTACCGGGCCATCAAAGCGGAAGAAGAAGAGAACGCCTGACGGTCAGGCGGACTGCCACGTCATCGCGAGAGCACCGCTGCCACCCGTTCCCGTACGGCCTTTTCCTGCCGCTCAGCTTCCGTCTCCAGTTCAGCGCACCGTGCAAGCATGGCCTCCGCCGTTTTCCGATCTTCAAGGTCGGCTGCGTTCACGCGCACATTCATGACAGCGCCCAACACCGCAGTCCGCGCACACAGCGCACCGACGCCGGCATCCGTCACGCTGTTCGGATTGCCCTTCTCCGCCATCTCCGCCATGATCGACATGGACTCCAATGCCTGCTCCGCCACCTCCAGGGGCGTTTTCATGGCACCGAGGGTGGCCCGCTGAATTGCCGCCTTCCGGTCAGCCTTCTGTGCCTCGTTGCCTTTGGGCATGCCGAAGGCCGACATGATCGCGTCGAACGCAGCAGTATCCTCATCCACCAGCTCGAGCAGCCGCTGCTGCAGTGCCATTCCGCGCTCCGCCACATCGCTGAAAACGGACCAACGGTCGTCCCAGCCGCGCTTGTGGGCACTCAGATTGGCCACCATAGTACCCAGCGATACGCCAAGGGCACCGACATAGGCCGCAATGGAGCCCCCGCCAGGAGCCGGCGATTCACTGGAGGTTTCCTCGGCAAACCCCGTGAGGGTCATCCCGGCCAAGGGAGCCGTTTCTCCTCCCGCATCCTCGAGCAGGTACTCTATGACCCGCTTGCGGGCATCAAAAGGTCCCAGGTCATCCAGCCCCAGGGACTTCACCGCCAACTTGACCTTCTCGGACTCCGAGATGCCGAGGCTGCGCTCCTGCTTCCTGAGGTAGTGGTCCGCAGCATCCATGAGGACCCGCTTGGGGATGAGCCCCACGATTTCGCTGCCGGTCACCCGCATACCGCGGGCCATCGCCCTTTCACATGCCGCGTCGAAAGCGGTATGGACGGCGGTCACCGAGATGTTCGTGAGGTTGAGTGAAAGCTGTGCAATCCCATATTCCTCGATATACCAACCGATGCCCTTGACACATGGCAACAGGCCCGGCTCCCGCACGGGTTGGCCTTGGGCATCCTCGACAATCTTGCCGGTCACGCCACCTTCCCGCTTCACCCTGCCATTCTCACGCAGGTCGAATGCCACGGCATTGGCACGCCGGGTGGAAGTGCTGTTCAAATTGATGTTGTACGCCACAAGGAAGTCCCGTGCCCCGATGGCCGTGGCACCGGAACGGCGCGCATGGTCGTTGAACTCGGCAGGGCCGAAGTCCGGCGCCCATTCGGGAGAAGACAGCTTTTCCAATCCCTCATACTCCCCTTTCCGGCAATGGGCCAGATTCCGCCGCTCGGGTTGGAGGGCCGCTTCCTCGTAGAAATAACCGGGAATCCCCAGCTCTGAACCGACCCGCTTTCCCAACGCATGGGCAGCAGCCTTGCAATCCTCCATCGTCACACCGGCTACGGGGACAAACGGACAGACATCGGTCGCCCCCATTCGAGGGTGCTCACCGTGGTGCTTGGACATGTCGATGAGCTCGGCCGCTTTCCGGATCAGCCGGAAAGCCGCTTCCACGATAGTCTCGGGAGGACCGACGAACGTGATGACCGTGCGGTGCGTAGAATTTCCGGGGTCCACATCGAGGAGCCTCACCCCTTCCACAGTCTCCACGACAGCAGCGATGGCGTTGATTTTGGCACGGTCTCGCCCCTCGGAGATGTTGGGGACGCACTCGATCAGACGAACGGACATGACACAGGTATTTGCGGCCGGAAAACTAAGCCGATTTCACTGGCAGACACTGCCCCATGCAGCAAGCAATGTCAACAGGTCGGGCGCCCCGATCTGGCCATCGCCGTTGGCATCGCTGGTGCACTGGACCGTACAGCTTCCATCGTCCACCGTAGCGTTCGGATTGTAGTTCAACGCCATGGGGTCCAGACAGCCCGAGAGATAGCAACTGCCATCGTCCAACGAGGCCAAAGGGTCGAAATTGGCTGCAAACGCATAGGTGCACCCCGGAATCTCATCCACCACCTCCACCCATGCTGCCGCGGGGACACTCTCACACACCAACGGTTGGGAAGACACCTCCCAGTCATAGAAGAAATAATAGTAGCCCAATCCAGCAGCATTGGTAATGGTGGTGCCCGTGATCTCGCCCATGTTGCCCAAGGGGTAGGGATAGGTCAATTCACCAGCGGCATTGTCGCGCCAGAGGTTGACATTTTCTCCGGCGGCCATCAGACGGTACCCCTCTCCTTGTGCCACGGCAAAGTCGAGCTCGACTGTATTCCACCCGGACGATAGGGTGACGGTTTTCTGGGCGAGCAGGTCCGCTTGGATGGACAGCAGCTGGATCGTTCGGGTACCCGCCAGTTCGGCACGGACCTTGACCCGGTCGATGACGAGGTCCTCATGTGCATCGAAAGCCAGACCGTAGGTCGCCGACCCGATGAATCCCCCGGAGGAACTGGTCTCTTTGCCTCCCATCGCCGTCCGAATGTCGCGCTGTCCCTTGGCCTTGACCCACCATCCTGTGCTGCTCCCGAGCGGCAGCGTCGTGAAAGTCGGCCCTTCCTGCATGAAAGGCCCCACCTGGTCGGTGGTGCCGGACAACAGGTCTGCAATGGCGTTGGGACCGTAAGGGGCGTACCACCGCATGGGCTCTCCCTCCAATTGAATGGGCTCGAAAGTATGGGCGGTTCCCGTCACCGCCAGGCCGGCCGGTACGATGGGCGCGGATGGCGATTCAAATGACCTCACGACCACGGGTTCGCTGATGTCGATGTGGCCACAGATATTGGTGGTGGTGACCGTGAGGGTGTCACTCGAACCGAGGTACAAAGTGTCCGCGCCAATTCCATTGGACCATTGGACGTCCAATTGAAGGCCCTCCACCGTCAATTGCCGCAAGGTGCCCGTGCAGAAGCGCTCGGGACCGTCGAGGAGAATGACCGGAGGATCGGATGGCACGAGTTCGATCTCCACCGCCGGGGACAGCACGGAGCAGTCACCATTCGAGAGCATGGCCTGCGCCACACCGGAAGACGTGAACACCCGCCCAAGCGGATGGTCATTCCCGGAAGTCCAGCTTGAGGCCACCCAGCCATCGGGCACAGAGAGCACCACGGAATCCCCGGGGCAGAGCAACGCTTCCTCCGGCCAATCCAGAGCGGGGTCCAGCCCAAGACAAGGCGTTTCCAGCAACGTATGGTACATGTCGATGGAGGGGGCCACCTCCACCGTGCGGAGGCCACTCGGCCAGAAGACCTCAACCGAATCCACCGCCGTCCGGTCCCCGAGGCCGAAATTGAAGGTCAAGGGACCACTGGAACTGTAGCTGTACCCGATGAAGGAAGCATCGGTCCTGTGGAAATCCGTACCGGAATGCACGACCACCCGTGCTCCGGCAGCGTCCCGCGGCGACAGCACCCCTTCGAGCTCGAAACCGATCCAATGGTGGAGGGTGTCCATGTTCAGGAAAAGCTGACACCCGGGATTGGCCCCGACAATTGTATTGACCACCAGCAGATCCTCGGTGCCATTGACATCGAAATCCGCCACAACGGTGGCATAACCACTGTACGGACTCTCGATGGCATCTCCGGCGGCGATGTCCGTGAATGTCAGGTCGCCGTTGTTGTGGTACAACAGGTTGGGATACGGCGAGAAGAAATACTCATTGGCCACATACAGGTCCCGCTCTCCGTCGTGGTCATGGTCGATGAAGGCCGTCCCCCAGCCCATGCCCCAATCCCCGACATCGGCCGTCTCGGTGATGTTCACAAAAGGCAACGGCGGTCCAACAGCAGGCTGTGGACCGGGATTGATGAAAAGGTCATTGGGCAGATTGTTGGAAATGTACAGGTCGAGAAAACCGTCGTGATCGAGATCCGTGGCGTCCACCCCCATGCCCTGTGCCGCAAGGTCCAGTCCCCACGCCTCGGCCTGGTTCGTGAAATCGCCATCACCGTCGTTGATGTACAGCTTGTTGGGTTGGTTGGCATCGTGCGTGAGGTAGAGGTCCAGGTCGCCATCATTCTCGATGTCGAGGAACAAAGCCCCCATGCCGATCAGATTGTCCGTCGCCCCGGATGCGAAGTAGCCATCCGTGAATCCTCCCTGTCCGTCGGAAAGCCAGAACGCATTGGGGGCGTTCATGTTCACGATGTAGAGGTCGAGCCAGCCATCGAGGTTGATGTCTGCGGCGTGGGCACTCCGGCATTGGGAATCCTGGCCCAACCCCAATTCATCCGTCACGTCCGTGAATGTTCCACCGTCGTTGCGCCAAAAACGGTTGACATCCCCAGTATTGCAGCTCAACAGGTCCGGATCGCCATCGTTGTCATAGTCGAAGAACAGGGTGGCCATGGTGAATCCATCGTCCTCCACACCCGCCAGCACAGGCACGAAGACGGCATTGCCCTCATTGCGGTACAGCGTATTGGGAGCCAACCGGCTTCCCACATACACGTCCAGGTCACCGTCGAGGTCATAGTCGGCGACGGAAGCAGAGTGGTTCAGATAGGCCCCCAACAGTCCCGCCTCGTCACTGTGGTCCACGAACTGGGCTGTCTGACCAGACATCATTCCGGAAAGAAGCACCCAACACAGGGCTACGAGATTTTGGCGAACATTCGATTTCACAACGACGGGAGTCAGGCTGCAAAATGCCCAAAAGAGCACCCCTCAAGTTACAAAAGGGCTCAATTCACCCATTGCCCTCGCAACAGGACGCGTTCGGCAATGGGATCACCAAAGGCGTAAAGCGCCTCTTCCACCGAGCGCAGGGGACGCGTCAGGATCAGGCTCGCCTCTTGACCGATGCCAAGCCCGCCCACCGATTTTTCGAGCCCCAGGGCCGCGGCCCCATTGGTGGTCGCGGCGGCCAGCGACTCCATGGGTTCAAGGCCCATCCTCATCGACCCCAGAGCCGCGGCCAGATGCATGTTGCCGGAGGGCGCAGAACCGGGATTGAAGTCGGTGGCAATGGCCAATGCACAGCCCGCATCAACGAGAGCCCTCCCCTGCGTGAAGGGCAAATCCAAGAACAACGAGCACAACGGCAAGGCCACCGGCATCGTCTTGCCCGTCGCCAGCTCCGCCACATCCTCTGCCCGGAGTACCTCGAGGTGGTCCACGCTCATCGCCCCGTGCTCCACACACAGGGCCACACCACCGGTCGCCTTGAACTGGTTCACATGGACCTTGGCCGGCAAACCGCGCAGCCGTGCCTCCTCCAAGAGCAACCGGGTCTCTTCAAGCCCGAAATACCCCTCCTCACAGAAAATGTCGACATGGTCGGCCAATTGCTCCTCCACCACGGCAGGCAAGACTTCCTTGACCATGTGCCGCGCATAGGCCATCGTGTCCGACCAGCCTTCCGGCACGGCATGGCAACCCAGGAAAGTGGTCTTCACGGGAATCCGATCCAGCGCACCAAGCCGACGGGCCACCCGCAACATCTTGAGCTCACTCTCCATGTCGAGGCCATAACCGGATTTGATCTCGATCGCTCCAGTCCCCATCCGCATCAGGCGCTCCATGCGCTCCAGGGATACTTCGAACAGCGCGTCCTCCGTCATCTCGCGCAGGGCCTTGGCACTGTTCAGAATGCCACCACCCCTGGCCGCAATTTCCTGATAGCTCAGGCCCCGGATCCGGTCTACATACTCCGATTCCCTCGATGCCGCATGGACCAGGTGTGTATGGCTGTCCACCCAAGCCGGCAGCACACACCGGCCAGACGCGTCCACCACCTCCAGTCCATTCCAATCGGCAATGCCAGGAAAAACGGACATCGGTCCGCCATCCAACACGCGGCCGTCCTCGAGTGCCAGCCAGGCATCCGCCATGACCGGCAACCCGCGCATCTCACCTCCAGCCAATTTTCCCGGCGCCTCGGCGCCAAAGCCGACCAGGGTCCCGATGTCCTTGATGAGCAGACGGCCCTTCGCAAATCCACCTTCCATGCGCCCCAAGGTCGCACATCCGAACGGACCGCGCACCCGTACCTTTGCTCCATGCCTGGAAGTGCACTCGGTCAAGCGCTCAGACTCACCACATTCGGCGAGTCCCACGGCCCCGCCCTGGGCGGTGTGCTCGAAGGAATGCCAGCCGGGGTCGAGGTCGACCCGTCGCGCATCCAACGGGAACTGGACCGCAGAAGGCCCGGACAATCGAAACTCACCACCGCACGGAAAGAGGCGGACGAGGTCAGCCTGCTTTCCGGTCTCTTTGAGGGAAGGACCACCGGTACCCCCATCGGATTCACCATCCTCAACGGCGATGCGCGCAGCGCCGATTACGACCACAACAGGGACCAATACCGCCCCAGCCACGCGGACTACACCTACGATGCCAAATACGGCTTCCGTGACCACCGCGGTGGGGGCCGCGCCAGCGCACGTGAAACGGCAGCACGCGTGGTAGCCGGCGCCTTGGCCCGCCAATTTCTCGAACAGCTTCACCCCGAGGCGCCCCTGCCGGGTGTATCGGCCTATGTGGAGCGCGTTCAGGACATCGCGATGTCCCAAGCACCAGCCTATCACCCTCAGGAGACCGTGGACGCCCATCCTGTGCGTTGCCCGGACCCCGAAACCGCCCGGCGCATGGAGGAACGCATCCTTGAGGTGAAGAAAGCGGGCGACACGGTCGGGGGCAGCGTCGTCGTCGTGGCGCGCAACATCCCCGCCGGCTGGGGCGAACCCGTGTTCGACAAACTGCATGCCGACCTGGCCAAGGCCCTGTGGAGCCTACCGGCCGTCAAGGGCCTCGAACTCGGCAGTGGATTCAGCGGAACCCTGATGCGGGGATCCCAGCACAATGACCGCTTCACCAACGAGGGGGGCCGGGTCAAGACTGCGACCAACCACAGCGGCGGCATCCAAGGCGGCATCAGCAACGGTGAGGACATCGTCCTTCGGGTCGGGTTCAAACCCGTCGCCACCATTCTCGCCGAACAGGACACGGTGGACAGTGCAGGGAACCCCACCACCATGACGGGCAAGGGAAGGCACGACCCCTGCGTCCTCCCGCGCGCAGTGCCGATGGTGGAAGCCATGGTCCTGCTGGTTCTGGCGGACCACGCCCTGCGTCAGCGGAGCGCGCGCCTCTGAACCTTAGCTTGCGTTCCCGAACGGACCGCAACACCAATACCCCGTAACCCCATGCGCCTCGCCCTGCATTGGCAAGTCCTCATCGGCCTCGCGGTCGGTGTTCTCTACGCCTGGATGTCCATCACCTTCGGCTGGAATGACTTCACGGTCGACTACATCAAGCCCTTTGGTGACATCTTCATCAATGTACTGAAGCTCATTGCAGTACCCCTCGTTCTCTTTAGCATCATTTCAGGTGTGGCCAGCCTTGGCGACCCTGCAAAACTGGGCAGGCTCGGCGTCAAGACCATCGTGACCTACCTGCTGACGACGATGGCCGCGGTGGTGGTCGGTCTCGTGTTGGTGAACATCTTCGAACCCGGAGCCCGCGTCTCGGAAGACCTGCTGGAATCCAACCGCATCCGCTATGAGCTCTGGCGGGATGCAAATGGCATACAGGTGCTGGATGACCTCTCCTTGCGCTCGGATCCCGCCCTCGCGGACGAGGTTGCGCGGATCACAGGAGAACAGGTCAACATGAACGACTGGGTCGTGGACAAGCTCAGCAAGGCCGAGCGCACCAAATCTTCCGGCCCCCTGCAGCCCCTCGTGGACCTGGTGCCGACCAACATCTTCAGGTCCCTGGCGGACATGTCCATGCTCCAGATCATCTTCTTTGCGGTTTTCTTCGGCGTGGTCCTCGTCGGGATGCCGAAGGAACAGGCTGCACCACTGATGAAAGCCGTGGATGGCCTGAATGAAGTGTTCGTGCGCATGGTCTGGGTGGTGATGAAAGCCATGCCCATCTTCGTTTTCGCCCTCATGGCGGGCCAAATCGTCAACGCCGCGGGCAGCGACCCCGAGTTGTTCCGCCAATTGCTGGAATACCTGCTCCAATACAGCCTGGTGGTCGTGCTCGGCTTGGCCATCATGGTCTTCGTCTTTTATCCATCACTGGTATCACTGCTGGTCAAGCCACTGGGCTACAGACAGTTCCTGTCCGGAATGCGGGACGCCCAGATCACCGCCTTCTCCACCTCGAGTTCTGTCGCCACCCTCCCGGTCACCATGGACTGCGTTCGCAACAAGATCGGAGTGTCCGAGCGGACCACGAGTTTCGTCCTGCCCATCGGGGCCACGGTGAACATGGACGGGACATCCCTCTATCAGGCGGTGGCGGTCGTCTCGCTCGCCCAATTCCACATGGTGGACCTCAGCCTCGCCCAGCAGGCGGTCATCGTCCTGACGGCCACCCTGGCCTCCATCGGCGCAGCGGCAGTCCCCAGCGCAGGATTGGTCCTCATGATCATCGTGCTCGAGAGCGTCGGACTCAACCCGGCCTGGATCGCTTTGATCTTTCCCGTCGACCGCATCCTCGACATGTGCCGCACCGTCGTCAACGTGACTGGTGACGGCGCCGTATCCACCCTCATTGCCCACAGCGAGCAGGAACTCGAGGTTCCTCCTTCAGCCGCCTGATCCATGCACCGAATCGTCGCCCTGCTGGGAATCCTGTGCTGTTTCACTGTCCTCCCCGTGCTGTGTCAGGACGAGGATCCTTGTCGACCCGAATTGGATACGAAGACGACCAAATGGATTGAGCGTGGCACCGACAAGCGCAAATACGGCCCCGAAAAGCGCCGGGAATTTCTCGAATCGGCCCTCGACGTCCAGGGAGAAGCCATCTCGGCCAGGTTCGAACTCGGGCTGCTCCTGTTCAACCAGGCACGGCGCGGAGCGGATTCCTATGGAGCTGCACAGGGCATGCTCCTGGCGGTGCATGAGGCCTGTCCCAGCTTCAGTGAGGAACTCCCTTATACCCTGGGTTCCATAGCCTTTGCGCAGGGCGCTTTCGACGATGCCTTGAGTTGGTTCGACCGCTTCATCCGTTGGGAATATTTCACCGGCCACCCCTTGTCGCCGAGATCTGCCCGGCGCGTGGAAGAAGTCGAATCCAGGCTGCCCGAGATTCAATTCCTCGTGGAGTTCAATGCCCATGCCGAC
Source organism: uncultured Flavobacteriales bacterium (assembly GCA_938082505.1). GTDB lineage: Bacteria > Bacteroidota > Bacteroidia > Flavobacteriales_D > Sanyastnellaceae > UBA8752. The sequence continues at coordinate 57,933 of CALLLH010000010.1, forward strand.
GCACCTCCACCCCGCGTCCTCTCGAGCGTGGCGTCACGGGACCAGGAATATCTGCCCGCCCTGTCCGCGGACGGTACGCTCCTGTTCTTTACCCGTGCCGGTGAGCGCAAGGCCAAGGGAGACCTGGTGAGCAAGCCGTTCGAATATTTCACCTGGTCCCGAAGGACGGGGCCCTCAGTGCCATTCGATGCGGGAGAAGCCATGGAGGCCCCCTTCAACAGGACGAGTGGATACGGTGGCGCCTCGATTTCGGTGGACAACCGACTGTTGCTCCTCGCCATCAAGAACCCCGCTCCCGGCAATCCGGAAAACATCGATCTGTTCGCAGCGCGCTATGAATTGCTGGACGATACCGGAGATGAGAAGGTCTACCTGTGGAGTGAGCCGGAACCCCTGGCCGTCCTGAACACACCGGATGGCTGGGAATCACAGCCGGCCATCAGCCCGGATGGGAAATGGCTCTATTTCGCCGCCATCCGTCCGGGCACCACGGAGGATGCACAGGGCAATCCCACCATCGACATCATGGCCAGCCAGCTGGGTGAGGATGGCGATTGGAGCACTGCTGCCCCCTTGCCGCCGCCCGTCAACACAGCGTTCAGCGACAAGGCCCCGTACCTGCATCCCGACGGGCACACCCTGTATTTCGCCTCCAACCGCACCCCAGGAGGAGGTGGTTATGACATATGGATGAGCCGACGGGACAGCGCAGCGTCGCCTTGGGATGCGGCCGCGTGGTCGCGGCCGATCAACCTCGGCACCCCACTGAATACCGAGGGCGATGAGCACGGCCTGATCACCTCTGCCGATGGACGCACGGCCTACTTCTCCAGCAGGAGACCGGGCACGCAAGGACTCGACATCATGACCTGGACCTTGCCTGAACCCGTCCGAGCGCGGGCATCCGTCGTGGTCAGAGGCCGACTTGAAGTCAGCGAGGAGCTGTCCGGAAAACCCGTCGAAATCGAGCTGCGCTATGCCCAGAGCCGCAGGGCACAGGCCATCGATGTGGGCGATGACGGGGGATTCGCAACCGTTGTCGACCTCGCCTCCAAGGAGGATGTCATGCTGGTCGCAAAGGCTGAAGGGGCTGCATTCAATGCCGGTCTCGTGGTCGACCGGGATGAAGAGGAACCCGCCCTGATCGAGGCGCAGTTGACCGTTCGCTCCGTGAAGGAAACCGATGCCGCATTCGAGATCGAGGATATCCATTACGCCTCGGGTTCGGCTGAGATCGGCCGGTCAAGCCTGTTGCTGCTGGACCTCTTTGCCGAATACCTCACCGAAACCGGACTGTCCGTCGAAATCGGTGGACACACCGATGATGTAGGCAGCGATCAGGACAACCTCACCCTCAGTGAAGCGCGGGCGCAAGCAGTCAGAGAATACCTGATTCTGCAGGGGGTTCCGGGACGGAGCATCTCCGCGCGCGGATACGGGGAGGGCCGTCCAAGGGCCGACAATGACACGGAGGCCGGCCGGGCACGGAACAGACGGACCGAGTTCCGTGTGACCGGGTAAAGCCGGCAATGGCATTTACGGGCCTTGCTCCGTGAATAATTAGGCGCGACAATGCCTGAAACAGGGCACGGTGCGGGCGATTTTCACGTTGTCCATGCACGTCCCCATGCCGTTCCCGAATTCCCCCGCCCTTTTTCCGTCTTTGCGCGCCCTGACCGGTGCACTGCTCCTGCTCGGATTGTCCTCCGCCGAGCAAGGGACAGCACAAGGCCCTGCGCTCGTTGGAGGAGAGATTGTGACATCGGACCAACGCAGTGATCCCGCCGCCTTCAATCGCGCCCTGCACCACTTTGACCACCATCAATACGCGGCCGCCCTTGAACTGTTCGACCGTTGGGTGCATGACCGCAACGCGGCGGATGGCGCCGCCGGAGAGCGCGAAGCCCTCACAACAGTGGAGGCCGAGTACCGGGCCGCTCTCTGCGCCATCTTCCTGTATCACAAGGACGCCGACTGGCGCATCGAACGGTTCATCCTCTCCCACCCGGAATCCACGTGGGTGCCCAAGCTCCAATGGGAGCTGGGGAATTACCAATACCGAAGGGGACGCTGGAAGAAAGCCATCGAGGCGCTCGAATCACTGAATCCGCGTCAGCTTTCCAAGGCCATGCGCACGGAGTACCATTTCAAATTGGGACACTCCCTGTTCGAGGAGGAAGACCTCCAAGGCGCCCGGGGTGCCCTGCTTCTGGTCGTGGAAGATACCGAAGCCCAACCCCTCTTCCTGTCCGCGGCCCGGTATTACCTCGCCCACATCGCCTTTGCCGAGGACCGGCTCACCACCGCACTCGAATCCTTCGAGGAACTGGCCCAGGTCAATGCGTTCGCGGATGCTGTGCCCCTTTACATCGGTCAGATCCTCTATCGCCTCGAACGCCACGAGGAACTCGCCCAACGCGGGACAATGTGGTTGTCCGAAGAAGCCGATCTGCCGCAACAGGACCGCAAGGAACTGACCCGCATCGTCGGTGAGGCCCTGTTCCACCTCGGCGATTGCCCGGGCGCCTCCGTACACCTGGAGGAGGCCTGGAAGTCAGCCGAAGCGGAAGAACGCACGCCGGGATTCAGCTACATCGTCGGAACCTGCCGTCTGCAGGGCGGTGATCCCGATGGTGCGATCACGGCCCTCATGCGGGCCACGGGTGGTGGCACTGCGCTCGACCAGTATGCCACGCACACCATGGGACGCGCATACCTCGCCATGGACGAAAAGCCCAAGGCGCAAGCGGCCTTTGCCAAGGCAGCCACCATGGAACACGACCTCGAAGTCCGCGAGGACGCCCTGTTCAACCACGCCAAGCTCGCCTTCGAGACGGATTTCAATCCGTTCAACGATGCCATCGCCGCATTCGAGCAATTCCTCGAGGAATACCCGGACAGCCCGAGGCGCGACGAAGCCTACGGTTTCCTGCTCGACGTCTACCTGACCACGCGCAACCATGTGCGGGCGCTTGACGCACTCGACAAGATCCAGCGCAAATCTCCAAGGGAGAAGACCGCCTACCAGAAATTGGCCTTCAACCACGCTGTGGACCTCTACCAGACCCAGGATTACGAGGGCGCCGAAGCCTTCCTGCGCCGAAGCCGCACCTTTCCGGAAGACGCCACCCTCGCTGCGGAAAGCCACTATTGGCAGGGCGAAATCGCCATGAAGGCCAACCGGGATGCCGCCGCCCTCAGCCACTACCGGACTTTTCTGGGTGCACCTGGCGCCTTCAACTCGGGCAAATACAACGAAGGCGAATACGGTGCGGGATATGCCTTGTTCCGGCAACGGAAATACCGCGACGCCCAGGTTTCCTTCAGGAAATATGCCGACACGGGAGCAGGCTCCGGCCCCGGAGGCCACCGGTCCGATGCCCTGTTGCGCATCGGTGATTGCTTCTACATCGACAAGGACTATGACCGGGCGGTTACAGCCTATGAGCGGGCATTGGAAGCCGGAACCACACAGCGGCAATACACGCAATTCCAGCGGGCGCGTTGTCTAGGCCTGGCTGGAAACCTCGCTGGAGAGGTCAACGGAATGTCAGCTTTGCTCGACGCCCACCCGGAAACTTCGTTCAAGGGCGATGCCCTGACCGCCATCGGCAAAGCAGAAATCGAACGCAACCGCATGTCCGAGGCCAAAGCGGCATTCGAACGCATCCGAAGTGAACTCCCCGGGAGTCCCTTTGCAAAGCAGGCCATGGTGGACCTGGCGCTCATTGCCGTCAAACAGGGCCGCGAAGAGGATGCCCTGGCCCTATGGACGGAGATCAGCACGCGCTATCCCGACGATGAAGTCACCAAGGACGCCTTCCTGCTCGTGGAGCCCTTGTTGGTGGCCCGCGACCAGCTCGATGACCTCCCCGACGTCGTGGGCCTTTCCGAGGATGACATCGCAGAACGGACCTTCTCGGCCGCACAGGACCTCGCACTCTCGGGAGACTGCGCAGGCGCCGTCGCCAAACTGGAGCAGTTCATCGAGAAATACCCGAACAGCATCCGGTTGTTGCCGGCCCACTTCCACCTCGGCCAATGCCGTTTCGACCTTGGCGATCCCGACGGCGCCCTGACCGCGCTGGAGCATGTCATTGCCGCGCCGCTCAGCGACTACCATGAATCAGCGCTCGTCCTGGCGGCCACCCTGCGCTTCAACCGGGAAGACTTCAATGAAGCCCTCGGGCACTACCAAAAACTGGAGCAGGTCGCCGTCCTGAAACGCCACGTGCTCGAATCCCGCATCGGCATCATGCGCTGCAGTCGGGCCCTCGGCGACGGCGACACGGTATTGGACTACGTCAGTCCCATCCTCGAGGACAGTGAAACCCCCGAAGACATCCGGACCGCCGCGCATTACAACCGGGCCCTGATCCTCCTCGACCGTGGTGATCCTGAAGCCAAGGCTGACCTGAACATCCTCGCCGCGAATGGGCCCCATGCCGAGGAAGCCACGCACCACCTTGCGGCCCTGACCCTCGATGAAGGCGATGTGGATGGTTGCCAGGCCCAGGTATTCGACCAACTCAACCGATTCGGCGGTGGCAGCGACTGGTCCTTCCACAGCTTCCTCCTGCTTGCAGAATCCTACGTGGTGCAAGGGGACTATTTCCAGGCGCGGAGTTCAGTGGACCAACTCCAATCCAATGTGGAGATCGACTGGGTGCAGGAAGCTTGCATGGACCTGCTGGACCGCATCGTCCAGCTCGAACAGCCCAGTCCATCGCCCGCGGACAGCACCTCCTCAGGCAACACCCCCAATCCCGACAGCGAATGAACCACAGGGATCCACTCCGAACACGTCTCATCGGCTGCGCAACCGCCGGCCTCCTCGTCCTGCCTGCTGCATTTTGTGCTGTGGGACAAGACAGCCTCCAGGTCACCTTCGTAGGGGACCGCGAGCTGTACCTGAGGGAGGTGGACAAGCCCGGCGATGCCCCCCGAACAATCGACATGGGCATCGAAAAGCCCGTCATCGATTATGCCCCGATCGCCAAGCGCACTGCCCCCGCGCCGATTGCAAGGACCATTGCCCCGGTTGCGGTCAAAATGGACGCTCCATTGCCGCGGTTGTACGCGGGACATGTCCGGGCGGGCTTCGGCATTTATTCCTCACCCCTTCTGGAGGTCCACCTCGGCGATACCCGCAGCAGACAGGGTGCCTGGGGCGTTTCCCTGCGTCATCGGAGTTCTGCAGGCTCTACGGGCCAGCTTGACAGCCTGGGGGTGGACGAAGGCTGGTCCAAGAATGCGGTCAGTGGCTATTACCGCCGTTTCGTCAAGCGCAGCAGTGTCACCGCTGCCGGATTCCTCGAAAGGGACGCTTGGGGCTTGCACGGCCTCGACCTGACTTCTGCGACAGAGGGGCTCTTCTCAGCACCAATCGAACGGCAGACCTATGGCCGCATGGGCGCCTCCGTGCAGCTGCAGAACCACGAACGCGACAGCAGCAAGGTCCACCGGGACCTGTCCCTGTCCTACTCGCGGCTCTCCATCGGACCGGCTCCCCTGCCCGGCGACCTCCTCCAACCTGAAATCCTCCGTGAACCCGGTCGGGAGAACCTCGTGGAACTGCACGGTGACCTGCACACATGGCGTGAAGGCGCCCGCTACGATTTCGACTATGAGGCACATTTCGTGGGCTCCCGCATGGATGCCTACGGGGATACGACCGTCGCAGCGGTCAACCGCGCTTCAGCATTGGTCGGTGTGCGGCCCTCCGTTACGAAGGAACGCGGCGCTTACATGGTCAAGGCGGGCGCCGGGCTGTGGGTCGATGCCCGGGGCACACAGTCTTTCCACTTTTACCCGATGGCGGAGGTGCGGTTCCGACTGCTCGACGATGTCTTCGTACCCTACGGTGGTGTGGACGGAGGAATGCGGCGCAATGCCATCCACGACCTTGTGGCCTCCAATCCCTTTTTCGACGCGGCCTACCATGCGGGACCAGAAGCGACAAATGGCGCACTCTTGAACACGAACCGGGCCATGGAGCTTTACGGTGGGGTACGCGGCAAATTGACCCGGGACCTCGCCTTCAATGCACAGGCACGCACAACGCGGTTCAGGGAGTTCCAATACTGGATCAACGAAGCTGGCCCGGACAGTGCCGGTCAGCGATTCGGCGTCGCTTACGACTCCTTGACGGTCGCGAGCGTCATCGGCGAAGCCACCTACCGCGGCCAAGGTCCCCTGGAGCTGACGGCCCGTGCCGAATTCCATACATACGGCAGTGGCGAACAACCCCACGCCTGGTATCAACCCCGGACGAGGATCGCGGCATCCGGACGCTGGAACCTGGAAGAAATGCTGTACCTGGAAGCCGGGATTGAAATTGTCGGTGCACGGTACGCACCATCCCGCGTGCCCTTCGCCGAAGTCCCCGGAACCGATGCCCCGCTCCAGCCCGGAGCAGAGGACGTCGGAACGGTATTCGGCGGAACCAGCGTCATCAGTGCCCAGAAACTTCCGGCCTACACCGCTTTGGATTTGGGCATCGAATACCGCTACAACGCCCGGCTCTCTCTGGGATTGGACGCCCGAGGCCCCCTGGGCACCACCCAAATTTTCAACGGTTACGGAGCGCAGCGGCTCATGGTGATGATGATGGCATCCTACCGTTTCTGAGAACGGCAGAATCCACAGATTCCCCACCCTCGGCTGCACGGTGTGGAAAACACCCCCCAAACAGCAGCAAAAGTGTTGAAAACACTGACGTTTTGGCGGGGTTACAACACCCTGTTTCAGCGGTCTGTAGGCTATTTTCGTGGGACGTAGAAAAACGCGGAGATGAGCGAAGAGCAGAAGCACAGTTATGGCGCGGACAGCATTCAGGCCCTGGAGGGCATGGAGCACGTCCGCAAGCGTCCATCGATGTACATCGGAGATGTGGGCACGCGGGGATTGCACCACCTGGTCTACGAGGTAATCGACAACTCCATCGATGAAGCCTTGGCAGGTCATTGCGACACGATCGATGTGGCCATCACCCCATCGAATGGGGTCACGGTCCATGACAATGGCCGGGGCATTCCCGTCGCCATGCACAAGAAGGAAGGCGTCAGTGCCCTGGAGGTCGTGATGACCAAGATTGGCGCGGGCGGCAAATTCGACAAGGACAGCTACAAGGTATCCGGTGGTCTCCACGGGGTCGGTGTGAGTTGCGTCAATGCCCTGTCCATTCACCTCCGTGCAGAGGTCCACCGGGAAGGCAAAGCCTGGGAACAGGAGTACTCCCAGGGCAAGGCGACCTACCCTACTCGTGAAATCGGAACAACGGACCGCACGGGAACATCCGTGACCTTCCAGCCCGATCCGGAGATTTTCACGGACACGCTCGAGTACAACTACGAGACCCTTGCCCGCCGTTTGCGCGAGCTCGCCTTCCTGAACAAGGGGATCACCCTGACCTTGACGGATGAGCGCTTCACTGACGAGGAGGGCAACCACCCCTCGGAGCAATTCCACAGCGAGACTGGACTCAAGGAATTCGTCATCTACATCGACAAGAACCGGGACCAACTCATCGCCGAAGTCATCCACATGGAGGGCGAGGTCAACGACATCCCCGTGGAAGTGGCGATGATCTACAACACCTCATTCAACGAGAGCCTCCACAGTTACGTCAACAACATCAACACCCACGAGGGTGGAACGCACCTCAGTGGATTCCGCCGGGGATTGACCAATACGCTGAAAAAATACGCGGATGGGTCAGGCATGCTCGACAAACTGAAGTTTGACATCAGCGGTGACGATTTCCGGGAAGGATTGACTGCAATCGTGAGCGTCAAGGTGATGGAGCCCCAGTTCGAAGGGCAGACCAAGACCAAATTGGGCAACAAGGAGGTGACCGCTGCAGTCTCCCAGGCCGTAAGCGGCATGCTGACCGACTACCTCGAGGAGCACCCGAACGATGCCAAGATCATCGTTCAAAAGGTCATCCTCGCGGCACAGGCACGCCATGCGGCCCGGAAGGCCCGTGAGATGGTCCAGCGCAAAACGGTGATGGGTGGTTCCGGCCTGCCGGGAAAGCTGGCCGACTGTTCCGAGAAGGACCCTGGGTTGTGTGAACTCTTCCTGGTCGAGGGTGACTCCGCTGGAGGTACAGCCAAACAAGGCCGTGACCGACTCTTCCAGGCCATCCTGCCCCTCCGGGGAAAAATCCTGAACGTAGAGAAGGCGATGCACCACAAGATCTTCGAAAATGAGGAGATCAAGAACATCTACACCGCGCTCGGTGTGACGGTCGGCACCGAAGAAGACGAACGCGCGCTCAACATCACCAAACTCCGCTACCACAAAATTGTCATCATGTGTGACGCGGATGTGGACGGCAGCCACATCGAAACGCTCATCCTGACCTTCTTCTTCCGCCACATGAAGGAGCTCATCGAAAACGGTTACATCTACATCGCAACGCCACCCCTTTACCTCGTCAAGCGGGGCAGCAAGCAGAGCTATGCCTGGGATGACAACCAGCGTGACCGCCTGATCCAAGAGTTCAGGGGCAACAGCGACGCCACCGTCAACGTGCAACGCTACAAGGGTCTCGGTGAGATGAACGCCGAGCAGCTGTGGGACACGACGATGAATCCGGAATTCCGCACGCTGCGCCGGGTCACCATCGACAACGCCGCCGAAAGCGACAACATCTTCTCCATGCTGATGGGCGATGATGTGCCGCCCCGCCGCGAATTCATCGAGGCCAACGCCAAGTACGCCAACATCGACGCGTGAACGCACCGCGCCGTACGGTCTGGATTTCCGGCGCCTCCTCAGGCATCGGAAGGGCCGTCGCACGCGCCTGCCACCAGCGCGGTGACCGCCTGATCCTCTCCGCCCGCATGCTCGAGAACCTCGAGGCGGTGCGCCAAGAAATCGGTGCGGACGACGCCCTCCTCGCCCCTTTCGACTTGGCATCGCCTGATGGCATTGCAGCACTGGTCGCCCAAACCTGGGAAGACGCCGGCGGTGTGAACGTCGTGGTACACAGCGGCGGCATCAGCCAGCGGAGCCGCCTGATCGACACGACCCCCGAGGTAGACCGCGCCATGATGGAGGTCAACTACTTCGGCACGCTTGCCTTCACGCGGGCCCTCCTGCCCCACATGATCGCCGCGGGCGGCGGCCATTTCGCCGTGGTCACCAGCCTGATGGGCCTCTTCTCCGCCCCCATGCGCTCGGGCTATGCCGGCGCCAAGCACGCCATGCACGGCTGGTTCGAGGCCCTGCGCGCCGAGCACCATGGCGATGGCATCCGCGTCACCATGGTCTCCCCCGGATTCGTCCGGACCAACATCTCCATCAACGCCCTCACCGCTGACGGCACAGCACAGGGCACCATGGACGACGCCACCGACAACGGCATCACGGCCGAACAGTGCGCGGCCGCCATCCTGCGGGGCATCGACCGCAACAAGGCGCTCATCACGCCGGCCAAGAAGGAAAAGCTGGGCTACTGGCTCTCACGGTTCGCGCCGGGCATCCTCCGCCGGATGGTCCGCAGCGCCAAGGTCACCTGAACGGCGAACCCATCAGCCAGGAAATCAGACGTATTCGCGGCCGGCCACATCGAGGACCTTGGTGGTCTTCTTGAGCGTCCGCAACACGAGAAAGACGCCGAAGGCCGACGCCAGGGCGTAGGCCCAGAACGGCTGGAACACACAGGCCGGGGCAGCGAAAAAGTCGCCACTCAGGCCCGCCTCACGGTAGCCGTGGAGCATGTCGACCCAGGCGAGGCTCACGAAGACCGCGAAGAAGCCATTGTATTCGCGCTTCAGCACATTGCGCATCGAAAACGACACCGACGGCTCCTTCCATCGGCCGAGTGCCGGCCAGAAGGCGGGCACCCCCGAAGCCCAGTCGAGGTAGGCCTGGCCGAATTTGCCGCGCAGGAACTGCTCCTCGGCAAACATGATGCGCTCGTAATACAACGCGTACAGCAGCAGAAACGCCACACCGAACCACAAATGGCCGATGTACATCACGATGCCGAGCCACATCAGCAGGTTGCCGAGGTACAGCGGATGGCGGCAGATGCTGTACATGCCCAGCATATTGAGCGACTCGGCGACCTGGCCCTCCTTGGTGTTGCGGCCCGAGGTACCCCGCGGCGTATAGCCCACGCACAGGGCGCGGATGACCTGACCAGCCATGGCCACATCGAGGCAGAACAGCGGCCACCACCACGAACGGTCAAATCCATCCGACATCGGTATCCAGGACACGTCGCCGAAGAGCACCACCGGCACCGCCCCGAAAAACAACAGCAAAGGCAGGAAGCTGCGCCAGCGGAACAGCCAGTTGCCCGACCGGTCCATTTCCTCGATCAGCGCCATCAGTCGAAGATGGGCTGGTTCCAGCGCTTGATGGAGTCTTCCATCGCCACGCCCGAGAGCACCTCCACCATCAAACCATCCGACAGGCCTAGCTCCACGTCGCGGCGTTCGAACTGCTGCGGTCCCGTCTGTACCTCCACGAAGGGCATCGGCCCTTCGTACTGCACCAGCGCCTCGCTCAAAGCGAGCACCTGCTCGCGCTTGTCGAGCACGACGTCCGCGTTGGCACTGAATCCGGCGCGGATGAAGTCTCCTTCGGCCAGCGTCACCGCAGCCCGGATCTCGAACTGAACCGCACCATTCTCAGGCACACCCTTGGGCGAAATGTATTCCAGCACCGCATCGAACTTCTTGCCCGGCATCGCGCCAATACTCAGGATCAAGGGAATACCGACGCGCAGGTTCTCGATTTCGCTCTCGTCGATCTGGCCGCGGAAAATCAGGTCCGTCATGTCCGCCACGCTGGCGATGGTGGTGCCCTCGTTGAAGGTATTGGCCTGGATGACCTGGTTGCCCACCTCGACCGGCACGTCGAGCACCATGCCGTCAACGGTGCTGGCAATCATCGTATTCGACGCCTCACCCGCGCGGCTGGCGGCGCCTTCCTTGACGATGCGGAGGTTGTCATCGGCGGCGAGCTTCTCCTCCTGCGCCTGCAGGTAGGACGTCTCGCTCTGCTGGAAATCCTGCTGGGACACAACCCCCGAGGCGAGAAGGGACTCCTGCCGCTCGAAATCGCGGCGGCTGTTCTCCAGCGAGATGCGGCTGCGCTCCACCCGGCTCTGCGCCGCAGCCAGCGCCGCCATGTCCGGCACGACCCGCACGCGGGCCAACACGGTGCCGGCGGTCACGGTGTCCCCCGCTTCCACAAAGAGCTCATCGACGATGCCGCTGATCTGCGGCTTGATGAGGATCTCCTTGCGCGGCCCGATGGTGCCCGACGAGACGGACTTCTTGATGATGTCGGCGATGCGCGGCGTCTCCACCCCGAAGCGCGCTTCCGGCGCCTGCTCCTTCTTGTAGAGGTGGTTCAATGTGTACGCCGCCCCGGCAATCACCAGGAGGACGAAGATGAGGAGGAGCGTGACGCGGCCTTTCTTCATGTTTCTATATCAATCATCCCTCAGCGCGCAGGGCTTCCACCGGCTTGATGGCCAGCGCCCGCATGGCGGGCAGGACGCCCGCGAAGATGGCCATCCCCAAGAGGATGCACAACACGGTGAGGACAGTTCCAAAATCGATTTCAGGATGGCGGAAGACGCCCGCATCCGCGCCGTCTTCGATGAGGCCGTCCACGGCCTCGAGCAGACCGACGCCCAGCACGAGCCCGACCAGACCGGCCAGCACCGTCAAAAACAGCGTCTCGCCGATGATCTGCTGCAGGATGCGCGAAGGCGTGGCCCCGAGGCTGCGGCGGATGCCGAGCTCCTTGGTGCGCTCCTTGATGGAGATCAGCATGATGTTCGTGATGCCGATGACCCCCGCCAACAAGGCAAGCGAGCCGAACAGCAGCGAGATGAGGCGCATGCCGGAAAACAGCAGCTCCGCCTTCTGGAATTCCTCCGCCATGGACCAGCATCCGATGGCGCGCGGATCGTCCGGGTGGATGCTCAGGCGCGACTTGATGAGCTGCTTTGTCGCCTCCTCGGCCTCCTCGGCGTCGACCCCGTCCTTGATCAGCATGGAGAGCCAGCCGACCCGGCCGCGCGTATTGAACGATTTGGAAAAGGTGGAGAATGGGATGTAGATGCTCTCCGCCTCGTTCTGGGCATCCTCG
>CALLLH010000011.1 GCA_938082505.1 uncultured Flavobacteriales bacterium
ATATGGTGGCGAGTGCTGCCCCCATGAGACCGAGTCCCAATCCGCTTTCCGGGATGAAATAAAGGTTCAAGGGGATGGCGATGATGACCATGATCCAATTGAGGCCGATGAGTTTCCGGTAATGGTCTGATTGCCCGATGAAGACTTGTGTCCCGGAGGAACTGCCTTGAAGCAACTTGTGAGCACCGATGGCAAGGATGACCCAGGAGAGGCCCTTGAATTCTTCTGGCAGCAGGAAGTCGATTTGAGGAGTGTTGACCCAAACGGACGCGAGGATCCACCCTCCGCCGAGCAGCATGGCGCGGTGACTGAGTCCCAAGAGTCTCCATACCTCTTCCATGTCCTTCCGGTCCAATGCCTTTGCGATCAGGGGTTGGAGCAGTCGCTGGAATGAACGCTGGGGAACCTGGGCAATTGTGGCGATGAAGCCGGCTACGGTGAATGCCGGCACCGCGGCCAATGAAATGAGCCGCCCCACCATGATGATGTCAATTTGGGTGAGAATGATCCAGGCGCTGTTGCCGAAAATCAAGGTTCCCCCATAAATCAGGATTTCCTTGCGTGTGGCCTTGTCGGACAATCCGCGAATCCGGATGCGGAAATTGTTGGCGATGGCTTGTGCAAGGAGCAGAAGCAGGATGACGCCGTAGAGCAGGACAAAGGCAGGGAGAAACCGGTCCGGTGTCATCCAGCCCAGTCCCAATGCCAGTGCCAGTATGAGGTAACCTGTTTTGAACACAGTTTCCCTGAAGAAAGTGGCCAGTGCAGTTTTCAGCCTTGTGGTCAGAAAACCGGCGATGTACAGCTGCAGTGCCTGAAAGGCGGACAGGATGGCAATGGGCCCCACGGCATGCCGATTCTTCCCCTCCAATCCCAGCAGATCTGCCACTGTCTCGGGAAAGAGCAGGACGGGCATTGCCACGAACAGAAGGAATGTGGCTATGGTCGGTTGGAGCAGGGAGCCAAAGAGTTGGGGCAGCTCACCAGACCTCCCGAACTTCCCTGAAAACCGGTTCATTGCGGCGGGTGCACCAAAGGCGACAATGGGCCCGATCAGGGTTGCCCATGCCGCTGCAACTCGGATCAGCCCCCAATCTTCAAGGTGGTTTTCGAAGGCCCATGGCAACACCACCAGATTGTTGATGCCCCCGAGTATGAAGCCCAGAATGATGCTCAGAAAATTCCGTGCCGCCTGCTCCGAAATGCCATAGCGCGCCATTCAGCTGGTGAGTGAAGGAATGATGCTGTCGAGGACCCGGCTCATTTGCCTCGTCAATGCAGGGCGCGAATAGTGCTCGACCATTTGACGGTCAGGACCCGTTCCCGAGCTCAGTTTTTCCAGCATGTTTATGGCTTCCTCCTGATTCGCATGGCGGCAAGAGTGTACGCCCCATTCATCGGTCAGTGTCGACAGGTCGCTCGGTACACGGGTGACCACGCCCATTGGACGGCTTGTCGCAAGGTATTCGAAGGCCTTGCCCGGTATCGCTCGTTCACCCGTTGTGTTGTCGTTTTGTATCAGCAGCAGGGCGTGCATTGATTGCATCATGGATACGGCCTCCGTGTGCGAAACATATCCGTGGTCTGTCCAGTCTTCGGGTTTCAGGGTCTGCTCGATGCTCTCCCGTACTTGGGGGCTGACGCTGCCTACGAGGTTGAGGTGCACCTTGTGAGGTCTGTTCAGGGAATCGGAATTCCATTTCCGGATGGCTTGCCACAAACCCGGGGTATCGCGTGAGGGAAAAAGAGAACCGAAATGGCCAATGTGGAAGTCCGTGCCCTTGGAGAGTGGACCGGAGTCGCCCTGTTCATGGGGTTGTGTGACGTCGGTCGGGTCCCATCCATTGTAGATCAGATGGAAACATTCCTTCGGCACGGAAGGGGCATTGTTCATCAGGGAAACACCCACACCCGGGCTCGAATAGGCAATGGCATCAGCATTGGTCACGACGTCCCTTTCGAGTTCTTTATGCTTTCGCCGGGTTCTGGCCGTGGGAAGGAAATCTTCGAGATAGTCCATTTCACGCCACAAATCGCGGAAATCGGCAAGCCATGGCAGCCCGGTTTTCCGTTTGAGGTCCAGCCCGATGAGATGGACGCTGTGTGGGGGACCCGTGGTGACGATGGCATCGAATGGCCGTCCTTCTTCCCCGGCCTTTTCGATGATCTTGATGGCCTTTGCCGCGGCGCGGCGGCGCCAGAGAACCCTCGGATCGGGAAGAAGGATGTTGCCCCGGCACCACAGCATCAACCGTTGGGTGATGCCCTGTTTTCCTCCGCCTTTTTTCAGTGATCCGAGCCTCTCAGTGGCACCATTGCGGCTGAAGAGTTTCGTGGCGAACTCGTAGGGTTCCAGAATGGGAACCTTGTGTACGACGAGGTTTTGTGGAACATCTTGAACGAGCGACGGATCCAGGATCGGGTAGGCGGCATTCTCCGGAACAAGCAGGGTGGGAATCCACCCATTGTCCGGGAGGTACTTGGTCATTTTCAACCAACGCTGCACACCTGGTCCACCTGCTGGTGGCCAATAGTATGCCATGACGAGGACACGCCGGTCCCTGATTCCGCCTCGATGGGGAGCATCCTCCATGGCCGAAATCTACTCCAGCGTCAGGCAATAGGAGCACCATTTGCTGTCGGGGTTGTGCTCCACCGTCTCGTGGCCCTCGCCGGGCAGCAGGGAAACCACGACGGTGCCCAACCACTCTTTGAGCAGGTCGTCATGTTCCGGTTCGAGCAGGGTTTGGCCATTCCATTTCAGGTGGAGCAGACTGCTTGAATCGCCCGACCCCTTGCGGCCGGTCCGGATGGCGGATTGGATGGCGTGCGCCTCGGGATGGCGTGCGCGCAGCATGGCGGCGTAGAGCAGCAGCTGCAGGGCCTTGCCCCGTTTGCCCTGTCTCAAGGCGTCTTCCCAATCTCCTTTCAGGACGAGCTCCTTGCCCTCGACCTTGCCTGTTTTGTAATCGATGACCTGCCAGGTTTCGCTTCCCTGAATCCGGGTCCGCTGGACGCGGTCCGCCACACCGCGGAACGTGATCGACCGGCCATCCTGCAGCTGAAAGGTCCGCGACAGTTTTTCTTCCAGACCCGTGATGGTGATGGTGGCCTCGGCTGGCCATTCGCTGATTTCATCCTTGATCCAACGGGCGACCATGGCGGCAGCCATCCGCAGGACCAGTACGTTGGCTCCAGTGTTGACCTGGGCCCCCGGTTTTACTTTGGTCAAGGCGGTGATGAGCCTATTGCGCACCTCTTTGGATAGGGCATTCAGGTCTTCCTTGGTCAGTGCACGGCCGACTGTGGGCTTGAGGCCCTCCTCCACTGCCGAGTGGATCACCGTTCCGATGGTGCTGGCCTCGAGGTGTTCCTCCACGACATCGGTTTCTCCCAACCCCAGGACGTAGCGGTAATGGAATTGGCGTTCGCAGGTCAAGGCCTGATTCAATGCGGAAGGACTGACCCCCCGCTCCAGCATCCCTTCCATGGAGTCTTTGGCTGTTGGGCTCCAACCCAACGCGGGAACAGGCGGGGCGGAATCGGGCAGCGGAGTGGAAAGCAGGGTTTTGTGGACCTGCACCCCGGACAGGGATTCTTTTGCCCATGCTTCGATCTGGCCGAGAAAGCGGCTGGGTTCGGCGCCGTTGTCCCCCTGTCCCGCCCCAACGCAGAGCAGGTGCACGCGGCGGGCCCTGTGGAGCAGGCGGTGCAGGTAGACCGAGAAGAGGTCATCCCTTTGCGGCCGTCCAGGCAGCCCCAAAGAACGTTGGAGGTCGAGCGGCATGAAGGTAGGAGGGGCGGATCCATTGGGCAGGGTTCCCTCGTTGATGTCAAGGATGAAGACCTCGTCGAAATCGAGGCCCCGGCTCTCCAGCAGTCCCATGACCTGAAGGCCTTCAAGGGGCTCACCTGCGAGATCGACCGTATGAAGGCTCAACCACCGCTGCATCCGGGCCCGTGTCTCGCCCAGTCCCGGAGGGATGCCCAAGCGTTCCACGCTGCGTTCATGCAGGGCGACCACATCGCGGAAGCCCATCCATGTGGCGGCGAGCCAGGGGTCTTTGGGCATGCTGCCTTTGTGCGTTTCAATCCACCGTGCCACACCGGACAAAACGGTGGTTGTTCCCTCGTCCCGATCCGGGGTGGAGCATCCTGCCCACCAGGGGGCGAGCATGGCCTCCGTTGCAGGAAATGGGCTCAGGTCCTCGCGTTTGAGGCGCACCCGCGATTGGCGGATGCACATGCGGGTGAGGGCGTCGAGTTCCTTCGAGGCTTCGGGTTGCATGGCCCGTGTCAATGGATGTGCGAGCAATGAGCGCAGCCGGCTGTGGTGGAGACGGCCCTTGTCGCCGTGCAGGCCGAACAGCAGATGCAAAAAACTCCGGAGTGGCGTCCGGTCCAGTGGCACGCCCATGGTCAGGTTGACCTTGCCGATGCCCGGGGGCAGTGCGTTGAGCAGGAGGGGCGCGATATCGGAAGAAGGGAGGATGACCGCCGTGCGGTCGAGTGTTCCCGCTGTTTCCTGCTTCAACTGCTCGCGGACATACTGGGTCTGCATGGTGCGTGAACTGCAGGTGATGAAATGCCAGTCCCGCGATTTTTCGCGGCCAGGGCCGGCGACGTCCTTGAGGGGGTGCGGCAGGGATTGGATCTCACCGGGCGTGATGTTTTCGCGGACAAACCTTCCGGTCTCCCGTCCTTCCGCCACATGGGAACGGTCGGTGTCCCAGATCCATGTGCCTTGTCCCGATCGCATGAGGCGGTCCATGGTCTTTTTCTCTGCGGGGGTCAGGGCATTCGCTCCGGCCATCCAGACCGGTCCTGCAACGTGGTCGAGGGCGTGCTCTCCGGTGGCCATCATGCGTGCGAGCAGTCCGGAAGTAGCGAGCCCTCTGTCGAGGAGGTGGTCGTGAAAGGCGGTGTGCAGGGGGTACAGGGTATTCCATTGTTCCAGGAAAGCCTGTTGTCCGGCCGTGAGGTCAGGACGTCCGAAGCTCCAGGCCTCGATGTCTTTGATGTTGCGGAGGTCCCGGAAGACCTGACGCGATTCCAACAGGTGATGGTCCACGGCATTGAAATCGGCGAGGGCGGCCATTCCCCAAGGCTGGAATCGATCGAAGGAGCCCCAATCGGGTATGGGGTGGTGTGCCCGCATGCCTTCGGCCACCTGTTGCAATTCGACGAGCAGCTCCACCTTTCCCGGAACGTGGAGGCCCAGTTGCAGGCCACTCCATTCTCCGAGGGTGGTGATGTGGGGGAGCCACTGGCCCTGACCCGCCTCCCGCGCCAGGGCCTCGGCGAGCATCCTTCCGGGCCGTCGGCCAGGAAGGAGGATCGTGAGGTCGCCCCATGTCGCTGGAGGGTTTTGGCGCAACCGCTCCATGATGCCTTCCAGAAAATCCCCGGAGTGCATCATTTGCGCAGGCCTTTGCGGATGAAGTCAATGAACTCACGGCGCCGCTCACCATTGGTGAAGACGGCCCCCATTTCCTTCCAGACGGAAGGGGTGGGAACGTCTTCACCTGACGCTGGTGCTGCGGTGGATTGAGGCGCCTGCCCGGAATTGTCAGCCGGGTCCACTCCGGCGTCCCGGAGGATGCCCATGAGGGTGTCGGCGCGCCGGAAGCGTTCCTGTGCTGATTTGCGCATGCCGTACTGCTCCTCGAGCAGTCCGAGGTTGTTGAGGGTAATGGCGTCGTCGGGGTCGAGCTCCAACGCCTTGCGGTAGTCGGCAATGGCCCCATCCACGTCTTTCATGGCGGCGCGGATCCAGGCCCGGGAGGCATAGCGGTAGGCGTGATCCGGCTCGAGGGCTACGGCGCGGTCGAACTCCTGCAGGGCCTCCTTGGTCCTGCCGAGTTGGAAAATGCACACGGCGTGGTCGTGGATGAGGTCGCCATCGGGCGTGTGCTCCTCGCGCAAGACCGCGAAGCGCTGTTCGGCTTCGCTCCACTGCTTCGCCGCATAGAGCCTTTCGGCCTCTTTCCGGCGTTGGTTGAAATCGTCTGTCATTTTTTGTCTTCCAGCAGCGCTGCGACGGCGTCCACCATCGCTTCGAATTCCGCCTCATCGAACAACCGGGTCAGGAAGGCGATGTTTCCCGTGCGGTCGACCACGATGTTCCGGGTCACACCCGCCTTGGGAACGGTGACCTCTCCGAAGAGTGCACCGCCGGCATCGAGGCAGACCGGGTAGGAGATTCCGGTGTCTTCCACCAGGCCCCGCACCTTCTCCGCAGGTTCGTCGAGGTCCACGCCGAGCAATTGCAGGCCTTTTCCCTTGAATCGCTGCCACACCCGTTCTTCGAGGTGGGGCATTTCCTTTCGACACACCCCACACCATGAGGCCGTGAACTGCAGGATGTAGACGGTACCCAGCAATTCTGTGCGGCTCCACTGATCACCCTCGAGATCCAACAAGGAGAAATCCGGCATGGGATCCCCCACCGCCACTGTGTAACCGCGGTCATCCTGTCCGAATGCGTTGCCGATGAAAGGGCCGATCAACAGGGCGAGTGTGAGCGTCATCCGACGCGTGGAAACAGGAAAATTCAAGGGTCCGGGCATGGCCATAAGTTCTGAAAAACCCAGGCTCTTGTGGCGCTAATTTTCTCCCATGGAAATGGTCCGCACCCCAAAGTGGTTCGCAACGCCGGATGGAGGGTCCATTTATGCCCTGCTCACCCCGGACCGGTTGGAGGAACACCAGCGGCTGGGCAGGCGCTACCTGCATCACGTGTTGGAGGTGCGCACCTATGCGGACCGGTTGCATGTGGCGGCCTTGCTGGAACGGGTGGCGAACGGCGACATCATCGCATTGGAGGAGGATGAATATGACGAGCGGATAAAGAACATCGAACAGTTGGAACGCTGGGAGAGCACAGGCGAATAAGGCCGCGTCAACGCCGTTTATTCGCACTGTGCACATCGAGCGAAACCGTTCCCTCGCGGAGCTGACCACATTCGGATTGCGGGCGTCGGCC
This sequence comes from uncultured Flavobacteriales bacterium, assembly GCA_938082505.1. GTDB lineage: Bacteria > Bacteroidota > Bacteroidia > Flavobacteriales_D > Sanyastnellaceae > UBA8752. The sequence goes on from CALLLH010000011.1 coordinate 6,986, forward strand.
GAGCATTTCGTCTCCTGTACCGGGGTGACGGATGTCCTTGAAACCCTGGAATGGCACCGGTCCCACTTGGGGATGTTGCATGTGCTCGGAGGAGGGAGCAATGTGCTGTTGACCCGCGACCTGGCCGGGCTTGTGCTTCACATGGGCATCAAGGGCATCGAGGAGGTGGGCCGCGAAGGCACGGCCGTGCTGGTGCGGGCAGGCGCTGGTGTCGGTTGGCATGACTTCGTGATGGAGACCCTTGAACGCGGTTGGTACGGCCTCGAGAATCTGTCCCTCATTCCGGGAAGTGTGGGGGCGGGCCCCATGCAGAACATCGGGGCATACGGGGTCGAGCTGGAACAGCGGTTCCATTCGCTCGAAGCGGTGGAGGTCGCCTCGGGTGCCGTGCACACTTTCGGTCATGCCGACTGTGCCTTTGGTTATCGGGAGAGTGTGTTCAAACGCAGATTGAAGGGCCAATTCGTGATCACTGGAGTGACGTTCCGGTTGGATACCGTGCCCGAACTCCGGCTGGGGTATGGCGCCATCCGTTCTGAACTCGACGCGGCGGGAGTCGTCGAGCCGACACCGCAATCGGTTTCCGAGGCGGTCATCCGCATTCGTCGGAGCAAGTTGCCCGACCCGGCCGTGCTGGGCAATGCCGGCAGTTTCTTCAAGAACCCCGTGGTCTCACAGGATGTCCAGGCAGCCTTGATGGACCGTTATCCTGAGATGCCGCATTACCCTGCGCAGGGAGGAGTGAAGCTCGCTGCGGGGTGGCTGATCGACCAAGCCGGTTGGAAGGGGCATGACCGTGGGACCCATGGGGTGCATGACCGGCAGGCCCTCGTATTGGTGAACCGGGGCGGTGCAACGGGGGCTGAATTGCTGAAGTTGGCCACCGACATCCAGGAGGATGTGGAAGCCCGATTCGCAGTCCGCCTCGAGCGGGAGGTCAACGTCCTGCCTCAAACGGATTGAGCCCGCTGACCCCGGAAAGCTTCAGAATTCGGCGCACGGAAGGACGCGGTGCGGTCGTGTCCTCAGGTGACTGGGTGTGCGCCACACGTAGCTGAGTGTGATTTCGTGTGCGCCATCTGAAATGCCCCATCCCAGCGTGGAGACGGTGATGTCATAGCTGTAACCCACCCTGAAATTGTCTTCAGTCAGACCGAGGAGCAGGGAGATGGCGTCGTGGTTCGGTGCGCCATCGGGTGCACTTTTCATCAGAATCTGACGGTAGGAAATGCCGTAGGTGAGGAAGGGACTGTCGATGCTGAACCCGAAGTCCATCTGGTCGAATGTGCCCTGCGACCGGTAGGAGGCTGCGATGAGGACATCCTGATTGGAACCGGTGGGGCCGCCCTGATAGGGGATGCGCACGCCGCCATGCGTGCTGAACCAAATGGGCATGGGGGCGGTCGTGGCGTCGGTCAGGCTTTCGGAAGGGCTGTTGAGGTGCCGGCTGCTCATGCCGAGCCAGAAACGTTTGCTGTACACCACTCCGCCTGCAGCCACATCGAAGTAATTCCGCACCAGCTGGAAGTTCTGAAGCCCTTCGAGGGAGCCGGAGGCCCCGCCACCTGCAGTGCCGCGGTTCAACTGGTCGCCGAATACGAGGTCCTGCCAGTTCAGCAGGCCCCTGCTGCCCCAACCCAATTGGAGTCCCGGCCGGAAGGACAGCCGGTCGCCGAGGGGAACCTCGTAGCTGTATTGAAAGGCGAATGAGCTCGACCCGAGTGCTCCGGACCCGGCCTCATCAGAGGAGAAGATGACGCCGATGCCACTGTTGATCTTCGGAATGAAGACGTCGTATGAAGCGCCGTAACTCACGAATCGACCCGGAATGCCCGGCCATTGGTTCCTGTAGTGGAAGGTGACCCTGTTTTCAAGGGTTCCCCCCGCAAAGGCCGGATTGAGTTGGGGTGCCACGGCATAGAACTGCGTCAACTGCGGGTCTTGGGCACTTGCCGTCTCAGCACCCATGAAGAGGAGCAGGGTCAGGCAGAGCAGGGCTCCCGCCTTGGGGTATGTCGAAAGGGTGCTCATCGTCTGATCAGGGTCACGTCTCCGGCTTGCTCCACGGAAGTGCCATCCAAGAAGACGGCGGCTACGCGCCAGACGTAAACGTCCTGCTTGCAGAGCTTGCCCTGGAAATGCCCATTCCACCCGATGGTCGGGTCGGAGGTACTGAAAATCTGTTCGCCCCAACGGTTGTACACCGTGAAGCTGTAGGCAACGGGTATTCCTTGGAGCTGAGGGAAGAAGACATCATTGTCACGGAAGTCATCATCGCCATACGCTTGAGAACCGGTGCCATCCCCTCCGAATGTCGGGGTGAAGGCGGAGGGCACACCGACCGACCCCCCTTGGAATTCGATGATGCAGGTGCTCCTCGAAGTGCTGTCGCCGCACAGGGCATTCTCTATGGTCAGGGTGATGGACGGGTCCCCTGCCTCGGTGTAGGTGTGGGTGATGATGCTGCCGTCGGGTACGGCGGTGCTGGATCCGTCTCCGAAACTCCAGGTGTAGACGGCATCGGGATAGTCGAAATTCGGGGTCAGCTCGAGGACGTCACCGACTTCCACGCATTGATCCGGGAACATGGTGAAGCCGGCATTGACCTGTTCCAGGACCACGACGGTGTGCGTTTCCGATACCGCTACGCCTCCCGGTCCGTGGGCGGTTACCCAGACCTCATAGGTGCCGGGCTCATAGTAGCTGAAACCGACAGGTTCTTCCAGTTGCTCAGTTTCGGTGCGGGTGGTGCCTTCGCCGAAGTTCCAGATGAGGCTGTCGACGGCGCTTTCAGGGAACGCATGGAACACGGCCTGCAGGGGGGCACAGCTCATGGTGTCTCCCTCGAAGCTCACCATGGGCGCCGGGGGCACGAGTGTGATGGCCGCGGCGTAGGCATCCGAACAACCGTGGTTGTCCAGGGTGACTTCGACCACATGGGTTCCGTATCCATCGTCAGGCCAGGAGATGCTGCCGGCATCCGGATCGAGGGTGCCCCCGCCCTCCACACTCCATGAGGTCGTGGTGCCGGCCGGTCCCTGGTTCATGTCGATGACATTCGTGACGTAAGGGGCTTCAAAGACCACGTCCGGGGTCAGAATGAAACTCGCTTGCGGTATGCCGAGCACGACGACTTGACCGGAGGCCTGGTCCGCACATCCATTCTCGGGATGCACGACATTCAGGGTGACGGGCAGGAGTGCATTGGAAAGGGGTGACGATCCCAGCAGAGCCGTATCCGCAAGGGGAGCGGTTGGCTCGAAGCCGATGAGGGTCTCGGATCCGATCACCCAGGTCCAAGCGCTTCCGGCTGTTCCGATGTCCATCGGGATCCCCGAGGACAGGTTTTCCAGGGTGATTGGATCTCCCAGACAGAGGGTGTCCGGAAGAAAGAAGTCCGCTACGGGCAGGGCGGGCACGGTGAGGTTGATTTCATCGTAGTCGGCGCAGCCTGCGGATAGGGCCGTGACCGAGGCGACCGTCGCATAGCCTGTGCCCAGTGGATTCGGATAGGGATGGGAAACGGCGGTGGCGGTGGTCACCTCCGTTGCCGGGGTGAAGGGGTCGCCGAAATCCCAAATGAGGGAGTCGGCAGTCCCTGAATAGCTGAAGGTGGCGATCACGTCGCAGCCGTTGAGGCCTTCAATGATGAGGTTGCCAACGGGCTGCGGCAATACGGTGATGGAGGCGGAATCCTCGGCGGCACAACCGGTGAGGGGGTCCACCACGTGCAAATGGACCGCGTAGGTAGCGGTGGTGCCGGGTGATCCAGGGGCCCCCGGGGTGGCGGTCCATGTCGGTGCGGAAGGGCCATTGCCCATGACCGTATCCGTGCCGAAAGGGGTGTCGATGATCCAGGTGGCGAGGGCCCCCGAGGGAATTTCGACGTTGTCCACTTCGAATGCAATGGGCTCGCAACCGCCCTCCGGAAGGGCGAATCCGGCGGTCACCTCGTCCTGCACGATGACCGCGGTGCTGGCCTCTGCGGAGCAGCCGTCATCATTCATTGCGATGACCGTCAATATGTGGTTGCCCGGTGCAAGTTGGATGAGGGTGTCTGTGCCGGCATTCCAAGGGTAGGTCGTGGCCAGGTCCACCTGAAGGTTCCACGAAGTGGCCCCATCGGTCGCGGCATCGGAGCGCTGCGGCTGAACGGGTTCGGGTGCACAGAAGGCATCGGGTGCATTGATGGTCGGGGTCGGGCTGGGAAAGACCTCCACCGCAGCTGAAGTGCTGCCGGTGCAGCCGAACAGGCTGGTGCCGGACGCGCTGATCGTGTAGGTGCCCGATTGCCCGTATACGTGTCCCGTTGCGCCTTCGGGGTCCGGATTGGCGGCATCTCCAAAGTCCCAAACCATGAACAGCGCCGCTTGGTTCGGCGTGGTCACTGCAAGGGGAGCGCATCCTTCCGCGTCGTCGATCTGGGGTGTGAAAGCAGGCCGGACCAGCAGCGCAGCGGAGCTGGTCGCCGTGCAGCCGTTCGGACGGGATACTGCCAATTCGATGGAAACCGTATCGGTGAACTGGTCCGGATTGACGAAAGTGTAGGAGAACCCTTCGAAATTGCTCGTGATGGTGCCGTATTCCTGCGCAGCTTCAGACCAGACATTGTCGACCTCCCAATCCCAGCTGCCGTCCTCATCGAGGTTGAACGCGCTGCCTGAAAAGGAGAACCCTTGGCCACTGCAGACCTCACCGCCATTGGTCTGTACGAAGGGTGAAGGGGCTACGGAGACCACCATGGATTCGGCGTCGCTGCAAGTGCCGATGCCCGCCTCGACCAATACGGTATAGTGCAGGGTGTCGTCACCGTTGTTCGGGGGCCAGGTGTGGGTTCCATCGGGGTCCAGCTGGCTGGTGGATCCGTGGCCGAAGTACCAGTTCAATTGATTGTCCGGCACACCGCCCGTGGTGTCCGTGGCAGACAACGGAATCGTGAACGGGCTGCAACCGATGGTGTCGTTCGTGGCCAATTGAACTTCGGGGCGCGGCAGCACATTCACGCTGCCGTACGTGGTGTCCGTGCAACCCGTGGCCGTGGTGACCACGAGGGAAACCGGCAAGGAGCCCGCCTCTTCCGAGATCAGGGAAGCGGTCTCGCCGGTGAGGATGATGTCGTTCACCGTCCAGGTGTATCCGGTGATCGGACCGCCTTGGGATGCATCCGTGGTTGAAGCTCCACCATCAAGGGTGACGGGGTTGCCGAGGCAGGCCTCCTCGGTGGAGAAGGAAGCCTGTGGAATGCCGGCCAAGACGAAGGTCCGGTCCTGGGTGTCGGAGCATCCATTGCCCGAGGTCACCTCCAATTGGAAGGTGAAGGCGCCTGGACCCTCGAGGTTGACGGTCGGTGGTGTGGGGCCGGTGCCGATGATGCCCGTCCCCGCCAGGGACCAGCTGTAGTCGATGGCACCGGATGAGGCGTCGGTCGGTTGGACGTCGATGTCATCTGCGCAGGTGTCCTCGGGCAAGGTGAAATCGGCGGTGGGTGGCGTCAGCACTGTCACAGGAATGGTGGCAATCCCGATGCAGGAAGGGGCGAGGGAGGGAAAGACCTGCACCATGGCATTGTAGTTGCCCGCGGCGTCATAGACATGGCCGGGTTGGGAGGGGATTCCCTCGAAGGGAATGAGGCCGTCCACCATGAAGATGGTCATGGAGAAGGGGCCGTCACCGTAAGTGAAGTTGAAACTGAGGTCGGCGGCGGTCAGCGGTGGCTCGGTGGACCATCCCACCGTTTCGAACTGGAAGGGCTCTCCGGGACAGAGCGTGGTGATGTCGGCCGTGGCATCCACCGTGGGCGGAGGGGTGACCATGATCTCCCTCGTGGTGGTGTCGATTCCACAGTGGTTCTGAGTGTACAGGGTCACCGTGTAGAGGCCGGGTCCGGGGAAGGACAGCAGGTGGTCGAGTTCGCTTGCACAATCGCCGCCCCATTCGACCCAATCCGTCGGGTCGGGTCCGGGTCCGATGTAGGTCGCTGCGCCGAAGTCCCATTTCTCCGTCCTCACGGTTCCGTTGCCCGCCAGGTTGTTGCCTTCTGATGCGGCACAACAATTCGGGCAGGAGCCGTTGTTTACGGTCGTTTCATTCTCCGGCCAGCAGAGGACAGGGTCCGCCACACCGATTTCGGCCTTGTCTACATCCCAGGTCAGGAAGGCGTTGCCGAGGTTGGCCTGCTTGTATCCCGTGCCGACAATGGTGCCTCCGGGCACGAAGGGTGTGCTGGCTCCGCGGACGGAACAGAAATTGGAGTAGGTCAACGTCAGGGTGTGGTCGCATGCACCGGAACCGCAGTTGTCGGCGTCGTACGTGTGCATTGCCCCCAGGATGCGGTAGATCTCGTCGCCTGCACCTGACGTGAACTTCAGGGTGTCGTAGGCGGGATCATTGAGTACTTCGTCCATGGTGAATTCGTCAGGAGGGGTGCCGTCCCCCCAATCGAGGCTGAAGCTCCATGTTGGACTGAATGCCAGGTTGATGTCCACTTTGGGATACGCATCGAAGGGCGCGCATCCGGCATTGTTGTCGCCGTAGACCAGCACTGCTCCCGGGTTTTCCGGTTCGTAAACCAGGACGCCCTCTTCTCCTCCGGGACAGGCATTCGTGGTGACAGTGATGGTGTAAGTCTGCCACTTGTCCGCCATGTAGTTGTGGACGATGCCCGTGGAACCATTCCAGTTTCCGATGGTCTCGGGTGCAGATCCGTCTCCCCAGTCGATGACCACGCCGGTATGGGTGGCCGGCTCAGCAGTGAGTTCGAAATCGAAGGGGCCTGGATCCGAGGTGACACTGCCGATGCATTGGAACCAGTGGGGTACATCTTGGGTAGCGGGAAGGGCCTCGATGCTCTCTGTGCCCGTGAAGTTGGGACACTGGGCTCCAACAGGCGTGCAGGCCGCCATCATGGCGGTCAGGGCCAAAGGAAGGAGGAGCTGGTGATGGAGGGCCATGTTGGTCCATACGGTCATTCCGGCCAAAGGGTTACGGCAGTAGGGTCGCACCCGATGAAGTTATCGTGGGGCCAAGGCCTATGGCGTTGACTATCGGCGATTTGTTCACGGAAAAGTGGTCACTACTTCAGGTTGGTTCCCCGCCCTTTCAGATCAGGGAATGAGGCTGTTCAGAAACAGGACGGTCAGCCCTGTCAGGAAGGCGAGTCCGAGATAGGCCGTCCAGCGCAACCAGGCCTTGGGCCGGGCTTCGGCGGGAAAGCGATGGCGTGTGACCAGGATGAGCATGGCCAAGGCGGAGGGCGGAGCGATGCAGAAACTCAGGATGTTGCCCAGGTCGAGCAGGGTGCGGATGTCATCCGGGAAACCAATGATGAGCAGCAGCGCACCCAGCGAGATGAGGATGAGGCTGACCCGTTCATGGTGTGCCTTGACGGGGGCATCCCTGAGGGCAGCGATGCCGTGTCCGAAGCTCCGGCTGAACCCGTCGAGGCAAGCGAGGCAGGTGCCGAACATCGCGGCAAAGGCGGCCGACCCCACGAAGGGGGCACTCCATTGGCCCAGCACCTCGGTATACAGACCGATGACTCCCGCCGCGAACGCTGCAGTGCCACTGGGAAGGGGCATGTCGGACGTTCTGAGCAGCAGCGCTCCCAGCAGAAGGAAGCACAGGGCGAGCAGGATGCAGAAGAAATAGCCGAGGTTGAATTCCCGCAGGGCAGCCGTCAATCGGGGTTTGTATCCCGTCTGCCTGTAGCGCTCCAAGGTCCAGATGCTGACCCAGGGGCTGAGGTCGACGGCGGAAGGCATCCATCCCAGCAGGGCAATCAGAAAGGTGAATTCGGCACCGCGCCAGGGGTTGAAGTCGGCGGGTGCAGGAGGCACCGCACTGATTGGGGTGTGCAGCAAGGCGCCGATTGTGGCCCCCACCGTTCCGACGAGCAGGACGAGGCTGATGGCCTTGATGACCTTGTCCAGGGCAGCATATCTGCCCAAGAGCAGGATCCCCACACAAGAGGAGAAGGTCAGGACAGCGACATGGGGCGTGGCGTTCATCCCCAATAGCCGTGAGGCTCCGAACAGGTGGTCCAGGAAGGCGGCGGTGACGATGCCCACGCCGCCCATCACGAATGCGCAGGTCAGCGCCGTGATGATGAGGTAGGCCCATGCGGCCCATTTACCGAAGGTGCGGTAACCAGCGATGAGGGAGGTTCCCGTGGCGTTCGCGTAGCGGGTTCCGAATTCAAAGAAGGGGTATTTGGCCACATTGGCCGCCATGATGGCCCACAGCAGGGCGAATCCATAATCCGCACCGGCGCGGGTACTCTGGACCAGGTGACTGGTGCCGATGGCGGTAGAGGCGAACAGGATGCCGGGTCCGAGCGTGAGCAGGAAGCGGCGGAGGTTCATGGTGTCAGTGTGGATCCGCGAAGGCCGGATTGTTGGCAAAGGCGGTGTCCGTCAAGGTATGAAGGAAGGCGATGAGGGCCTCCTTCTGCTGCGGTTGCAGCATGAGGCCGCCACTGCTGTATTTCATGAACGGGTCGATGGTCGAGGAGGGCTGCCCTCCGGAATTGTAGTGGTCAAGCACGTCTTCGAGGGTCTGGAAACGGCCATCGTGCATGTACGGCGGTGACAGGGCCACGTTGCGCAATGTCGGTGTGCGGAAGCGTCCGCTGTCCAGGGGCTGTCCCGTGATGCCGGCCAGTCCCGGATCGGCGGCGAATGTCGCGTCGAGGCCGTTGTTGTGGAACAGGTAATCGGAGAATTGCAGTCCGGCTTCTCCGTGGCAATGGAAACAGTCTCCGCCGAATTGCCCACCCGTCACGATTTCGGGATCTCCCCCTTCCCGATTGAAGATTTCATAGCCCTGGAATTCAAGGTCGGTCAAGGGAGATTCTCCACGGCGCCAGCGGTCAAATTTGCTGTCGGCGGAAATCATGGTCCGCAGGAACTGGGCGATGGCCTTGGTGACCTTCTCGGCCGTGACGCCCTCTTCTCCGAATGCCGATTTGAACCGCCCGGTGTATTCCGGATCGGCCATCAGCCTCGCCACGGCGTCGGACCACGGCAGGTTCATCTCATCGGGATGTGGAATGGGATCCAGAATCTGCTCTTCCAAGGTGGCGGCGCGGCCATCCCAGAAGAAATGTTGGGCCCATCCCATGTTGACGAGTGCCATGGCGTTGCGGGTGCCGAGTGCGCCGTCAACACCGGAGGAGACCGGATTGGGATCAGAGAAGCCAAAAGCCGGAAGATGACAGCTGCCGCAGCTGATGGAGCTGTCCGAACTCAGCCCTTTTTCCCAGAACAGCAACCTGCCCAATTCCACCCCTTCCACCGTCATGGGGTTGTCCGGTGGGATGTCCATCGGAGGAAAGAAGGGGGGAATGTCGATGGTATAGGGGGTGCTGCCCGGGGGCTCGAGGCATTCAGTCTGCTCATCCGGACGGCAACCCATCCAACCGACGAGCACCGTGAGCCCAGCGAGGACCCATGGAAGGTGGTGCGGATGGGGCGTCGGACCTCTGGACATACCGTCAAGATAAGCCGTTGGGTCCCCTCAATGTTTCTGGAGGGTCACAGCCGCACTTTGGGCGGTGACATAGCGTTCGGCAAGGTCAGGATTGTCCCCGGTATGGGTGATGTGGTCGTCCCGGACATCGATGGTGTCGTTTCCGTTGACCAGAAAATCCATCAGCTCTCCCCGCAAGTCGAAATGGTGCTCACTGCATTCGGCCACCACCCAGGGCTCACTGTAGCGGACTTCCACCAGATGGTCGTCTCCTCCGATGTGGAAGGCGAACGGGTGGGTGAAATTCTCGCCTCCGGTGGTGTCGGCCTTGCCGTCGAATTTGCTGAAGATGTAACCGGTGTTCCAGCTCCAGAACATCCCGGCGCTGCCATTGACCCCCAAGGGATGGTCGTTGGGCCAGATGGTGGGGTCCGTATTGGTGTTGAATTCCGCTGGAACCCCCAGGTGGATCCGGAATCCATCATAAGTGCCCGGCTCGACAATCCAATTCCAGCTGTTGTCGGCACCGGCATCCCACCTTTCCGCCTCGGACAGGCGCACTGCCCCCGTGTCGTTGAGGAGCTCGATTCCACCGAGATAAATGGAGAAAGTCTCCAAACGCAGGTTGTTGCCCGATGCATCCAATGCGGTCCTGCCGATGGAGACCGAGTCGCCGGCAAATTGGAACGCCGCATTCAAGGTCAGGGTGCCCGGGCCTCCATGCATGGGGTCAGGCTTGCATCCCACCAGAAGGATGCAGGCCATGGCCATGGCTGAAAACAGGGTGCGTCCGAAAGGGCTTGGCATCATCATGTTGCGAATTTCCTGTCCTTTCAACGTCATTGTGGCCGGGCAGGTTGCAAAGCGTGCACGTTCCGTCGTGGGCGGGGCTTGGGTCGAGTGAACCGATGCGCGAACTTGGAGCACCATGGTGCAGGCGGAATCGGATACGGACAAGGCAAAGGTCATGCAGGGCGGATTCCGCGTCATGCGGGCCTCAGCAGGCAGCGGCAAGACGTTCAGGTTGGTGGAGGCCTACCTCGCGTGCAGCCTGGCCACCCCGCAGGTCCTGCGGTTCAGGCGCATTCTGGCCTTGACTTTCACCAACAAGGCTGCACAGGAGATGAAGGACCGGGTGGTGGAGGAATTGAACACGCTGGCGTCCGATGTGCACGCGAGTCCACACCTCTCCGGCTTGCTGGAATCCACCGGTCTGACCACCGAAGTCCTGTCGGAAAGGGCCGAGCACCTGCGCAGGACCTTGCAGCGCCACTACGGGGAACTGTCCATCATGACGCTCGACAAATTTGTGGGGGGGCTGGTGCGTGGATTTGCAACTGACTTGCAGTTGGAGCACGATTTTTCCATCGAGCTGGACACGGACCGCTTGCTGGAGACGGCGGTCGACCGCGTCCTCGACAGCATGGGCCATGACAAGGACCTGACGGAATTGCTGGGCCGTTTCGTGGTACAAGCAGTGGAGGACGACCGGGACGCCAAGGTCAGGCGCCAGCTGATCGACTTGGGCAAAGCCATCGAGCAGGAGCAGATGCAAGGGTTGCTGCAGGCGTATGATGACTGGTCACCGAGGCGTTTCCTCGATGTTCAGGACGCGATGCGCCAGCAGGTGTTCGCCGAGCGCCGAGCACTGCGCAAGGCCGCGCAGGATGTGTTGGAGGAACTGCTTTCCGCCGGCTTGTACGATACGTTCAGCCGAAAATGGGTCACGAAGGATTGGCTGCCTGGGGTCGCAGCCGGCAAGACGGAGGTCCGGGGATCCATCCTCGCCAAAGGCCTGGAGGACGGTGTCTGGGCCAAGAAAGGCGACGAGGCCGGTGCCGCTGCCATCGCCCCCTTCCAGGAGCGATTGGAGGCGGTGGCTCGGATGGAATTGGGTCAGGCCAAATGTGAATCCGGTCGGGATTTCCGCACACGCGCCGTGCTGTCGGACCGGTTGCCCTTGATCGGCACGCTGACGGCGCTCCGCCGGGCCAGCTTCGAGGTACAGTCGGAAGAGAATGTCCGCACCCTCGGCGGATTGAATGCCATGATAGCCGAGGTAGTATCCGGGAATCCGGCGCCTTTCATTTTCGAGCGAACCGGTGAGCGCTATGACCACATTTTCATCGATGAGTTCCAGGACACGTCGGTGACCCAATGGCACAACCTCGCCGTGGCGGTTGGGGACTCCCTCTCACAGGGGTTCCTCTCCCTCGTGGTGGGCGATGCCAAGCAGGCCATTTATCGCTGGCGCAATGGTGACCACCGGCAATTGCTTTCCCTGCCGGCACTTGTCGGTGATGGTCCCGAGGGATTGCCGCCATCGCTGGCGGATGCAGCCGTGCAGATGGGGGCCGCTTTCGAGGATGAGCCCATACTGGACAATTGGCGCAGTGCGCCGGAAATCGTGGACTTCAACAATGCCCTGTACGCCAAGCTGGGCGAGGGTTTGGGAGCGGGATTGGATGCCGTGTATGCCGGGCAGGAACAGCGGGCACGGAAGGGGTTTTCCGGAGCGGTCGAAGTGGAGGTGGTCGAGGGGGACAAGGCCGACGACCGTTCGGCCATTGTATGCCACTGGATGGAGCAGCGCATCCGTCAGGCCTTGGCCGATGGATTTTCGCCCGGGGACATTGCGCTGCTGGTCCGGACGAACCGGGAGGCCAAGATGTTGGCGGAATATCTGTTGGGATGTTCGCCCCGCATCGTGCCGTTCACGGATGAAAGCCTGGCGCTTGAACGACACCCGGCCGCCTTGGCGGTGGTCAGTGTGATGGAACTCCTCGTGGACCCGGGCGCTTCAGAACACCTGCTCAGGTTTCTTCAGTCCTGGGGGGCCATGGAGGTGCAGGCGGGAAGGCCCTGGGATGAAGCCGCCCTGTTGGAGCAGCATCACCGATGGGTGGAGTATGATCGGAATGATGGGACTCAGGGTCGGTATGGCGCGCTGGCCATCGAGAAGATGTTGCACCGGCTGGTCCCGGGATTCGACCCGGCTCGGTGGTCCGCCCTCCCCCTGGGTGAATGCATGGGCCGCATCCTGCGCGCCCTTGATGTGGACCGGCGCTATCCGGCGCATGCCGAAGCGCTGATGGAATTGACCACGGAACGCGCGGCCCTGGACCAGGGCGTGTCCGGTTTTCTGGCGCATTGGCACCGCAAGGGGTCCGAGCAGTCCATTCGTGTCCTTCCAGGCCCTGATGCTGTGCGCATCCTGACCGTGCACAAGAGCAAGGGGTTGCAGTACCCGGTGGTCATCACCCGGTTCGGAGAAGCGGACATCCACAAGTCCGAGACGCTGATTCCGGCATGGCTGGATTCCGGTCGTTATGGAGTGCCGGGGGTGGTTGTCCGGCAATCCGATTTGAATGAGACGGCAGCACACGAGACCTGGGAATTGGAGCAGGCCCGACAGCGATTCGATTTGACGAATGTGGCCTATGTCTGCACCACCCGGGCGGAAGTCCGACTGCATGTGGTCGTCGATGTGGAGAAGACCGAGTGGCGCGGGGATAAGCCCCCTGGCAAATTGGGACGCATGATGGCCAAGGGCATCGAGGATGCATTCGGTTGTGATTTGACGTCGGGCTCCTGGATCAAGGGGGACTTCGAACGCGCCCTGCCATTGCCGGGAGACACCATGGACGAGGCGCCGGAAGGCCGAACCCTTCCGGGATTCGAATTCCATGGGATTCCGGATGAGGTCCTCGCCGGTCGAAAGGACGAAAAAGGGCTGCCCGTTTTGGGGAAGATGGATCCGCGGGCATTCGGGAATGCGGTCCATGAGGTGCTGTCCCGCATTCGAACAGCGGACGATGCCGACCGGATCCTGAACCGGCCTTGGCCTTGGCTTCGCTGTGCTGAAAGCGACTGGACCAAGGTGAGGGAGGCCGTGGGCAATGTCGTCCGCTCAAAGAACATGGCGCCGTGGTTTGACGGTTCCGGACGGATATACGCCGAACGCGACATCGCAGGTTCCGGGGGCAAACGGCTTCGACCTGACCGGGTCGTCGACTTTGGCGACCGCATCGAGGTGGTGGATTTCAAGACCTCACTCGAAGCCGATCCCGCCAAACGTGGGGAGCACGCAGCGCAGATGCGCGGTTACATGCAGGCCCTGTCAAGGCCGGATGGTCCTCCGGTGAAGGGCTGGGTCTATTACGTATCTGAAGACGACCTCTGCGAGATCCAACCGGTCTGAATCCGGCCTTCGGTCAGGCCTCGTGTTGGTTCAGGATGTCGTGTCCTCCATCCAACAGGTACTTGTCGCGCTTGAAAAGGGCGACATCGGAAGCGACCATCTCGGCGCACAGCTGCGCCAGCGTGTGTGTAGGTTCCCATCCCAACACGGCCTTGGCCTTGCTGGCATCGCCCACAAGCAATTCCACTTCCGTGGGACGGAAATAGCGGGGGTCCACTGCAACGAGGGTCTTTCCTGATTTCGTGTCGATTCCTCTTTCCTCGACCCCTTGTCCCTGCCATTCCAAGGCAATCCCCACTTCTGCGAAAGCCATGTCCACGAAGGAGCGGATGGTGACGGTGTGGCCGGTGGCCAGTACATAATCGTCCGGGTGGTCCTGCTGCAGCATGCGCCACATGCCTTCCACATAGTCTTTGGCATGGCCCCAATCGCGCTGGGCATCGAGGTTGCCGAGGTGCAGGGAATCCTGGAGTCCCAAGGAGATCTTGGCAACGGCCCGGGTAATCTTGCGGGTTACGAAAGTCTCGCCGCGCAACGGGCTCTCGTGGTTGAAGAGGATGCCGTTCGAAGCATGGATTCCGTATGCTTCCCGGTAATTCTTGACAATCCAGAAGCTGTAGAGCTTGGCCACGCCATAAGGGCTGCGTGGGTAGAACGGGGTCGTTTCTGACTGGGGCACCTCCTGCACCAGACCGTACAGCTCTGATGTGGACGCCTGGTAGAAGCGCACTTCCTGTTCCATTCCGAGGATGCGGATGGCCTCCAGCAGCCGCAGCGTGCCGATGCCGTCCGCATTGGCCGTGTACTCCGGCGTGTCGAAGCTGACCTTCACGTGGCTCATGGCCGCGAGGTTGTAGATCTCGTGGGGCTTGACCTCCTGAACGATGCGGATGAGGTTGGTCGAGTCCGTCAGGTCCCCGTAGTGCAGCTTGAGCCGGATGTTCGTGTCATGCGGGTCCTGGTAGAGGTGGTCGATGCGGTCCGTATTGAACAGGGATGCCCGACGTTTCAGTCCGTGGACCTCGTATCCCTTGGAGAGCAGCAGTTCGGTCAAATAAGCGCCATCCTGCCCGGTGATCCCGGTGATGAGCGCGCGTCGAGGAGAGGCCATGCCCAAATTTACAACCCGGCGTCGGGAGTGGCGGCGGCGGATGTGCTGCCGTTGTCGAGTTGGTGTTCGACGAGCTCCTGGTAGCGGCCGCTGAGGGCCATGAGCTGATCGTGGGTGCCGATCTCGGCGATGCGCCCGGACTCGAGGACGGCGATGCGGTCTGCCGATCGGACGGTGGAGAGCCGGTGGGCGATGACCAGTGAGGTGCGGCCTTTCATCAGCCGGTCGAGCGCCACTTGGATGGCGTTTTCGCTGGCGGCGTCCAGCGCGCTCGTGGCCTCGTCGAGGATGAGCAGGTCAGGATCGCGCAGGAAGGCGCGGGCGAGTGCGATGCGCTGGCGCTGTCCGCCGGAGAGCTGCACCCCCCTTTCGCCGACCAGGGTATCGAAGCCGTCAGGAAATCCTTCCACGAACTCCAACGCCAGCGCGTCCCGGGCAGCCTGCCGTACTTCTTCTTCCGTGGCGCCGGGACGGCCGTAGCGGATGTTCTCTTCAATGGTGCCGCCGAACAGGATGACCTCCTGCGGGACCAGGGCCATCCTCCGGCGCAATGGCGTCAAGGCGTGGTCGGCAATGGGCTTCCCGTCAATGGACAGGGTTCCGGAGGTCGGTTCGCGGAAGGCGGTCAGCAGGGCCGCCATGGTGGACTTGCCGGCGCCCGAGCCGCCCACGAGGGCCAGGGTTTCTCCGGCCTTGAGTTCGAGGTTGATGCCCTTGAGGACTTCCACGTCCGCCCGGTTGGGGTAATGGAACCCCACATTCCGAAATTCCACGGTGAGCCGCTGTCCGGTTTCCTTGGCCTCCCCTTCGGCCTCGAGTGAAATGGCTTCTCGTTCTTCCTCGACCAGGTCCATCACTTCTTCGATGGCGCCGAGACCGCGTTGCAGGTCGCCGAAAATATTGGCCAATCCACCGATGCTGCCTGCGACGAGTCCCGTCATGAGGAGGAAGCTGAAGAATTGTTCCGAGGACAATTCGCCTGATTGCAGCATGCTGGCTCCTTGGAACAGGACCAGGGTGATCGCGCCGAAAATCATGACGATGATGAAGCTGGCGAATGCGCCCCGCCACAAGGCCGTCTTGAGGGCGATGCCGCGCACGGCTTCCACCTTTTCGCGGTAGCGGACCAGTTCATAGGCTTCCCTGGCAAAAGCCTTGACGCTCACGATGCCCGTCAAGGTCTCGGACACGATGGTATTGGATTCAGCCACGGCCTGCTGTGTCTTCTTGGACAAGGAGCGGATGAACCGGCCGAAGAACATCGCCGACAGGATGGCCACGGGAAGGGAGCCGAGCATCCAGAGCGTGAGTTCCCAACTGAAGGTCATCAGGGCGAGCAGTCCCCCGCCGATGATGATGGTCTGCCGCACGAGCTCGGCGAGCACGAGGGTGAAGGTGTCCCTGATGGCTTCGATGTCAGCGGCGATGCGGCTTCCGAGGTCGCCGATCCTGCGCGTATCGAAGAAGGACATCGGTTGCGTGATCATGGCGGCAAAGGCGTCTTCCCGCAGCGCCTTGAGCATGCGGGTGGTGATTTCACCGAACAACCAGATGCGGATGAAGCTGAGGGCCGACTGAATGATGAGGACGGCCAGGATGGCCATGCCGATGCTGCGGAGGTCTCCTGCATTGATGGGCAGGGGCAATTCGAATCCGTTGCTTCCCACACCGGGATCCACCCCCACGCCCCCGAGTTGGCCCCACAAACGGGTCACGATGAGGGTCAGGAATCCGGACAGCGTGATGAGGACGATGCCCACCGCGAACTTGATGCGGTGTGGCCTGAGGTAGGGTGCAATCCGGGAAAATTGCCGGAATCCGTCCCGGTTGAGCTTGCGCTTGTTCGGGGGCGGTGCGAGGGGGTCCTGTGTTGTTTGCGAAGCGCGTCGGGCCACGGTGGATGAGGGGGTTCCGATGGGGGTGACAAAGCTAGGCCGCGCAAACTTGCATCGGTCCTTCGAGGGGCACGGGAATCCGATTCATTGCGGCCTCGGAATTCCCGATTCGTTGTCTATCTTTGCGCTCCCGATTTCAAACCCTGTGTCATGAAAAGGACATTCCAACCTTCCGTTCGCAAGCGCCGCAACAAGCACGGTTTCCGCGAGCGCATGTCCTCGGCCGCCGGCCGCGCCGTATTGGCTGCACGCCGCCGCAAGGGCCGCAAGAAATTGTCCGTCTCCAGCGAACGCCGCCACAAGGGCATCGAGCGTTGAGACACCGCAATCCAGAACTTTCCAAAGGGCGCCCATCGAGGCGCCCTTTTCATGGGGTCGAAAATCAGGGGGGTGTTTCCACGGCACGGGCCGTGGCGAGCCAGGCATCGGGTTGTTCCAATCTGTGCCAGGTGATGTGCAGTTGCGCTTTCTGTGCGGTGGCCAGGACTGTCGCTTCGTCGGCTTTCAGCCATTCCCATTGCAATCCGGTCAGGAAATCCACTCCGGTTCCGAAGACCTTGAAGGCGGCCTCCTTGGCCGTCCAGATGCGGCAGAGGGCATCGAGGTTGTCTCCATGCAGGTCCAGCACCGCTTGATCTGCGGGTCCGACATATTTGCGGCGCGCCCTTTGGAGGCGTTCGGATGCGGTTTCGACATCCACTCCAATGGGGGACTTTCCGCGCGCGGCGATGACCCATCCGCCGCCATGTGAAAGGCTCAGGTGGCCGGCCTCCCAAACGGGTTTACCGTTTGTCGTTGTCGACCATTCCGGCCAATCAGATCGCTTGATCAGGGCCCTCAGGGCGGCCCGCTGGGCCTGAAGGTTGCCCACGCAAGGTTCTCCAATGAGCGTCAGTTCCGATTGGAGGGTCATGGGGAAGGGACTATCGGGCATGGGACCGCAAGGAACAAAACGATGGCAAACCTGTGTTAATCCTGTTTTACAGGCCGTTACGTGGCCGCTATCTTTGCACCAAATTCCAAACAGAACGCATGAGCGTCTCCAATACCACCACCGTCCTCCCCTACAAGGTCAAGGACATCAACCTCGCCGAATGGGGCCGGAAGGAAATCCTGCTTGCAGAGGCTGAAATGCCCGGGCTCATGTCGTTGCGCGATCGGTACCGTGCCGAGAAGCCTTTGGCGGGTGCCCGCATCGCAGGATGCCTGCACATGACCATACAGACGGCGGTGCTCATCGAGACGCTCAAGGAACTCGGAGCCGACGTCACGTGGTCGAGCTGCAACATCTTCTCTACGCAGGACCACGCTGCTGCTGCCATCGCTGCGGCCGGCATTCCGGTCTACGCATGGAAAGGCATGACCGAGGAGGAGTACGAATGGTGCATCGAGCAGACCCTGTTTTTCGGGGCCGACCGTCAGCCGCTCAACATGATCCTCGACGACGGGGGTGACCTCACGAATGTCATTCTGGACCACCACCCTGAACTTGCCGGAGGAATCAAAGGCATCTCCGAGGAGACCACGACCGGGGTGCTGCGCCTCTATGACCGCGAGAAGAATGGGACCCTTCCCATGCCCGCGATCAACGTCAACGACAGTGTGACGAAGAGCAAATTCGACAACAAGTACGGTTGCCGGGAGTCCTGTGTGGATGCCATCCGCCGTGCGACGGACATCATGATGGCCGGCAAGGTCGCCTGTGTTGCCGGATTCGGTGATGTGGGCAAGGGTTCGGCAGAGAGCCTCCGCAAGGCGGGTTGCCGTGTGATCGTCAGCGAAATCGATCCGATTTGCGCGCTGCAGGCCGCCATGGAAGGTTACGAAGTCAAGAAGTTCGTGGATGCCTGTGCCGAGTCCGACATCGTCGTGACGGCCACCGGAAACAAGGACATCGTGGCGGAGGAGCACTTCCGTGCCATGAAGGACAAGGCCATCGTCTGCAACATTGGACACTTCGACAACGAAATCGATGTGGCGTGGCTGAAGTCCAACTATGGCTCGACGCACGACAACATCAAGCCGCAGGTGGACAAGTACACCATCGACGGAAAGGACATCATCCTGTTGGCCGAAGGCCGCTTGGTGAACCTGGGCTGTGCCACCGGTCACCCATCCTTCGTGATGAGCGCGTCGTTCACCAACCAGACGATTGCCCAGATTGAGCTCTGGAAGAACAACGCCAGCTACGAGAACAAGGTGTACACCCTGCCGAAGCACCTCGATGAGGAGGTGGCCCGCCTGCACCTCGCGAAGATTGGTGTTGAATTGGAGGTCATGTCCCAGGAGCAGGCCGACTACATCGGTGTGCCTTTGCACGGTCCATTCAAGAACGACGCATACCGTTACTGAATTCCGGTGAACTGCCGCCATCGAAAAGCCCCGGGGAACCGGGGCTTTTTCGTTGCGTCAATTTCGGATGGTCAGGACGGGAGGGATCCAGGTGGTGGTGTACCGCTCCAGCGGCGCAGTGGCCGGGCCTAGGATGATGGAGCCATCGAAGATGTACCATTGCGAACCGCTGCACGGATCTTCTATGGTGTAGCCGTCGGCCAACACGGAACACTGGCAGCCGGCACCGACATCATGGGTCGAATGGCGGTCGAGGATGACGAATTCATCGAGCGTATAGCGGTATACGATCAGGCCCCTGCTGCCGCCGGATATGTAGAGCCAGTTTCCCGGAAAGTTCAAGCTGTTGTAGGCGGGCAAGGCGAGGTTGAGGTCCACGTTGACGTCCACGAACGGGATGACTCCCGGCGTATCGCGGCATCCGCCCATGGGCAGGCAGAACAGGGAGAGGAGGAGGAGGATTCTCGGCGTGGCCATGCGTTCAGGCTGTATTGGCCCTCAGGCCAAGGGGGTCCTTGGGTCGACCGGGCATGAAATCCTTGAGATAGAACGGCTCGAAGTCGGCCACATTGGCCGTGAGGCCCAAGGCAAGCATTTCCGCTGCCTCGGGCAGCAGGTCTTGTGCCCGAGGAGGAGCCTGCATCAAGGTCCAATCGGCAGGATGGCCTTCCAGGGCGGCTCGGCATTTTTCCGCGCCGTCGCCCACGAGCAGGGCTGGACCGGGCCCCAGGTCGCTGCGGAACTGATGGTCCACGGTGGCTGCTGTGGGTTGGTCTTCAGCATCGAGGGTGAAGACTTCCATCCGTCTTGCGTCGATGGCGGGAATGATCCTGTGGGGTTGGCCGGCGAATTCCGCGTGCTGAAGCTGTCCTTGTTGACGCAAGGCCTTGAGCGGGCATGGAGCGAGCAGGGGGATACCGAGGCCCATGCACATGCCCTTGGCGGCGGATACCCCGATGCGGAGTCCCGTGAAGGAGCCGGGACCGCGTCCCACGGCAATGGCATTCAAGGAAGCCGGAACCATGCCGGCTTCGCGCACGGCCTCATCGATCAGCACGTGCAGTTGCTCGGCGTGCAGGTACTGGTCGCTGGATTGTGCCTTGGTCAGGATCAGAATGCCGTCCACGGTGCCCAGCGCGACCGAGCAATTGTGTGTGGACGTCTCAAGCAGCAGGATCATGGCCTCACTGGGTGGAAATGGACACCGAGAAGCCTCCTTCCGAATCCTCCTCGCCTGTTGCGCTGTCGGACGTGACGGCATCGCCATTTTCCAGCTTTCGGCTCAGCAGGTCGTACGGGCCCGTGATGACCGTTGCCCCTTCGGTCAGTTCCGTCATCAATTCGATGACGGCATTGTCCTGGATTCCGGTCTCGATGTCATGGCGCACGGCCTTTCCGTTCTCGAGCAGGAAGACGCACAAGGAAGACGCTGTTCCATTGCCGGCTGTATCGGACCGGGTGGTGACCGCTTTGATGGGCACGGCAAGCGTGCCCTCCTTGACTTCGGTTTCGATTTCCACAGTGGCCGACATCCCGGGACGGAAGGGGGTCCAGTTGCTGTCCCGACCCGCAATGAGGTCTGCATAGCTGGATGGGAGTATGCGCACCTTCACACTGAAGTTGGTGACACTCTCCAAACTCAGCCGGGCTGCTCCAGAGGCGTTGAGGGCGGTGTTGCCGATTTCGGTGACGATGCCGCTGAATGTTCTTTCGGTGTAGGCGTCGACTTCGATGCGTGCGGTATCCCCCAGGGTCACCTTGACGATGTCGGATTCATTGACCTCCACATCGACTTCCATGGCGCCCAACTCTGATATCTTCATGATGACCTCGCCCTGGAAGGATCCGATGCCCTGCACGCCCTCGCCTTCCTCCTTGACCAGGGCGGTGACGGTTCCGGACTGCGTGGCCCTGAGTACTGTGCGCCGCAGGTTGTCTTCTGCTTCCTTGACCGTGGCCTCGGCGCTGCGGATGCTGAATCCGGCGGAGCGCAGGTTCTGCTCTGCTGCGGTGAACTCGGCTTCAGCGCTCCGGAACGAGACTTCCGCCTGCTCGAAGTCCGCTTGGCTCAGAACGCCCTTCTCGTGCAGGTCCCGGTTGCGCTGGAAGGCCAATTCGGCCGCCGAAAAAGCCGCACGGGACTGGATGAGTCTGGCCTCGGAGGTGGCTTGGCTGGCCCGGGCATTGTCCAGCGCGGCTTTCGCTTGGCTCAGCCGGCTTTCGTAGATGTCGGGGTTGATCCGGGCCAACAGGGCTCCGGGCACTACGCGGTCGCCCTCACGGACCGGGAGCTCGATGAGCTGGCCGCTGACTTCGGCCGAGACCTTCACCTCGACTTCGGGTTGGATGCGTCCGGAGGCGATGACGGTTTCGACGATGCGGTGGCGTTGGACGGTGTCCGTTTCGACGGATGGATTGTCCGGACCTCCTCCGAAGACGGAGGCGAGGATGATCAGCAACAGGACGCCACCACCAAGGATCAAGAGGATGCGTTTGCCTTTCATCGTTCAAAAGATGTCAAAGCGGAGGCCGCGCCCAGAGTAGAAATCGAGGATGGCCACACGGAATGCGAGGTCGTAACGCGAACGCAGCGCCGTCAAGCGGGCTGAATCGAAACGGTTCCGGGCCTGCGTGTATTCCACCTGGGTCGTGACCCCTTGTTCGAAGCGCAGCTCGGCATTGTCGAAAGCCAATTTTGCTGCAGCTTGAGAACGCTCGGCCGCAGCCAGGGTCTCAATGGCATTGCGGGCATCCTGGTGGGCGCGCTCGACAGCCTGCTGCAAGCCTTGCTGTGTCTGTTCGAGCTGGAGCTCGGCCTGTTGGATGCTCACCTCGCTGCGCCGTACCCCGTTCCGCACGGACCAGCCGTTGAAAATGGGGATGGAGAGGCTGAAGAACAGACTCTGGTTGACGTTCTGTGTGATCTGATCGGAGAAGGGACGCGTCCGGAATTCATTGTAGGCCAGGGCACTGGACAAGACCGGTTCCAAGGTGTTTTCCGTTACGCCGATGGTGAAGATCTGCAATTCGGGATCGCCTATCGGCTCCTGTGCAGCGCCTGAGAAACCGGAACCGTAACTCCAGCTTGTGCTCAGCCGAGGTTGACCTGTGGTTTTGGCGAGGTCCTTGCCGATGTTCTGTTGCCGCACACGGGAAGCACCTGCGAGCACTTCCGGGAAGTTCTGGAGGGCGACATCGAGTATCCGGTCCAAGGCCGGCAGGGCGGGCATGGACCCTACGCCAGTCAGGTCGGGTCGCTCAATGGTGAGGTTCTGTGAATCTTGAGGGCTCAACCGCATGGCCTGCGCCAATTGAAGCTTGGCGAGCGCGACATCTCCTTGTGCAGAAGCACGCGCACTCTGGTCCGAGGCAAGCTGGGCCTGCAGGTCGAGGAGGTCGGATTCAGGGGAAGCGCCGGCATCCACAAAGGCCCGAATGCGTTCCACTTGAATTTCAGTGGTGGTGACATTGAGGGCGGCAATTTCGGCCGCGTCCTGGGCAAACATCAGCGAGAGGAACGCGCTGGCGACTTGCAGGGCCACGTCGTTTCGGGTCTTTTCCAAATCATGCCCTGCTGCGATGCGCCGCTCTTCAGCCTGGTCGAGACGCAGGTGATTGGCCATGCCGTTGTACAGCGTGATGCCCGTTCCAATGCCGAGACTGTTGGAGCGGATGCGCGACGTAGCGAACTGGTTGGTGAAGGGGTCGATGGTCTGCCCCCAATTGTAGCCGTGCGACGCGCTACCATTGATTGAGGGGAGGAAAGCAGCGCGTGCTTCGTCCACGTCGACCTCATTCAGGTCCAATCCGATGGTGCCTTGCCGGACTTGCAGATTGTTCTGCTGGGCATGGGCCACAGCACGATCCAAGGTCCAGCTGGTCGTTTGGGACCACACCGGTTGTGCCAAGAGGAACAGGAAGAGGAGAATGGTGAAACGAAGGGGACTCAACAGGAGCGGCGCCATCGCGGGAAAGTTGGGGACAGTGGGCATCTCCCCGCGAAAGTACGGTGTCGGCGCATGGTGCGCACAGAGGGGGGAGGATCAGTGTCGGAGAACCTCGATTTCGATGCGTCTATTGGCCTCATGCTGCCATGCATAGACCGGATCGGGAAACAACAGAGACTCTGCGCCGCGTCCCTTGGCTTGGAGCCGTTCCGGTGCAATGCCCCTTTCGACGAGCCAAGCAATCATGACTTCGGCACGCTGCACGCTGGCCTTGCGATAGAAGGACCTGGATTTGCGTCCGTCGGCGCCATTCACGTGTCCGATGATGTTGAGGGCCACATTCGGATTCTGTTCCAACCAATGGAGCAGTTCCTCTGCCACCTCCAAGCACTTGGGATGGAGCCTGTTCTGGTTGCCCTGGAAATGGATGCCGAGGATATCGGTCCGTTGTCCGGCTGCGATGGGCCTGAGTGAAATTCGGATGTCGGGTCCTTTGAGGAGGTCCGGGTAGAAGGTCTCTGCGTAGAACATGCAGCCCGGTTTGCTCCCGATCAGGGTGTGTCGACGGTGTGGGACCACCCTCAATACTGTGTCGCTCAGGGCATTCCATCGGCCCGGTCGGCGGCTGTGGTAGCCGAACAGGACCACGTCACAGGCGTCAGGCCCACTTTCGTTTTCGACGGAGAGGCGGTATGTCCCGTATTCAAGGGTGGTTTCGTTCGGGTCGATGGCCCGTTCGGCATGGAATTGGGCCTTGGCTGGCAGCCCGTGCAGAAGAAGCAAGGTCAGTGCGGACAGCGTCGGGGCAAGGAGACGCCGTTTGCCGCACAAGGCGAACAGGTTAAGCATACCCTTAAGATACACTTTATTCGACGAAATTCCATTTTTTATAGATGAAATATCCCATGGTTCCGAGCAAAATGTACGGAATGACCATGATGTACAGGATGCCCTGGTTGATTCCACGCCCTACCGCTCCTTCTGCGGCACTGTCTTCCGCTACCGCCTTGCACATGACACACTGCCCAAATGCCAGTTCGGAGAAGAACAGCAGGACCAGGAGCAAGCACCACGCGGTACGGGTCATCAATAGGGGTAATAGGGAGAAATCATGAGGTACACGATGACCCCTGTGGCGGTGACATAGAGCCACATCGGCATCGTGATGCGCGCGAGGCGTCGGTGCCGCTCGATTTCGCCGGCCAGGCCCCGGGCATAACTGAACAGGGCGAGGGGGACGATGGCGGCGGAGAGCAGGATGTGGCTGATGAGGATGATGAAATAGACCGTACGAATGGGCCCCTCACCCCCGAAACGCGTGGACTCCGTCAGCAGGTGAAATGTGACGTAGCTGATGAGGAACAGCGCAGAAAGCCCGAGGGCTGCTGTATTCAAGGCGCGGTGTCGTGCGACTTCGCCCTTTTTGATGGACCACAGTGAAAGTGCAAGGCAGCCAAAGGCGCATCCATTCAGGATGGCGTTGAGCCGGGGAAGCAGGTATACCTTTTCCAGGGTGCCTTGAGCAAGGTCGGCCGCAGGAGGAATCGTGAACAGGACCGCCACGATGAGCGGTACGGCAATGGACACGATCCAAACGAATCGTTTGACTGCGCGCGCTGAGCTTTTGGGGTCGGGGGCTCGCATGGGATTCAAGGGCTTGGGTGTGATTGGGCCAACAATACCATCAAATCTCCCAACATCCGGTCGACCTCGGAAGTTCTCGTCCCGTCATAGGTTCCCCTGAGGCGCCCCTGTGCATCCACGAGCAAGACCTGATCACTGTGGAAGAATCCGCCCGCCGCGGTGTCGCTGGGCAGCGCGGTGAGCAGATATCCCTCCTGCAGGAGCGGGTACAATTCGGCTTCCGGACCGGTAAGGAATTTCCATACCTCAGGGTCAGCGCCAAGCCTTTCACCATACCGCCGCATGCGTGCAGGGGTGTCGCGCTCGGGATCCACCGTGTGGCTCAGGATGCGGACACGCTGCTCCAGGCCTTCGGCCCACAGTTTGTCATGGACCCGGGCGAGCTGTGAGCTGATGACCGGACAGATCGTGGGGCATGAAGTGAAGAAGGCGTCGACGATGCGCACCTTGCCAGCCACATCGCGGTGGCTGTATTCCCGGCCGTTCTGGTCGGTCAGTGCGAACTTCGGAACCGTGTGTTCGTCGCTCCCCATCCTGGGCCCGAGGAACGGCAGGGGTTGGGCTTCCGCGTAGGTGTTCCATTGCCGGTCCATTTCCTTCTTGCGCTTCTTGAGCAGGGCGATGTCCTCCACGGCATCCCCGATTTCATGTTCGCTTGAGGCCAGGTATTTCTGGCGGACGTAACCGCGATCGTCGAGCAGCAGCAGGGTGGCCACATTGAAAGGATCGGTCGTATCCCGCGGAATGCCCAATCCTGCAGCGATGATGGAATCGAGGATGTCCTGGTTTCCCGTCAGGAACCGCCATTTCCCAGGGTAACGGTTGTACCGTTCGTTTCGGCTGACATAGCGGCTCAACCGCTCGGGTGAATCGTGGTCCGCGTCCAGGGTCAGGCACAGCAATCCCACATCGGGTTCGTCCCGGTATCGCCAATTGGCCCAAAGCAATTGCTGGGTCAGCCGCGCCAGGTGCGGAGTGGTGGCGGTATCCGTGGTCAAGCAGGCGACAAGCCAGAATGTCCCGGCCAGGGTATCGCGGCTGACCTGCCCACCATCCTGGTCGAGCAGATTGAACTCCGGAATTCGGCGTGCCTCGATTGGACTGGAAATGCGGGTGCCGTCGGCAGAGAAATAATCGAGATCGCCGAATTCATGGCGCATGCCACGTCCCAACAGGACCAGAAGCAACAGTGGCAGGCCCGGAAGAGCAGCAACAAGCAGGAAACGGCGCAGTGGGCGGCGGGTGGTGGAGTGGCGCTCACCCATGGTCCCGGACAATGGTCAATGGACGCTGAGGTCCATGTCGTAATGGGCCAACCCCTCTGTGATCGCGATGAAGATCAGGTATGCGATGAAGACGAAGTACGGCACCAGTACGGCATTGCGCAGGTTCTTCCGTTCGTCGCCCAGGTGCATGAAGCTCATGACGATGTAGCCCGCCTTGAACAGCGTCAAGATGATGAAGGTCCATTTGATGGCCGTCCAGGTAAAGGTCTCCGATCGCTTGAACATCACGCCCATCCCGACTTCCACCGCGGTGATGACCGAAAGGATGACGGTAACGAGGTAGATTTTCTTGCGGATCGTTATGCCTTCCTCCTCGCTGTGGTGGGCATTGAGGGCATAGCTGTCGTTTACGATGAGGTCGTCGCGCTCCATGTCAGATGAGGTAGAAGAAGGTGAAAACGAACACCCAGACGAGGTCTACGAAGTGCCAGTACAGGCCTACTT
Organism: uncultured Flavobacteriales bacterium; assembly: GCA_938082505.1. Taxonomy (GTDB): domain Bacteria; phylum Bacteroidota; class Bacteroidia; order Flavobacteriales_D; family Sanyastnellaceae; genus UBA8752. The sequence goes on from CALLLH010000011.1 coordinate 33,331, forward strand.
TCTCAACCATCTCATAATGCTTGCGGCGTTCCATGACGCGGTTCAGCACCATGAGGAAGACCACGATGTTGATGATGACGCCGGAGAACACATGGAAGCCATGGAATCCGGTAATGAAGAAGAAGAAATTGCTGTAGCCCTGCTGGGTGGCGTACTCACTGTGGTTGATGCCGCCCCAGTCGGCGCCGAGACCGGGGATCGGTGCGCCAAAGGAAAAGCTCTCTGAACGGGCATTCCAGAGCTTCATCATCTCATCGCCTTCGATCAGTGTTTCACCCGGGTCGTACTTATTGATCTTCAAGCCGTGCAGGTGCGCCTCGTGCGGATGCTCACCCAGTTCCGTCAGGACCACGTGGCCGTCTCCTTCTGCAAGCGGCACCCCGAGCGGGTCGTGCAGGTGCATCTCCATCAGGTGACCGAAATGATGGTCCATGTAGATACGCTCACCGGCATCCAAGGTCACGTTGTCACCATTGGGGGTCACGACGGTGACCTGCTCCGAGAGGTTGAAGAATCCGCCGCTACCATGAATGAAGTGGCTCCATTCCCAGGCCTGGGAGCTCAGGAAGAAGAAACCGCCAATGATGGTCAGGCCAAGCCATTTGAGGACACTGGTCCTGTCGTTCCTGTGTCCGGCCTCCACAGCCAGGACCATGGTGACGGAGCTCACGATGAGGATGAAGGTCATCAGGGCCACGTAAGCCAGGGGAAATTCTCCCTCCAACCCGGGCAGGGCTCGGAAGACCTGTTCTCCGATGGGCCAAGAATCCACTGAACTGGCCCTCCAGAATGCGTAGGCGATGAGCAATCCTCCGAACGTCAAAGCGTCCGAAACGAGAAAGTACCACATCATCATCTTGCCGTAGCTCACACTGAACGGCGAGCGTCCTCCTCCCCAGAGGACGTCTTTTGAAATTGCTTTGCTTGCCTCTCCGGACATGACGCTGATTTGCGCCGCAATATTACGCCATCCTCAGTGGAAGAAGAATAGGAAAGCGAACAGGTATACCCACAAGAGGCCCAGGAAATGCCAATACACGCCTCCGGTGTGCAATTGCACGGTGTCCGAGGGGCTGATGGTGCCGTTGAGAATGCGGATCCCGTTCACGACCAGATAGGCCAGTCCGAGGGCCAAATGGAACAGGTGGATGACGATCAGGATGAAGAGGTATCCGGAAGCTGAATTCGACGTGCGGACGACATCGAGTGTTATGTCCCGGGCCATCAGGACATCATCCGACCCGAAGAGCTGGTTGGTCTCAGGGCGGTAATTCAATGGCGTTCCATCCTGGCCGATCGTGTAGTCGACACCCCATTGGGCAGGACCATCCAACAGCTGTTCGATGCTGTTCCAGCGGTAGGCCTTGGCTCCGGATGACAGTTCGTCGATGGTCCAGCCCATGCCCTTGTCCTGCAATGCCCCCCAGCCCTGCAACTGCAGGACGGTGAACACGATGCCCAAAGCGAAAGTGAGGGCGAGGTTCACGAAGCTCATCGTGGTGTTCCCCTGCTTCATCGAGCGCAGGCTCAACCACATGGGCAGCGAGCTGGCCACGATGAGGGCGTTGCTGATCCACAGCGCGCGGGGTGCTTCGATGTGCACCCAGAATTGCCCCACGTTGGAGACGATGTAGGCGGAGGTGAATCCGGCAAACAGCATCACGACCGCGAAGAGGATGAAGTACATCAGCATCTTCTTGGTCCGCTCGCGCACGGCGGGGTCCAAGCCTTCGAAGACATCGACTTTCCTCGGAGCGGCTTCAGCAGCTTCGGCAGTGGGGTTGGAGAGGTCGGGGGTGTTCATGGTATCTGTAAGCAGAACCGCTCTGCGGCCGAGGGGTTCACGGCATCTTGTCGAGTACGTACGTGAGCTGCACGATTGGGAGGTACAGGAAGCTCGCGAACATCAATTTCCGGGCATCCGCGACCTCACGCCTGCGCCAAAGTCGGAATGCAGGGATGCAGAACCCCAGGCCGGCCAATGTGGCAACCACGAGGGCCGCATTGCCCACCATGGCATCTCCGCCGGGCAGTGCCCAGGGCAGCAGGCTCGCCGGAATGCACAGCATGGTATAGAGGAGGATCTGGCGGGCGCTGGCTGCACTGCGGCCTTCCTTGAAGGGCAGCATGAGATAGCCGGCCTTCAGGTAGTCTTCGTGGGCAACCCACGCGATGGCCCAGAAATGGGGAAACTGCCACATGAACTGGACCGCGAACAGGGTGCCGGGTTCAATGCCGAAGCGCCCGGTGGCGGCCACATATCCGAGCATGGGGGGTATGGCGCCTGGAATGGCCCCCACGAGCACCGAGAAGCCTGTGCGCGATTTGAGAGGGGTGTACGCCAGGACATAGCTTGTGATGGCCAGCAGGCCCAAGAGGCCCGCCCTCACGCCGAGGTCGAACAGGGCGGCCAATCCAATCAGTCCGGCCATGGAGGACCATAGGGCGGCCCGGGCTACGGACATCCTGCCGGTGGGCAAGGGGCGGTCCGCGGTCCGGCCCATCTTGGCATCCGCTTCGCGTTCGATGATCTGGTTGAACCCATTCGATGCTCCGGTGAGGAGATACCCTCCGATGGTCAGTTCCAGGAAGGGGATGAGGGCGATGGTATCGGACCCCATGAACCAACCCAGTACCGCACTCAAGACGACGAAGGTGCCGAGGCGGAGTTTGAAGAGGACCGCCAGGTCTTTCAAAAAGTGGGGGGTGGGCGCAGGGGTGGCCGGCATGGGCTGCGCGAAATTAGGGCGGGGTCACCAATCCGCACCGAAGAAGGGCCCTGTGCTTCGCAGCCCCATGATGGCTTGCCATGAGGCCTGTTGGTCCGGGCCGTTCGAAACCTGGCGCCATTGCATTCGGGCAAAGGCCTGCAGGAAGGTTTTGGACCCCAGTTTGACCGGTCTTCCAGCGTCCAACTGGACCAGCATGAATTGCCGGGCTGAGCCATTGAGCCAGTCGTAGGAAAGCCTCGTTCGGTCGATGTCACCGATTTGGGGCCGGGACCCGGTGGGGTCATCACCGTCCGGATCGTCTCCCCTGATGGATGCGGTGCACCGGCCTTGCAGTCGCCAAGGTCCCATTTGCCAATCTCCCTGGACGCTGCCCTCCATGAAGTTGGCGCCCAATGGATGGGCAAGTGGGGTGAGCCCCGTGATGTAAGCGCTCGTGGGGGTGTAATGGCTGTAAGTCCAAGGGCGGACACCGACCAGTTCCACCCGCCAGGAACCGGCAGGGTAACCGCAATACAGACCGCCCAGCATGCCGTATTTGTTGCCCCACCATCCCGTCGATCCGAGGATTTCCGCAACGATCAGTTCATCCAACAGCAGTTGGCCGTAGAGGTGTCGATTGCGCTCAGGATTGCGGCCCAGCCTCAGGCGGCCTTCGAGGCCCACCAAGGCGTTGTCGGAACTCCCTTGGGCGTATTCAGTGGGTCGCAGGCTGGTCAAAGGCAGGAGGTAATGGGGTTCGAATCCCCTCGCATCCTCCGTGTTCCACACCACTGCTCCCCACAGGACTCCGGTGATGCGCTGCCCCAAGTCCACCTCCAGTCGGTGGCTGACCACCATGCGTTCGATGCCGGTGCGCATGCGGCCCTTCGGTGGGATCCACTCATGGGGATCGCCCGTGGCCCCGGTCCAGCAGTGGATGCTGGCGGCACCCTGCAGGGCTTCGATGCGGTGCCGATAGCGCAACCGTCCCCCACCATCGAGGTTCACCTCCAAGAAAGGGGTGGGCGCTGCGTGTCTTCCCCGGAAGAGGGAACGCCGTCCCCAACCATCATGAAGGGTGTCTCTGCCCAAGGCAATGCCCACCGAAGACAGGGGTTGCCAAGACCAACGGGTTCGCAGGCGCGTGGCGTGGTTTCCGTTGCCTTGCCTGCGGTCATATCCCGCCTCCATGGCCCGGTGCAGTGCGGGCCCAGTGCCGCGGATGAAGTCTACCGTGCAGTGCCCATCCCAGCGGGTGTGTTCGATGCGGGCCGCTGCATGGCCCCTCCAAAAGCTTCCGGTCTCTTGATCGGGTGTGCCGACTGATCCTCCCAAGGCTTCAGGATGTACAGTGAATGCGAGCCCTCGGGCCGAGTCTGCTGTGGTCGTATCGGCGAAGACCGGGGGTGGGGAGGCGGACATTCCCGAGCACAGGCAGAGCAAAATCAACATGTGGACCACCGGGCGCATGGTGCAAACGTACAGTTTCAGAAAAGGGATTGAACGGGTGAGCTGTTGCTCAGTGTGTGGACGATTCTGTCGTTCCCTTGCGCTTCATGGCACGGGAAACCACCTGGACCCTCTCCATGGCGAGGATGATGAGGGGGAGCGTGAAAGCGCAGCCCAACAGAAGGACGAACGCAATGGTGGGCTCCATTTCCGGAATGGAAAAGCCCAGCATGACCATGGTCGCAGTGTAGCCATGGATGAACAAGGCGGCTTGCAGATGACTCATGCCCAATCGCAGCAAACGATGGTGCAGGTGATTGCGGTCTGCATGGAAGGGCGATTGTCCTTTCAGGGCGCGCAGGATGAAGACCCTCAAAGTGTCCACGAGGGGGTAACTCAAGGTGGTCATGGCGAGCACGGGCAATGAGCGGTGGGCCCACATGGCCGGCACTTGATCAGCAGGCGTCTGCATGATGCTGGTGGTCATCACATAGATGAACATGCCGAGCAACAAGGATCCACTGTCTCCGAGGAAAATCCGCGCTGGGGTGATGTTGAACACAATGAAACCGGTCAATGCCCCGGCCAATGCAAGACAGAGAATGGCGAAGTCCTGTTGTCCGGTTACCTGAAACCAGAGGGTGCATGAAATCGCGATGAGCAGGCCATATCCACCGGCAAGGGTGTCGATGCCATCAATCAAGTTGACGGCATTCACGACGACGATGTAAACGAACAATGAAAAAGGCACCGCTACCCAAAGGGGCAGTGTTCCAATTCCGAACAAGCCTCCGAAATCAAGAATGGCAAAGCCGCCTCCAAGGATGAGTATGGCACCCACCACAATTTGCGCTGCCAACTTTTTCAAGGGGTCCAGCTCGGTCAGGTCGTCTTTGAGCCCGAGGAAGAAAAGAATGATGGAGGCCGCAGCCAATCTCAGGAATGGGATGGCTTCCGTGCCTTCCGGATGCACCAAAGCAGCGGTGGTGAACAGACTGGCGATGAAGACCAATACTCCACCCAGCCTGGGAACACTTCGTTTGTGAACCTTGCGGTCTTCCGAAGGGTCATCGAGAAGATTCTTCTGTAAAGCCAGCTGTATCAGGGAAGGCATCCCCAACATCACGATTACAAAAGCTAGGAGGAAGGGCAACATGGTTTCGGTTAAGTACAATTTACGAAACTTCGCCCATCCTTTCAGCGCTCAAGTGCTTGAACGTTTTGATAATGTTCTGAGTTCAGAAAATTCTTACTTTATTATATCAAAAGGATTTTCGTGAGCCCAGCAGAAACGAGGTGATGCCCATGCTCCACCATTGGGTTTGTATTCCATTGTGGTGGTAAACCATGAACGAGATGAAGGGTGCGCACGGAACGAGTGCTGGCCACCACCGGTTGGGGAGGTGACGATGCCGGGTCTTGATTCGGGCGGGATCCATGGAGGCCGTCGGGAAGGTCAGCAACGTCTTGAAGGATGTGCCCCGGGCTTCCATGGGCTTTGAAGTTCCCAGGTTTCGGAGGGAGTCGGGGAAGGTGATGCCGATTTCAGAGGACACGGTGAATCCTGCGATGTGGCATTCCATTCCCTGGGTGAACCACGGGGCCAAGGTTGACCACGAGGCTATGCCGAGTTGACTTCCAGGCTGGCCGGGATGGGGAGGAGCGGGGGAATTGGAAACGGGAATCCACTCCGTCCAGAACGTGCTGCGCCGGCCGTGACGCACGTGACCCAGCATGAGCTGTGGGGCTAAGCCTTCGGCAGATTCGTACCGCGGATCGTGTTGGGGTGATTGCCTCCATTGTCCGTACCAGGTCGACTGGGGACGGCGCCACTGGATGTCCAAACCCTGATGGCCGGACAGGTACCATGGGGTGGCTTCCCCGTTGAATTGAGGCAGCACCCAGGGTGCTGTGGCCTGGAGCCAATCCGTGAAGCCGGACCTGAGCTGACCGCGGTCCAGAACGTCGGACCATCGGGCGACCATCATGCTGAGCTCAAGGGTATTGTCATTCTTGATGATCGTCTTGGTCAGGCTCCTGATGCCCAAACCCATCGGTCGGTATCGGCCTTCCCGCGCCCCATTGGCAGGAAGACGCTCGTTGCCCCGGCGTCGGGATTGCACCCATCTGTAGGTCCACCCTTTGCCCAGATTCACTTCAGTGAGGAGATAAGGGGCGGGGGCCCTTCCCGGTTCCCACAGCAGGTTGCGGCTTCCAGGTCCCATTCCCAGACTTCCGAGACCCCATTGGAGCCTGAGCCTCTCGGAAATCCGTGCGTCGAACCAAACCTCCGCCAAGCTGTGGTCCAGGGTGTACAGGCCTTCTTCAGCAGGGCGCAGTTTTCCCGTTCCCATGCCGGGATAGGTGCCGGCCTGAAGCACATATTCCGTCTCTGGGGCGACCAGCAGCCTTTGCATTTCCAGCACTTTGCCACCGAAGTCAATGCGGTTGTCGATGTTGCCCGCGTAACGTACACCCCTGACATTGCGGAACCCACTTGCCGAAGTCCAGGGGGCTGATGGGTCGCTTTCGCTTGCGTTGCGTGTTCTTCTGCGTTCCGTTGCTATGTCCATGACAGGATCGAGTGCAAGCCGCACGGGGCCGTCACTGAAGACCGCGTGTCGGTGCCACCACGATTCCCTGCCCCCTTCTGCCGCCGGCAGGGTACGCAGGGTATCGTAGGGCAGGATGCCGCGTTCTGCGGGTGTGGTGACAGCCGGCATGCGCTCGCCATTGGGCAACCGGTCCGGTACGATGATCTGGGCATGGAGCAGTCCGGAGGCCCCAGCAAGGAAGAGAAGGAGAAGGTGCGCTGACCGGGTCATTTGGCGCGCACGGCGTCCGGTGCCTGCTTGAACTCCTCGTATACGGCCGTCAGTCCTTCCTTCAATGCTATGGCGTGCTTCCAGCCGAGCCCGTGGATGCGGCTGCAATCCATGAGCTTTCTCGGGGTGCCGTCGGGTTTGCTGCTGTCCCAGGCGATGTCGCCTTCGAACCCTACGATGTCCCGGATCATTTCGGCCAGTTCCTTGATCGGCAAATCCTCTCCTGTGCCCAGGTTGACATGCGGCCTGCCATCGTAATGTTCCATCAGGAAGAGGCAGGCGGAGGCGAGGTCATCCACATGCAGGAATTCGCGCTTCGGGCTTCCCGATCCCCAGCAGGGAACCGCGTCATCCCCGCGTTCCTTGGCTTCGTGGAATTTTCGGATCAATGCCGGCACGACGTGGCTGTTCTGCAGGTCATAGTTGTCGCCTGGCCCGTAGAGGTTGGTCGGCATGGCCGAGATGAAGTTGTCTCCGTACTGGTCGCGATAGGCCTCACACAATTTGATGCCCGCAATCTTTGCGATGGCGTAGGGCTCGTTGGTCGGTTCCAAGGCCCCGGTGAGCAAAGCGTCCTCGACAAGGGGCTGTTTCGCGAGTTTGGGATAGATGCAGCTCGACCCGAGGAACAACAGCTTCTCTACACCGACTTCGTGGGCGGCATGGATGATGTTGGCCTCGATCATGAGGTTGTCAAAGAGGAACTCGGCCCGGTAGATGTTGTTGGCGTGGATTCCACCCACCTTGGCGGCGGCGAGGAAGACATGGGTCGGTCGTTCCCGTTCCATCATCGCCTTGACCGCGGCTTGATTTCTCAAGTCCAACTCGCTGCTTGTGAAGGTGATGGGTTCCGGAAGGCCGGCCGCATCGAGGGCCCTGCAAATGGCGCTGCCCACCATCCCCCGGTGACCGGCCACGTAGATGCGGGATTCGGTATTCATGTTGACCATAAAGTTAGGAGGTTCAGCGCTGGGCCGAGTAACGGGCGAAGGCGTTGGAGAGGGCGTTGAATGCGAGGACGAGGGAGACGATGCACGCTCCGGGAATCAGTGCGAGGTGGGCATGACCGGTCAGGATGGCGCCGTAGTGGTCCCGGATGAGGTTGCCCCAACTGGGCATCGGAATCTGGGCGCCGACGCCCATGAAACTGAGTCCGGCCTCGATGAGGATGGCGGCGGCGAAGTTGGCCGATGCGATGACGGCGATGGGTCCGGAAAGGTTGGGCAGGATGTGGAGGAAGACGATGCGCGGGGTCGACAGCCCGAGAACGCGTCCGGCCTCGACCCATTCGATGTTGCGCAATGCGATGACCTGGCCGCGGACCACCCTGGCCACCTCGACCCACATGGACAGTCCGATGGCGAGGAAGACCTGTTCGAATCCCTTGCCCATGGCCAGGGTCAGCGCGAGGACGAGCAGCAGGGTGGGGATGCTCCAGATGACTTGAAGCAGCCAGCTGACGGCAGCATCGAATGGCCCACCGAGGTAGCCTGCGAGGGCACCGAGCGGTATGCCGATGAGCAGGGAAAGGAGAACGGCCACGATGCCGACGGAAAGCGACAATCCCGAGCCGGCGACGATGCGTGACAAGTAGTCCCTTCCGAAACGGTCCGTGCCGAGCAGGAAGGTCCTTTCCTCTGGAGGGCCGTCCGGATGGGTTGCGGTGATGGATGCCCCCGGATCCAGCATGGACCATTCGAGGTGCTGGTCATTGGCGTACTGCGTGGGGTCGGGACGCCACAGGGTGCTCGTGGCCGCCACCACCGTCCAGAGTATGATCCAGAGTGCGCCGACCAGGGCGGCGGGTTCGCTGCTGAAAAAGGCGCGGGCGGAATGCACGGGTGAAAATTAGGTGGCTGGGCGCCCCTTCCAGCGCACTTTTCGGAACGGCATCAAGAGGAGGGTGGTGATGATGAAGGGAGGGTGCACCAAGGCCAGCAGCATCAGGGCAGACCATCGTCGGATCCGCCCCGTTTCGCCAAAGAGCCCGAAAGCCTTGCCGACCTGATGGGTGTAGGTGATGTCGATGATGGCTTTTCCTGTCCAGAATGCCACTGCTGCTGCAGGAGAGACGACGAGCAGCACGAGACCGGAGACATGGACCGCGGCGATGGTGGTGGCCACGCGGCGCGCCTCGTGCAGGGCTTTGGGATATGCCGAGGATTTGGCACCCCAGCGTATGCGCTGGTCGAGGAGGCTGCGCATGTCGGGCATGGGAGCGGCTGAAGCCATCGCCTCGGTGTTGCCGCACCAGCCGACGCGATGTCCATCTCCCCTTTCGAGGAGGGCGGCGAGGGAGAATACGTCGTCTCCGCTGGCCAGTTCAGGCCGAAGACCGTCGTGTGGAAATGCACTGTTCCTCCATGCCCAAGCCCCTCCGCTCGCCATGGCAGGTCGGGCCCTGCGTGCAGCTGCGACGGCCCATCCCTGCATCGCTGCGAAGTCCAGTGCCTGAAGCAGGTCGAACATGCGCTGTGGCGATCCGTTGGCCCGATCGGCCAACCTCAATGGCAGGAGCAGCATGTCGGATTGTGCTCCTTGTCGGTGCAGGTGATGTTGGATGGCGGCGATGAATCCTTTTCCAACCCGCACATCGGCATCGACCTGCACGGTCCATGGGGTGCGGGCAGCCCGGATGCCTGTGGACAGTCCCGCCTTCTTTCCGCTGCCGGGATTGGCAAGCACACGAAGGGCGAATGGCAGGCCTCCTGCAGCCAGGTCGGCCAACATTTGTGTGGTGCCGTCGCTTGAGTCATCGTCGATCACGATGACTTCCGCAGGAAATACACTGCCCTCGGACAAGTCGGCGAGGAGCCGGGGCAGGGTCTCGACCTCATTGCGCACGGGCAGCACCAGGGTAATCGAGGCGTCGGAATGTTGATCCGTGTCCCGGATTTCACCGGGCCCCAGGGCTCCGCGAAATCCCAGTCCCCAGCGCATCGCGTGCACGCAATGGAGCATAAGAGGAAAGAAGGCCAAGACGATCCAAGGTGTGGTCACGCACCCAATTTCGTGCGGAATGCGTCCACTTTCCGGGTGGCATTCCAATGCCACACGAGTCCGACCAAGGCCGGGATGAGGATGTTGATGAACCACAGGGTCAACGTGGCGGCCACGATGGCGGTCAAATCCACCGAGGTGGCGGCTTTCATGGACCAAAGTGCCGCAGCTTCCCGCAATCCGAGATCACCGAATGCCGGCATCGGGGCCAGGCTGGTCAATCCCCAGGTCAGGGCGACCCCTTCTGCCTGTGACAGTATCCTGTCCACAGGATGGGTCAAGGAGGACAGGTGTCCGAATGCATTGAGGAGCAATACGAACTGACTCATCATGACGGCGAAGCGCGCAATGCTGAGGCACAGGGCGCGTCGGCGACGCACGGTGGCAATCCGCCGGCTCAAGCCCCATTGACCACAGAAAGGCAAGTGCTTGATCTGGTTCCAGAAGCTGGGGGTCCAGCCGAAATACAACCCGATGGACACCAAGGAAATGGCCATGACCGTGCTCCCTGCAAGCCAGAAATTGGCGACGAGCAATCCGATTCCGGCAGCCGTGATCGTGCACCACCACTGCGATGCACAGGCGGTGGCGAAAGCGCGCAGGGCCATGTTGCGTTCATGCGGGCGCACCGCCGAGACACGTCCGAAGCCCGCACCCATTCTGAAGGGGCCGATCAAGCTCCATGCCGCACCGTAGAGTACCTCTCTCGCCCTGCGTCGCATCCGCGCCCAGGGGAGCAGTTCTGCCCATTTGAAACTTTCCAAGCCCCAATTGATGGGGACCAGCAGCACCGCACAGAGCAAAGCGCCAGGGTAGACGGTCCAGCTCCACGCTTCAGAAGGAAGGGCCGCCAATTTTGAATGGAGCATGGCCGTGGCTGCTCCTACAGGCAGCAGGAACAGAACGCTCCACTGGACCCATTTCGGAATGCCAGGCAGGTTCCATCCTGTGCGATCATCGGACAAGACAATCAGCGGCTGAGCTTGCTGCTCAGCGTTGTTGGACAAGGTTTTGGACACCACCTGAAAGATAGTGCAGGGCGGTGCGTCTTGTGGTGTGACCGTCCCTCTGGGTCAGTATAAATTTGTAGTCGTATTCCTACAGGTCTTCTCCGGAGATGGACAGGTCCTCCGCTGGCTGCGTTTTGGAGGGAAAGTCGTGGACAAGGTTCGTGTGGATGCGTGCAGGGTGTCCGGCTCTTGGAGGAACTTGGGGGGGTGGAATCAGGACCGACCATCATCCTTGGAATCGACCCCGGCACGACCATCATGGGCTATGGGGTCATCCGCGCGTGGTCGCGCAATCGGGTGGAGCTGCTCGAGATGGGAGCGCTGCACCTGGCCAAGGTGTCCGATCATGCGGCCAAGCTGAAGCGCATCCACGACCGGTGTGCCGGCCTGATCGAGGCCCATGCGCCCGATCATTTTGCGGTGGAGGCGCCCTTCTTTGGAAAGAACGTGCAGTCGATGCTCAAGCTCGGCCGTGCACAGGGGGTCGCCCTCGCCGCTGCGCTCGTCCGGGAGGTCCCGGTTTCGGAATACGCCCCGCGGCGGGTCAAACAGGCCATCACCGGATCGGGTTCGGCGAGCAAGGAGCAGGTGGCGGCCATGGTGCAGCGGACGTTGTCGATTCCCGACGCGGACATGCCGCGCGAGCTCGACGCCACCGATGGCCTCGCCGTGGCCCTGTGCCACCACTATGAGATGGGGACCCCGACCCTCGGTGGCAAGGGCGGCGGCTGGGCCGCCTTCGTCCGCGAAAACCCGCAACGCGCCCGCTGAGCGCA
>CALLLH010000012.1 GCA_938082505.1 uncultured Flavobacteriales bacterium
CAACCTCGATGTGAGCTACACCTACAGCGACGAGGTGGGATTCGACTGCAGCATGGTCGGCGTTGATGCCAACCCGGAGGGCAGCTACAACTTCGTCCGGACCTTCACCGTGACTGCTGTTGACTGCAACGGAAACAGCACGACGGAGATCTGCACCCAGACCATCAACACCTTCGACATCGCTGCACCGACGATCGAACTGACCTGCCCGGATACGGCTACGGTCCAGTTGGATGCGGCCTGCGAGACGGACGTGGATCCCTCCATCACAGGCAATGCCTTCGCTACGGCGACGGACAACTGTGATACGGATGTGACCATCACGTACAGCTACAGCGACGGTGCTCCCGAGTACACCTGTGGCACGAGTGGCTACCAGTTCACCCGTACCTGGACGGCTTCCGCCGGTGACGACTGCGGCAACACTTCCAGCGAGAGCTGTGAGCAGCTGATCATCGTGGAGGACAACATTGCGCCTGTGGCCAGCATCACCTGCCCGGCTGATGCCATCGTGGACACGGACGAGAACTGCGAGGCTGATCTCAGCACCGACTCCCTCGGTATGGCCATTGGCAGCGCAACGGACAACTGCGATCTGAATGTGACGGTCGAAGTGACTTACATGGATGGTGCTCCGACGTACATCTGTGCCGGCGATGATGACCAATTGGATGGCTCGTACAACTTCGTACGGACGTTCACGGCCACCGCGACGGACGACTGCGGCAACAGCCACAGCGTTTCCTGTGACCAGATCATCACGGTGAACGATGAGGTGGCACCGACGCAGGAGTTGGCCTCCATGCCGACGGACACGTTGTACCTCGACCTCAACTGTGAAGTGGACCTGACGCCGACCTCCACGCCGGCTGTGGACGCTGCCGACAACTGCGACAGCGATGTGGCCGTGACGGTGACGTACGAGGACTACGCTGCTGACTTCGGAGAGATGTTCGGAACCCTCGGTGTCTCTGTTGAGGCGTACGCCGAGCACACTTCCGGTGACCTCGCCGGCATGACGACGTACCGCGTCTACCTGGTCCTGCCCGAGGAGGGAGACTTCCTGAGCTCGATCAGCGGTGAGGGCAGCTTCAGCACGCAGCTGCGTACGAGCACGAGCTTCTACCAGCACCCGCTCGGAAGCCACACGCCGAACAACTTGAACCCGATCCTCTACGGTTCCTTCCCGGAGCTCGAGTTCGACAGCTACGTGACCATCGGTCTCGATCAGATGCCGGATGCCGGTGCTGGCGAAGGCACCATCGACGCCGTGCAGACGCCGAGCGCTCCTTGGTATTCCAACTTCGAGAATGGTGACGACATCGTGATCGGCAGCCTCTTCGGAGGAGCCTACTACACCTTGAACGGCAACTCCAACGGTTACGCTGGTGCTGATGGCAAGGTCCTCGTGGCCCAGCTGACGACCGACGGAATCCTGAACGGACAGCTGTTCGCACAGTACTTCCCGCAGGGTGACGGCGGCCAGCAGCAGCTGCAGACCGTGACCATCGGCGATGGCTGTGAGGGTGATGACTCCACGATCGAGGGCAGCTTCGTCGTGCCGCGTACCTGGATGTCCGTCGTGATGGACGACTGCGGTAACGTCGACACGGCCTACACGTCCCAGTACGTGGTGGTGCTCGACACGATTGCCCCGCAGTTCACCAACACGTGTGACATTGAGAATGGCGAGACGGTGGAGTACACCTGTGCTGATGACAACGGCAACGGCGTGAATGACATCTTCGACTTCACGGAGATTCCCGCAGCCTGCGCTCCGTCCTACATCGAGAACTGTGACAGTGAAGTGGCATTGACGATGACGGCCGATACGATGGGCTACGTCCCGACCGGTGACATCGCCAACTACTGCATGCCGAGCGACGTCGAGGCCCTTGCCAACGGTGAGACCTGTGACGACCGCGCGCCTGAGGCCATCCGCCTCTTCAACTTCGCCGGTGGTGAGTCCTTCACCCTGGTCGATGGCGGCAGCAGCATCGTTGAGATCATGCAGGACAGCTCCATGCACATCGTCCTCGAGGTGGAGAATGCAGCAGGCGATGCCGGCTTCATCTTCGACGCCACGTACGAAGGTGGTCATGACTGGAACGAGTGGCTTGCCCTCCCGGGTCTCCACAACTACAAGAAGGATTGTGCCGAGATCTTCCCGGGCATCGAGATCTGGACGGAGTGGATCTACTACATCATGGACGGTGGTACCATGAGCGGTACGGGTCGCTTCGCGGGATCCGAGTTCGCACTGTCCCACCAGCCGTTGAACGCTTACTACGGCCTGCAGGTCGGTGAGGGTGCCAACAACAAGAACGAGAACTACGGTGCCAGCGCCTGGTTCTTCTGGACGGGTGAGTACATCCTCGACGGTGCAAGCCAGGGAGCGATGGCCTCCAGCGGTGACATCTTCATGGACCTCGATTGCTGCCTCGGATGGCAGATCGACTACGCCTACAACGTGGTCGACGACTGTGGCAACAGCAACGGCTTCAGCTACACGGACCTGGGTACGGGAATGTTCGGCAACAGTGCCAACAGCACCGTCAGCGGTGGCCACACGCCTGTGGACATCACGTCCGGTACGAGCAGCCTGAAGGATCCGATCCGCATCACGGGTCTGCAGCCGAACCCGACCAGCGACATCTCGACGCTCGGATTCGTGGTGAGCAACAACATGCGCCTGCGCATCGACCTCTACACGATGGGCGGTGGCTACGTAGCTGAGCTGTTCGACGGCAATGCCAGCGAGGATGTCCAGTATGTCCTGGATATCGACGCCAGCAACCTCGCGAGCGGCATGTACCAGATCCGCATGTCGAGCAACGACTATGTGCTCGTGAAGAAGCTCCTCGTCAGCGAGTGATTTTCTGATCGACATACACTGAATTGGAAGGCCGTCCCGAAAGGGGCGGCCTTCTGCTTTTCGAGGGGCACGACCACAGTGAGCTCGGACAGGGTCAGCCTGAACGGGCACGGTGATGCATGTCATCCAACGGCGTGACAGCGGTCTTCATGTCGGTTGGGACGTGCCTGCATCTTCGTCATGTCTGAAAGGGGCGATGGAAGCGAGACGGCTTCATCAACGACCCTCAACATCAGCAAGCATGGTTTTGGTTTCTTCCGAAGGGGAGGTGTTCGCAACGGCGTTCACCTCCCCATTTTTTATGGGTAAGTTTCCGTTTCCATGACGTCTTCCTCGAGCATTCCATCGTCTGCCGGAAATCCCGGAACCGAGCGTAAAGTTTACCCTCTGAGCAAGGTGACTGCGGCTGTGAGCGCCATGCTCAAGGAACAGGTGGGAAGCAAGCTGTTCTGGGTTCGTGCGGAAATCAGTCAGTGCGGTTTCAAGAATGGCCACGCCTATCTCGACCTCGTGGAGGAACAGGAGGGCAAACGCATGGCCCAATTGAAGGGGACGATCTGGAGCAGCCAAGTGGCCGTCATCCGCAAGGCCCTGGGCAATGAGTTTGACGAAGTGTTGAAGCCGGGCAGGGAAATCGTGTTCAGTGCCCATATGGCTTTCCACGCGGTATGGGGATTCTCTTTGAACATCCAGCACATCGACCTGGACATCCTGTTGGGCGAGATGGAGCGAAGGCGGAAGGCGACCCTCGAGGCATTGAGTAAAGAAGGCGCCATAGGCAGGAACGGCCGGCTCGAACTGGCAATTGTTCCACAGCGGTTGATACTGATCGGGTCGAAAGGCACTGCGGGCTTTACGGATTTCCTGGCCCACCTGAAAAGCAATGTTTGGGGCTATGGCATGGACATCGGCGTCGTCGATGTGCCGGTACAAGGAGCACAGGCACCAGGGGCCTTGGTGTCGGCCCTGCACAGGGCTGGGCGTGTGGCACTGCGCACGGCGGTCGATGCCGTGGTGGTTTTGCGCGGGGGCGGGGCCAAATTGGACCTGGACGTATTCAATGACCTGACCCTGTGCCGCACCATTGCGGCCATGGACATTCCGGTCCTCGTCGGGGTCGGACACGAAACGGACCAGACCCTCGTGGATGTGGTGGCCCACACTGCCTGCAAGACGCCGACGGCCGTAGCTGATTTCGTCATCGAGCGCATGTCGGAGTTTGAAGGAGCCGTAGGTCGGGAAGGACGGGCGATCGCCGCCGAGGCCAAATCCCAACTTTCCGAGAATCGCGGTTTCATTGCCCAATCCTCTACTTTCATTCGGGAAAGGCCCTTGGCCATGGTTCGAGGTCAGCGGGGATTGCTTTTTACGGGAGCGAATGCCGTGGTGCGCCGGACGAGGACCCTGCTCTCTGAGCAGCAGAACCTCATGGGCCGCATCCGGACTGCAGTGAATGCGGCGGCCACGGGTATTCAGTTGACCCGACGTACTGCCCTGGAGGAGCTCCAACGGCAGTTGAGCCGGGAGGCTCAGCGTCAATTGCGACAGCAGGAGGAGCGGATGGGCAATCTGAAGGGTACGCTGGCCTTGCTTGGGCCCGAGCCTACCCTCAAGCGGGGGTTTTCCATTACAAGGAAGCAAGGACAGGCGGTCCGGCGCGCTGCTGACTTGAGGCCCGGGGATGTGATCGTGACCCAGTTGGCGGATGGAGAGGTGCAGTCCACAGTGGATGCATTGCAAACGAATGAAACAGACACTTGAAATGAGCAATCAGGAAAAACCTGCGGGCTATGATGCCGCATTTACCGAGTTGAAGTCCATCCTGGACGCATTGCAACAGGATGAGATTGGCGTTGATGCTCTCGCGGAGAAGGTCAAGCGCGCGGCAGACCTCATCGCTTTCTGCGGAGAACGGCTGAGAACGGCGGAAGGGGAGGTGCAAAAAGTGCTCGACGAGCTTGGGGAAGGCGATTGATGCTGCGCTGGACGGTCTTGTGGCCGTCAAATACAAATCCATCCTCTGGTTCGTGTCGACAGAAAACATGCAGGAGACATGGT
The DNA here is from genome assembly GCA_938082505.1 of uncultured Flavobacteriales bacterium. Taxonomy (GTDB): domain Bacteria; phylum Bacteroidota; class Bacteroidia; order Flavobacteriales_D; family Sanyastnellaceae; genus UBA8752. Next base: position 4,934 of record CALLLH010000012.1, read on the forward strand.
GGTTGTTATCTTAAGTAATCCATGTATCGGACCGTTATTGCTTCTCTCTGGGCCTGTTGTGCCATGGTGCCGATTTTCGGCTTGAATGCCCAGCCCAACAATTTCAGTCCAACTGTGTACGGCAGTTCTGTGCAGGCGAGGCAAGCCGCCGTGGAGGAAACGGTGGCCCGACAGTGGAACGAGGTGTTGTTGGAGGCGATCAGGGGCGACTTTGCGCGGCCTACAGTACACGCCCGCAACCTTTTCCACTCCTCCATGGCGATGTACGATGCCTTTGCGGTGTACGATGGTCAAGACTTGCCGGTATTCCTGGGCACTACGTGGCGGGGATTCGAGTGCCCCCTTGATACGGCCGTGTTGGACATCCCGGAAGACCCCATTCTCAGGAGGCAGGCTGCAGAGACGGCCTTGAGTCATGCCGTGTACCGGTTGCTCACGCACCGTTTCTTGAACAGTCCCGGTGCTGCTGAATCCTTGGCGGCATTCGATGCCCTGATGGCCGAATTGGGCCATGACATCCTGTACTTATCGGAGGACATTGCGGAAGGGCCTGCTGCCTTGGGGAATTATTTGGGCGCACAGCTCATCCAATTTGGTTTGCAGGATGGATCCAATGAGCACCTCGATTTTGCCAATGTGAACTATGAGCCGATCAACCCCGATTTGGATTTGGCAGCGCCTGGAAATCCCAACCTGATAGACCCGAATGCATGGCAACCCCTTGCAATTCCTGTTTTCGTGGACCAATCGGGCAATGTGCTCAGTGAAACGCCCGATTTTCAAGGGGCCGAATGGGGCAATGTGCTGCCTTTTGCATTGGCGGATTCTGTGGAGACGACCTTCCAGCGGAATGGTGTGGACTGGTCACTTTTTCTGGATTGTGGAGCTCCACCGTATTTCGGAGAGGGTGAGGACATCGGAGGCATCGCCGATCCTTACGCTTGGGGGTTCACGATGGTGGCCTTGTGGAGTGCCCACTTGCATCCGGCAGATGGGGTCATGATGGACATCAGCCCCGGCAGCCAAGGAAACCTGGGAACTACCGGCCCTGATGGGTTCGCACAGATGGATACCTTCTACGATTGGCTTGAAGGTGGAACTCCCAGTCCGGGTCACGCTTTGAACCCGGTTACGGAGGCCCCGTACGCTGCGAACGTCGTGCCTCGTGGAGATTATTCCCGGGTGCTCGCCGAATTCTGGGCCGATGGTCCCGAAAGTGAAACCCCACCGGGACATTGGTTCGTGCTCCTGAATGGTGTCATGGAACATCCGGATTTCACCACGGCCTGGATGGGAGAGGGCCCTCCATTGGATCCACTCCGCTATACGCTCAGGGCCTATCTGACATTGGGAGGAGCCATGCATGATGCGGCCATCGCGGCCTGGTCTCACAAGGGGCTGTACGACTACATCCGGCCTGTTTCCGCCATTCGCTACATGGCTTCCCTGGGCCAGCGCAGCGATTCCACTGGGGCTTCTTATCACCCCAATGGACTGCCCTTGGTGCCCGGCCGAATCGAGTTGGTCGCGGCCGGTGATCCGCTGGCGGCAGGCGGAAACGAAGGGAAGATCAAAGTGCTCGCATGGCAAGGACCGGACGCCATACTTTCTCCCATCTGGGATGAGGCTGAAGTGGGTTGGATTCTCGCTGAGAATTGGTGGCCCTACCAACGCCCCAGTTTCGTCACCCCACCCTTTGCAGGCTATGTCAGTGGTCACAGTACGTTCTCGCGGGCAGCGGCAGAAATCCTGACGTCCATAACAGGGACCCCATTCTTTCCCGGGGGCATGGGGGAATTCTCTGTGATCGAAAACCAATTTCTTGTGTTTGAGGATGGCCCCAGCCAATCGTTTAGTCTGCAATGGGCCACGTACCAAGACGCGTCCGATCAATGCAGCCTTTCCAGGATTTGGGGTGGAATTCACCCGCCGGCCGATGATTTTCCGGGCCGACTTTTGGGCATTGAGATTGCGGGCTTGACCATGACCAAGGTCTCCGAATATTTCGCCGGGCTTGACATTCCTGCATCTTGTCCCCTTGACTTCGATGGCGACGGACTCGTGGGATCTACTGATTTGCTTGAGGTCTTGTCCGATTTCGGTTCATCCGGGTCCGACCTCGTCGCGGACATCGACGGCGATGGCACCGTGGGGGTGAATGATATTCTAGAGATATTGGCGGGCTACGGAGATAGCTGCGATTGATGCCATTGAGAACAAAGGCGTCTATGCCCTAATTTTCGGCATGCGCTTCCGCTTTTTTCAAGTGCCTACAAAGGCCGGCCTGGTATTGATGGTCGGTTCTTTTCTCATCGTTTTTCAAGGGCTGTTCGCTCAATCGGATTGTGGATTCCTGACCGGGCCTGACAGCCTCTCTGCGGGGTGCCAGGATTCCTGTGTCTGGGTCGTTCCTGACTTTGAGCGGTCTGCCGAGACGACGGGGTACGATTTGGATTCCATTGCCTATGCGCCGCCCCTTGCTTTGGGTACGGGTGATGTTCAGAGCGTCACATCCAATGGATACACACCCAACATCGGATTGCCATTCGGTTTCAGCTTTTTTGATTCGGACTTCTTCAGCATCAAAGTCAGCAGGAAAGGCTTCTTTACTTTCAACACAGGGCTGACCGGCACCTTCAATTACCCGAACCAGCCGCTTGGATCGGCGGTGTTGCCCCCCAATTCCGTCATGGCTCCGTATGCCTATATCAGCAACAGCAACGGGGAGATCCGGACGGCGGTACAGGGTGAGTTTCCCTGTCGGCGGTTCATCATCAGTTGGGAGAATTTGCCCCAGACGGGGTGTGGTGACAATGAACTCGTGAGTCAGGTGGTCCTGTACGAGACTTCCAACAAGGTGGAAATGCACATCGGTCAGTTTCAGACCTGTCTCGGCATTACTGCTGTTGTGGGCATACAGGGTGGTGCAGGGGAGGGTGCCTATGGGCCTGCGCAGTATGATACGGGCGAATTCGGCATTGCGGATGAGGCGTTCAGTTTCACTCCGAACGGGGCCACACAGACTGACGTGGTGTATCTCGTCGGGGGCGATGTCGTGGGGACGGGGGACAGCATTTCCCTCTGCATCGATGCGACGACAGAACTGGTCATCGGAGCAAATTTCCCCGAGATCATCGCTCCTCCGCCGGCGCCGGGCGATTGCGATGCCATCCCGGATGAGGCCTGCGATACCTCCATCGTCTACAACTTCAATTTGGGCGCTGCCCAGACGGGGGCCATCAACTTCCCGTTTGACGGCGAATTGCTCGGCTTCGCCGTGACCAACAACTGGACATCGGCCGGGGGAAGCTGGCCTGGGGACATGGGATTGCAGATCTGTGATCCTTCCGGAACCTGTGGCTACATCCAGGGATTCAACATCAACCTGTCCGGGACGAACCTCGGTGATTGGCCCTTCAATTGGAACACCACAGCAGGAGGGTTCTACGAGAGTTGTTTCGCCATCCCGACCAATTTCCTGGAGGGTGACGGGACGTGGACGATGACCATCCAGAACGGATGGTCAGGTTCTTCGGGAGGGGTCAACTTCGATGGGACGGTCACCCTTTTCTATCTGTGCAACCTGGAGCCGGAGGAGCCGGACACCTCGCAGTTCATGGCTGCGGATACCATCATGGTGGAATTCACCTTTGAATCGCAGAATGCGGATTTCGCGATACTCGACATGGATGGAAATCCGACCGATGTGCTGTGCAGTGGAGATGATGCCATCGAATTGTCTCCGGAATCCGCAGGGGGCACCTGGTCGGCGAGTTGTCTGGGCTGTCTTGACCCGACGGGTTCAATTGATCCAAGCCAGGCGCCTCCGGGCATGCTGGAGGTGGCTTACACGATTTCAGGAGATTGTGGGGATGTCACCGAGGTGCAGGAGGTTCAGGTGGGCTTGACGCCCAATGTGAATACGGGCAGTGTCGGAGGGCTTTGTCCTTTTGCTGACCCTGTTCAATTGGTGGCGACGCCGGCTGGCGGCGAGTGGACTGCGGATTGCGGAGGGTGTGTTACACCGGATGGTGTTTTCGACCCTGCAACGGGCTCGGGAGCATATACGGCGGCCTACACATTCGGAACGCTGTGCACGGCGACGGGTACAGTGGCGGTCAATGTGGGTGAGGAGGTTTCAGCCGTGCTCGAGGATGTCAATTACTGCGAGTCCATCGGTTCAATCCAGCTCGATGATGACGGCCTGGCGGGGACTTGGACTGCGGATTGTGGAGGATGCGTGCAGGCCTCCGGCTCCTTCAATCCCCCCGGGCCCGGCTCCTATGTGGTCAGTTTCCTCCCGGGTGCCGGCTGCGGGGTCGAGAGTTCAGCCACGGTCACCGTCGATGAAAGCCTGCCCATCGGTTCGGCGAATGTCCCGAATGCCCTTTGTGTCGATGCGGCTCCCCTTGACTTGGAGGCGGATGTTCCGGGAGGAACATGGACGTCGTCCGGTTCGGGATTGAACGGGTCGAATTTCAATCCGGCAGGGGCCCCATTGGGCATCAACGTGCTCAGTTATTCCGTGGTCAACGGGTCCTGCACCAATTCCGCCTCCTTCTCCACCGAGGTGTTGCCCATCCTTATCGTCTCCCTGCAGGATGAGGACCCATTCTGTGTGAACAACTCGGGGGGGACGATCAATTCGGACGTGGACCTCGAAGCTGAGGCGGCTTGGAGCAATGTGCCCAACCTCGTCTGGGAGGCGGATTGCGGTGGCTGTATCAATGGCAATGGTTTCTTCGATCCCGGTGATGCCGGGGAGGGAACCCACACGGTCAGCCTTTACTACGATGATCCACTGGGATGCAGTGTTGGCGCGTCGATTGAAGTGCTGGTGGCTCCTGCAGTGGACGCGACCATCGATGACATCCCCGACCTCTGCGAATCAGCCGGCATCGAGATTTTGACGGCAGCAGATGGCGGAGGCACATGGACGGCCTCCTGTGGATCCTGCATTACGGCAGCGGGCAGTTTCGATCCCGGCATTGGTGCGGGGAACTATACGATTACCCATACCATTTCGGATGTGTGCTCCGATGTGGATGCCGTCCAGATCACGGTTGTTCCTCAAAGGGATGCCGCCATCCTGGTGGATGTGCCCAATGACGAATTGTGCATCGGGGTGGAGGAATGGCAGCTCGGTTCCATCTGGGCCGGTGGGGTCTGGAGTGTCCAAGGGCCTTCTGGGGACCAGGGCATCCATCCTGAGACGGGCATGCTCAACCTCGAGACGGCTGGCGTGGGCACCGTGACCGTAACCCATGTGCTGGAGGGGCTGTGCGGCGATACGGACACCCATGTGCTGGAAATCCTCGGCTGTGCCGTCGAATTGGTCAACATCTTCACGCCGAACGGCGATGGCAAGAATGACCGTTTGATTTTCAAGTACATCGAGCTATATCCCGACAACCGCCTCTCCGTATACAACCGGAATGGGGCCGTGGTCTACGAGGCAGATGGCTATGCCAATGAATGGGATGGGGATGGCGCTGCGGACGGCACGCACTATTTCGTCCTGCAGCTTCCGGAAGGCGTGGAGCATGCCGGACAGTTGATGATCCAACGTTGAAGGCCCGGCTCCGCTTGATGTGTCGGGAGGGGCATCCCGTTGTTCAGCAGTGAGCAACCTCTTTTGCTGTGTTTTGTTTAATACGTACTGAATTCAAGAATATGAAGACTTCCTCGATTCTATCCCTTGCCCTGTTGACCGTGTCAGCGGTGGCTCTGCTCGCCAACTCGAATGGGGTGGCCCATCAACAGAACAAGGACCGCACGGGCGCCCCGGGCAGTGACAATACCTGCCAACAGTGCCATGCCGGCGGCGCATTCGCACCCGAGGTCAACGTGTTCCTCGTTGCGGAGGGTGACATTGCGCTCGAGGGGCAATACATCCCAGGCGCCACGCACAGCCTGATGGTCAATGTATCGGGAACTGGTTCACCTGCGGGCTTCGGCGTGCACGGGACCGTGGTGTTTCCCAACGGATCGAATGCCGGAAGTTTTGCGGACCAGGATGCCAACGATTGCATCTGGTTGGATGAGGTGGACGGAAGGCACATTTTCGAGCAGAATGACCTGTGTGACTCGGGCATGTTCGAGGTCGAATGGACGGCGCCGGAATCCGGCAGTGGGACGGTTGATGTTTATGTGGCGGCGATTGCTGCCAACGGCAATGGGGTTTCTTCCGGTGATGCTTTCGTGGGGGGGCAATTCACTTTTGATGAATTGGTTTCCGGGGTTGAAGCCATGAATGAGGTGGAATCCATGGCGGTCCTGCCGCTCGGCGGCGGCCTTTTGCAGATTGAGAATGCAGATTACACCCGGACTACGGTGTTGACTTTGGATGGTCGTGTGCTGCTGGAAACCAACCTTTCCCCAGGACTTCACGCGCTTGACCTTGGGCACCGCGGCCTCGTCGTGGTGCATGGTGTTGAGGCAGCAGGGGGTACATCCACACATAAGGTCTGGATGCGATGAGGGTACAGGCTTTCCTCATTTTCCTTCCCTTGCTCTTGGCTGGATGCAGTGCACCCAATGGTGAAGGGGACGTTCCAGGGACGGATGCGGAAAAGGAAGCCATCCTGGGGGTGGTCCATGACCTGTTCCAGGCCTTGGAGGCCCGTGAGCCTTTCCGGCTGCAGGTCGTGCTGCACGAGAATGCGGTCCTGACCCGGATCGATGCGCGTGGGGATACACTGAAGATGGCGACGACCTCGGGAGCCGACTGGATTTCCTCGGTGTCTGAGCCCGGTGAGCCGCTCATCGAGCGGATGGAGCACCCCGAAGTTCACCACTCAGGGAGATTTGCTGACGTCTGGACATTCTATGATTTCCATGTCGGTGACAAGCTCAGCCATTGCGGATATGATGCCATCCAATTGGTGAAGGAATCGGGCCAATGGCGTATCCTTGAGATAACGTACACCATCGAATCATGTCCATGAAGCGCATTTTCCCGGTTTTTTTGTTCTCTGTTTTGTCCTTTGTGGGCCTTGCCCAGACCGAGGATGGCGAAATCGACACGCGCAACTTGATGAAGCTCAATCTGAGCGATTGGTATTTCGCCCGGTATGAATTGGCATATGAGCATGTGCTGAACGGTTCTACTTCCTTTCAGTTGGCTTTCGCGGGCATTGCGGCAGAGGAGGATTTCAGGCGGTATAGCTACAACAATTTCACAGGCATGGAGGCCTGGAATGACGTCGAGATCAACCACGGGGGCTGGCGTTTTTCTCCTGAGATCCGGCGATATGCCTGGGTCTATGGGGGTATGCCTGAGGGCATTTTCGTGAGCATTCAAGGGCGCTTCGAGCAGTGGAACCTCGAATTGGACGAGGACATTGATGACTTCAGTGGCATTCCCGAGGGTCAGTTCCAGCAGGAATTGGACGGTAACTTCTCCCAATTCCACTGGGGTGGCGGTGTCATGGTCGGCTACCAATGGTATTCCGACAATGGCATCAGCCTTGAGGTGTACACCGGGCCGATGTTCAGGAGCTACTCCCGGAAGTGGTCCCATCAAGGTCCGTTGACCGACAACGAGCAGGAGAGTGCAGAGGATGCCATCGAGGAACGGGTATTTCCGAATTCCCGCTGGAGTCAGTATCTCCAGAGTGACAGCGGACCGGGCTGGAGGTTCGGGCTCACCGTTGGCTTGGGTCTCTGACCACTGAACGGGTGCTTTAGGCCCCGAGTGATTCCCCAAATGACAAAAGTCACTTTTGCTGTTGATGTTGGTCATTCTCAGAGCAGCATCGGAATGTGACCTTTCAGGCAATGATCATTGGCACTGCGCGAAAGCGCATGACAAGACAGGTTTTGGTTTGACGGCCCGGAACGAACGCGTTTCGGGTCGTCTTATTTTGGAATAGATTCGGGCATGCTGAATCGAAATGTGTGGCGTGTCTTGCTTCCGGTGGTCTTGGCCATCATGGCAGGAATAGGGTGGCTGATTATGGATCGGCCCCACAGGGACATAGCCGGAGAAAATGCCCGTTTCAAGTTGGTGCCGGAGGAGTTGGTGGCGATCCTCTCCAAGGAGGATTCGATTGCAGGCCATTACTTGAATGCCGTGGTGGAATTGTATGCCGTTGTCGCCTCAGATGATGGGGAACGGGTCACCTTGAAAGGTGGGGTGGTGGCTTCCTGGGATTCATCGCTGTCCCATCGTCAGCTTGAAGAGGGCGAACTGTTGCGACTGAAGGGCCGCGTCACCGGTTACGATGGCCTCTTCGAGGAGGTCCGAATGGATGGATTGGTATTGGTGGCACCCGAAGCAGAATGAGGGCTTTTCGATTCTTCTTGCTGGGCCTGTTGCTCGGGCTTATCCGTCCGATGGCCGTCGCCCAGCAGTCTTCCGGGCCCTACACCTTTGAATGGGAGGTCGTGGCGGTGGACAGCATTCCCGGGATGGCAACGGTCCGCCTCCATGCCAAGCTTGTCAACCCTTCCGATTACCTGACTTCAGTTTCGGGATGGGATGGGATGGAAGGATTCATCGAGACCACGACGTCGTTTTATCAGCATCCGGATGGATGGGCGACCCCCAACAACAACAATCCCTTGCTTTTTGGACCTCTTCCGGATCTGGAATGGGATTCCTGGGTGACCATCGGGATTGATGTGGCACCGAATGGCGCTGCCGGGGAAATACCGGTTGGTTTGTTTCCACCACAGACCAGTGTTTGGGTGGATGAATTCGAAGCCGGTGGCAACGTCGCCATGGACGTGGATGGAGCCTGGTTCGTCACATTGGGGAGTTCAAATGGAACTGCGGGAGAAGACCTGAGGGTGCTCATCGGTCAGTTCACAACGGATGGCGTGATCAGTGGAGTATTGAATCTCCAGGTGTTTTCCGAAGGTGTAGCCTCGGATGACTTCATGGAGGATGTCCACAGTGTGCTGATTCCGGAGTTCGATGCTTCCGCTCTGTCCTCCATGGGTTCAGTGATGGTGCCGATTCCATGGTCCAGCGTGCCGATGGGAGAAGGTCGGTGGCACCATCGCGTAGGGGGACGGGCAGAAATCTGGCAGCAGTTCGATTTGACGGGTCGTCTTGTGGATGGGGGTGCGGTTGTGGGAGGCTGTTTCACGACCCGTTTTCCGGGGGTGGTTGTGTTGAGGCGTTCAGGGGCCATCGTGGAGGCGAGGCGATTTTTCCCGTGAATTCACAAGGCATGCTGAAAAGTGTCAGATTCATCTTACTTCGGAAACGAAGTTTGATTCATAAATTGCCGGAAACGTGATAATTATCACGCAAATAGAGCAAATCAATGGACTTGCAAACTGCGAGGAAGAGGTGGTTTAGTCATGCAACAACCGGCGCGTTGGCGTTGGGCACCGGCATCTCTTTGATTTTTGACGCCTCCTACAGAAGGTTTTCTGAGGAAGTGGCTGAAATCTGGTGGTTGGAAGGTTCGTTGGGATTTGTGCTTTTCATGACGGGCTTGGCTTTCTTCGGCAGTGCAGTGCGTTATATGGTTCATATGGACCGCATCGCGGAATACAGTGAGCGCAAGGCGCGCCAACGAAACCAACACCGGTCGCGTGGAGCGACCAGGTCAGTGAAGAGGCGGGATGAATTTTCCGGAGATGAGATTCGGTTGAAGCCCATCAAGTCGGGGGCTTATTGAGTGTGTCGATCGAACATGAAAAAGGCGCCATCAGGCGCCTTTTTCATTGTTGAAGGGGGGCTCAGAGGTGGATGACTTCCCCGTAGGCTGCAGCCGCAGCCTCCATGACGGCTTCACTGAGCGTCGGGTGCGGATGGATGGTCTTGATGATTTCGTGTCCTGTCGTCTCCAGTTTGCGGATGGCCACGATTTCGGCGATCATCTCGGTCACATTCGCACCGATCATGTGGCCCCCGAGAAGCTCTCCGTATTTGGCATCGAAGATGAGCTTGACGAATCCATCCTTGTGGCCTGCCGCGCTGGCCTTACCGGAAGCACTGAACGGGAATGTTCCCACTTTGATTTCTATGCCCTCGTCCTTGCAGGCTTGCTCTGTCTTGCCCACACTGGCGACTTCCGGGAAACAATAGGTACAGCCCGGAATGTTGCCGTAGTCAATGGGCTCCACGTCGTGTCCAGCGATCTTCTCCACGCACAGGATGCCTTCTGCGCTTGCGACATGTGCGAGGGCAGGTCCCGGCGCACAATCGCCAATGGCACAGTAACCCGGGATGTTGGTGCGATAGAAATCGTCGACAATGACTTTCCCACGGTCGGTGGCGATGCCGACTTCCTCCAATCCAATGCCTTCGAGGTTGGATACGACCCCAACTGCACTCAGCACCACATCTGCATCGAGCACCTCTTCTCCCTTCTTGGTCTTGACGGTCACCTTCACGCCCGATCCGGCAGTGTCGACCCCGGTCACCTCACTCGAAGTCATGATGTTGATGCCGGCTTTCTTGAAGCTGCGGGCAAGTTGTTTCGACACCTCCTGGTCCTCCAACGGCACGATGTTGGGCAAGTACTCCACTATGGTAACTTCCGTGCCGATGGCATTGTAGAAATAGGCAAACTCCACACCGATGGCGCCTGACCCAACCACGACCAGTCTCTTGGGCTGTTTGGTCATCGTCATGGCTTCGCGGTATCCGATGATCTTCTTGCCATCCTGCGGCAGGTTGGGCAGGGTGCGGCTCCGGGCTCCGGTCGCAATGATGATTTGGTTGCCTTCAACCACCTGCTGGCTCCCGTCCTCCGCTGTGACCTCCACTTTGCGTCCGGGCATGAGTTTTCCGTTGCCCATGATCACGTCGATCTTGTTCTTCTTCATCAGGAACTGGACGCCCTTGGACATGCCATCGGCCACGCCGCGGGACCGGTTCACCATGCCGCTGAAATCGACTTTGGGTTGGGCCACTTTGATGCCATAATCTTCGGCGTGCTGGATGTATTCGAACACATTGGCGCTCTTCAAGAGGGCTTTGGTGGGAATACACCCCCAGTTCAGGCAGATGCCGCCCAGGGCTTCGCGTTCAATGATGGCGGTCTTCAGACCGAGTTGGGAGGCACGGATGGCCGTGACGTACCCGCCCGGTCCACTGCCGAGCACCACGAGATCATACTTCATGTCGCTTCGTTTCGTTGGCGAAAATAGGGGTCGTATCTTAGGGTTGATGAGGCTTGAGGTACCTAATTCGGATGTTTTCCGGCCCCCATTCCCTCGGCGGGCTGAATTCATGTGTCTTTTGATCTTGGCCATGTTGCTGTTGCCGCTGCCTGCGCTTCTCTGGGGACAGGGAGAGATGCAGGATCCGCCCGCAGGAAGGGTGGACGGGGTCACGGTCCTCGCCCCGGATAGGGCCCATTTCCAGCTTAGGGCACCCGCCAAGGACCACGTGAATTTGCGTGGGGATTTCAACGGGTGGCAAGTGGACAGTGGATTCCTGATGAACCGATCGCTCGACGGGAATACTTGGTGGTTGGAGGTGGAAGGACTCGATCCGGGCGCCTGGAACCGCTACCATTTCCTGGTCGATGACACGGTGGAGGTGGCCGATCCTTTCGCGCCCTTGATTCTCGACCCGTGGAATGACGGCTACATCCCTCCAGGATCATTTCCGGCCCGTCCGATTTACCCTTGGCAACATGCATCGTGGCCTGTCGGAGCCTTCCGGACGGTGGAACCCACTTTCGATTGGACGGATGACGGCTTCCAGCGTCCGCCGCAGGATCGGCTCGTCATCTATGAATTGCTCGTGCGGGATTGGGATGAGGACCGGGATTTCGCCGAGGTGACTGCGCGTTTGGATTACCTCCAATGGTTGGGCATCAATGCAATCGAACTCATGCCGGTCAGTGAATTCGACGGCAATACGAGCTGGGGATACAATCCCGGGCCGCGCATGGCCGTCGATAAGGCCTATGGAACGGCGGACGCCCTGCGCCGCCTCGTCGACGGTGCCCACGCCCGGGGCATCGCGGTGATCCTCGACATCGTGCCCAACCACAGTTTCGGTCTCGACCCCCTGGTCAGGCTGTACCAGGAATCTGATGGAGGTGCATCCGCGGGCAATCCATGGTTCAACGAAGACCAGGTTCATCCCTATGGCCTGGGCTTCGACTTTGATCATGGTGATCCTTGGACCCGGGATTTCTGGAAACGTGTCATGGAATTCTGGATGGATGAATTCCATATCGATGGTTACCGGATCGACCTCTCCAAGGGACTGACACAGAATTACACCCTCGGCGATGTGGGCGCCTGGAATGCCTATGACCAGGGAAGGGTGGACATCCTCTTTGATTACGCCAACCACATCTGGTCGCTGCATCCGGGAACCTACATGATCCTCGAACACCTCGGGGACAATGACGAGGAGACGGCCTTGGCCAATGGAGGCTTCATGCTCTGGGGCAAGTCCACTTCGAGTTTTGCTGAGGCCACACTCGGCTACGGAGGGGATTTCAGTTGGGCTTCCTGGCAGTCTCGGGGGTGGAGTTGGCCCAACCTCGTGAGTTACATCGAGAGTCATGATGAGCAGCGGATTGGCCATGATCTGCTGCTCTACGGCAATGCCTACAATGGGTATGACACCAAGGCGTTGGGAACCGCAATGGATCGATTGGCCATGGCCCATGCCTTCCTGCTTTCCATGCCGGGACCCAAAATGATTTACCAGTGGGGTGAATTCGGTTATGACGTTTCGATTTACGATTGCCTGAACGGGACATTCGCCGATGGGTGCAAGCTGGATGAGAAGCCCGAACCTTGGCAGGACCTTGCCCTCGTTCCCGAGAGGCAGGGCCTGGCGCGAAAGATCAAGGGGCTGTGCGCGTTGAAGCGCAATCAGTCCGTGTTCGGGACCTATGATTACAACATTGATTTCGGCGGTATGGGCAAACGGCTGCACTTGTATTCGCCTGGTCAGAATGTGGTGCTCTGCGGCAATTTTGATGTGGTCGGGATCACCATGGTGCCCGGATTTCCGCACACGGGAGTTTGGACGGATGCGATGACGGGGACCACCATGGAGGTCTCGGACCTGGGATCGGGCTTCTATTTCGCCCCTGGTCAGTGGCACTTGTGGATCGATACTTCTGTCGAAGTGGTGCCTTCGGATGACCCCTTGCCCCTTTCCGCGGTGTGCAGCGACGAGCAGGCATTGAATTTCGGGGCGGATGGGGCCTGCCAATACGAGGTGGTCATTGCGCTGGATGCCACGGATTTGTCGTTGGGGCCCGGTATTGACCTCGGGGGGGTGCATGTGGCCGGATCGTTCCAGGGATGGAATCCCGCAGGGACCCCGCTACAGGATGTGGGGGACCATGTCTGGCAGACCACCATCGTGGCCGAGGCCGGGGCCTTGCTGGAGTACAAATTCATCAATGGGACCACCTGGGACAACGCGGAAACCGTGCCGTTGGGATGCGGCGGAGAGGATGGCTATGGCGGGTACAACCGCCAGATGGTGGTGGATGGGTCTGATGCAGGGCCTGTTTGCTTCGGGGGGTGTGCGGCGTGCATCACCAACCTCGATTTCCCTGGATGCTTGGATACGTCTGCGGTCAATTTTGATGACTGGGCTACCGTGGATGACGGCAGCTGTGCCTATGGTGTGCTCTTTCAGGTGGACGCGTCCGAATTGGATCCCGCTCCTGAAGCCATGTATCTCGCGGGCAGTTTCCAGGGGTGGAATGCCGTGGGCACGCCCATGGTGGATTCTGGTGGTGGCGTTTGGTCCGTGCAGCTTGATCTGTTGGGCGGTGCCGAAGTGGCCTACAAATTCCTGGCAGGGCCGGATTGGGTCCTTGGGGAATCGGTCCCGATGGAATGCGGAGAGGATGATGGATTCGGTGGAAACAACCGCGTGGCGACCATCGGAACAACGTCCAATGTCTTGCCTGTGGTGTGCTTCGGGAGCTGTGGGGAATGCACGGGTGTGGTCGACCCACCGCTCGAAGGATGGGCGTTTTGCGGCCCGGGAACCGTTTGGGACGAGACGCTTGAACTGTGTATCGGAATCACAACGTGCTCCGAGGATGTGGACGGGGACGGTTTGGTCGGTGTTTCCGATGTGCTCGCGCTGCTGTCTGCGTTCGGCGGTTTGTGTCCCTGACGGATTGGCGGGGCATGTCGACAATGAAAAAGCCCGCCGAAGCGGGCTTTTTCATGCCTGTTGTACGTTATCAGCGCACGATGAAAGGCGCGCGGAATACGCCGTGCTCCGCGGTGCCTTTCACGAAGTAGGTCCCGGACGCCCATTGTTCCACATTGAGCAACATGCGCTGCGGGCCGGCGGCCATCTGGCCGTCGTGGAGGATGGCCACTTCTGCTCCCCGGGCATCGAAAATGCTGATGCGCACCTGGCCTGAGTGGTGCAGGTCAAAGTGCATCCAGGCTTCGGACATGGCCGGTACCGGAGCGATGGACAAGGCGGATACCCCTTCGGTCAATTCCACATGGTTGGCCTCCGAGTTGAATCGGATGATGGGCAGGACGTCCCCCCCTTGGCCCCACTCGTCTCCGGTTTCCAAAGCCATGATGTCCTCGGAAGAGAAAACCTGACCGTCCAACCAGAGCTGGAAGGTGACGGTCGATGGGCCTCCCAGCATGACGGCCATCTGAGTGGCGGTCATGCCTCCCATGGGAAGGACGGAACGCGCAGCGACGCAATCGTCCTCAACGAATGCACCGAAATAAGCCTCGCCTGAGACGGGCATCCCATCGAGCCTGATTTCGACAGCCAAGGCGGCAGCCCCGGGTGCCCTCATCACTTCCCATCCCGTCACGGTCTGCGCGGCTTCATCCCCGTTCCGCATGTCGGCCAGGACCATGCCGCTGCCGTCCTCAAGGCCCTCAGGGTAGGTCAGGGTGCCGGCCTCGATCATGCGGACCCAATAGGAACGCCCGGGCTCCATGTCGAGCAAGGTGTTGAATTCATTGGGGTTGGCCGGATTCCAGACGGTTCCGTTTTGGCCGTCGATGACGGTGCCCACCAAGCCGTCCAAGGAGGCGAGGGCCTCTTCAACCGACATGGGCGATTGCGGCACATAGCCGATGATGTTCCAACCTTCATTGAGGTCCAAGGGCGTGGTTGCGGCCTCAAGTGGAGAACCTACGCTGGTCCAAAGACCATCGGCGTTTACCTTGATGACATAGCCGGCCGCATCCGTGTGCATTTGCAGCGAATTGAATACACTCGGGATGCCCGGTGTGTAGCTCTGCCCCAACGCGAAATCGTCGTCGCCCAGCACCTTGAGCAGAGCCCCGTCCAAGGCGTCTTCGAAGAGGCTCTCGATGGCGTAATTGTCTGGGATGAGGTTTGTCGAGACATAGTTCCAACCTTCTGTGACCGCGACATCAAGCGCGGTGGCGCTGCAGTTCGCATCGAGCATCAAGGGTGCCTCGAAAGAGCCATATTCGCCGAAGCCCATGACGGTCAAGTCGCCCTCCATGCTGCAGGTGGCACATTCGTCGGTGTTGAAAAGGGAGAACATGATGGTCTCCTCGCCTCCAACGAGGTAGACGGTCATGTTCACATATGTTCCACCCTCATAATCGATGATGTCACCCGTTCCGCGGAGTTCGCCGTTGATGAAGGCGCCTACCTGGTCATCCAACGAGACATTCTCGCCATCCACCGTGACCTGGGCCAATACCGTGGCGATCGAGGGCAGGGTAATGGGGTCGCCCCATTCCGGAACGCAACCGTAGGTGCAGCTGCCGTCATCATCTGTCGCA
The DNA here is from genome assembly GCA_938082505.1 of uncultured Flavobacteriales bacterium. Classification (GTDB taxonomy): domain Bacteria; phylum Bacteroidota; class Bacteroidia; order Flavobacteriales_D; family Sanyastnellaceae; genus UBA8752. The sequence continues at coordinate 20,633 of CALLLH010000012.1, forward strand.
TCAGCGTTGAAATTGGTGGCTTCGGCGTCCTGGCATCCGGCCACCTCATCTTCGTCGCAGACCCCGTCGGCGTCGGCGTCGTTGAGGCAGTTGCCGTCACAGTCGAGGTTGTCGGCCGCAGGGTAGGTGCAGGACCCGTCGTCGTCCGTGGCGTCGGCATCGTAGTTGCAGGCCCCGGCGTCGATGCAGCCGAAGACCGGTGTGATGGCCCCGAAATACAGCGTCTCCCTGTATTCATTGGATCCATCGCCCTCGATGAAAACCTGGCAATACATCTGGCCGCTCAATTCCCCTGTGGTGGTGAATTGCCCCACGAGCACCTTGAGATCCGCTCCTGCAATGCCATTGGCATCACCGTTGAGGGCATACCAAGCGCCGCCTATGGCATCGTCGATCACGATATTGCCTCCTGGGAGGCCTCCGCCCGGATCGAAGTTGGTTACCCACGGGTTCGAGTTGGATTGTACCGTACTCACATTGGCCTCTCCAATGGAGGCATTGGGCACGCTGGAAAGGCCGATGGTGATCCAAGAATCATAAGCCAGGTCCGGATAGACCGGAAACAATAGGCTGTTGATGCCGTTCGGCGTTGCTGCCCCCAGCACGGCGTGATAGAAAGACGCCGTGGATTCAATAAAGGTGGGATTCGTGGCGTCGCCTGAAACGGAAGACATGAAGTCCGTTTCGTTGACCATGTTCATGAAGACCTGCGTGCAGCTGTAGCCCGTCAGGTCAGTAACTCCCAGTGCACCGATCAGGACGCCGATGTCCTCGGACACCACAACGGCTTCAAGGGTGTAATTGTCATTCTGCGCGGACACAGAGGTCATGCAGAGCAGGATGGCGAGCAAGGGAAGGAATCGTAGGGTCATGTGATAGGCAATTGTGTCGGTCGTAATTGAAAGTAGAAAACTCATGAATTCCATCCACAACTGATGCTACGCTCACGAATTGGTCCGCATAGTTTTCAAACAAGACTCACGCGACCTTCAGAAAATGAAAATGCCACCCGAAGGTGGCATTCTCAGCGTCAAGGTGATTTGGTTCTCCTCCCTAGTTTCCTCACTCGGTCACCAGGAGTTTCTTGACTGTTACATATTGGCTATTGGAAAGTCGAATCTGGTACATGCCACTCTGCAGGTCGTTGGCCGGGATGTCGAGCGAATGATTGATGCCCGGTGCGGCAAATCCATCATAGAGCTGCGTGACCAGTACACCGTCCATGGTAAACATGTCGATGTGCACGCGCATGTTGTTCGTCACCTCGAATCCGAGTTGGCTCCAGTCGTTTGTGGGGTTCGGCTGGAGGTTGGTCACGCGAATCGGGTCCTTGCCCGTAGTAAGGTCGCCTGCACCACCGAGGATGCTCGGCGTGTGGTCGGAATCCTGACCTCCGGACAATCCGGCATCATCACCGGCCTCGAAGCAGTCGCCACCATTGACCTCGAGCGTGTAGCCGAAGGTGGAGGCATTGCCGCAGTCGTCGACGATGAGGTAACTGCGATCAATGGACCAAGGCAGACAGCAGTCGAGGTCTCCGAACAGGTCACCTGAACCCATGACAGGGTTGCCGTTGAATGTGCCGCTGTAGCTGAACCATCCGCTGTAGCCGTATGCGTTGTTCATGTTGTTCGCGCCCTGACCGATCTGGAAGGCGTAATAGTTGTTGGCGGGAGCATGCATCAGGGAGAAATTGGATCCCGTGTAGTCGCCCGTACCGGTCAACTGACCGCTTTCCATCACGCGGTAATCCCAGTTCTCGTGGTCGTCGATGAGGTCGCCGCAATCGCGCTTGTAGCTGGTCGGGAAGTCCTGGTTGTCCCAGTCCGTCCAATCCATGGCAGCGCCAAACGTGACTTCGAGGTCCCATCCGCCAGCCGTGCCGTCAAGGGCGGTCAGGCTCTGGTTCAAGGTCCAGGTGCCATCGGCATTGAGGGCCACCGTTCCCGGGGCCGTGGGGATGTAGAGTTCCGAACCACCGGGAAGGTTGAACAGACGCAGTGCGTGAGGCTCCATGCCGTTGCAGGTCTCTCCGTCCTCGAATGCGCCAGGATTGCTGGCCGAGCAGAAGGTGAGGACTTCATCGGTCGGAGCGTTCTCACCCAAGTAGGACTCGGTGAAGGTCAAAGCAACTTCCGAATCGCAGTTGTCCTGGAAGGAGACGGCGCAGGAATCAGGAATGCTCACCGTGCCTTCGAAGTCCTCGCAGCAGATGCTGACGGCTTCTCCATTGGAGAGGTCGCAGGTGTTCGTGAACTGCGGCGCAATCTGGTCGAGCACCGTGATGTTCTGATCGAAGGTCAAGGTGTCCGCATTGCCGCAGGCGTCAGTAGCGATGACCGTAAAGGTCCGGATGAAGCTGTAGTCCCCTTCCGCTGCATTGTCGTCTGCCTCGCAGGTGAACAGTGCGGGGCCATCCACATGGCTCACGGTGGCCGCGGCGTTGATGTCGCAGGCGTCGGAGACCGTGAATTCAACAGTACCCAGAGAATCCGTGCCGACGTAGACGTCGCAATCGGCCGTCTGCAGCAGGGTCTGGTCGTCCGGTCCTGAAGCGTCGAGCACCGGTGCGGTCACATCGATGACCGAAATGGTCTGTGTGGCGGATTCCGAGGTGGCGTTTCCGCAGTTGTCGGTCGCCGTCACACTCCACGTGCGGAGGATGGTGTAAGCCCCACCGCAGTCTCCAGCGATGCTGTCGCTGTGGCTGATGGCGATGTCGACATCGGCGTCGCAGTTGTCGGAGGCACCCGCTGTGGCGGAGCCAGCGTCAGCCGGATCGGTCGCTGCCGTGCAATCTTCATCCGCTTCCAGGGTCAAGTCTGCAGGATAGTCGACGGTGAGTGCCGGAGCCTCGGTGTCGGAGATGGTGATGGTCTGCACCACACTCTTCTCATTTCCACAGATGTCGGTGGCGGTCCAGGTGCGGTCGACCACATAACAATCCGCTCCCGTGCTGTCCGCGACCGCATCCGAAGAGGTGATGGTCACGGAGCCGAAACAGTTGTCTTCGGCGAGTGCTCCGCCCAGGGCATCGATGCTCCAGTCACCACCACATTGGATGGTGGTGTCGTTCGGGACGAACGTGAATACGGGAGCAATGCTGTCATACAGGTGAATGATCTGTGTGGCGGTTGCACTGTTTCCGCAAGCGTCGGTAGCGGTGTAGAGGCGCTCGTATGCTCCTGCACAGGGCCCTTCTGTTTCCGTATCCGCAATGGTCACGTCGATGTCGGAGCAGATGTCCGAAGCGCTGAACCCATAGGGGGTTGAGTCGCTGTAATCGGCGCACATGACTTCTACGAGGCTGTCGGCTTCGATGGTCGGAGCCGTCGTGTCCTCGATGGTGAAGGTGGCTGTGGTCTGGGAGGCGTTGCCGCAGGCATCCGTGGCCGTGAAGGTCACGGTGCTGTTTCCTACCGCACCATCACAGTCATCCGAGGTGGAATCCACTGTATGGCTCCAGCTGACGTCTCCGCAGAGGTCGCTGGCTGCCGCGCCGGCGAGGCCGGTCTGCCAGGTGAGGTAATCGGCGATGTTGCCGGCGCCGTCGCACTCCACAGTGAGGTCCATGGCGGCCGCATCGATGCTGGGAGCGATCGTGTCCTGCACGGTGACCACCTGCGTGTGGCTCGTGGCGTTGCCACAGGCATCACTGGTGCTCCAAGTGCGGGTCAGCGTATACGCATCGGGGCAATCGCCGCCGGTCGTGTCTTCCGAGAACGTGACCTCGACGATGTCGCACAGGTCTTCCGCGGTCAACGTGGCCGCTGCAGGAACAGCATGGCAGTCCACCGTGGTGTCGGCAGGGAGTGATTCCACGAAGGTCGGAGCGAGGGTGTCGATGATCTGGATGACCTGCGTGGCCGTCGTCGTGTTCTCGCAACCGTCCTCGGCCGTGAAGGTCCGGGTCACCGTATACTCCTGCGGGCAATCGCCTGCGGTGGTGTCGGCCGTGACCGTGATCGTCACCGTTTCGGCGCAATTGTCCGAAGCGGCTGCGTCCCCGAGGGGGTGGTCCTCATGGCAGAGCGCCGTGTAATCGGCCGGTACATCCGTGAAGACGGGGGCGACCGAGTCGATGAGGTTGACGTCCTGCAGGAAGGTGCTGCTGTTGCCACACGCATCGAGGGCGGTGTACTCGCGCAGGTATCCGGAGGGGCATCCACCGCTTACGGTGAGGATGCTGCTGACATAGACCGTATCGAAACCGCACACATCGTCCACGGCGATGTCGTAGAGGGAGGTGGTGTCGTACAGGTCGCAGGCGATCAGGTAGGTGTACTCCGAGCCGGTGAAGTCCGGGGCAACGGTGTCGATGATGGTGAATGTCGCCGCCGTCGAGCTGCTGTTGCCGCAATCATCGGTTGCCGTGAATGTCACCGTGGCGGATCCCGTGGCACCGCAGTCATCGGAGAGCGCATCGAAATCGTTGGACCACGTGGCACCCGAACAGATGTCGGAAGCAGAAGCTCCTCCTTGGCTGGCCAGCCAGGCTTGCAGATCGGCGTCGTTTCCGCTGCCGTCACATTGCACTGTCAGGTCGGCCGCGTCCTCCAATTCCGGTGCGGTGGTGTCCACGATGGTGATGGTGGCACTGCAGGAGGTGGTGTTGCCGCAACCGTCAGTCGCCGTGAAGGTGACCGTGGCGGCGCCCGTGGCACCGCAATCATCGGAGAGGGCACTGTAGTCGTTGCTCACGTCGGCCGTTCCGCAGTTGTCCGATGCGCTGGCCGTAGCCAACCATGCTGCGATGTCTTCCACATTTCCGGCTCCGTCGCATTCCACCGTCAGGTCGCCCGCGCAGGACAGCTCCGGTGCGATGATGTCGGAGACCGTGATCAGCTGAGAACAGGTGGCCGTGCTGGCATTGTCACAATCGTCTTCGGCCGTGACGGTGAACGTCCGGGTGAAGCTGTATGACCCGGCGCACAGCGTGTCTGCCGGCCCGTCTTCGAAGCTGACCGCCACGTTGATGTTCGCGCTGCAATTGTCCGAAACGGCAATGGCGGGGGTGCCGGTTGCACTGGTGTCCGCATCCACCGCGCAGGCCTCATCGGCGAAGAGCTCGATCTCCGTCGGGCAGGTGATGCTGAGGGCAGGAGCCACCGTATCGATCAATTCGATGAACTGGGTGAACAAGGTCGTATTGCCGCAATCGTCGCTGACCGTGTATTCACGCATCAGGGTCGAGAAAGGCTGTACGCATCCACCGCTGAACGGCATGTCGGCGAACGTGATGGTCACGGTGCCGCAATCGTCCGTCGCAGTGATGTAGATGTTGTCCGGGTCGGAGGTGTCTGTTCCATAGGCATCACAGGCGATCAGCTTGTTGAAGTCTCCGGTGACGACCGGTGCGGTCTCGTCGACCACGGTGACAACCTGGATGACCGAGGTGCTGTTGCCGCAGTCGTCCACGAAGGTGTATGTCCGTTGGACATTAAAGCTGCCTTCGCAGACCGTGCTCACGACACCGTCCTCAACCCAGGTGTAGGCCACATCGCTGTCGCAGTTGTCCGTTCCGGAGGCCGTGCCGTATTCCACCGTGCTGTCGAAATCGGCGCAAGGGATGGTATCGGCGGTCACAGTGCCTACCGGGGCAATCGTATCGAGCAGGGTGATGGTCTGGGTGCACTCCGAGGTGTTCTCGCAGAAGTCCTCCGCTGTGAAGGTGCGCAGGATGGTGCGGCTGCCTTCGGGCGTGTCGTCATCTCCGATGCAATCCAGGGCGGGTTCCGTATCGGTGTGGGTGATCGTGATCTGGTCCGTCGAGGAACAATTGTCATCGGCCGTGGCGTCACCGAGCAGGTCGGTCGAGATGTCTGCTGCACAATCGGCGTCCAGATGGACGACGGCATCCGCAGGACAGGTGATCTCGGGATCGACGATGTCATAGAGCGACACGTACTGACCAAAGGAGCTGCTGTTGCCACAGGCGTCCGTGGCCGTCCAGATGCGCTCCCAGGTGCCGGGACATCCGCCCGACAGGAAGCTGGCCTCGATGGTATAGGTCACGTCCGAGCAGTTGTCTGTGGCCTCGATGGGAACGAGGGTCGGATCGGTCGGATCGAGCAGGTCGTGACAAGCCGCATAGGTGTACAGCAAGGCATTGCCCCAATCGGGTGCTGTCACATCGATGAGCGTGATGGTCTGTTCGCAGGATGCCTCGGCTGTGTTGCCGCAGTCGTCCGTTGCCGTGGCCGTCCAGGTCCGCGTAAACGAGTAGGTGTTGCCGCAACCGGGAATGGTGTCGTGGTCGAGGTGGGACAATTCCACATTGACGGGCCCACCACAATTGTCGGAGGCCGCATACGTCGGTTCACCGGTGATTTCGGGCAGGGTGGAGGCCTCACACAGGGCATCGGCTTCCACCGTGGCCGCATCGGGGCAGCTGATTTCCACGGAGGGCGGGGTGAGGTCCTCGATCAGGACGGTCTGCACACAGGTCGTGGTATCGGCATTGCCGCAGTGGTCGGTCGCAATGGCCGTCCAGGTCCGCTCCAGCAGCTGGCTGCCTGCGCACAGTTCGGTCAGGGCGTCCTCGTGGCTGATCTCAATCGTCGGGTTCTCGTCGCAATTGTCCGTGGCCGTGGCCGTGGCCTCACCGAGGGCGAGGACCGAGGTGTCGGCCAGGCAATCGGCATCGACGGCGAGGGTGTCGCCGGCCGGGCATGTGATGGACACTTCGGGCGCGGTATCGTCCGTCAGGTTGATGATCTGCTCGAAAGTGGCGGCATTGCCGCAATCGTCCGTAGCGGTGTAGATGCGGGCAATGGTGCCGGCACAAGAACCGCTGAACATATTGTTCGAGGTGACCACGATGGACACGGCGCTGCAGTTGTCTTCGGCAGAGATGGCATAGAGGGCATCTTCTTCATAGTCGTCACAGGACATGGTCACGATGCCTTCCGCAGTGATGCTCGGGGCGGACTGGTCTTCCACCGTGATGGCCTGGCCACAGGACTGGGACGTCACATTGCCGCAATCGTCGGTGGCCGTGGCGGTCCAGGTCCGGGTGAATGAGAAGCTGCCTTCGCAGATGGCGACCGTGTCGGCATCGGCGTGAGACATGCTCACAGCAGGCATGCCCGTGCAGTTGTCGGAAGCCGTGATGGCGGGAATGCCGAGCGATACCGGGTCGGTGTCTGCTGCGCAGTCCGCATCCGCCACGACGGTGATGTCATCCGGACAGGTGATGGACAATTCAGGCGCGACGTTGTCCTCTACTACGATGGTCTGCACGCAAGTGGCCGTGGCCGTGTTGCCGCAGTGGTCGGTGGCGGTGGCTGTCCAGGTCCGATCGATGATGAGACTGCCGGCACAGGGTGAGGAAGTGTCATCGCTGTGGCTGATCTCGACACCGGGGGTGTCGTCACAGTTGTCGGAAGCTGTTGCGGTGGCCGAGCCGAGGGCCTCGATGCCGGTATCGGCGAAGCAGGCGGCGTCCACTTGCAGCGTGTCCCCTGCCGGGCAGGAGATGGAGACCTCAGGATTGACGTCGTCGGTCAATTGGATCAATTGGTCCGCGGTGGATGTGTTGCCACAATCGTCGGTGGCCCGGTAGGTGCGGAGGTAGGAACCGGCGCATCCCTCGTCGAGTGCGGTCTGGGCGTCGATGACCAGGGCCACATCGCTGCAGTTGTCGCTGGCGCTGACGTCATAGAGGGCTTCGGGATCGAAGGCGTCGCAGGCGACCTGAATGGTGTCCACGACCGCAATCTCCGGTGCGGTGTCGTCCTCCACGGCAATGGACTGCGTGCAGGTTGCGCTGGCGCTGTTGCCACACTCATCCGTTGCCGTCACCGTGAAGGTCCGTTGGAAGGTATAGCTGCCCATGCAATCGCTGGTGGGCTCAGTGTCCTCGTGGGTCGTGCTGAGTTCCACGGCGCCGCCACAGGCATCCTCAGCCACAATGGCAGGGGTGCCAAGGGCATCCGTACTGGTATCGGCATTGCATGCCGCATCCGCATACAGGAGGGCATCATCCGGACAGGTGATGCTGAGTACGGGCGCCACGAGATCCAGCACGGTGATCACCTGCGTACAGGTGGCCGATGTGGCATTGTCACACACGTCCGTGGCCGTAGCGGTCCACGTGCGGGTGATGGTCTGGTTGCCCGTGCAATTGGAGGTGATCTCATCCGAATGGGTCAGGGTCACCGTCGGCTCGTCGTCGCATGAGTCCGTGGCGGTAGCGGTGGGGGCGCCGAGGGCATCGGTACCCGTGTCCGCGTTGCAATCGGCATCGACATTCAGGGTTGTGTCGGCCGGGCAACCGGTCAAGGACAGGATGGGGGCCACCGAGTCGATGAGGTTGACGGCCTGCTCGTAGAAGGAAACATTGCCACAATCGTCCTCCGCCCGGTAGGTGCGGTAGGCCACGTGCGGACATGTGCCCGTGACGATCTGTACGGAGTCGATCGTCAAGGTCACGCCGCCACAGATATCCTCTGCGTCGACGTCGTAGATGGTCTCGGCGTCGTAAAGGTCACAGGAGATGTCGTAGTCCTGCGGGCCAGTGAAGCTCGGTGCCGTGGTGTCCTCGATGACGAAATCCAGGGAGATGGAGCTGGTGTTGCCGCATTCGTCCTCCGCAGTGAATTCATAAGTCACGGTTCCCGTTTCCCCGCATCCACCGGACATTCCGGTCATGGCATGGGTCCAGGTGACTCCGCCGCAGAGGTCGGTAGCCTCGGCGCCGCCGTGGTTGGCGACCCAAGCGTTCAGCTCGTCCGTATTGCCCAATCCGTCGCACTCCGCCAATCCGTCTACTCCACCTGTAAGGGCCGGAGGTGTCGTATCGATGATGGTGATGACCTGGGTGTGGGGCGTGGTATTGCCGCAAGCGTCGCTGGCCACCCAGCTGCGTTCGATCACGCGGCATCCGGGGGCGGTGAACTCGGTTTCAGCCTCACCATTGTAAGTGACGGTGGGATCTCCATATCCCGTGCAATTGTCGCTTGCCGTGATGCCGTCGGTCGGGGGCAGATCGAGGCTGCACTCGATGGTGATGTCCTCGGGTGCATTGTCGAAGGTCGGAGCAATGGTGTCGAGGAAAGTGAAGCTCTGCGTGACGTGCACTGTGGTGGCGCAAGCCGTATCCACCAAGGAATAGGTCAATGTGACGATATCGTCGCAGTCTTCTTCGGTATTGACCGTGCAGTCGAGGTTGACGAGCACGTCACCATTCGCGCCAGCAGCAGGCTGGCCGAAGATGTTTCCTTCCCAGGAGAACCAGCCGCCCGCACCGTAGTCACAGTTGCGGTCATTGGCCATGTCGCCCACCTGGAATCCGAAGTACTCATTGTTGGGAGCATGGTTGAGGAAGAGGAGGCTTCCCTCCAATCCGTCCACACCGGTCAGGAAACTCTGGTCGCCCTTCATGGTGTAGATGGTCCACGAGTCGGTCACGTCCGTCGTGACGAGGCATTCCATGGCGGTCTTGTAACCGCCGCCCCAGTTGGCCCCGGAAGTGCCATTCTCATAGGTAATGTAGACGTCCCACTTCTCGGTGGAATCGGCCACACCCATGACCTGTCCCTGCAGGATGGCCGTGTTGCTTTTTTCATATTCCGTCAAGGTCAACCCTGCTGCGGTCGGGACATAGTAGGTTGAAGCGAGTCCGAAGTTCTGCGCCCCAAACAGGACAATGGCACCATCCTCACCGAGGCCTTCCGCAGTGGTGGCATTGCAGACGTTGCTGGTGAGCCGCTCCGCTGCCGTTCCGCACGCAACCCCCACAGGTTCTCCCGTGCAGAGGTTGGTGGCGGTGAGGTCGCCCTGGCATTCGACCAGATCGAGGTCTTCAGGGCAATCCAAGACCTGGTCCTCCAACGCAACGTCCAGAGAAAGACAAGTCTCGTTGCAGAAGTCACCGTTGGGATTGCCGTCGCAATCGAAGCCGGGGTCTGGACCGGGCCCGTTGCAGACACCACATTCGTCCGGTGTGCCGACGCAATCGTCGACATCGTCACAGATGCCGTCATTGTCGACATCAGCGGTACAGCTGCCACCGCAGACGCCGAGAGCGTCGAGTTGATTGCCGTCACAATCGCAATCGCCAACCGCAATGCCGTCTCCGTCACACTCGCCACAAGCGTCCAATTCGGCGCAGCTTCCATCATTGATGCTGGCGGTTGGATCGTAGTTGCATGCCGTGACGTCGGTGCAACCTGCACAGCTGCTGTATTCGCAGGAGTCATCGCTGTCCGTGGCGGCCGCATTGAAGTTGCAGGCGCTCTCGTCGGTACAACCTGGGATTTCGTCGGTGTCACAGATGCCGTCGTTGTCGGCGTCGTTGTCGACGATGGTGCCGGTGCCATCGGTGGCTCCCGAGCAGGTCTCACAGACGCCGTCGACGTAGGTGCAGAGGCTGTTGTCGGTGTCGGTGGTGGGGTCGTCGTCGTAGTTGCAGGCGGAAGCGTCGGTGCATCCCTGGATTTCATCGGCATTGCAGATGCCGTCGTTGTCGGCGTCGTTGTCGACGATGGTGCCGGTGCCATC
>CALLLH010000013.1 GCA_938082505.1 uncultured Flavobacteriales bacterium
AGGATGAGCAGGCCGTTGGTGTTGACGGATGCGGACTCGATGTCCAGCTGGCTGCGGATGGATACGGTGTCCGCAAAACTGACCGAGGCCGAGCCACAGGCGAGGTGCTCGAGGGATGCCGGGCCGCAGACATGGGGGCCCTCACCCACCAAGGCTACAATGCCGCGTCCGTTGACCTGGCCGATCGAGGAGAAGGCAGAGGCAATTTCAATCCGGGCCCCATCGGGCAGGTCCAGGGCAGCGCCATCCGCAATGGCCAGGCTTTCCGTCCGTGCGGTGTCGCCCTCGGCCAACAGGACCGTGTGCCCTGTCTGGATGGCAACGTCGTTGGAGGTGGACGGGATGCATGCGCAATCCCAAGAAGCTGTATCCGTCCATGCACCCGACTGAACGGACGCCACGGGATCTCCAGCTGCCCAAGAACCATTCGCCGGTTGGGCGAACGTGGTGAGCGCTGCGAACATCATCAGGGAGAGAGCAAGGGACTTCATGCGGCCCCTTACGGCCCCTTGCAAGGAAAAGTTACATCCAGGGCCAGCTCCTCAGGAAGAGGATCAACAGGGAGAAGACCATGAAGGCATAGGGCGCGGCCTTGGTCCACTTGAATCCTGGCGGCATCAGCCATGGCCAGCTCCACGCAGCCATAAAGGCCAGTGCACCCGGCAAGGCCGTCATCACCGGACTCCACGCCTCGCTGCCCCTCTTCCATTGCAGTGCCTGAATGGCGAGGATGAGCACCAATGCGAACAGGCCCGCCCACTGGGTCCATTGCCGGGAGAACCGCTGTTGTGCCGTGGCCGTCAACAGCGACCGCTGACGCACGAACCATCCCAGTCCCGAAGGCAGCAGAATCCAAGCCGCTCCGGTCGGTAGGCCCCTGAATCCGGGGCCCTCGAACAACCAGGTTGCCGGCAATCGCCCGAACCAGAGCCAATACACCGCAAGCAGAACCAGACCTGGTGCGGCCATGCCCATCCATGCGGACACCCACTCCTCACTGGCCGGGCGACGGGCGATGAACATCGCCAAAACCAAAGCGAGCGCAAAAGCCCACATGTCGGAACAGACGATCACACCCATGCTCCACCATGCGCCAGTCGCCAGGAATGTCCCCGGCGCCATCTCCAAGTCGCGGAGTCGAAGCATGGCCTTCATGCCCATCAAAAAGCAGGGGATCGACCACCAGGCCGCATTGGGCACCAATCCAATGAAGGGGGTGGCGACAAGCACCCAAACCCAGGAAGGCAGGCTTCCCGGGCGGGTCCGCATGCCTGATTCGGCATGCATTCGATGCATCAACCAGGCAGAAATCACGACAGCGACGAGACCAGGCCATGACTCCATGCCCACCGTACCCTGAAGTCCTGAAATCAGGAACAGAATGCATCCCGTCATGGGAACGACTGCCCATGCGACCGGTTGATTCGAATTCAGAATGCGTTGCATACCGAAAGGTGACTATTTTCGCGCAAGCAAAGCGAATCCATGAATCTCCAGGACCTCATCACCCCCGTCGGCAAGTTCGTTGAATGGACCTTCGAGACCGTGTTGGTCCCACTGAGCAACCCCTTCAATGTCGGGGTCATCGTACTTGGTCTCGCCGGCATTGCCCTCTGGTTGCGCCAGCAGCGCAAATTCTCTGAGGAGGCCCGCCAGAAAGGCGGCATCGTCTGAGCCGTTTACCCCCACTCCCGTCATTCCACCGACCCGATGTCGGAGCGGTGTGATTTGCCCTCGAATCTGACGGCGTCCACCAGGGCATACGCTTTTTCGGCTGCCTTTTCCACATCGGGGCCCAGGCCGACACAAGCGAGCACCCGCCCACCGGCGGTGACCACCTGACCGCCCTCCACGGCAGTCCCGGCGTGGACAAGTTGTTGTCCCTCCCCTGATTTGATGGCAGGCAGTTCAATCGGCCTGCCCTTCTCATAGCTGCCCGGATATCCTTCGCTCGCCAGGATGACCGCGGCTGCGGCTTTCGGAGACAAGGCCACATCGATTTCGGACAGCAGACCGTTGGCCAGACCGTCCATGATGTGCAACAGGTCCGTCTCGAGCAAGGGCAGTACAATCTGGGTCTCGGGGTCTCCCAATCGACAGTTGTACTCGATGACATAGGGATCTCCCTGCACCTTCATCAGGCCGAAAAAGAGGAACCCGCAATATGGAATGCCATCCCGCTGGAGGCCCCGGATGGTCGGAATCACAACTTGGTTCTTGACCTTCTCCATGAACTCCGGCGTCACGTGGGGCACCGGGCTGATGGCCCCCATGCCGCCCGTGTTCGGGCCGGTATTTCCATCTCCGATCCGCTTGTAGTCCATGGCGGGAGACAGGAGACGCCACGCATGTCCATCGGTCACCGCGAACATGGACACTTCGACGCCCTTGAGGAATTCCTCGATGACCACTTCCTTTCCAGCCCCGTCAAAAGCCTTCCCCTTGATCATCTCCCTGACGGCAGACTCAGCCTCTGACAGGCTCTTGGTGACGATGACCCCTTTTCCGGAAGCCAATCCACTGGCCTTGACCACATAAGGAGGCTTCATCTTCTTCAGGAAGGCCAAGGCATCGCGCACCTCTCCCTTCCCGAAAGTGCCATATTTAGCCGTCGGAATCCGATGACGGTGCATGAACTCCTTCGCAAACTTCTTGCTGCCCTCCAGCGCTGCCCCGGCCTTTTCCGGTCCGATCACGGCAACATCCTTGAGGCGGTCCTGTGCGGCAAAATGGTCGGCAATGCCTTCGACAAGGGGTGCCTCGGGGCCCACGACGACCATGTCGATGCGTTCGGCAAGGACGAATTCCTCCACGCCTCCGAAATCCATGGGGTCGAGGGATACGTTGGTCCCCAGCGCTGCCGTTCCTGCATTGCCTGGGCCAAAGAAGACAGCGTCCAGCAGGGAACTGCCTGATATTTTCAACCCGATGGCATGCTCCCGACCACCGGATCCAAGTATGAGTACGCGCATGGCACCTCAAAACTACCTTCGCCCCGGCCCGGGCTGAGTCATTGTTTTCAACAGCTCGCAACAAGTGCTCACCAAAGTGCCCACACAGGACCCCTCCATGGTGGAAGACCCCACAGCAGACAACCGGCAACGGCAGTTGCAAGGCTCGCCCACCTTGAGCGTTGTGGTCATTACGTGCAATGAAGCGGCCAACTTGCCTCGGTTGCTGCAATCCGTGGTGGAACTGGCGGATGAAATCGTGGTCTTCGACTCCGGCAGTACGGACGGCACTCCCCACATCGCCCGATCCGCGGGTGCCCGGGTGGTGGATTGCGCCTGGGAAGGGTGGTCCGCCACGAAGAACCAGGCGAATGCGGCGGCCACAGGCGACTGGATCCTGAGCCTGGATGCCGATGAAGCCCCCGATGCCGCATGCATGGCCGCCATTCGGTCGCACATCGCACAGGGGCCGCGAACCGCTTCCGGTGCCTGGCGGGTAGGGGAGGTCAACCGCATGACGAATTACTGCGGACAATGGGTCAGGCACAGTGGTTGGTTTCCGGACCGGAAGGTGCGGCTCTGGCCCGCCGGAGCCGCAGAGTGGCGCGGTGCCATCCACGAGTTGCCCCATTTCGACAGCCCGGTTGAAGCGGTGCGCCTCGGCGGATTGGTGGAGCACCACAGCTACCCCAACAGGGCATCCCACCTCGATCAAATAGAGAAATTCGGCAAGGTCTGGGCGGAAGACCAGCATGCCCGAGGACGCTCGACTCCGCTCCTGGTGGTCTGTCTCAAGGTGCTGGCCCAATGGCTGAAGACGTACGTGCTGCGGCAAGGATGGCGGGATGGCCGGGCAGGATGGAACATCGCCCGGCTCAGCGCCTGGGCCACGTGGCGCAAGCATGCCCGGCTCCGCTTGCGCGTTCGGGGGGGTCTTCCCGAACCGCGGCACATCCTGGTGTGCCGGACGGACGCCCTCGGTGACCTGGTGCTGAGCCTCCCGATTGTCACCGCTTTGAAACACCGTTTTCCCGATGCGACGATCGACCTGCTCGTCAGGCCCTATGCCGCCCCCATTGCCAAGGCCGTCCCCCATGTGCACCGCGTCCTGGAATGGAACGAAGGCTGTGCGCAGGACCCTTCCGGGTCGGGTAAATCCCTCGTGGGTCAGGGGCGTTACGATGCCGTCGTGATGGCATTCCCGGACAAACCTGTGGTCAAGGCATGCGCTGCGGCGGGCATTCCGGTGAGAACGGGGACAGGGAGGCGATGGCATACCTGGCGCCGCTTGACCCACAGGAATTGGGACGGACGCAGGGATTCAGGAGGCCACGAATCCTGGCACGGGTTGCGATTGCTCCTGCCGTTTGGAATCGAGGCGGACCAGGAGCTCCTCCGAAAGCCGTGCCTGTCGGCCCCTTCAGCCGATGAGGCAGTCCGGTCCATGCTGGATGCCTGCGGTTCACCCCCCGTTCTGCTGCACCCCGGATCCCATGGCAGCGCAGACAACTGGTCACCGGCCCGGTTTGCCGGTTTGGCCGAACGGCTTGTGCTCGCCGGATTCGAGGTTGGATTCACGGGTACGGCGAGTGAAGGGCAGGCCTTTGCCCCCCACATGCCTTCTTCTGCTGGCATGCACAATTGGTTCGGCCTTCTCGACCTCGAACAGCTCCTTGCCCTTCAATCCCGCTCAAGGGCCGTCATTGCCTCGAGTACGGGGCCCCTGCACACGGCGACCGCACTCGGGCGACCTGGCCTCGGGCTGTATGGCACCACGCCGCCGGAATGGGCCGCCCGCTGGGGTCCCATCGGGCCCCATGTCGGCACAGTCGCATCAGGTCAACGCACAGGGGACGGCCGGCTGGACATCCCCGTGGAACAGGTGTTCGATGCCCTGCTCAAACTGCTCAGTTCCGCCGAACAGCAATGAATGCCCCCAGGGCAAGGGCGACGAAGGTGAGCGTGACCCCGGCCTGGGTCTCCAATGTGTCCTCGGCCAAGCAGCTCAAGGCGATGAGCAGAATTCCCGGACGGCTCGGCGGATGGACCCACATGGCCTTGAGAATCCAGAGAAAAAGGCCCACACCGACAAAACCCAGCCCCAGCAGCAGCGTCACATATTGGAAATGGGGTCTCTTTCTCCCTTCCTGAGGCCAGTCCGGAAGTCGATCGGCATAGGCCTGGTCCATGACCTCCGCCACCCTTCCCGAGCCGCATCCGACCACCCATCGGTCCGGAGGCAATGACAGCCAGGCCGAAAATCCAACCTGCGCGTAAACCGACCTCGCCAGGATGCTCGCATCCGGAGAGCGCCGACCGTCCCACCATTCTCCCCAGTTGAATTTGAACCGGTTCCACCGCTTCTGCCATCCGCTGCCATTCAACTCGACGACCGAGGGGATGCCCCGTTCAATCGCCCTGACCTCCTCATTGCTCAACGCCTCCAATCCGTCCAGGTCCTTGGGGAGGCCCTTGGACGCCAGAAAACGGATGAGGGCCCCTTGGACATTCGGCATCGGGATGTAGCTGCGGCGGCTCCAGCCGGCCTGCATTTCACCCCAGGCGATGTGGGTCCAGACGTGGTGTCCATTTTCCGTCACGCTGCGGTCCAACTTGTGGACGTATGGGATTCCATTGCGCGTCTCTGCGGGCAATTCATCGGGATCCGGAACGGACGTCGGCAGCGCCCATGCAACGAGGACCAGCAATGGCATACACAGCATGACCAACGAGAATCCCGTCCTGCGGATCAAGCGCACTTCCGGCCAATGCCATTCCCCGTCCTGTTCTTCCTGTTTGGTCATCAAGCCGGGCCACCACCACGGAATCAAGACAAGCCCCATGAGCAGCCCGGTCAGCCCCTGAATCCAAGACCAGGCCGTCAACGCGCCGAACAGACAATACAGGGTCCAACGACGGGAAAGGACGTTGGCCACCCAGGGCAACAACATGGCCCACCAGAGTCCGAAACGGATGTGTGAGATGAAACGGGATGCCTGCCTCCCACCCAAGGCCCCACCGTCTGCAACGTCCCTCGCCACCAGGGCCAGCGTGGCGACGACAGCCGAAAAAACCGCAAGCTTCAACACGGCTTCCAATTCCGTCCTCCCCATTCCCCGCCCGTCCTTGGACATCGCAGCCATCGCCAGACCGCCTGCGGCCAGTGGAAGCTTGACCTTGACGTCATGAAGGCAGGCTGCCACGCTGCCCCCCCAAAGTGCCGAGATGCCCGACCAGGCGACCAAGAGCATCAGGCCGAGACCTGCCGTCCGCAATCCAAGGGCCCTGGCGTCCGGTTTTGAACGGGGACCTGCGGTGGCGGACAACTTCAACAGGGCCGTCAGGCCCAGCAATCCCGTGGCCACACTCATGAAGGCATTGGACCAAGGAAAGGCCAGCACAACAGCACTCCACGCCCAGACCCAGGGCAGGTCGGGTAGACGCGGGATTTTCATTCGCGGGACGGATCCTCCGCGCCACTTGCGGGCTTTGTCCACCCGATGACATCGGCCATCTCCTCACCGAAGACCGCAAGGGCACGGCTGACCGTGGGGTCCTGCGTGAGGCTGCGCTCCACCATTCCCGCGGCATGGTGGAAGCGCAAGACCACTTCCTCTTCGAGTGTCTGGCGCACCTCTTCCTCGAACAGACCGAGGTCCCGGTCAAGGTTGGGCTCGATGGCGCCCCCCAGTTGCTGCAATGCCGCGCCTGCGACTCCATCGTATTGTTCCATCCTGACCACTTCGCGGAGGTCGTCCAAGGCCCTCATGCTCTCCGTCGTGTATTCGAAATCCGCGTCTTCCAGAAAAGGCACGAAACCTGTCCAGTCCTCCTCCGTCATGGTGTAGGAAACTGGATCGGGAACATCGGTGCTGTCCAGGCCTGCTGCCACTTTGGTCGCATAGTGGAACACCTCGTATTCGTCGAGGAGCCGTTGCAGCAGGGTCGACATGTAGGGGGTCTCCAATTCGATGTCGGGCTGTATGCCCCGGCCCTCGACAACAGGCCGTCCGCCTGAGGTGCGGAACGTCCGCAACAAGGTGTCGGAAACGGCCTTCGCCTTGCCCTGTGCGTCGCGCTCGCCTCCGTAATCCAGGCGTTGGATGCACCGACCGCTCGCCGTGTAGTATTTGGCAACGGTCACCTTGAGTTGGGTGTTGAAGGCCATCTCCTTCGTCTGTTGGACCAGCCCCTTTCCAAAGCTCTCCATGCCCACGATGACGGCACGGTCCAGGTCTTGCAGGGTGCCACTTACGATCTCGGAGGCGCTGGCGGATTGGCCATCAATGAGCACAACCAGGGGCATGTCCTCTGCTGTAGGGCGGCCCAAGGCGAGGTAGGACTTGTTCCACTGGTCGCTCTTTCCCCGCGTGGAGACGATCTCGGTGCCTTTGGGCACGAAGAGGTTGACGATGCTGACGCTTTCCTTGAGCAGACCTCCGCCATTGCCCCGAAGGTCGAGGACCAATTGCCTCATTCCCGCAGAATCCCTCAATGACATCAGGGCCTTGCGCACCTCACCGGCCGATCCCCGCGTGAACTTGGACAGATAGATGTAGCCCGTGCTGTCGTCGAGCATGCCGGAATAGGTCACGGCAGGCACCCGCACCTTGGCCCTATCCACGGTCAAATCCAGAATGCCGCCCCCGAAGGGACGTTCCAACCGCACCTCAACCTGGCTTCCTGATTCTCCTTTCAGCAGTTCTGCGACATCCTCGTCCGCATTGTCTCCATCGAGCTCCCGGCCGTCCACGGACAACAGGATGTCACCCGGCCGCATGCCCGCCTCCTGCGCCGGGTAGCCTTCATAAACCTCGATGACGGTCGTACGGCCATCGATGGGTTGCACCAGGGCTCCGATGCCACCATACTCCCCCGTATTCATGAACCGCAGATCCTCAATCCGCGATTCAGGGTAGTAGATGGTGTAAGGGTCCAGCTCATCCAGCATGGCGTCAATCGCGACACTCATGAGCGTTCCGGGTTCGGGTTCCTCCACATAGAATTCGTGGACCCCTTTGAACACGGAAGTCAGAATCTCAAGATGCTTGGTCACCTCGAAATAGGTCCCGGATGGCCTCACGGCATAAATGCTGATGCACGCCGTTGTGATGACCAACAAGGTCGACAGGATCAGCCTTCGGAATCGGTTGTGCTT
This sequence comes from uncultured Flavobacteriales bacterium, assembly GCA_938082505.1. Taxonomy (GTDB): domain Bacteria; phylum Bacteroidota; class Bacteroidia; order Flavobacteriales_D; family Sanyastnellaceae; genus UBA8752. Next base: position 8,110 of record CALLLH010000013.1, read on the forward strand.
CATGGTGAGTCTGCGGATGTGGCTTGGGCCATGCGGTTCAACAACGTGACCATGCCGCGTTCCATTGCTTCACCGGTAGGCAGGTCCTTCCCCACAAAGATGAGGACGACGGCGCATTGGTTTCCATCGGGCACCATCGACTCGAATACCGCCCGATGGTGGCGCCAGGACTCCCTCATGAGGCGCTTGATCCGGTTGCGGTCAACAGCGCGTCGAAACCTGCGTTTGCTGACCGTGAACGCCACCCTCGTCGGCGCAGGGCCCTCGGGCGGGGTCTCCACGAACCGGGCAATCAGCGGATACGCCTTGGCCGTGTTGCCCACGGCAAACACACGGTCCATCACGACCCGGCGTTTCAGGCTGCGGTCCCTGCCCTGTTTGAGGTCAGGACCATTTGTGCTGGAATCGGATGCAGTCAGTCCTTGGCGAGAATGTGGTTCTCGATGGCCATGCTCATGGATGGCGCCTTGGGGTTGGGTGCCGCCACATCAATGCGCAATGACCGATTCTCGGCCGCTTGGCGTGTTGTGGGGCCGAACACCGCAATGCGGGTCTCGCCCTGCTCGAAATCCGGGAAATTCTTGTACAGGCTCTCAATGCCCGAAGGAGAGAAGAAGACCAGCATGTCGTACTTCACATCCGAGAGGTCGGACAGGTCGCTGCACACGGTCTTGTACATCACGGCCTTGGTGTAGTCGATGCCCGCATTGTCCAGTTCTCCCGGTATGCTCGGCTTCAGGATGTCCGCGCAGGGCAGGAGGAACTTTTCCTTCTTGTGCTTCTTGATGGCATCCATCAACTCGGCAAACCTCAACTGACCGTGGAAGATTTTCCGCTTGCGGTAGACGATGTACTTCTGGAGGTAGTGCGCCGTGGACTCACTGATGCAAAAATATTTCGTGCTGTCCGGCACTTCATACCTCAGTTCACTCGCCATCCGGAAGTAGTGATCCACTGCATTTCTCGAAGTGAAAATGACGCAGTTGTGCTCCGAAAGATCGACCCTGTCCTGCCGGAACGTCTGGCCTTCCACCCCCTCTACATGGATGAAGCTCCGGAAATCGATTTTCAGCTTGTGCTTGTCCGCCAAGTCGAAATACGGCGATTTCTCCGTGGCGGGCTTGGGTTGTGAAATCAGAATGGTCTTGACCTTCTTGCCCATGAAATCTACCATTGCCAGAAACGATACAATACCGCAACCGGGAGGAATTCGAGGGCGCAAAGGTAAAAAAACCCTTCGACCGGTCGGTGTAGGAATCGAGGGATTCGTACAAAAGCCCTGCGGTGCCGCACCCCCCATCCGATTGCCCATACCGCTGCGAATGCCCACATGCCGATTTTAGATGCCTCCGGGCCCCAAACAGTCAAACACAGGCCCAATGGGGCGAGAAGCCATGCAGAGGCTTCCAGCACATAGCGGTGCCCCAATGCCCACTCCCTTCCTGGGATTTCTCCCGCGGAAATCCCCTCCCAAAGCCGCGCTACGCTCCAGCGCATCAGCATCAAGGTCCACCACAGCATCAGCAGTCTCAACACGGTCCAGGGGTCGGGCACTTCCATGCTTCGTCTGCCGGCCATCCCTGCCAGCGCCAGTGCCAGTGCGGCGCCCGCAACGGAATTCTGCATCCATCCGGAATACCATGGTGCCGTGAAGTCCCCACGGGATTGCAGCAACAGTCTGAAATCGGTCCATGCCCAGCCAAGGTGGATGAAATACCGGGGGCTCCATTGACGGAAAATGGCAAAGGACAGCGCCACCAGGCACCAACTGCCCCACCACCATTCTGGGGCGGACCATTCCATCCAACGGGAGGCTCCTTCGAACACATGCCGAAGTTCGCACAACCGGTGAAGACCAAGACCGGGTTGGACAAAATGTGATCACCGGGCCCGCGACCACCGGTTGCGGCCAGCGCATTGACCTCCCATCCACTGCACATCCCAAATGACCTGCTCCGTCTCGGGAACGGGCCCTTGCCCCAGCAAGCCGTTCCAAGCCCAACTTCCTTGGGTCAACAAGTCCTGCAAGACAATGCGGGTCAACAATGCCCCCGAGGGCCATCCGACCAGGCGTATGACCAAAATGCCCCCCGCCTCTGGAAAGGACCATGCGATTCCGGGCAGCCCGCCTTCACAGGAGGATTCGAACCAAACGCCTCCGGCACAATCCCCCAGTCCCAGCATCTCCTGAGGACGGCCTGGGGAGCCTCGATCCCGAGCAGGACTCCAATCCCCAGGTCCCGACCCCGAGCGCGCCCAAGCCCATCCGTCCCTTGACCACCACCATGGTCCCTGCAATTCCCCGTTCCAATGCACCTCATCCAACACTTCCGGTCCCACGGAGGGAAGCCGGATGGAGAGGCGCCCTTCGGCATCGTTCAATGCCGACCAGTGTTCCACAGACCACCTCGATGGCCCTTGAGCGGGCCATCCCTGTCCGACCCACCTGGCGCAAGGTCCAAAGGCCATGACTTCGCCGGGATTCAGAACAAGACTGACCGAGCCCGGCACCCAAGTCCTCCAGTCTCCCGGCATCGGGTCCGTTTCGGTGGTGGCCTGCAATCCGGAAAGGTCGATGGGCTCCATGCCGCAGTTGATCAACTCCGCGAATTCCGCTCCGTCGGTTTCGGCATCCCACATCAACTCCCCAATCCTCAAGCACGGCGTGAGCGACGCAGGGAGGAGGTCTGGACAATGGGCAACGATGGCGCCGGCATTCCAAGCGTCTCCTTCCAATTGGACGCGCACCCCTTCCGGGCTTTCAATTTGGTTTTCTGCCCCCTCCCATGTCAATCGAATGGCCCTTGGTTCCCCCTGCAATTCAAGTTCCATGACCTCATCAGGGCTGCCGGCAACCCGCCACACCCGGTCGGAAATGTGCTCGGGATAACGGTTCAAATGGATGTCCAGCCCCACCCAACGCTCCCGGAGCAAGTCAGAAATACAACCAAAACCCACGATGGAAACAGGCTCCTCTGCCGGTTGAGGATGCCCCTCCGTGTGCCAATCGGATCCTGGTGCCGCGCTCCTTCGCAACCCCAGACCTGAACCAACATGGGAAGGAAGGTCGTGGTCACAAGGGGCCCAATTCAACGCCATGGGATGGGCCCCCTCCGGACCGAATGCCAACATCGCTCCTCCTGCATTGCTCATTCCAGGCCAATCCTCGAATTCCGAGGCGTGCAACTGCACTGTGCCTCCGGCGGAAAGCTGCTTGCTCCTGCGCAACCGGGCTCCGCCAAAAGACCAGGGCCCCAGATCGACGGTTTCGACCCCCGCATTGAAGAGCGTGAAAGACTCCTCGGATTGGAAGGGGTCTCCGGGAATCGGATCGGGCATCACGCCGACCGCACGAATGTCGCCGACCGCCGTTTGCCGTGGGTGGTGGCCTGCGAACATGCGGGGTTGGGCTCCGGGCACGCAGGTTTTCAGCGGTCCGATCACCACTGGCATTGTATCGGATGCGGTCGGTTCCAACGGGGAAATCCGCCAGTCCCATTCCATCCTGGCCACGGAATCCGAGGGCCAGGCCAATGCAACCTGTCCTCCACCAACCCAGGCCTTGGCCAACTCCATGGAAACGGGATCGAAGGAACTCCCGAGGTACCATTCGAGCATGCCCCTGCCCCTTGCCACAATGCGTTCAGGTCGCCTTGCCTCAGCCAATTCAATGGCCCCGTCCACGGACCCGAGCGCGGTCACATCCTGTTCCACCGGGCTGAAGAAGGGTGACATTCCCGGCGACCACAGGTGTTGGTTCAAGGGGCCTCCGCACGCCCGGATGCCGCTTCGCATGACGGGCCGGCCACCGCCACCCAGGGCCTCTTCGGAATAGGTCATGGCGTCCACCACCGTCCCTTCCGCGTTCTGCAGGACCACCATACCTCCTCCGTTCACCAGGGCTGGCCAGGAAGCGAGGGGGAGGCTCAACGCCGTGCCGAAGTCGAATTCAGCGCTGTCCGCCGCCCGGTGCACGACCAGCACCGTTCCAGCCGGCCAACAGCCGGCGGGCAATTCACGGAAATGGCCATTCCACGCAAGGGCAAAACCCGCAAGGCTGCAGCAGCTGTCGGCAGCGTCCTGTGCAATCAGTGCGACGAATTCAGCCCCTGGAGCGCCGAGGACAGGAGTCGGGTCCGGATGGATCGCCGTGATGGCCCATTGACCCTTGGCCATGAAACTGCTCAGCAGGGCCCAAAACAAGGCGCCGCTGCAAGGCCCGAGAAGTCGCCGGCAAGCACCCTCCCTCCTCCGGGGGCCCGATGGTGGATTCAACATGCCGCAACCTCTTAACTTCGCGTCTCCCGCAGGTTTGCACCCGCAAATCCGCGTTGAACGCCCACAGAAAGTCCGCTCGCTGCGTATCCATCCGATCTCAATCCAACCGCAATGTCACCCTCTCCCCATGGACGCACAGTTGCCGTCATAGGCGCAACCGGCCTTGTAGGACGCACCATGCTTGCCGGACTCGCGGCACGGAAATTCCCCGTCAAGGAGTTGCTCCCCGTTGCAAGCAGCAGATCGGTGGGCAACAGCATCGAATTCAAGGGTGAGCAGATTCCTGTGATCAGTGTGGAAGAGGCGGTGGAACGCAAACCGGACATCGCCTTGTTCAGCGCAGGGGGCAGCGTCAGCCTTGAATGGGCCAAAGCGTTCACTGCAGTGGGCACCACCGTCATCGACAACAGCTCGGCGTGGCGCATGGACCCCGATGTACCCCTCGTCGTGCCGGAGGTCAATGCCGACGCCATCGGCGACGACCTGTTGATTGCCAACCCGAACTGTTCCACCATTCAGCTGGTCATGGCATTGAAGCCTTTGCATGACCGGTTCCTGATCAAGCGGGCCATCGTGAGCACCTACCAGAGCGTGACGGGAACGGGCCAAGCTGGCATTGACCAGCTCGAAGGAGAAAGGGCCGGTGGGCAGGCCACCCGGGTCTACCCTCACCCCATTGACCGGAATTGTCTCCCGCATTGTGATGTGTTTCTCGAAAACGACTTCACCAAGGAAGAGATGAAACTCCACCACGAGACCAAGAAAATATTGGGGGATGAGGCCGTCAGCGTCAGCGCCACCGCAGTCCGGGTTCCCGTTGTGGGCGGACATTCGGAAAGTGTCTACCTCGAAATGGAACGTTCGTTCAGCGTGCCGGACGTCAAGGAAGCGCTCACGCTCATGCCCGGCCTGATCATTCAAGACGATCCGATGGCGGATGTCTACCCCATGCCGGTCAATTCCGCCGGCAAGGACGAGGTCTTCGTTGGCCGCATCCGCCGGGATCTCAGCGAAGAGCAGGGAATCCACCTCTGGATCGTCTCTGACAACTTGCGCAAGGGCGCGGCCATCAATGCAATCCAAATTGCCGAGTACCTTCAGAAATCTGGACGTTTCCGCAAATGATGACCCTGCACCGCCTCGGATGGACCCTGTTGGCTGCTAGCCTCGGACCCTTTGTCCCGGCCTCTGCACAAGAGGACCCCTGCACGCTGGTGCCGGATCCGGGGCCCTGTGAAGCGGCCATCCCTGCCTGGTATTTCGATCAGGATTTCGGTGAATGCACCCAATTCACATGGGGTGGATGTGCGGGCACGGTGCCCTTTGAAACGCTGGAAGCCTGCGTCGCGGCAGGGTGTACATCGGAATTCAACCTGGCCGGATTGTGCGACTCCATCGCCGTAGTCGTGACCTCGGTCGGCGACGCCTCCATCGGACACTTGGAAATCCTGGTGTCCCCTGAATATCAGACGGAATATTGGTTTGCCTACGCGGGATTTGCCCTGTTTGACAACGAAGGCAACCTCCTCGCAGCCGAAGATGTCTCCAGCGCACCCAATGCCTACGGATTTGACGGGGCCGTGGAGCCCCATGTCCGTTGGCTCGAATATCAATCCGGCATTGACCTGAGCATGTGGGCACCGCCTTTCGAGATGGAACTCCGACTCCTTGAGGGGTGGATGGCAGGCAATCCCACTGCCCGATGTCACTGGGTCTGGAACGATTTCGGCGCGTTCTCCTCCATGGGTGAACTTCCATTCCCGGTCGGGCCCCACCGTTGGGAAACCTATGACCTGCTTGGACGTCCCGCGGTTCCCATGCCAGGCCAACTGCGCATTCAGCGGGGACCCGAAGGGCGCGTGAGGAAGGTGATCAGCGAATGACGTCTCCGGCTTCCACGCCTTCCTCAGGCGTGATGAAGCGCAACCCTCCATCCTCCGTCGAGGCCATCAGCACCATGCCCTGTGAGACGACGCCGCGAATCTTACGTGGCGCCAGGTTGGCGAGCAGGACCACTTTTCGACCAACGACATCGTCGGGACTGAAATGCTCTGCGATGCCACTCACCACCGTGCGCTCGTCGTAGCCCGTGCGCACCGTCAGTTGCAACAGCTTGTCGGCTCCTTTCACCTTCTCCGCGGCCAAAACCTCGGCAACCCTGAGGTCCATGGCCTGGAAGTCGTCGAAGGTCGTCTGCTCCTTTTCTGCCTCCACATCGCGCATGCCCTCCTGGTCCGGGCCCAGTTTCGCCTGTTGATGGGCGACTTGTTCATCCGTGATCTTCTCGAACAGGATGGGCAGGTCACCGAGAGGCTGCCCTTCCGCCACCAGGGCACTGCCGGCAGCATCCCATGGCAATTCCGAAGTCCCCAATGCCATCGCGAGGCGCTGGGCCGTGCGGGGAAGGAAGGGTGACAGGACAATGGCCGCATTGGCGGTCACCTGAAGGGCGAGGTGCAGGATGTCGGCAGCCCGTTCCGGATCCGTCTTGACGACTTTCCACGGTTCCTCCTCGGTCAGGTACTTGTTGCCGGCCCGCACGAGGCCCATGGCATGCTGCAGGGCGTCCCTGAATCGGTAGCGTTCGATGGCGTCGCCCACCGCACCCGGTGTGGAAGCGACCAGGTCCAGCAGGGCGCGGTCCACCTCGGTCCACCGTCCCGAGGCTCCCGGTGCCTTGCCTCCATGGAATTTGCCCGTCAGCACGAAAACCCGGTTGACAAAATTGCCCAGCACATCCGCCAGCTCGTTGTTGACCCGCGCCTGGAAATCCTCCCAGGTGAATTCGGCGTCTTTCTGTTCGGGCATGATGGACGCCAGGACATAGCGCATCTCATCGCTCCTTCCGGGGAAGTCCTCGATGTACTCCTTGGCCCAAACAGCCCAATTCCGCGAGGTCGAAATCTTGTCTCCCTCGAGGTTCATGAACTCGTTGGCCGGCACATTGTGTGGCAGCAGATAACCCCCGTGTTCCTTGAGCAGGATGGGGAAAATGATGCAGTGGAAGACGATGTTGTCCTTGCCGATGAAATGGACGAGCTGGGTCTCCGGATCCATCCAATAAGGCTTCCAGTCGACGCCCTTCTTCTCCGCCCAATGCCGCGTCGCGGTGATGTACCCCAAGGGAGCGTCCAGCCACACGTACAGCACTTTTCCTTCTGCCCCCTCCACCGGCACAGGCACGCCCCAATCCAAATCGCGGGTCATGGCACGGCTCTGCAGCCCGCCCTCGATCCAACTTCGACATTGTCCCAGCACATGGGCTTTCCACGCTTTGGGATCATGGTGATCGGCTCCTTGGAAGATGCCCTTGTCCAAGTACTCGCGCAGCCAATCCTCGTGCCGGTCCATGGGCAGATACCACAGTGTCGTATCGCGGCGTTCGGGGGTGGCTCCACTCAATGTGCTGGTGGGGCCAATCAGGTCGTCCGGAGACAGCGCCGTTCCACAGGATTCACACTGGTCACCATATGCGCTTTCATATCCGCATTTGGGGCATGTGCCCTGGATGTACCGGTCTGCCAGGAATTGGCGCTCCACCGGATCGTAGAACTGCTGTCTGGTTTCCTCCGTGAAGGCCCCCTTCTCCAGCAACTCCAGAAAGAACTGCTGTGCAAAGGCGTGGTGCTCGGCGCTTGAAGTGCGGTCGTAGTGATCGAAGGCGATGTCCAATCCCGCGAATGCCTCCTGCATCTCGACATGGTATCGGTCGACGATGGCACGGGGGGTGGTGCCCTCCTTTCTGGCGCGGAGCGTGATGGCCGCTCCATGCTCGTCCGAACCGCATACCCAGACGACATCCCTTTTTCTCGACCGCAGATACCGCACGAAAAGGTCTGCAGGCAGGTAGGCCCCGGCAATGTGGCCGATGTGAATGGGGCCGTTGGCGTAAGGCAGGGCCGAGGTCACCAGGGTGCGCTTGTGCGATGCGGACATG
>CALLLH010000014.1 GCA_938082505.1 uncultured Flavobacteriales bacterium
CGAATTCGACCTTGACCTGGATGGAATCTGCGATGATGTCGACATCTGTGTCGGGACCATGGATGAGTGCGGAGTGTGCAATGGTCCGGGGGCCATTTTCGAATGTGGATGCACGGGTGTTGACCTTGGAACCTGTGACTGTGATGGATCGATCCTCGATGCGCTGGGTATTTGCGGCGGCGGGTGCGCAGCAGACATCAATGGCAACGGTGTGTGCGACGATGTGGAAACCAGCCTGTGCAGCTCAGGCACATATTGGTCTGAACCGGACGGGGGATGTGTCTACTTCGCGGATTGTCCGACCGACATCAATGGGGATGGGGTGACATCCATGGGAGACCTGCTTGACCTCTTGTCGGCATTCCAGTCCTTCTGCACGGAATAAACCTTGGTTCGAATTGGACTCATGGTGGAATTGCCCCATCCGAGACACCGGATGGTCACGGTTTAGGATATTCCTGCCGGAGCTACCACCCTCGAATCCAAGTGAACTGACCCTCAGTCACTTGGATTCTTGGTTCTCGGTGGTGTTCCAGCGAGATCGGGAGCTGCGCTATTTTCGGACGGATGAAAGCAGCTTGGATCATACCGCTCGTGGTCGTTTCCTGCACCCCGATGGATCAGCAGATCATAGGCCGGTTTGACCGGAATGCAGAGGCCGGATGTCAGTCGTGTGCCACCCGTGGGCCCTTGTGGATGGAGTTCGATGCCCCGGTCAGCGCGGGTGCTTCACCGCGGTATCGTTTCCGATTCGACGGCGAAGAGCGACACAGCGGCACCTACCAGTTCATGTCCCTCGATACCAATGTCACCTTGACGTTGTTTCCGGACAGCAGCTCCCTGCTCTATTCGGATCTGCTCGGTGAAGTCCTGTACACCCAGTATACGGTGGGGTCCGGGGCGATGCGGGAGCCATGTGAGGGCTTGTTGAGGCAATGCCGCTGGGAACGCAGGCCTTGAGGGATGTCGAATTGGGGTCGGACTGAATTCCGATTCCGACAGGCGCAAAGAGTGGGGCAGGACTCAGGCGGGCATCGCCCCGAGGGTGCGCATGACGCTGCAGATGTTGAGCCCGATGGAAACGCGCTGGATTTCCCATTCCTCCATGGTGAGCAGGCCGTTTTCAAAGCGTTTCGTGACCCGGTAACTGGCATTTCCGAGTTTTCGGATGTCCGACTTGAGGGGTTTTGGGCACACTGGGACCAACCCCTTGAATTCAGCCTTGAATTGATTGAGGGCATCGATGCCACGCACCATCAATTCCTGTGGATCGCGTCCCGAGTTGGATCTCGGACGCACACGCTCCCAGTCGGACCGGAAAGGCTCCATGATTTCGCGCACCCGTTCCTCGCGATTCCTCAGGTCGCGCTGCATCTGAGACTTGTACTTGGCCAGGGCAACGAGAAGGATGACCAACGGAGACAGGATAAAGGGTGCGAGCTCGAGCACAGAAGCCGGGGCGCTCTCGAGGGTGAGGCACCATACACTGCACATGATGGACAGTAGTTGCATGGCCCTCATTACGTTGGAAGGCAGAGTAGGTTACATTCCGCCATCCCGAGGACTGCGGGGTTCAACCTAATTTGCAGATATGGCAATTTGGAGTTTGGTCCGATCGAAGGGCATGAAGCGAGGGGCTCTATCCATTCTGGTGGCGTGCGGGACGTTGCTGTTGGCTTCTTTTTCGGTGGCGGAAGGACCGGCGTCATCCGGCGTGAGCCTGACCGTGCTGGGCAATGTGCAGGACGGTGGATACCCGCACATCGGCTGCGAACGGCCGGACTGCCGCAACCTGTTTCTGAGGCCGGCAGGCCAGCACCAGGTGGTGTGTCTGGGCGTGGTCGATGCAGCCGCAGGGAAGCAGTTCCTGTTCGAGGCGACACCGGATGCGGCGCGGCAAGCGTTCCAATTGGCAGGATTGCCCGGTGCGCACGACGGGATGCCCGATGGGATTTTCGTGACCCACGCCCATTGGGGCCACTACACCGGTTTGGGCTTGCTCGGCCGGGAGGCGAAGGGGGCCAAAGGGGTGGCGGTGTATGCCATGCCCAAATTGAAGGGCTTCCTCGAGCAGAATGGTCCGTGGAGCCAATTGGTTGAGCTGGGCAACATCGCCTTGCACGCCCTGTCAGCGGATAACGTGGTGCAGCCTTCGCCTCAACTCCGCGTGACACCCCTGCGGGTGCCGCACCGGGATGAGTTTTCCGAAACGGTTGGCTTTCGCCTCGAGGGACCGGAGCGCAGTGCATTGTTCATCCCGGACATCGACAAATGGTCCAGATGGGAGCGGAGCCTGGCGGATGAAGTGGCCCGTGTGGACCTGGCCTTCCTCGATGGCACCTTCCACGATGGAGGGGAGTTGGGACACCGCGACATGGCGGAGGTACCACACCCGTTCATCGTGGAGAGCCTTGCGTTGATGGAGGGTTGGGCCGATGCGGAGCGGGACAAGGTGCACTTCATCCACCTCAACCACACCAACCGCTTGCTGGACCCCACATCCGAGCAAAGCCTCGCTGTGGAGGCGGCGGGATGCCACGTCGCCCGTTTCGGGGACCGGTTTCAGCTCTGATTCGCGGCTTTGCGCCAGGCTTTGGGTCGCCGGGTCAACACCTCGGACAGCCGATCGAAGCCGAAAGGACACCGTGGGGTCTCGTGGTGGGCTTCAAGGTGGAAAGGATCTGCATTCCGCCCTGTGGAGATGGACTCCCGGGTGCTCTGGCGTGCCGCGGCATCCTCGGCCGGACTGGACTGGTAGAAGAAATTCGTGTGGGCCTCTACAGTGTTGTCGAACGTGCGGTGGAACTGGGGGGTAATCGAGCCCGAAATGGGCGAAGTGAGCCAACTCCAGTCGCCGTTCACCCCCCTTCCTGCCTTGTTCTCTATTTGGCAGAAGCGCTCGAATTGAGCGCCGAGCTCATGGTGGTCTCCCATCCGGATGCCGGCGGCATCAAAACTGTGCAGGACTGCTTGGTTGATGGTGATGAGGGCTTGGTCCTTCCAGAGGTTCCGGGTGGAGGAGGTGTCCAAGCCCAAGGCTTCGCCGATGCGTTCCAACAAATCGTAGCGTTGGGGATCACAGAAATTCCGGGCCGCGATTTCTGTTCCCATGTACCAGCCGTTGAATGGTGCACAGGGATAGGTGATGCCACCGATGACCAGCGCCATTTCACTGATGACGGGTATGGCATACCACCTGAGTCCCAAGGCATCGATGGCCGGGTGATCGGGGTGGGTGATGTCGACCTCAGGGAATTGGCCGGGATGGTGGGCGAAGTGGTCGACCGGTGCCTGTTCCACATCATCAATCCAGATGGACCAAGGAAGCGGAGTGTGGGCTGTTCTCTGCTTCGGGTTCCACCCCATGGAGAGCATGCGCCGGGTGAAATCCACGGAATGGGGGTCGCCCAGGATGGAACCATCGGACTGCTTGAATCCCGCGTAGCGCAGCAACTGGTGGTTGGCGATGCGCACGGGATCGGGGTGGGAGACGTTGCCCCTTTTGCGGGGAGGAAAAACGGTGATGACGCTCTGGATGGCCCCATCCTGCCAGGCGTGGTCGAGGTGCTCTTTCAAGGCTTGAACAACACCGGCACGGTCCTTGGTGCCACGGCCATCCAACACTTTCAGGCTGCGCCACATGTGCCGGCCGATACAGCGGTTGCTGTTGCGCCAGGCCCATTGCACGCCAAACTCGAGCTCCTGGGCCGTGTGCTCATAGGTTCCCGTCCGCGCGATTTCCAAGGCGATCTGTTCCACGCGGGCATCCAAATTGCAGGCATCCATTTTGAAACGCGAATCCAGGGCCATGTCCATCAGGAAGACATGGGCTTGGTTCAGCAGTGAGGCATGACTTTGAGGGAGCGAGGTCATCAGAACAAGTATTAAACCAAATGGCAACAGTGGGTTCAATCAAGGTGAACAGAAAGGGGGTGGGCGGTCATGACCACTGTCAATGCGGGTCATGACTTTGGTCAGCAGATTTCGCGGCCCGCGCCCTCTTTTGAAATCTTGGGATTACCTGTGCACTTCAGCCTGTCAAATCAGGCAAAGAGACTTCATTTTTGCCGCATGATTGACGACTACCTTTCTTTAGGCGGGGCCCTCGGTGCCGAACTGCAGCAATCCATGTCTCCTTCGGACGCCGTCTCCCTTCTCAAGGATGGGGTCCGCCGTTCCACTTCAGGGGATACCTTGGCACGCAGCCGTGCGGCCTTGCTCGAGGATGCAGCTGGAGGTCAATACCCTTATGCGGCAGTTTTGTCCTGCATCGACAGCCGTGCCCCGGTGGAGCAAATCTTTGATGCAGCGTCAGGGGATCTTTTCGTCGCCAGGGTCGCTGGAAATGTGGCTTCGCCGGATTTGATCGCAAGCCTGGAATACGCCACCAAGTATGCGGGCAGCAAAGCGATTCTCGTGCTCGGGCACACCCGATGCGGCGCCGTGAAAGGCGCTTGGGCGGGGCTGGAGGACGGTCACCTGACCGGGTTGCTCGGCAGGATCCAACCCGCCGTGACCGCCACCAAGGCCGAAGTGGGCGATGAGGACAGTGGTGTCAACCTCGACCGTTGCTCTACTGTGAATGTCCAGGCGACCATGGAAGTCCTGCGCAAGGAGAGCGCCATTCTCTCTGGACTTGAGGCCGAAGGCAAGATTGCCATCGTAGGCGGTGTCTACGACGTAGCCACCGGTGAGGTGGCCTGGGTCGACTGAGCTTCTGCCCGCATCAGCGGACCAACCGGTGCCGGAACTGCCCTGAGGGCGAGGAGACCTGCAGTACGTGCGCGCCTTTTGCTGAGAAAGGGACGAAGCCGTCCGTTCCGATTCCGGACTTGATCAGGCGCCCCTGCATGTCCAGGATGCGCCAAGTGAATTCGCCCTTGCAGGCCACCTGCCAGCCGTCCTTCAACGCCGCGAGCGTCATCGGAACATCCGATGCATTGGGCACGTCACTGGTCCCGGTCAGGTTTCCACGCATGTAGTGGAAGGTGCCTTCGCTGGGACGCTGGTACACGAGGTGGATGGTGCTGCCTTGGATGCGGACGACCGGCCTCCGGCTGTGACCGGAAAGGTCCTCGGTCACGTTGGTCATGGTATTCGCCCATTGACCCGGCGCCTCCGATGTTCCATCGCCCGCAGCGACGAAGATGTTGTAGCCGCCTTGGCTGCGTTCCCAAGCCACCACACTGGCCGATGCGTCGGCATGGACGGAGGGGTTGTTCTCGGTCACTTCTTCGGCGGATTGGATGCGGTCGGATCCTGTCAGCGCCCAGGCGTCGAGGTCCACCGTCGACCAGTAGACCCGGCTGCCTCCTTCAGCGGCAGACATGTAGACGGCCGCCATGGAGCCATCCCCGAGAATGCAGGACTCCGCTTCTGATGCGGGGCAGGAATTGATCATCCAATCGGTGGGGTCGATGTCAATGGACTCTGTCCATGCGCCATCCACGTCTGTCCGGACGACCCAGAAGTCGCGTTGGTTGTTGTCGTTGTTCCGCACGATGTCATAATGGCGCCCTGCATGGCTGAACGGCATGGATGCGCAGCATTCACAGACCGCGGCACCGTCCATTGCAACGCCGGCATCGACCGGCGGAAGGAACGCTTCCGTCTCCGCATCCCAGAATTGGGCACCCTCGAGCACGGGCGATGCACCCCATTTGACGGTGACCCAAGGCTGCTGCGCGTCATCGAAGGCAGGAACGGGCATGAAGTGGTCCTCGGTGGCGCCAGGCGCAATCGGAATGGGAGCACCCCAGGTGATGCCACCATCTTCAGACAGCACGACCCTGCCGCCATCGGCCCATTGGCCCGAAATCTGGTAAGCCACCACCACCCGGTTGCCGGAAACTGCCATTCTGGGGCCTTCCGCGTCATTGATGAACAGCCCTGTCTCGTCCGTTACGGTCACCGGGGTGCCGAGAACGCCATCCACCCATCGGGTGCAGTACAACCCGCCTTCAGAACCGGATTTGCCATGAAGGATGATGGGGTTTCCAGCGCCATCGAGCTCCATCCGGAGATTGACGTATCCGAACTCGGCGGGCACAGAGGCCACTGGGGTTTGCCACTCGATGGAACCTTGTGACCACGCCAAGGACATGGCCGAAAAACTGGTGAGGAGGAGGATCACACGCATGGTCCCCAAGGTAGCATGTGTCCTTAGGTTAGATTTGGCCCGATGAGCAAAATTTGTTTTCCGGTCCATGTGGCCCTGACCTTCCTGTTGACGGTCCCGCTGTGGAGCGTGGCCCAGACGCTGTCCTGTGCGGAAATCCAAGGTCAAACGGACATCAGTCCTTATGAAGGGCAGCAAGTGACCGTCGCGGGGAAGGTGACGGAATTCTTTGGAGACATGTGGTACCTGCAAGATGACTACGGGGCATGGAATGGACTCTACTGTGTGGGGCCTGATGTCACCATCGAAGCCAATCCGCCATGGTGGAATGCACCGCGCCAACCTGAGGTGGGCGACGTGCTGGAATTGACAGGGACCATTGTGGAGGAGAACGGCAACACCCAGCTGGTCGACATCATCTCCTTTGTCTTCAACGATTTCTGGAATGCCACGGCGGCAGGCACCGGAGTAACGGTCGATCAATTGCAGGATGAGGGCCTTGAGGGCACCCGGGTTCGACTCGATCCCGTCACGGTCGAGACAGCGCCGGATGAAGATGGAATCTGGACCATTTCCGATGCCACGGGAACGGCGACCATCATCGGTGTGGACACGGACGACCCCGGGGACAATGAAGATGCGGATGGTCCCACCCCGGGCGATGTGTACCGTGTATATGGTGCGCTGCGTCAGATCGGAGAGGAATATGTCATCGATCTGGGCGACATCGATACGCTGTCACTGGTGGTCGGCGTATCGGAGCCGTGGGCATCGACCTTGCGGGTGTATCCGACGCCCGCCGAAGACCGCCTCTCCATCGCGGGCATCGCGGGGGAGTATGCCTGGTCCCTCATGGATGCCATGGGAAGGGTGGTGAAACAAGGACGGCACAATGGCCGCCTGAAAATCGAAGTGGGCGATATGGAGCCCGGCCGTTACATCCTGACCGTCCGAGAGGAGGGGGGGACGACGAGCAGACCCGTGCTGGTCCGATAAGGGCGGTCAGTCCTCGAGGGATTCGATGTAGTCCTGGTTGTCGCGAACGCGCTGCATCGGATTGCCAGACGCACGTCCATAGCTGCGCGTGGCGTCGTTGTACAGGTCAATCCGCTGGGGGCGCACATTCCGGGGCCAGGCGTTGTTCCTCAAATCGGTGTCCGCGGTTTCGAGAAAGGGGTCGAGGGTAATGGAGACTGCTTCTTGAGGGGTGACGAACACCTTCGTGACTTCCTTGCCTCCTTTCCTCCAGATCTCGGCCGGCACGCGGCGCACATCCACCGAACCATCGGCATATTCGAATCCGACAATCACGGGCATCACGAGTCCTCCAATGTTCTCAAAGGTGAGCTGGTAGAAATGCTTGCCCGATGAGAGCAAGGCCAATTCATCCTCGTCGAGTTGGGCCACATAATCCGCGTATTCCGACCGTTCTATGTCCATGACCGCATAGGGGTCCACGGTCGTGTAGTGGTCGTTGAGTTCAGGTCGGGCCTCGAGCCGGCTCTCGGGGATGTACTCCAAGTCCCGCAGCAGCGAGATGTCCTGCGGCTCCGCATCTTTCTCAGTCTTGGCCAGCGCTTTCTCCACATCGGGGTCCCCGGATGAGATCTGGTACCATTGGATGTCATTCAAGGAAAGGTCGACATGGTCGTTCGTGTAGAACCATCCACGCCAGAACCAATCGAGGTCCACACTGGAGGCGTCCTCCATCGTGCGGAACAGGTCAGCGGGTGTTGGACGCTTGAATGCCCAGCGGCGGCCGTACTCCTTGAATGCGAAATCGAAGAGGTCACGGCCCATGACGGTTTCCCTCAGGATGTTCAGGGCTGTGGCCGGTTTGCCGTAGGCGTTGGGGCCAAACTGGAAGATGCTCTCCGAGTTGGTCATGATCGGCGAGATGCGCTTGGGGTCACCCCCCATGTAACCTGTGATTTTTCGCGCTGGCCCACGACGTGTGGGGTAATTGCGGTCGAATTCCTTCTCGGCCAGATACTGTACGAAGGTGTTGAGGCCCTCATCCATCCATGTCCATTGACGCTCATCCGAATTGATGATCATCGGATAGAAGTTGTGGCCCACCTCGTGGATGATCACCGAAATCATGCCGTGCTTGGTGCGCGCACTGTAGGTTCCATCTGGTTCTGGACGCCCTCCATTGAAGCAGATCATCGGATATTCCATGCCGATCCACTTGGTGTGGACACTGATGGCCACGGGGTAGGGGTATTCACAAGCGAATTCGGAATAGGTCACCAGCGTCTGGGCGACAGCTTCCGTGCTGTATTGCTCCCAAAGAGGATTGCCTTCCTTGGGGTAGTAGCTCATCGCAAGCGGCGTGTTGTTCTCGAGGGGCACAGCCATGGCGTCCCAGATGAATTTCCGGCTGGATGCAAAAGCGAAATCCCGGACATTCTCAGCTTTGTATCGCCAGGTGGCGAGGCCTTTTTCCTTGGTCTTCTCATTTTCGATCGCCTCCTCCTGGGTCACGATCAGGACCGGGCGGTCCGCCGTCTTGGCTTGTTCAAATCGGGCGCGCTGGGCTGCGGTCAAGACCTCTTTCGGATTCTGCAGCACCCCGGTCGAGGCCACGATGTGATCGCTGGGCACCGTAATGCTGACATCGTAGTCCCCGAATTCAAGGGTGAACTCCCCACTACCGAGGAATTGCTTGTTCTGCCACCCCATCCGGTCATAGTAGGCACAGAGGCGGGGGAAGAACTGGGCGATGGTGTAGAGGTAGTTCTCGTCCTCCTCGAAGTATTCGTACCCGCTGCGGCCACCAATGGCCAATCGGTCATTGATGTTGTACCACCAGTCGATCTGGAAGGTGAATTTCCCACCCGGTGCGAGCGGCTTGGGAAGGTCCACCCTCATCATGGTCTGATTGATGGTGTGGGCGAGGTCCTTTCCGGAGGCATCCTTGACGGCTTGAATCTTGAACCCGCCATCGAAATCAGGCTCGAGCTCCGCCACCCGGTCAAAGGTCATCCGGTCCTCCATGAAGCCTTCCTTGATCATGTGGCTGTCACTGTCGAGGTCGCGCATGTTCTGGTCGAGTTGCAACCAGAGGTAACGGAGTTCGTCCGGGCTGTTGTTGAGGTACGTGATGGTCTCCTTGCCGTCGATCCGCTGGGTGCCATCGTCGAGGCGGATGTCCATCACGTAATCGACCTGCTGCTGCCAGTATTCATGACCGGGAGCCCCACTTGCCGTGCGCACGCTGTTGGGCGTCGGCAGCACATCATACAACTGCCGGAACGGGTTGTCATTGGTGTTGCCTTCCAGTTGAGCCTGCAACCCGAAAGCGGGCAGCATCAGGGTGCACAGGATGGCAATATGTTGGAGGCAAGATTGAGATGAGGTCATCGTTTCATCGTAGTTCGGGCCAAGGGCGACCAGCTTGAAGGGCAAGTTACGACCACCGGCTGACGTAGCTTCGCGCCATGATGTCGAGTGCTTTTCAAATTTTGCTCCTGACCCTGTCCACGGTGGTTCCGAACGAAATGGCCGCATCGGAATCGCCCGTCGATGGCGTTTTCTGCGTGGCACATCCGGACCACGGGGCTTCATTTCTGGAACAGCTGACCGGACAGTGGGTCATCGAGGAAAAAAAGGGCGTGGTGCAGAAACGGTTGCGTTTTTATGAGGATGGCCGGTTCGGGTTCATGGACGCAGGCGATTGGACGGCGGGCAGTTTCGTCATCCTGCGTTCCGATGAGCGCCAAAAGGGGGTGTTGCGTCTCGAATTCTACGTGGATGGCAACCTTCATCTCCAGGAGGTGCGGGTCGAAGTCCATTTTGAGGACCATGTCCACGAAGGAGAGGATGCACAAGAGCACGGTCACGACCATGACAGCCAAGGAGCCGCAGAGAAGCAGCACCACGAGTACCTTTTGGTGGAAGTATTGCCTGCGGTCGAGCAAAGCCTCGAGATGGGCGGAGACTACCTCCACAGGCACTGACGCGCCAGGCGGGTCAGTTCCTCTTGCCCCTGCCTGTGGCCACGACGCCCACGGCGAGGGCCAATGCATAGAAGCCGAATTGCCATCCGGCGTATTGCCGGATGAAGGCCAATGCCTCCTCATCGGTCATGAGCGCAGGTCCAATGTTGGAATGCGTGACGGCGATCAAGGTCACGATCAGGATGAGGTGCAGGACATCGAGCTTCAGTGACCACGATTGGAGCCCGAGGTGGGGAAAGATCACCGAAAGGGAGGAGGCTGCAATCCAGGGGGCCATCCAGGGAGAAATGACCCGCATGATGTGCAGCAAGCCGGACCAGCTTGCACCCAGCCACTGCACCACCCATTCTTCCGGCATGACCCAAAGCAAGGCAATGCCGGCTGTCGCAATGATCAGGAGGGCGAGGGCCCACAGGCAGTACTGTCGGCGCAGCTGTTCTGGGGCGATGTCGTCGAGGTGTTTGAAGAACACATCGTTCACGCTCCGGATGACCAGTCCCGCGCCCACCGTCAAATAGGCCATGCCTGCCCCGACCTTGCCGACGAAACCGGCCGGACATACCTCGAAGAGAAACAGGATGAAGAGGCCATTGGCGGCCATCGCGAGCATGTTGGCCGGAGTGATGAACCGGGCATAATCCCTGTTTTCCTTCCACACTTTTCGGCGCTGCTCTGGTGAACTCGGTCCGGTCTCCCTCCAGCTATTCCAGACCAGGCGCCCTCCTCGAAGTGCGGAAATCCACTGGCCACCAATCCTTCCCAGGATCAGGCCGGCGTTGCCAATCGGAACGGCGAGAAACCGCAGCATTTCACCGGAGATGCCACCTGATGCCCGGATTCCGGCCAGGTTCCCAAACTGTTCCTCCCTGGACAGCCAACCGCTGAGCAGTCCATTCGCGCCAAGGGCCATGACACCCAATGGCAACCACAACCACAACATCGGAATCTGGCCTGCATTGAAGGCGCACCATTCGAGTATCCAGGGCAGCAGTGCGGCCAAGGCGGTCATCGCAAAGAGAAACCGCAACCCTTGATCGGCCGTGGCCCGCGCAGAGGAAAGGTCCGGCTGCTTGACCAAGGCCAGGTCCATTCTGAATGTGGCAATCGCACCAAGAATTCCAGCCACTTGCGAATAGGCCGCCATATCGGCAAAGGCCTCAGGTCCGTAACAGAATTTCTGAAGGAGTGGCAGGGACAACAGGGCCACCGCATTCGTCAGTCCTGCCGACAAGGCCAGGCCGAGGATGTCGCGCAGCCGGGTTCTCAAAACCGGGGACGGGGGAGTGGGGGCTGACATGGAATGCTCGCAAGCCCAAAGTAAGGGCCAACGGGCAATGGACTCGGGTTCAGTCGGGGATGAGGACCCGATCGTGCAACCCCAATTCAGGCAAGCTCAATACATGGACGCCGGCAGAGGCGTGCCAGTTGTTCCAGCCTTGGAGTCGTCCGGTTTGGATGACCCGGCCTGTGGCATCCGACAAGTGCCAGACTTGACCCAGACAGTGGGAGCAGGAGACTGAAAATCCATCCGGTTGCGGTACAATGGTCAAATCCTGGCCTTCGAACAATCCAATCGAGGTCACACTTTCCGCAGTGGTGGGGGAGGTTCCATTCAGGATTTCCTCCACATCACACCACCCATCTCCGTCGGTATCCGTCATGAATGGAGAGCAGGGATCTTCCGGGTCACTGTTCGTCAACAACTCCTCCATGTCGCACAGACCGTCGCCGTCAGTATCCACGGCGATCGGGACACAGGGGTCCATGTCCGACCATCCTGAGGCTGTTTCCATGCCACTGCACCATCCGTCTCCATCCACATCGAGGTCGTTGGGGACACAGGCATCTGCTGCGTCCCAGCCCTCCACCTCTTCCTGCATGTCGCAAAAACCATCGCCGTCCGAATCCGCACCGTAGGGATCGCAGGGGTCGTTCAATCCGGAGCCGATGATGAGTTCAATCTGGTCGCACAGTCCGTCCCCATCGGAGTCGTCTCCGTAGGGATCGCATGTGTTGTTGGGATCGCTGCCATTGGCCATCTCTGCACTGTTGCAGACGCCATCCATGTCCGAATCGAGGACATCGGGGCTGCAAGGGTCAAGGGCATCCGAACCGAGAATTGCTTCTTCGGAATCACAGTAGCCATCCCCGTCCGAATCAGAAGAGGCAGGAGAACAGGGGTTGAAAGGATTGGAACCCATCTGCTCCTCTTCGATATCACAAAAACCATCGTTGTCCGTGTCCAAACCGTAGGGTTCGCAGGGATTGTCCGGGTCGGTATCCATGTAGATCTCGAGCGCATCACAGGCGCCATCTCCATCTGAATCCTCCAAGCCTTCCGATCCGAGGTCGCATGGATTGAAAGGGTCTGTACCCAGCTCGAGTTCGGCCTGATCGCATGTGCCGTCCCCGTCTGAGTCGGGAGCGTCCTCCGAGCATGGCGCTGCGGAATTGGACACCAGGAGACAACCGGACTCAGCATTGACGGGGGCATTGAGCAAGGACTCGAGGAACATCCTGTTTGGCAACTCGGCCAAATGGAGTCCCATCCAGTCGGCCCTGTCCACTACGATGCCGTCGCAATCAATCACCACCATGCCCGCCGGACGCAGGAAGAAGTGGGAATAGATGAGGTTGTCCGGAGAATCAATCAGGAAATCGTCCCAGGGGAATTGCCACTGATTGTCGGAACCGGGGCCCATGTAGTCAAGGACCATTTGAGCCGCATCGATTCTGTCCTGAACGATGCGGTGCTGGTTGAGGTACTGACCGTCCGGTCCGGCGATGGGGAAAGCCGGACAATTGCTGGGACAATTCTCTACGTCCAGGGCGTGTGCTTCCGCGACGTACACCGGAACCCAGTTGAAATCCTCCAGATGTGCATGGACCCACTCGATCTGTACGGGAGAAAGGGCCGGATCCCAATCATTCTGAAACCGCACACAGGTAGCGGAGCCATTGAAGATGATGGTCGGCTTCTCAGGGTCTACTTCGTTGGAGAGCAGATACTCTTCTCCCAACAAGGACCAAAGATGAAAATCCCCTACGGTGTCCCCGAGGGCATAACCACCTTCGAATTCATTCAACTCGCCGCTGTACGGGACAGCGTCAACACTGTCCGTAGGGAGTGGCTCCTCATCCAATCCAAGCCAGACGAAATGTTCATTCTGTCCGGCAGCGCACAAATTGTAGCCGAAAAAAAGGAAGGAGAAGAAAAGAACTCTTTTCATATTCAAGGTGCAAAGAAAACCGTTGTCTTGACGGATGGTTGCCTTTAAGGGAAACCTTTTGTGGCCGTTGATGTTCAAACGGCCATCAAATTGCGGCTATCGAGGTACTTGGAACCCACCCGGCATTGCCATTGACGAGTTTGATCTGCAGCCAATCCCCCTCGGACCGCAGCACCTCCACAACCGTTCCCTCATGCAGGACGAAGAGCTTGCTGGCATCTCCCTGAACAGAGGGACTGCTCATGACTTCTATACGCGGGGCCATGATGACTGCACCGTCATCCGCCTTGCTCCGGGAGTGGGTGGAACGGCTCATGAATCCGAGGATCAAGGCCGCCAAGGCGATGGTCGGCGCCAGGATGGCCAAGGTCCTGCGTGTAGCGAGATCACTGGAGCGGATCCTGAGAAGGAAGAGCAAAGCAGCAAGGCCCCATGTAATGAGCGAGGACCATGTCCAAGCCGCGAGGCGGTGCTCAGCCGTGAGTTCCCGCCACAGCGGTCCCAGCGCAATCTCCGGCATGGACTCGATGCGGTCCACGACAGCGGCCTTTGCAAGCAGAAGGTTGGCTTGCAGGTCATCATCGCTTGGCCTGATCCGCCTGGCCCGCTCGAAATGCAGGATACTGGGGCCGATGCGCCCTGATTTGTAGTGAGCAACCCCAAGGTTGTACTCGAGTTCAAAGGAGCTCCAGTTTTCGGCTACACTCGCGTAATGGCCAATGGCACCCTCGAAATCGCCTTCCAGATAGGCCGCATTTCCCGCTTGGAATGAAGCTTGGGCAGCTTCAGTGTCCGGCGCAGCCAGTGCAGGGAACGAGACGAGCAGGCACCCGACAACGAGGGCGGAGGCCCTGCTGCTGCTCATGCGGTTGGATTTGCCCAACTGCTCCAAAGCCTTGGAAGCTTGCTCGAGCCTTGCAGCGACATCCGATGGTGCGGGTGCCCCCGGCGCGAATCGACCGCGATCCAAAATCGCGATGATATCCAGCCATTCGGACGCGAGGGCTTCATCCTTGGCATCCAGCGCTTCTCGGTAGCGTTGCATTGAAGCTTCGCTCCGTGGAATGCCCAGTTGGGACTGGAGGAATTCCTGGGCGCACTGACCGAGTAAGTCGAGTGAGCTGCCACCGGAGCGGGCCTGTTTGAGTGTCGCCGTGAGCTTGGCCTTGGCCTCTCGCCTGCGGACGAGGTCAGCGTCCCTGGATTCCCGGTTCCGGCGTCGTTTGACCAGGGCACCGAGCATCAACAGGAAAGGGGGCAATGCCCACAATCCCATGTGCACGGGACCTCCAAAAAAGGGACGCGACCGCGGCTTGAGTTCCGTTGCAGTGCGGATGAAACGCATGTCCCGGGTCAAGATGGTGACGTCGGTCTTGCTGTTGAATCCGAAGGAAGGGCCTTCAGCGTCTCCCGCGCCTGTGACATCGAGGATGATGGAAGGTGCATCGAGGCTCACGAATCGGTCGAGAACATGATCGAAATAGGACATGGCCGGAAGGGCCACTTCATAGCGTCCTTTCAATCGGGGAATGACGAGATAAGTGAAAGTGCGTCGACCACGTTGGCCTTGAAGGTCGGTGGTGACCCTATCCTCAATGTCCGGGTCGAACACTTCGAGGTCTTTGGGCCAGTTGATGGCCGGGGCTCCAATGAGGGGAAGATTGCCCTTTCCCTTGAATTCGAGCACGACATTGACGGCTTCATTCGTCTTTGGGGGAGTCTTGCTGTCGGTTTTCCAGCTCATGGTCAATTGCTGGAAGGTGCCCAATGACCCTTTCGATCCGGTCGTGGGCAGAGGGAGCACTTGGATGGTGACCGATTGGGCGCTGGAGGCAATGGGGCGCGTATTGAAAAAGGAGATCCGCGTTTGTGCCTCCACATCGAACCCTTTGATTTCCAAGGGCCCCGTTTGGGTAGGGTAGAGGATGTCGGTCCGCACCGTGGCCACCTGCACCCGCTTTCCATCCACAATCGCATTCTCCCATCGCGGGTCTTCGCCCTCCACCGTTTCTTTCCATACCCCCGCCAGTTCAGGGAAGGTGTAGTTCCGCACGTCAACCGCATCGAGCCGGTTGTAGATCCGGTACTGGACGCGCACCGCTTCGCCCAGATGGGCTTGGCGTTTGTCCACTTCAATGACGGCTTCGAATTGTGCAGGTTGGCGATTGCCGGCACTGCCTTTCTTGGCGACGCGAAGGTCCACCGGCTCCGTGATGAGCATTCCTTCGCGCGTTTTGAATTCAAAGCTGGGAATGCGGATCAGGCCGGGGTTGGCCGCGACCACCGTGTAGGTATATCCTCTTGTGGTCGTGACTGCGCCCGGGGTGATCTGCTGGCTCGAAGAGGTGCTGGGGCCATTCAGATAGCGGATGCCTTCTATCCCGGGAGGATTACTGAATTGGACGTTGGCGTTCTTGAACTCGAAAGTGATCCTGAATGCCTCTCCGGCAATGACGGGGTTGCGGTCCACGGTCAGGGAGGCGCTGGCCTGGCCCAAGCCCTCGGAAATCAGGCCAAGGCTGAAAAACAGCATGAGCAGCACCCGGGAAGGAACTCCGAATGGGGTCGCCTTCCGGATCGGAATGGGTTTCAACACTGTGTTCAGGGCAGTCATCACCAGTCTTTCTCGATTTTGGTCGCCTTCCCCTTCTTTCGCTTGGCGTTCTCCTGAGCCTGCAATTTGGCACGAAGTGTGGCTTCGTTCCGTTCGAGCATATCGAGAATCCGCTCCGCCTCAGCTGGCTGGATCTGGCCCTCTTTCGGCGCCTCTTGGGAACTGTCCTCTGTCTGCCCTTCGTTGCTTCCTTTTTGAGCCCCCCCGTCCTCTTGCCCTTCCTCCTGCGGCTCCTTTCCCTGTTCGCCGTTCTGCTCTTCGTTCTGTTCCCCGTTTTGCTCTCCGTCCTGTTCGCCGTTTTGCTCTCCGTCCTGCTCTCCGTCCTGTTCTCCGTCCTGTTCTCCGTCCTGCTGCCCCTCTTCGCCGTCCTGTTGCTCGCTCTGGTTTTCAGACTGCTGATTGTTCTCCTGCTCCTGCTGCTGTTGGCGCAGGGCCATCGCCAAGCTCAGGTTGTATCGCGTCTCGGGATCTTGAGGGTCGAGCCGCAGCGCCTCCTTGTACGCTCCAATCGCCCCCTCCACGTCTTGGCCATCGAGAAGCAGGTTGCCCACATTGTTCCAGGCATCGGATTTGAGGGAGGGGTCTTCGGCTTGCCCGGCAGCCCGCTGAAAGGCTTTCAAGGCTTCGTCTGAATTGCCTTCACCGGCGAGGGCAAAACCCCTGTTGAGGTTCAATTGTCCCGGATTGGCGCCGTTCCATCCTTCTGCAGCGGCAAAAAGGCTGTCCGCAGCTTTGTAATCCCGCTCCATCAAGGCTTCCGTTCCGGCCACGGCTTCCTGCTTCGTCCCTTTGCGAGACGAAACCTGTTGGGCCCCCGCGCCGAACGGCGAAACCAAGAAAAACAGGGCCATCAATGCACCGGCAGCCGTGGCTTTCCGGCGGGCGGTCATCGGCCAGAGCCCTTCCAGCAGCAGCAAGATCAAAGCGATCAAGAAAAACCAGGGAAATTGGTGGACATAATCCGTGTAGGCCACGGTATTCGTGTTGCCTTGTTCCATTTCGTCGAGGCTGTTGAGGAAGGGGTCGAGGTCGACGAAGCCCTGGCGGGCCCGCACATAGGTCCCTGAGCCGGCTTCTACCATCGCCACGAGCATGCGCTCATCCAAAACCGAGACGACAGGCTGTCCGTTCTTGTCTTCTTTGAATCCGTCCTGCCTTCCATAACGGTCGAATTGAGGAATCGGCCCACCCGCCTCACTGGCCATGCCCACGGCATGCACCGAGATTCCCGCTTCCGCCGCCTCACCAGCCCTGACCAATGCGTCGTCCTCGTGGTTCTCTCCATCCGTGAGCACCAACAAGACCTTGCTGGCCTGGCTTTCCGGGTCGAATGACTGCGCGCATTGCTCGATGGCCTCACCGATGGCCGTGCCCTGCACGGGAATGGCATCCGGGTCAATGGCGTCGAGAAACAGCTTCACCGCGGCGATATCCAGCGTCAAGGGTGCCTGAACGTAGGCAGCTCCTGCGAACACCACCAGTCCTGCCCGGTCGCCATCAAGTTGGGCGACCACCCGCTCGATCGTCCTTTTGGCCAGGTTCAACCTGGACATGCCGAGGTCTTCGGTCAACATGGATCGGCTGACATCCAGGGCGATCATGATGTCCACCCCCTGGGCTTCGACTTCTTTCAGCCGGGTACCCATTTTGGGGGCCAGCATGCCCATGGCCATGAAGGCCAGCGCCGTTCTCCAAAGGGCGAATTTCCAGACGCTGCGTCGGGGACGGGCCAAGGGCCACAGGGTCTCCGAGAGGGCGAGGTCGACGGCCTGGGACATCCTGCGCTGCTTCCAGCGGTAGTGACGCGCAAAGACGAGCAGGGCAACCGGTGCGATGAGCAGGGCCGGCCAGGCTTGGGGAAGATGGAGCTCGAATTGGGGTGCAGCCGAGCGGATCAGCAGATACAGACTGCCCACCATCGCCCAGAAGATGAGCTCGAACAACACCAGGCCGGTGAGGTGGGAAAAGACCTTGTAGGCGCGATCGTCACTCATGGCAGGCTTCTGAGTATGGCGTGACGGATGAAGGCTTCGGAGCCGAGAATCAACAGCGCGAGCCAACCAATGGACGGGAATTCTTCTGTCTTCTTGTTGTACCTAAAGACGTTGAACCTCGTTTTCTCGAGGGTGTCGATCTCTTCGTAGACCTCGCGGAGTTTGGCGCCGCTCGTAGCGCGGAAATAGCGACCACCGGTGGCATCGGCAATCTTTTGCAGGGTTCCTTCGTCGATGTTCACTTCCACCCAGTCATAGATGAAGGTGCCGTTGGGGCGCTTGCGCACCGGGCTTTTTGCTTTGCCTACGGTGCCGACGCCGACGGTGTAGACGCGGATGGACTCCAGGGCAGCGAGCTGGGCAGCGTCTAGGGGCTCAATCTGGCCCGCATTGTTCTCCCCGTCCGTGATGAGGATGACCACCTTGCTCTTGGCGTAGCTCTTCCGGAGCCGGTTGACCGCCGTGGCGAGTCCCATTCCAATGGCCGTGCCGCCTTCCACCATGCCGGTCTCGAGGTCCTTCAGGCCGTCGATGACCACCCTGTGGTCCGTGGTCAGGGGGACCCTTGTGAAGCTTTCCCCCTCATAGACGACCACGCCCACCCGGTCGTACGGCCGGTCTTCCACGAACTCACGCGCCACCTCCTTGGCCGCTTCCAGTCTGTTGGGGGAGAAGTCCTTGCTGAGCATGCTCCCGGAGACATCCATGGCCATCACGATATCAATGCCCTCCCGGGTCATGTTCTCGATGCTGGAGGAGCTTTGAGGCTGGGCGATGACCGCCACGATCAGTCCGAGTCCAGCCGTTCTGAGGCCATCGGGCAACAATGGAATCCACTGGTCCCGTCGGGGCGGGTCCAAACCGAGATGCTGCAGGTTGATTCGGAATACCGGAGATTGAACCGGCCTGAATGTGCGCCACAGGCTCCAGCCGGCCACGGGCAGGAGCAACCACAACATCTCAGGGCGGCCCCATTCATAATGGCCTTCGATGGCGGAAATCACAGCAAGCAGGACACACCACCCTGCGAGTTGGGACAGGCCCTGCCTGCCCCTTGTCCACATTGAATGCGTCAACCCTTCATTCATGGTGGTGGGCGTCGTCAGGATTGGAGTGCTCTTCCTCCGAGGAGGACGAACCGTTGTCGGGCACCGTGCGTTCGATCCAGGCGATGCTCTCCCGGATCACCCGGAGGTGGGCGTCGCCATCCATGGATTGCTTCGCGAATTTCACCAGGTCGGACCGTTCGAGGATGGCGATCACCCAAGTGCTGTCTCCCGGGTCCAGGCCTCGCACCGGGGCTTGCCTGATGGACTGGGCGACTTCGTCGGTCGTGCGTTCCAGCGCCTTCACGCCGAAGCTGCCGTGGAGGTGCAGACGGATGGCGTGGGAAACAACCGCTTGGGCTTCCTTTCCGGCTCCCTGAAGCCAGGGCTTCTGGGTTTCCACCCCGCGCAACATGGCCAGGGCCGTCACATGGGCGGGTTCCTCGGGAATCGGCGTTGGGATTTCCGTGGTCAAGCCGGGTGGGCGATTCCCCCAGCGTCGAATGGCCCATCGGATGAACCAGGCAAGGGCGAGGGCGCCGATCAGGTAGGGCAGAAATTCCAGAATGCGCTCCCACCAGGTCCACTTGAATGCCCTGAATCCCTGCATGGGCTTGGGAACCGCATCGGCCGCCAGCGCCATGAACCCCACTTCCACCAGTTGGGCCGCAGTGCTGGCCGCCGCGCCGGTCGAATCCGCAAGTGCAATGGGCTCGATGACCTTCATTCCTGAATCCCACGCCATGACCACAATGCGCTGGCTTCTGCGCATGCCGGACTCGAGCATGGGTGAGGCGTTGCTGTCCAAGGGTTCGACCTGGATGACCTCCCAACCTTGAGGAAGGGAATCCCCGGGTTCGAACTGGGGCCAATCCCACCGACGTCCTCCTGACAGCGGCTCGTCCGAAGTCAACAGCAGCGTCAACGGTTCTCCCACTCCGATGCTGTCGGCTCCAATTGCGAGCTGGAGCACTGGGGCGTCCTGTGCGGACAGATGCACCGACCAGCAGCACATGACGAGGAGGAGGCGGAGCTCAGCCACGGCGGTCAAACAACTGCATCAGAGGTTGGACGTAGGGCTTGCCCGTATTCAGCACGGTGTGGTCCACACCGGAGAATTTCATGAGCTGTTCCACTTCCGACTGGTGGGCCAGGGAGGCGGACTCGAAGCGCTTCTTCCAGCGCGGGGCAGCGCTGTCGATGAACGCTGTCCCTCCGGTTTCGGGGTCCGTGGCGGCGATCCAGCCAAGACGGGCGGCCCTCAACTCGAGGTCGTCGACGAGTTGGAGCGCGACGAGATCGTGCCGGCGCGCGGTGCGCTTGAGCACATCTCCGAAGCCCCGGTCCTGCAGGTCGCTGATGAGAAAGGCGATGGTCCGCTTCTTCATGACCCTTCCGAAATGTTCCAGCGCAAGCGTCACATCCGTTCCTCGGCCCTGCGGCTCCAGGTCGATGATTTCGCGGACGATGCGAAGGATATGGCTTCGGCCTTTCTTGGGGGGGATGAAGCGTTCGATGCGGTCGCTGAACAGGACCGCGCCAATCTTGTCGTTGTTCTGACCGGCGCTGAAGGCGAGCACCGCAGCCAGCTCGGCGGCGAGTTCACGTTTGGATTTCGTTCGGCTGCCGAGGGTGCCCGAGGCACTGACATCGATCAGCAGCATGGCGGTCAGCTCTCGCTCCTCCTCGAACACTTTGACGTAGGGCGACCGCATCCGTGCGGTGACATTCCAATCGATGGTGCGGATTTCGTCTCCATGCTGATAGGCGCGGTTCTCGCTGAAGGCCATGCCCCTTCCCTTGAAGGCGCTGTGGTATTCGCCAGAGAAAATCTGGTTGCTCAGTCCTCGGGCGCGCAGTTCAACGCGCCGGACGCGCCTGATCAGCTCTGTTGCTTCCATATCAAGGGACCTGGACCTGATCGAGGATTTCCGTGACGATTTGTTCCTGTTTGATTTCCTCGGCTTCGGCCTCGAACGTCAGGCCGATCCTGTGGCGCATCACCTCCATCGCCACGGCTCGGATGTCCTCCGGGATGACGTAGCCGCGGTGGGCCATGAATGCCCGGGCCTTGCCGGCCATGGCGAGTCCGATGGTGGCGCGTGGGGAAGCTCCGAATCCGATGAGTGGGCCGAGGTGCCCCAGGCCGTGGTTTTCAGGTTTGCGTGTGGCCTGGACCAGGGTGACGATGTAGCGTTCGATTTTCTCGTCGAGGTACACCTCGCGGACAAGCTTTCTGGCCTGCACAATGTCCTCGGGGGTGACCACGGGTTGTATCTCGACCTTGGAGCCGGAGGACACCTGATTGCGCAGGATCATCTGCTCCTCGTCCGTGGTGGGGTAGTCGATGACAGCCTTGAGGAGGAAGCGGTCTACCTGCGCTTCGGGAAGGGGGTACGTGCCCTCCTGTTCCACTGGGTTCTGGGTGGCCAGGACGAGGAATGGCTGGGGTAGGATAAACGTCTCGGAACCAATGGTGACCTGCCGCTCCTGCATCGCTTCGAGCAGGGCGCTTTGCACCTTGGCGGGGGCACGGTTGATCTCGTCGGCAAGGACGAAATGGGAAAAAATGGGCCCTTTGCTCACCGTGAATTGCTCCAGCTTCTGGTTGTAGATCATGGTGCCGACCACATCCGCTGGCAGAAGGTCCGGAGTGAACTGGATCCGGTTGAAGTCGACGGCGACTGCCTGGCTGAGGCTTTGGATGGCCAGCGTCTTCGCCAGACCGGGGACGCCTTCGAGAAGCACGTGGCCATCGGCCAGCAACCCCGTTATCAGGCTGTCCATCATGTTCTGTTGGCCGACGACCGCCTTGCCGACTTCATGACGCAGGCGGTCCACAAATCCGCTGACGGTCCGTATTCTTTCAGTGAGGGCTTGGATGTCTGAGCTGCCGTTGCTTGAGGCCGTCGCTTCCGACGTGATGGGCGTGCTTTCCATGGCGGTTGTTCGGTTTGTCCGGAACGTTCGGGTGATGTGGTCAACTGAAAATGAACAGACCTTCAAAAGTAGAAATGGGGTTGAGCGCGATGGGCAAGGTGGCGGTTAAAAGATGT
This sequence comes from uncultured Flavobacteriales bacterium, assembly GCA_938082505.1. Classification (GTDB taxonomy): domain Bacteria; phylum Bacteroidota; class Bacteroidia; order Flavobacteriales_D; family Sanyastnellaceae; genus UBA8752. Next base: position 22,021 of record CALLLH010000014.1, read on the forward strand.
TGACCCAACTTGGGGCCATGACCCTGAATGAATGTCTTTCCTCTGTCGCGCTCTTCTGCAGCACCTATGGACTCCGGGTGGAGGATGCCCCCACGCCGACGTTGCCTGCAGCAGAAATCGCCTTGCGGCACAGGCTGATGGCCGAAGAAAATGATGAATACCTCGAAGCGGCTGAAGCCGGGGACCTCGTCGAAGTGGCGGATGCCCTGGGCGACATGCTCTACATCCTGTGCGGCACGATCATCAGCCACGGCATGCAGGATGTGATCGATGAGGTGTTCCGTGCGATCCAGGCCTCCAACATGTCCAAGCTGGGTCCGGATGGAAAACCCATTTTCCGCGCGGATGGCAAAGTCATGAAAGGGCCGCACTACTTCCGGCCCGATATCGCCGGGGTACTCGAAAGTGCGGGCGTGGCCATGAATGCACAACCTGAATCAGAATGAATCCCACATTGGCAAAGCGGGCCGGGAAGGCATTGGAGGCGGCGCGCGGAGGTGACCCGAGGGCCATGGACCGATTGATGCGGTTGGCCCTTCCATTCAACCGGCCCCATCGGATCCGCATCGTGGAGGTCGGACCCGAGCATGTGGGCATCTCACTTCCCGACCGCAGATCGAACCGCAATCATTTGGGGGGCATGCACGCCGGAGCGATTGCCACGGCCCTCGAGTTTTCTTCGGGAGCTGCCGTATTGCTGGAAGTGGGGATGCGGGACTACCGCATCATCATGTCCCGCCTTGAGGTGGACTATCTCGCCAAACCCCAAGGCCACTGCCTCGCCAAGTCCAAAAGGGACACGCCGGAAGTCTCGGGACTGTCCGGCGTGCTGGAGAAGGAGGGTGTGGCCAGGGTTCAATTGGGTGCCGCCCTCTACGACACCCGAGGCGAACATTGCGCCCAGGCCCTGGTGCATTGGCACCTCAAGGCATGGGACCGCAGCAGGTGACTTCCAGTTCCTTGCGCATCCGTTCGTATCCCGTCAGGGCCCAACGTGAGCCATCATAGCGGGCGGTGAGTCTGACGTCCCCGTGCGCCAGGCTGGGGCGGACGTAATCGCTGCCGATGAAGCCCTTGATCTTGCCGAGTTCGGGATGATCCAGGGTGAGAGGCGTCCATTGGATGCCGTTCCTCTCGACCACCCAGCGCCCTTCGTCCACACGGCCGGGAATGAATCCCCGGTCCAACATGACGATCACTTCTCCATCCGCTCCGGGCGAGCGTCGGAATTTCACCCGGTCCCCCAGCACTTCAAGCAAGTGCTGCTGTCCGTGCGCACGGGCGTGAAGGTTGGCCATGGTGCCGTCCGCATCGATGAGGACGAATCCATCTGCGAAGCGGGCCAGGTCCCGACCGAGGACCTTCCATCCAAAACGTTGGGCTTCCGTGCCCAGGAGGTCGAGGGTGTTGGCTTCGCCACAGCCATCTGAGGTCGCCAGCGTCGCCGCGAAGCAGTCCAGGATCCGTTCGGCCTCGCCTGAGCCGGCCTCCTGTCGGACATGGTGGATGAACCCGTCAAAGTCACGGAGGTCCTGCGGAGCCGCTGACAGGCACCAGGAAGCGCCGATACAGCAGGATGAGAGCATGGCGTTCCTCAGAACAGCCGGGAAAGAGGAGGGAAGGGAGAAACCAAACATGGGTGGGTTTTCAAGGGTGGAATCAGGCGGGGTCTTTCCCCGTCTCTGGAACAGAAAGCGAAAACGTCTCCCTTTGGTATCCGGAATCCACGATGGGGGTGGGAGTTTGACATTCATTGCATCTTCTGATGCCGGGAAGTCCGGGATTATCTTTGCCGCCAATCATTGAGGCATGATCAACATCACCCTTCCCGACGGCTCGGTCAGACAGGCCGCGGATGACGCCACAGCGCTCGACGTCGCGCGCGACATCAGCGAAGGATTGGCGCGAAACGTACTGGCCGCCGAAGTGGACGGTGAGGTGCGGGATGCTCAACGTCCGTTGGGTGGGGACGTCAAACTCAACCTTCTGACGTGGGGCAGCGAAGGAGCCCAGAACACGCTGTGGCACAGTGGTGCCCACCTCATGGCTGAGGCCCTTGAAGCGCTTTACCCCGGGGTCAAGTTCTGGGTGGGCCCCGCTGTCGAAGGGGGCTTCTACTATGACGTGGACTTCGGTGACCACACGTTCAGCGACAAGGATTTCCCCGTCGTCGAGAAGAAAATGCTCGAGCTCGCGCGGGAGAAAAGTGACTATGTGCGCCGCGATGTGCCCAAATCGGAGGCCGTGGCCTTCTTCAAAGAGAAGGGCGACGAATACAAGCTGGACCTGCTGGAAAACCTGGAGGACGGCACGATTACATTCTACACACAGGGAGGGTTCACCGACCTGTGCCGGGGACCCCACATTCCCCACACGGGATTCATCAAGGCGGTCAAGCTGCTCGCCGTGGCAGGAGCCTATTGGAAGGGCGATGAGTCCAACAAGCAGTTGACCCGGATCTACGGCATTGCATTTCCCAAGAAGGCGCAGCTGGATGAGCACATGGAGCTGCTCGAGCAGGCCCGCCTCCGGGACCACCGCAAATTGGGCAAAGAGCTGGACCTCTTCACCTTCAGTGAGAAGGTCGGACAGGGCTTGCCGCTGTGGCTTCCGAAGGGCGCCGATTTGAGGATGCGCCTGGAGACCTTCCTCAAGGACGCCCAGCGGAAAATGGGCTACCAGTCTGTCATCACGCCGCACATCGGAAACAAGGAACTCTACATCTGCAGTGGCCATTACGAGAAGTATGGCGAGGACAGTTTCCAGCCCATCAAGACCCCGGCGGATGGGGAGGAGTATCTGCTCAAGCCGATGAACTGCCCGCACCACTGCGAGGTGTTCAAGTCACGGCCGCGCAGCTACCGCGACCTGCCTGTGCGCTTCGCTGAGTTCGGTACGGTGTACCGCTACGAGCAGAGTGGAGAGCTGCACGGCCTCACCCGCGTCAGGGGGTTCACCCAGGATGACGCCCACATCTTCTGCACTGTGGACCAGGTCAAAGCGGAGGTGGGCAAGGTCATCGACCTGGTCCTGTACATCTTCAAGACCCTCGACTTCGTGGATTTCGTGGCGCAGGTCAGCCTGCGCGATCCGAACAACCCCAGCAAGTACATCGGAAAGGATGAGAATTGGGACAAGGCGGAAAAGGCCATCGCCGAGGTTGCCGAGGAGAAAGGGTTGAAGACCATCACCGAACTCGGTGAGGCGGCCTTCTATGGCCCCAAACTGGACTTCATGGTGCGGGATGCGATCGGCAGGAAGTGGCAGTTGGGCACGGTGCAGATCGACTACAACCTGCCCGAAAGGTTTGAGCTCGAATATGTCGGGGCAGACAACCAAAAACACCGCCCAGTGATGATCCATCGGGCTCCTTTTGGCTCGATGGAGCGTTTCGTGGCCATCCTGATTGAGCATTGTGCGGGGAAATTCCCGCTGTGGCTCACGCCGGAACAGGCGCGGATCCTGCCTGTCAGCGATAAGTTCAATGACTATGCGCAAGAGGTTTCAAAATCCCTTGAAAATCGCGATATTCGCGCCCTCGTTGACGACCGTAGTGAGAAGGTTGGGAAGAAGATCCGCGAAGCGGAGCTCGACAAAATCCCGTACATGCTCATCGTGGGAGGAGACGAAGCCGAGAACGGAACCGTCGCAGTGCGCAAGCAAGGCGAAGGCGATGTAGGAGGCATGACCACGGCAGCATTTGCCGACCGGATCGAAAGAGAGGTTTCGGAAATGCTCGGTGGGGACGAAATGATTGAACAACCAAACTGATAGCACCATCGCTATTCGACGCAGACGATCCAGGGGCCCTGCCCGTGTGATCAAAAAAAATCCGCACCGCACGAACCGGGAAATCCGCGTTCCAAACGTGCGTTTGGTCGGAGACAATGTCGGGGACGCCGACATCGTCGAAGTGGAGGAAGCCATCAAGATGGCCGAGGAGCAGGAATTGGACCTTGTGGAGATTTCCCCGAAAGCGGACCCTCCGGTATGCAGGATTCTGAACTATCAGAAATTCTTGTACGACCAGAAGAAGAAGCAGAAGGAAATCAAGGCCAACCAGGCCAAGGTCACCCAGAAGGAAATCAGGTTCGGCCCGAATACGGACGACCACGATTTCAACTTCAAGGTGAAGCACGCCCGCAAGTTTCTCGAGGAAGGAAACAAATTGAAGGCGCACGTCTTCTTCCGCGGAAGGAGCATCGTCTTCAAGGAGAGGGGAGAAATCCTGTTGCTGCGCTTTGCGCAGGAATTGGAAGACGTCGGCTCGGTTGAATTGATGCCGAAGTTGGAGGGGAAGCGGATGTTCATCACGCTCAGACCAAAGAAGTAAAAACCAGGCGAGGGGCGACCCGAACCGACACATACGGACGACATGCCGAAGATGAAGACCAAGAGCAGCGCCAAGAAGCGTTTCACCGTGACCGGCACGGGCAAGCTGAAGCGCAAGCACGCGTTCAAGTCGCACATCCTGACCAAGAAGAGCACCAAGCAGAAGCGCAACCTGACGCAGTCTGGGCTGGTGCACAAGTCGGATACGCCGAACATCAAGACCCAATTGGGCATCTGAGAAGAATTACGTTGAACTGGTTGCCAGCTCCTCAAGTTCCCACCCGGGACGCTGTCCGCCGAAACTGAAATACCATGCCTCGTTCCAATAACGCAGTGGCCAGTCGGGCCCGCCGCAAGAAAATCCTGAAGATGGCCAAAGGGTACTACGGTGCCCGGAAGAATGTCTGGACGGTAGCCAAGAATGCCGTCGAGAAAGGCCTCCTTTATGCCTACGTCGGCCGCAAGCTCAAGAAGCGCCAATTCCGCTCTCTGTGGATCCAGCGGATCAACGCCGGTGCACGTCTGCACGGCATGAGCTACAGCCAATTCATGGGCAAGTGCAGCAAAGCCAACATCGACCTCAACAGGAAGGTGCTGGCTGACCTGGCGCTCAATCATCCAGCCGCGTTCAAGGCGGTTGTGGACCAGGTGAAGTAACCCTTCACCACCTTAATCGAAATGACGCCGGCTCCTTTGGGAGCCGGCGTTGTTTTTTTGATGGAATTCGAGGCGAGCTTACCCCTTGCAGGGTCCCTATCGAAGGGCCTCCATCACCCTTCCCTTGGCGATCGCCGCAGGCGTGTATGCCGGTTGGAATGACAGGGCGGCATCGTAGGCGGCCAAGGCACCATTCAAATCGCCCAGGCTTTCCAGGCTGAGCCCCTTGTTGAAGTGGGCCTGGTGATATTGGGGAAGGCGCGCTATGGCCGCATCGAACCAGAATGCCGCGCTGTCATATTGGGTGAGGTATTCAAGGTGGACGAACCCCTTGTTGAAGGCCGCAGAGGCATTGCCGGGGTCGAGTTCCAGGATGCGGTCGTAGAGGGCGAGCGCCTCCGAAAAACGAACGCCCTCGGCATCGCCATGCTCCTGTAGGTAGATGGCCTCGTCGTACATGGCTTCTATGCTGTTCGGAAGCAATGCTCTCGCCGTTCGGAAATATTCGATGGCGAGATCGTCGTTCGCGGCGGCATAGAGCAAACCGAGTTGGATGTACGCATCGTATCGGTCCGGAGCCACCTCCACGACCGTTTGGAATGAACTGGCCGCTGTCACCGTATCTCCCGTTTCTAGGTACAGTCTGCCCTTCAGGAAATAAGCGTCGTCCAGTTTTTCATCGATGCGCAAGGCATCATTGATGCGTTTGAGGGCCCGATCATAAGACCGCAGGAGCAGGTCCACCTCCGCCAGGGACAGCAGCGAAGGGACGTGTTGGGCATCGGTCCGCAAAGCGCCCTCCCATTCCCGGACGGCACCTTCGAAATCCTGGATGCCGAAGCGCAGTGCCCCCAGTTGGTGCCTCACCTCCAATCGGGTGGAGTCGATGCGCACTGCGCGCGCAAAATCCTCGATGCCATCTCCCGTCCGGAGGTTCCGCAAATGGAATGCTGCACGGTCCAGATAGACCGCAGCATCACCGGGAGCCTCCGCAATCCTGTCGTTGAACCATGCCAGGGAGTCCACGACAACAGCATCTGAACCGGCTTCGGGTTCGGAAACGCCCAAGCCGCAGCCCGTGAACAACAGTCCGCAGATGAAAACGGAGGGACGGCCTGTCATCAAGCCTCTTCGAGGGCCTCGACCGGAGCTGAATCGGGGGCTTCGTCGGACAATGCGGCCTTGATTCCGGTCTCAAGCTCCTCCATGAGTTCCAGGTTGTCCTCCAGCAAATTCTTGACCGCATCGCGGCCTTGCCCAAGGCGCGTTTCGCCATAGCTGAACCAGGAGCCGGACTTCTTGACGATTCCGAGGTCCACACCGAGGTCGATGACCTCTCCCACCCGGGATATGCCCTTGCCGTACATGATGTCGAATTCGGCGCGGCGGAAAGGCGGAGCGACTTTGTTCTTGACAATCTTGACCTTGGTGCGGTTGCCCATGACCACGTCGCCGTCCTTGATCTGGCTGCTCCGGCGGATGTCGATGCGGACGGATGAATAAAACTTCAGGGCGTTTCCTCCCGTGGTCGTTTCTGGGTTGCCGAACATCACACCGATTTTTTCACGGAGTTGATTGATGAACACACAGCAACACCCCGTCTTGTGGATGGTCGAGGTCAACTTGCGCAGTGCCTTGGACATGAGGCGGGCCTGCAGCCCCACCGAGGAGTCGCCCATTTCACCTTCGATTTCCGCACGGGGCGTCAATGCAGCCACGGAGTCGATGACGATGAGGTCGATGGCACCGGAGCGAATCAGGTTGTCTGTAATCTCGAGGGCCTGCTCACCATTGTCCGGTTGGGAGATCAGCAGGTTCTCGGTATCCACGCCGAGGTTTTCCGCGTAGTACTTGTCGAAGGCATGCTCCGCGTCGATGAAGGCGCAGATGCCACCCGCCTTCTGGGCTTCCGCAATGGCATGGGTCGCCAGGGTCGTCTTGCCCGAGCTCTCGGGGCCGTAGATCTCTACGACACGGCCTCTGGGAAATCCGCCCACACCGAGCGCGATGTCGAGCGACAATGATCCGGACGAAATGGCGTCGACCTTTTCCACGGCCTCGTCGCCGAGTTTCATCACCGTTCCTTTTCCGTAAGTCTTGTCTAAGCGGTCGAGGGTCAGTTGGAGTGCCTTGAGCTTGTCCTTGTTGTCTACAGCCATGTTGCAGTTGTTTTCCTGTGAATCGAAGGCAAAGTAGCGGCGTGGGTCCGTAAGGGATTTACGTTGCCCTTCATTTTTGTGAACGCCCGTTCAACGTTCGTTTGCGGTCAACCCGCAAAAGCGGCGAGGACCTCGTTTGCGTGGTCCTTGACCTTGGGCTTGCGGATGATGGCCGCGATGGTGCCCTGTTCGTTGATGCAGAACGTTGTGCGGTGTGTGCCGTCGTATTCCCGGCCCATGAATTTCTTGAGTCCCCAGACCCCGTAGAGCTCCTGCAGTGCGTGGTCCTCGTCCACCAACAGGTCGAATGGGAGCTCGAACTTGTCGATGAATTTGCGGTGGGAAACAGCGTGGTTGATGCTGACCCCGAGGACGACAATGCCTTCCTTCTTCAGTTCGCCCATGCCATCACGGAGGCTGCAGGCCTGATTGGTGCAGCCGGGTGTGTTGTCCTTGGGGTAGAAATAGAGCACGACTTTCCGGCCGGCATAATCTGCGAGGCGGTGGGCTTTGCCGTCCTGGTCCAGTGCTTCGAACGCCGGTGCGGCGTCTCCTTCATTGAGATGGTGCATGTGGAGGAAACCAATTTTTGTGTGCGTGGTTCAACGCTGTGCGCAAGTTGGACATGATGTGCCCGCTTCGGGTACTTTCGTCCTCCGTGTTGTACGTGGATGTCATCCTTCCCTTGGCCCTGCCCGGCTTGCTGACTTATGCAGTCCCGATGGGGGACGAGGGGCAGGTGCGTCCGGGCTGTCGGGTCGTGGTGCCCCTGCGCGGCAAAAGACTGCATACAGCCGTGGTGAGGCGCGTCCATGCCGACCGGCCGGATCACGCCACCGAATCCTACCTGTCCCTGCTCGATGAAACGCCTTTGCTTTCAGAACAGACAATGCGCTTCTGGGATTGGATGTCATCGCATTATTGCTGCGGTCCGGGCGAGGTGGCGTTGGCCGCATTGCCCTCGGGGATGCGGTTGGCCAGCGAGACCAAGCTCGAACTGTCGCCGGATGCGGATGAACTCGATGAGCAGACTTTGGATGACCGCGGTTTCCAAGTGGTCGAGGCCTTGCGCCTGAGGGGGAATTTGACTTTCAAGGAAGTCGGCCTGCTCATTGACTTGTCCAATCCGGCTCCGGTGTTGCATCGGCTCGTTGAAGAGGGCTGGGTATTGTCCACAGAGGAGCTGAAGAGCGGACCGAGACGCAAGACGGTGTCCATGGTGCGTTTGTCCGAGCAGGCGGCCGGGGACGAGCGTTGGCTCTCGGATGCCCTCGATGCATTGGATGACCGCGCCCCGGCCCAATCCCGGGCCATGATGGCCTTGCTTTCGGAGGATGGAGCCAAGGTGGGGGTGCCCTTGGAGCAGCTGACCCGAATGGAAGGGGTGACTTCCGGGCTGTTCAACCGCCTGATGGAAAAAGGGCTCGTATTCCGTTTCAAGAAGGACCCCTGGCAAGTGGATTCGAAAGAGGCGGTCGAGCCGCTTGCCGAGCTGAGTCCGGCCCAGCAACAAACGCTGGCTGAAATTCGGACGGTATTTCAGCAGCACCCCCTGGCATTGCTCGAAGGGGTTACGGGATCCGGCAAGACGGAGGTCTATACCCACCTCATCCACGATGCATTGGAATCCGGTCGGGACGCCTTGTTCCTCGTGCCGGAAATCGCCCTCACCACGCAGCTCATCGTCCGGTTGCGCCGATTCTTCGGCGATCGACTCGAGGTGTACCACAGCCGGTTCAGTCCTCGCGAAAGGACCTCGACGTATCGCAGGGTGGCCTCCAGGGAGTCCAAGGGGCGCCTGATGGTGGGCGCGAGGAGTGCCATTTTCATGCCCTTTGTCAACCTAGGGCTCATCGTGGTGGACGAGGAGCACGATGCCAGTTACAAACAGCAGGACCCCGCGCCGCGTTATCAGGCGAGGGATGCCGCCGCCCGCTTGGGACAGTTGCATGGGGCGAAGGTCGTCCTGGGCTCAGCCACACCGTCATTGGAGGCGCGCTGGGCTGTGGATACGAACAGGGCCGGTCACGTGAAATTGACGGAGCGGTTCGGAGGAACCTCCCTGCCCGAGGTCTGCCTGGTCGACTTGCGGAAGGCCCACAAACAGCGTGCCATGGAGGGGCATTTCAGCCGGGAGCTGCTGAATGCCCTCAGGCAAACTTTGGAAGAGGGCAAGCAGGCCATTCTGTTCCAGAACCGCCGAGGATTCGCTCCGGTCTATCAATGCCGCACCTGCGGTTGGGTGCCCGATTGCGAGCGCTGTGATGTCAGCTTGACCTACCACAAATTCCTCAAGGACCTGCATTGCCACTATTGCGGCTACCGGCAGAGTGAGCCCGTGACCTGTCCGCGCTGCGGCAGTGAGGAAGTGGAAGCCAAGGGGTTGGGCACCGAGCGCATTGAGGAGGAGGTGACCCAATTGCTGCCCGGGGTGACCGTCCAGAGAATGGACCTCGATACGACGCGGAGCAGGACGGGACACGAGCGCATCATTGGCGCCTTTGAAAGGGGAGAGGTCCAGGTCTTGGTGGGCACGCAGATGGTGACCAAGGGCCTAGACTTCGAGCGGGTGGGATTGGTCGGCATCCTCCAGGCGGACCGGATGTTGCATTATCCCGACTTCCGCGCCCTCGAAAGGACCTTCCAGTTGCTCACCCAGGTGGCGGGCCGGGCGGGAAGAAGGGGCGACCGTGGAAAGGTGCTGATCCAGACTTTCGATCCCGAGCATTGGGTGTTCCAGCATGTGGTCACCCACGATGCCGTGGCGATGTCGGTGGCAGAACTACAGGAGCGGCATTCGTTCGGATATCCGCCGGTGGTCAGGCTGATCAGGCTGATCTTGCGCCATCGCAATCCCCACTTGACCAGGGATACGGCAGCGGCGCTGGCCGGTCGGCTGCGCAGCCGTTTCGGGGGAAGGGTGGTCGGGCCTGAGGAGCCCAGCATTGCGCGGATCAACGACCAATACCAGCGGCACATCCTGCTGAAGATGGAGCGCGGTATCGACCCGGCCCAGTTCAAGGAGGCCCTGTTGGAGGACATCGCCGCCATGCGCGCGGTGGATGCGTATCGTCCGGTGCGGGTCATTGTAGATGTAGACCCATATTAATGGCGCTGAAATAGTATAATATAAATTTGATGACTATCTTTAAGTCATCATGATGCGCATTGCACTTTGCTGTTGCTGTTGTTGTCCGGCCCCACCGGGCAGGTTGCCGTCATGCACGGGAGAAGATTGATTCTCCCCAATCCATTCTCCTTGACTCAACCGCCCGGCCCTACAAGCCGGGTTTTTTTATGCCCGCTCCCCTCGCCATCCACCCGAATCCAAGAAAAACGGAATCAATCCACCGAAAAAATACGGCCACCATGAGCACTTCCATTCTCCCCGTCATTCCACCTTCACTTCAAACACCGCCGCGCTTTGAATCCGGTGGAAAAGGCACCGGCGTCGAAATCCACATCATACACGAGAATGATGCCTGGGTAGAGCCCCTGCGTGCGGAACTGCGGTCGCGGAGCCTGCCTTTCAAGGAGTGGTTCGTGGATCACCTCGCCATTGATCTCGATGCCGCACCTCCCCAGGGCGTCTTCTACAATAGAATGAGCGCCAGCTCCCACACCCGCGATCATAGGCATGCCTGGGAGGCGACCCGGGGTCTGATGGCGTGGCTGGAGGCCCATGGCCGGCGCGTCATCAACAACCGCGTGGCCACGGGATTGGAGGTGAGCAAGGTGGAGCAGACCATCGCACTGCAGCGGCATGGACTGCTGGTGCCGCGGAGCATGGCAGCCACCGGGGTCGAGGCGCTGCGCGAAGCGGCCGCCCGATGGGACGGGCCCTTCATCCTGAAGCCCAATCGGGGTGGCAAGGGAACCGGCGTTCGGTTGATCCGGGATGCCTCCGACCTCGGGCAGGTCATGGCCGTTTTTGATGAGTACACCCTCGATGGCACGGTTATCCTGCAGGAGTATGTGCAGCCCGCGGATGGACGCGTGCTGCGGCTCGAATTCGTCGGGGGTCGACACCTGTATACCGTCAGCATCGATGCCGGCGGCGGGTTCGAGTTGTGCCCTGCTGACGGTTGCCAGGTGGGCAATGCTTTTTGTCCGGCCGACGGCCGGGCCCAGTTCGAGGTGTTGGACCACCACCATCCCGTGGAGTTGAAACGGTGCCTCGATTTCCTGAAGGCTTCTGGCATGGAAGTGGCCGCCATGGAAGCCGCTCCTGATGCCGATGGCCGGTTGAAGTTCTACGATGTCAACATCAATACGAACTACAATGCAGCAGCGGAGAAACGCGCTTCCACGGACCACACAGGGATGGGGGCCATTGCTGAATTCCTCGGTCGTGAACTGGAAATCGTCCGCGCCCAGGTTCGGACAGAACACCCTGCACCATGACAGGCGTGGCCGGTACGGCAGCCCAGCTGCACGCCATCCGTCAAGCCCATGTCGCCGTGGTGGGGGGCGGCATCATGGGGGCCATGACGGCGGCCCACTTGATCGAGCTTGGAACGGAAGTCACCCTCTATGACCCGCATCGGCTCGGGTCCGGACCGGGGGCTTCCGTCGACACAGGGCGCAGCTTCAGGGTACACTACGGCAAGGACAGGACCCTGGTGTCCCATGCGGTCCGCAGCTTCCGTCTCTGGAAGGCGTGGGAGCAGAAGCTGGGCCGGCCTTTGCTCCATGCGACGGGCAAGATGCTGCTGGAGGAACCGGGCGACCGCCATGCCTTCGAGAGTTGGCAGACCATGCGCAAGATCGGACTGCCGGCCGACCGCCTTTCCGGAGGCATGGTGGCCCAGGAGTGGCCCGGTTTCAAGGCGGGAGCCGCCACTGTGGACCGTCTGGGCGGCGTCCTCGAGCCGCACGTCATCCTCGACGCCCTTCATGTATGGCTCAAGTCGAGGGGTGTCCATTTCCGTGGCGAGGCGATGGACCTGGATGCGCGATCGGTGGAGGATGAGCAAGCGAGGCTGCATTTCGACGCGGTCGTCTTGACCGCGGGTGCCTGGACCCGGCGCTTCATCGAGGCACCCGTGGAGGTGACCCGCCAGGAATTGGTCTACTTTGATGCCGCGGCCCTGGGTGACCGCCTGAACCGCCTGCCGGTATTCAGCCACATGGAAAGCGGATTCTACGCCATTCCGACGGCGGGCGACGGGCGCATCAAGGTCGCCAACCACCACCCGGGACCGGTCGGCCACCCCGATGGCGACGACCGCAAGGTGACTCCGGCATTCGAGCAGGCTGCCCGCCAGTTCCTCGGGGCGCACCTCCCAGAACTCAGCGAGGCGGAGGTGGTGCGGCGCCATGTTTGTTTCTATACCGGGACAGCGGACCGGGATTTCATCCTCGACCGCACCCGTGAGGGACTCGTCATCGGTGCTGGATTCAGTGGGCACGGCTTCAAATTCTCTCCCTTGGTCGGACGGCTGCTGGCCCAACTGGCCCTCGGTTTGAAGACGGAAGTGGCCATCGACCGGTTTGCCATGCACCGACAAGCCCTGCATGGCAAGTTGATCAGATTGGCGGTGTGATTCAGTCCTGAATGCGCGCCGCGGAGCGCACCCAGAGGCGGGCGATGACGGCCATCAGCAAGGTGAAGGCCACTGTGCAGGCCGCCGCGTAGCCCCACGTGCCTTCCGGCTCAGGCACATCGAGGCTGTCAGCCCGCAATTGGGCCAGCCGCATCCGCGCATTGCGGACGATGAACCAGCTGCCCCACGCCACCAATGGCGCCAAGATCAGCCACGCCCTGAACCAGGGTTCATAAGCTTGCAATCCCGCCATGTCCTCAGCGCGTTCGGTCATCGCGTGCCGAAAATGGAGCTGCCGATGCGGACCATGGTGCTGCCCTCTTCGACGGCGATGCGCCAGTCGCCACTCATGCCCATGGACAGGGTGTCCCATCCACGACCCGGTGCGAGCCGGTCGAACAACTTTCGAAGCCCCCCAAACTCTTGGGCTACCTGCCCTTCATCCGAGGTGAAGGTCGCCATGCCCATGAGGCCCTTGACCTCCACGTGCGGCCAGGCGCCGCCGTCCAGCTGGTCGACCAAAGCCTCCAGTTCGGCTTCGGACAGTCCGAACTTGGAGGATTCCTGGGCGATGTGCAGTTGCAGCAGTGCGGGTATCCGACGCCCACAGGTTGCTGCCCGCTTGTCGATCTCCGCCAGCAGTCCCTCCTCATCGACAGCGTGGATGAGGCCGACGAAGGGCGCGATGTACTTGACCTTGTTCTTCTGCAGTGTCCCGATCTGGTGCCAATCCAATCCTTCGAACTCGGATGAGCGCCCTCCGGCGGGATCGGTCAGTGCCTCGTGCTTGCCCACCAGCTCCTGCACGCGGTTCTCACCGAAGCTCCTCGCCCCGGCCGCATAGGCGACTTCGACGGCTTCGATCGGCTTGGTCTTGCTTACCGCGATGACCTCCACGGAGGAGGGCACCGCCTCTCGGACTTCCTGCCAGTTCCGTGCAATGTCTGTCGCCACCATGGCGCAAAGGTCAGGATGCCGGCCCGAAATCGAAGAGGGTAAGTCCACTGCGCAACTTCGGCGCGATCCACGTGCTCTTCGGCGGCAGGAAACGACCGTCATCCGCCACGGCCTTGAGGCCTTCAAAGGTCATCGGCGGCATGATGAACGCCAGTCGGTCCGCTCCCGCCGTGGCCTTGTCGAGGGCATCCAGCTCGAGGTCTCCCGCGATGTAGTCGAGCCGCCGGTCCGTCCGGGGCTCATCGATTCCGAATATTGGCCCGAGCACCTCTTCCTGAAGCCATTCAGCCGCCGTCCGGCCGCTCGCCGCCAAGGCCGAGCGGATGTCGAGCATCCCTTCGCCGACCCCCCGCAAGGCGATCTGCCCACCAGCAGGCGCCAGGGTATCCGCAACGGGCCGCCATTCGACACCCTCCAAAGTGCGCATACGTGCCACACGCTCACCGAGGTCCGGCATGGTTGCAACCCCTTTCAATACGCGATGGAAGCCCCGGAAGATGAGTTGGTCGCCCGGCACGAGGAGGGCCATGAAGGCATGGCCTCTGATGTGCTGCGGATGGGCTTCGGCCATGCGGATGCTGCTGGCCACCCTATGGTGTCCGTCGGCAATGTAAACGGAATCCAAGCCTTCGAACGCTGTTGCCAGCGCCTCGCGCTCCGCACCACGGACCCGCCAAAGCGTGTGGCGCACCCCATCGGCGGTGGTGAAGTCGAAATCGAAGGCGCCATCCACCACGGCCGCCACAGCGTTGTCCACTGCAACGTCAGGCTCATGGGCCAACAGGGTCGGCTCGGCATTGAGCCCTACATCGGCGAGGTAGGAGGCGAACAGCGTCTCCCGGTCGGACAGCGTGGACTCGTGCACCTTGACGTGTCCGGCCTGCGCCGCTGCCGTCGGCACCAACCCGACCACCCCCGTGCAAGTCCCGAGCGGTCCGGTCTGCCGCAGCACGTAGTACGCAGGCTCTTCATCCCCCACGAGCCATTCCTTGCCCAGAAAGGTCTCATACGCCGTGCGGATCGACCGCATGCCGTCTGCCCCACGGGCATCGCCCTCAGGGTGGATCACATGCAGGAAACTGTAAGGATTGCGGGACAGCTTGTCCTGCAGTTCGTAGTCGCTGTAGGTCAAATAGCTTCTCGTGGCCACAAGGTGGGCCTTGTCCGGCGGCGGCAACACACCCGTGAAGGGCCGGAGCAGGGGAGCAGGCTTCGTTGACATTGAACTGAGCGCCCCGAAAGGTATCTGAACCCGCTCGATTTACCGCATTTCGAGGATGCGCTCGACGAGTTCGTCACCGATGCGGTCCTGGGCTTCGAGGGTGGCCGCGCCGATGTGCGGCGTCAAGGCGAGTCCGGCGACTTTGAGCAGGCCGGGGTCCGGCTTGGGTTCGCCGATGAAGACATCGAGCGCCGCTCCGCGCAGGTGGCCGGATTCGACGGCCTCGCGGACGGCCGCCTCATCGACGGTGCCGCCACGGGCGGTGTTGACGATCATGGCACCCTGCTTCATGGAAGCTACGCCTGCCGCATCGAGGACGGGAGAACCATCCTCTTGGGCAGGTACGTGAAAGGTGATGGCGTCCGCCACGGCGATCAGCTCCTCCAGGGGCATCAGCGGAATCTCCACATCGACCGCCTGGGATTTGGAACCACCCAGCGGCACTTCGACGGTGACCTTGCGGGAGGTGCCGATTCGGTCGGAACCGATGACGTGCATGCCGCATCCGAGGGCGTATTGGGCGACCGAGGTGCCGATGCGGCCGAAGCCGACGATGCCGAGCGTCTTGCCGCGGAGCTCTATGCCCTTGGCGTAGGCCTTCTTGAGGACCTTGAAGTCCTCGGCGCCCCGGGCGGGCATCTCCTGATAGCTGCGGTGCAACGAGCGGGCCATGGCGAACAGATGGGCCATGACGAGTTCGGCGACACTCTGGCTGCTGGCAGCGGGAGTGTTGAAGACCACCTTGCCGTTGTCCCGGGCGTATTGGACGTCGATGTTGTCCATGCCAACCCCGCCGCGGCCGATGAAGCGCAACCCGGGGCAGGCGTCGATCAGGTCCTGGCGGACTTTGGTGGCACTGCGCACCAGCAGGCCTTCGTAGCCTTCCGCATTGATGACGTCGATGAGGCGGGCCTGCTCCACGTGGTCGGTGGAGACGGTGACGCCTTCGGCTTCGAGGGCGGTTTTGGCGTTATCGGAAATACCGTCGTTGGCGAGGACTTTCATGAGGTCGGGTTCAAAGTGTGGCACAGGGAAAGGGGCAATCAGCCGTGGGTGCGTTCGAATTCGCGCATGACCTCGACGAGGACCTCCACACTGGCAAGGGGGAGCGCGTTGTACATGGAGGCGCGGAAGCCGCCGACGGATCGGTGCCCCTTGATGCCGTTGATGCCCGCGGCTTCACATGCGGCAAGGAAGGGGGCGGTGTGCGCTTCGTCCTCTGCCGTGAAGGTGGCGTTCATGACACTGCGGGAATCCGTTTCCGCAAATCCATTGAACAAGGGGTTCCGGTCGATCTCTCCATAGATGCACGCGGCCTTGGCGGCATTGCGCTCGCGGGCAGCGGCCACACCTCCGTTGTCCCGAAGCCAGCGCAGGGTCAGCATGCTTGTGTACACCGCGAAGACCGGCGGCGTGTTGAACATGCTGTCCTTGGCGGCGTGGACGGCGAGGTCGAGGTAGCTGGGGATGTCTCGGCCCGTGTGCCCGATGTGGTCGCGGTCATAGATGTACAGCACGGTGCCGGCCGGGCCCATGTTCTTCTGCGCACCGGCATAGATGCAGGCGTATTTCTCGATGTCCACCGGTCGCGAGAAGATGTCCGAGCTCATGTCGGCGACCATGGGGACGTCGATTTCGGGGTCACCCTGATACTGTGTACCGAAGATGGTGTTGTTGGTCGTGATGTGCACGAAGTCGGCCTCGGAATGGGAGGGCAAGGCCGGGATCCGATCGAATCCGGTATCCTCACTGCTGGTCAGGGCATGGGCACCACCGACCCGCTTGGCCTCCTTCAACGCATTCTTGGCCCAGGTGCCGGTCACCGCGTAATCCATGATGCCTTCCTGGGGGATGAAATTCATCGCCGTGGTCAGGAAGCCGAGGCTGGCGCCTCCTTGCAGGAAGAGCACCTCGTAGCGGTCGGGCAGGTTCAGCTCGGTTCGCACCAGTTGCCGCGCCTCCTCCATGATCGCCACGAAGGGCTTGCTGCGGTGTGACATCTCGATGAGGCTCAGTCCACTGCCGTCGAGGTCACGCACGGCATCAGCAGCCTGCTGAAGGACGGATTCCGGCAGAATGCACGGTCCTGCGGAGAAGTTGTGGATGGCGTGGGTGGTGGTATTCATCGGGGTGCGGAATTGAGTTCAAAACAACCCGAACCTGCCGGGCGTTCATCGCGAATCTTCAAGGAGTTTCCCACAGGGTATCAGCGGTGCTCTTCACGGCAGTTGTTCGGCCCATTCGAGGAATTCACCGCGGTAATAGGCCGAGGTGAACACTTTTTCGAGCCGCTTCATCTTGGAAGGGGTCGTGCACGGTGCCCGTTGGATGAGCCGCAGGCGCCGGGCCTCGTCATCGAAAACCGCGGTCAACCGCTCGATCTGGCCTGTGCTGAGGCACTGGTCCATCATCCATCTGGACAAGGCATCCAATCGAGCGGATTCGAAGGAGATCGAGGTGACTTCAGCGAGGATGTGCTCCACGGATTGTGCGGATGTCGCTGGGAAGCACCCGTTCGTTTTGGGCGTCCACGGCGTCTGCAGGGTGTCATCGGGCCAACAGAGCAGGGTGCCGGTGGAGTCGTGCAGCAATGCGAAAGCGGTGCTGTCCACGCGGGGTGGCAGGGGAACCTCGAACTGAAGGCGACCCAACGGACTTTCTCCCCAGACCAGCAATCGGGCCGAACGGGGCAAGCGGATGTCCATGCTGTCACCGGGCTGGAGCTGCCTGCCTGCGATTTCGAGGTGCAGCGAGACTTCCGCGAGGACACTGTCCGCCGCAGGCAAGACCCTGCCTGAGACCTGCAGGCTGTCCGAGGACCGGCTGACCTGGCACCACATCACGGAGGCGCCGTTCGCCAGCAGGGCGAACAAGAGCAGGGATATTGGACGCAGGGCCTTGGTCATCGGGCCGCAAAAATAACCGCAGTCAAGAGACCGTCAGGGTATCCAGCGCCGCTTCACGGTCACGAGGGGGATCCGACCTGCAATCTGGGCCAGCAGGTCATGGGGGCCTTGGCGCAAGGAAGCTGGAAACCACCACGCCCAGGCGAGCAATCCTGCAACGGCTGAGAGTACACCGACCAGGAGGCGCAGGAGCCAATGCAGTTCGGTGAGGAGGGTGGCAGGAAAAGCGGCGGCCAATGTGACCATCCCCAAAATCAGCCCGGGACGCGCCGTGGACAGGATGTCCATCGTGCCCGTGTTGAGTTTGTAGCCCGCAAGGGCAAGCATGGCCACGGCTTGGACCATCGTGGACAGGACCACACCCCAGGCCAGGGTCTCGAATCCATGGTGATAACCGAGGTACGCGGAGAAGGAGAGCCCCGCGCAAAAGGCGGCCTTGACCACCGAAGCGGATACGATCATGTCGGTGGCCCGGACCACGGCGTCGCACACCTTGATCCAGCTTCTCAGGAAGACCGCAGTGTAGAGGATGCGGATGATGGGAACGGTGGGGAGCAATTTCTCATCGAGCAGCGCGAGCACGAATTCTTCGGTGAACATTTCGAGCAGGATGATGCCTGGAAACACCAAGCAAGCCGTGAAGTACAGCCCCCCCAGAAAAATCCCGCGCAGTTTTTCCCGGGCGTCCTGCACCTCGCTCATGCTGCTGAACAGCACGCTGTCCGAAAGCTTGCCCAACACGGTGATCGGCAGGGTCATCATGTAGTTCGAGCGGTCGTAGATCCCCTGGTCCGCATTCCGGCTCTCCGGCAGGAACCGCCCCAGGACGAGGACGTCGAGCCGTGAGGCGGCGTAGTTGAGGAAGTTGAATACCGTGCTTGTCGCCCCGTATCGGAACAGGGAACGGGCCGGAGCGAAGGAGGGCGCCTGTATCCTCACACCGGAGCGGAACCAGTAATTCAGCCCCAATAGCGCATTCTGGGCCAGCAGTGCCCCGGCATAGGCGTAGACCCCCCAGCCGTTCCATGCGGCCAGAATGCCGATGATGCCGTTGCCGATCGGCATGGCGATGAAGGACGACCAGAAGAGGTTGCGGAAGTCCATTCTGCGGATGAGCAGGGACCGGGGCACGAGCGCCAAGCCCGCAAGGGGAAAGCTCAGGGCGACGAAGCGGAGCAGGGGGGTCAGGTCGGGCCTGTGATAGAACTCCGCAATCAAGGGGGCCGACACATAGGTGGTCCCGCCGAAGAGCAGGCCGAGCAGCAGCGAGACCCAGAACGCAGAGGAAATCTGGTCCTCCCGCAGATCCTTGCGCTGGATGAGGGAGGGCCCCACGCCCAATTGGGCGAAGATCTCGATGATCCCGATAATCCCGAGGGCGATGCCGATGATGCCCCATTCCGCCTCGGTGAGGAAGATGGACAGTGCCTTGATGAAGGCGAGTTGGAAGAGCACCTGGAACCCTACGTTGAGGGTCTGCCAGCTCACCGAGCGGGCAAGGCGGCCTTCCGGAGCGTCGCTCATTTGGCCACGCTCACGGCCCGGGTTTCTCGGATCACAGTCACCTTCACCTGTCCCGGATAGGTCATCTCATTCATGATGCGCTGGGAGATGTTGAAACTGATCTGTTCCGCCATCTCGTCGTTGACCTGCTCGCTCTCGACCATGACCCTCAGCTCGCGGCCGGCCTGGATGGCATAGCTCTGCGTCACACCGGGCTGTTCGAGGGCGATGTTCTCCAGGTCCTTGAGGCGCTGGATGTAGCTCTCAACGACTTCACGGCGGGCACCGGGCCGGGCACCGGAAATCGCGTCGCACACCTGCACGATGGGGGAGATGAGGGAAGTCATCTCGATCTCGTCGTGGTGGGCGCCGATCGCGTTGAGCACATCAGGGCGCTCGCCGGCTTTCTCGGCGAGCTTCATGCCGAGAATGGCGTGCGGCAATTCGCTTTCTTCATCGCTCACCTTGCCGATGTCGTGCAGCAGTCCGGCGCGCTTGGCCGCCTTGGTGTCCAGGCCGAGCTCGGCCGCCATCGTGGCGCAGAGGTTGGCCACCTCACGGCTGTGCTGGAGCAGGTTCTGTCCGTAGCTCGATCGGTATTTCATGCGGCCCACCATGCGGATCAACGCATTGGCCATGTTCGGAATGCCGAGGTCGATGACCGTACGCTTGCCCGTTTGCAGGATCTCCTCGTCGATCTTCTTCGTCGTCTTGGCGACGACCTCCTCGATGCGGGCGGGGTGGATGCGGCCGTCCGATACAAGCTGGTGCAGGCTGAGCCGGGCGATCTCACGGCGCACCGGGTCAAAGCAGCTGATGATGATGGCTTCCGGGGTATCGTCCACGATGAATTCCACGCCGGTGGCGGCTTCAAGCGCGCGGATGTTCCGTCCTTCACGACCGATGATGCGGCCTTTGATGTCATCACTGCCGATGTTGAAGACGGAAACGCTGTTTTCGATGGCGTGCTCCGTGGCCACCCGTTGGATGGTCTGGATCACCACCTTCTTGGCGTCCTGGTTGGCTTTGGCCCGGGCATCGTCGAGGATGTCCTGAACCTGTTGGGCGGCCATGGCCCTGGCGTCGCCCAGGATCTGCTCCTTGAGCTCCTCCACGGCTGCGTCCACCGACATGCCGGCAGCCTCGGAAAGCAGTTTGGCCGCCTGGGCCTGCGTCTTTTCGAGTTCCTTGCCTTTGGCTTCGTTCGATTTTAGGCGGGACTGCAGGGTCTCCTCATCGCGCTTCAACCGTTTGCGTCCTTCCTGAAGTTGCTGCTCTTCGCGCCTCAGGTTGCGCTCCTGGTTTTTGAGCTTGTCCTCCAGGGCCTGCACCTTGGCATTGCGGGATTTGATCTCACTTCCGTGTTCCTCTTTGAGCTTGAGGAATTTCTCCTTGGCCTGGAGAATTTTCTTCTCCTTGATGTGCTCGCCTTTCTGCTCGGCCTCCTTGATGATCTGTTCGGCCTTGCCTTGCAAGACTCGGGTGAGGAGGGCATAGGCGATGCCTCCTCCGACGATGAGGCCAGCCATTGCACCAATGACGTAGGGTATGGGGTCCATGGGGTCAGGGGGGTGTTCCCTGCCCTTCCTCCGGAGCGATGCCGGCCTGCGCCAGCAGGGACCGGACTTCTTCCAGTCCATCGAACACCTCAGCGGGTACGCCTGGCATTGCGCTGGGCGAATCCTGGCTTGCGCCGGCTGTGTCGCTCAACAGCTGCAGGGCCGCCATGGCAAGCAGGTCCTGTCGGTCCGAGACGCCATAGTCGCGTTGGAATCGCTGCACGAGCTCATCGATCTTCCCAGCCGCATCACGAACGCTTCCGGCCTCACCGTCCGCTACGGTAAGCGGATAAGTGCGGCCTGCAATGGTGACTTGGATGGACGATTCGTTCATGCGGTAAGGATCTCGGCGTTGGCCATTTCCCGGGTTCGGGGCATCAGAGCGATGCAGGCATCGATCTCTTCTACCAGAGCACGGATGCGCTCACCAACGGCAGGATTGGAGGAGGGGGCAGTGGGGGTGATGGGAGGAGGTGTGGCGGTCGCGAAGGCATCCACCTGCTCCTCCTTGCACGATGCGAGTTGGAGTTCAAGTGATTGCACGCGGTCCGCCAAGCGGGCATTCTCTTCGGACAGCCGATTGCGCTCTGCAATCAATCCTGCCGTTCTCTTCTTGATGTCTTCGAGCACATCCCCCAGAAGGGCGATGTCAGGATGCCGATTCTCTTCCACGAAACCAAATTTAACCGTTGGAATCCTCGGGACGACACGGCGGAGGTAATTTGCGAACATGAGGCAGGGAATGAATCCGCATCGGGTCATGGAAGCAGTGTGGATGGTGGTTTGGATGACCACCATTGGAGGCGTTCAGGGTCAGGACACCTTGCACGCTCCCTTGACCATTCCCCTCCAGTTCAGCGGCAATTTCGGAGAGATCCGCACCGGCCATTTCCATACCGGAATGGACATCCGAACGGAAGGGCGCGAGGGCGTCCCCGTCCTAGCCGCCCAGGACGGAGCCATTGCGCGGATCAAGGTGTCGGACCGCGGTTATGGATTGGCCCTCTATCTCGACGGCGGCGGCCTGACCACCGTTTACGGCCACCTCTCGGCCTTCCACCCGGCCATTGAATCCTGGCTCATGGACCACCAATACGCTTCGGAACAATGGGCGTACGATGGCCGTCCGGACACCACTTTCTGGTTCGCTGCCGGGGATACGATCGGCTGGAGCGGCAATTCCGGGGGCAGTTTCGGGCCCCATCTGCATTTCGAAGTGCGCGAAGCGCGCACCCAATTTCCCATCAATCCCCTGCAATGGAAGTTCATCGGGCAATCGATGTCGGAAGACCTCGTGCCCCCGGAATTCAGGGGTGTCTGGATTGTGCCGGTCGAGGGTGCTGCGGTGGAGGGGCAGGCTGACCGCTTCCGATGGACCCCGGCCTATGGCGTTGGAGTCAGGGTTGCGGGTGCCTTTACGGTCGGGGTTGAGGCATTTGATCGACTGGATGGCGAACCCTTCACCCATGGCCCTTTCGGCATGGACGTCCGGTGGGGAGACAGCCTCGTCTACCGCCATCGGATGGACACCCTCAGTTTTTCCACCAATGGTGATGTGTCCGCCCACATCGACCTGCCCGCATGGCAGGACCGCAAGGCAAGGGTTCACCGGGTCCAGCGTCTGCCGGGCAATCGGTTGGACATCTATCAGGGCATGGAGGCCTTGGAGCCTTGGACTGTCAACCCCGGGGATTCTGTCTTGTTGGAGGTGGGTTTGTTGGACTTGGCGGGCAATGAGACCCACACCGAAATGTGGCTTTTCGGCGACTCCCTCGTTTCCGCTGCGGTGGCGGGACTTTCTCCCACACCGCTTGATTTCCGAAAGGAGCATCACCTCAAGGTGGGCCGCATGGCGGTGGAGATTCCGGCTCGAGCCCTCTATGGCCATGCGGTCGTGAACATCGAGGAAGGGCAGGAGGACGGTCGCTTCCAAGTCTGGTCCGAGGCCCGGGTCACACGGTCGGACTACACCCTGACCATGCCCGTGCCGGAGGTGTTCATCGGCTCCGGAGATCCGCTGGTGTTGTGCGCGGTGGATTCGAACGGCGGTGTGGAGGAGACCTGGGTGGCGGATGAGCGCAATGGACAATTGCGCATCAAGTTGAGCCGCTTCGGGCATTTCGAGATCCGACCTGATTCAGTGTCTCCGAGATTGGATACGCCTGAACTGCAGGATGGCATGCTCACCCTGAAGGTGGAGGACGAACTGTCCGGCATCGCCCGATGGGAGGGCCGCTGTGGAGACCAGTGGTTGCGCTGGTCCATGGACAAAGGGGTGCTGTCCCACAGGCTGTCTGACGGCATGTTGCAGGGACACGAGCAGGATGAGGTCAAGGTCTGGGTCATCGACCGATGTGGAAACATCGGCCAGCGGACCTTCACCCTCGCTTCGCTACTCGGGCAATGAGGCTCAGCGTCGACCGGTCAGGTCCGCATAGTCCAGGAAGTAGATGGCCTTGAAGGAGAAGCTGTTCCTGTGGGGGACGCGCAGCACGTCCTCGAGGTTGTCTGCATAGGTGTCAGGCAGCATGTCCCCCTGGCTTTCGAGCAGGTTCTTCCACACCACAGACAACTCGCTGCCCGGCGCGAAGATCCAGCGGAACACGCAGTCGATGGACCAGGCGTTGTAGCTGATGTCGTAGGGTGAGGTGCCCTCATCAGAAAGGACGACATCATCCGAGGGGTCGAGGAGGCCGTCCTCCGCCAGGAAGTAGAACCGGTCGTTTTCCACCCGACTCCAATAGTGGCGGAGACGGAAGGTGATGCCCTTGCGGTTGTCGAGCACATAGGACGCGTTGAGCACGTGGGTGCGGGAGTAGTTGTTCCGTTTGGCCCAAAGGCTCTGTGTGGTGGGCAGTGCAACGCCATTCGGGAGGCTGTCTAACAGCGCGGACCAGCCGCGCTCATTGAACTTGTCCTGGTGGCTGTATACATGGCTGATGCGGAAGTGGTCGTTGGGCCGCCATATGGGTTCGACCCTGAAATTCCGCTCCTTCCAATCCGGATAGAGCTGCCCCCCCGCATTCCATGTGCCGATGTCAATGGCGAATTCCCTGCGGTAGTCGGTGCTCATGAAGGCGTCCCAGGACCACCATTTGGGAACCTGCCAGAACCGGCCGTCCAATCGGGGGGCGAAATAATCCCTGCCGTCATAGGGCATGGTGGAGGCCCCAAGTTTGATGAAGTCGAAACTGGCCAGGAACAGACGCCACTCGATATCATACGTGTGGCTCACGAACGCCCTGGGGGTGTGCAGCATCTCCCGTTCACTGTTCAACTCCCAGGACATGCTGTTGAACCCCATGCCCAGCACCTTGAAGGGCCTCGGTATGCGGTACTCGATGCGGGCGTAATCCACTGCGGCATTGGGCGCAGCAAGGAATCCGATGGCATTCGGGTCGTACTCGGGTGTCTCGGTGTAGTGACCGGCCGTCCATTGCAGGCGCCCCTTGATGCGGCTGAATTCAAGGCCCCACCCATGTCCTTCGCCGTCCCCATCGAGGTCCGAACGCCGGTTGGCGCCGGCCTGCCCCCGCAGGGACCAACGTTGCAGAGAGTCTCGCACCTCGAACGCGGTACTCCCGACCCAGTCGTCCTTTCGGTCGCCTTCCCGGATGACCTGTCCGCTCTGTACGGCCACGAAGCCATTGTTGGGCAGGTTCTGGTCCACGACCGCCACGGAGAAGTCGGTGAGGGAACCGCTTCCGTCCTGCGAGATGGCATTCAGCAGGCCCAATCCCGTACCCGACGATGTGCGCCCCGTCACCTTCGAGGCATTGAGCAGCTGTTCACCGTCGCCGACCCGGCGGCTGTAGAAGTTGCCCGTCTTGTTGAACAGCTCTGTGCCCTCCGTGAAGAACTGGCGATTCTCGTTGAAGCGCACTTCATAAGGACTGAGGTTCAGGACGAGGTTGTCCGCCACGACCTGACCGAAGTCGGGGACCAGCGTCATGTCCAGGGTGAAGGCCTCGCCCATGCCGACCTTGAGGTCGAGGCCGCCGTTGAGCGCGACGTCGGTCAGGCCTTCGTCGGTGTTGATGTAGGCGCTGGCGTAGGGATACAGGCTGAGGCGGGGGGGAGGCGTGATGCCGCGGATGCCGGTGAGCAGTCCGCCCTGGTTCATGAGGCCCTCCTGGTTGGGATCCATGGCGCGCCAGACATAGTCGGACCGGTAGCGCCGGATGTACCGATAGAAATTCATGCCCCACCGTTGCTCGGCTTCCCCGCTGTCCGCAAACCGGAACACGGACCAGGGCAACGCGAATTCGGCGGTCCAGCCATCCTCATCGATGCGGCATTCCGACTGCCAGACGGCGTTCCAACTGCCATCCGAACCATCGGTGCCGAGCAGCTCATCGGATTGCACGCCATCCGGTGTGACCGAGAACCGGACGCCATTCACGCCATCATCGAAGCAGTTGAACCAGATGCCGAATACATCGGTGTTGCCACCGCCATCGCGTTGGATCAACTGGTGCAGGATGCTGTCGGGGGCGGTGTCCCACATGCGCGCCGCGATGTAGAGCGCCCGGTCATCAAAGGCAAACTTGACCTCGGTGCGCTGCCGGGGTTCGGCAAAGGGGTTCGGCTTGAATTCCCGCAATGCCGTTTCCGGCAGGATGTTCTGCCAAGCGGCATCGCCAAGGTCGCCATCCACCGTGATGGACTGCTCAGCAACACGGATGGCTTCGGCTTCAGGCTTGCGGGGGAGTTCGTTCGGCCATTCCTGCCCAACGGCCGCAGGCACTGTGCCGAAGCAGCCCAGAGCCAACCAAGTCAGCGCCTTGCAATCCATTGCGATTCCCCCGAACATTCCGGGTGCAAAACTACGGCGGCAGATGGGGGTTGCACGACGAAGGTCATTTATAGACCCCTTGCGCATCGAGGGCCTTTCGGTACCTCCGCGCATTCCGCTCGTGTTCCCTGTTGGTGGTGGCAAAAGCGTGGTAGCCACTGAAATCCTCCTTTGCGCACATGAACAGGTAGTCGTGTTCCGCGGCGTTGAGCACGGCTTCGAGGTAGTTCGGCTCGGGATAATTGATGGGCCCCGGTGGCAGCCCCGGGTACATGTAGGTGTTGTAGGGGCTGTCCGTTTCGCGGTGTACGTTCAGCACCCTGCGGATGGAGAAGTCCCCCAGGGCATAGATCAGGGTGGGGTCGGCCTGCAGCCGCATCCCCTTGCGCAGACGGTTCAGGTAGAGTCCGGCCACGATGGGCGCTTCGTCCATGCGCGAGGTTTCGGACTTGACGATGGAGGCCAGGATGCCCACCTGTTCGGGGTCGAGCCCGAGGGCTTCCGCTTTGGCTCGCCGCTCCAGGGACCACCACTTCTTCCATTCCAACGCCATGCGGTCCACGAACTCCCGCGCCGAAAGGTCATACCAGACTTCGTAGGTGTTGGGTATGAACCGCGTCCTGAACCCTTCGACATCGGTCCCGTTCCGGGCAGCGGTCAAGGGGTCCCGCATGACAGCCAGCAGTTCCTCCTCCGCAAAGGTCATCCGGTCGCAGACAGCTTCCGCCACATCTTCCGGCAACCGGGCGGAATTGAACCTGACCCGGATCGCTTCGCGGGCGCCCGACCTGAGCAGCCGGGCGAGGCCGCGGTTGTCCAGCCCGCCAGGCACGAGGTACCGTCCGGGACGAAGTCCGGTGGGGTGGTCCCATCCCCGCCATCCCAGGTAGCGCCGGAAACTTCCCGGACTGCGGAGACGGCCCTGCTCAGTCAATTGCTGGATGGCGCTGTCCACGGGTGTGCCCACCTTCAGGACGAAGCGCCCCTCGGCTTCAAGGGTGTTGGGTCGGAAAGCGGTGCCCCAACCCCAAAACGCGCCACACAGCAGGGGCATGGCGATCACGGCCAGCCAGCGCAAGGATGTTCGGCGCTTCCGGTTCATGCTTCTTCCGATTCAAAGACGCGCTGGAAAAGGGCGACGTCCCGCCATCCATGCTGGGTTCGGGTCCAATCCGCATAACGTCCGATCGCATTGAATCCCCCTGAGGTGAAGAGGTGGACACTGGCTTCGTGATCGGCGTGAACCTCGGCGTGCAGGCTGTGCAGGAGCAACACCTCGTGCGCATGCCGCACCGCGATGGAGAGGGCGCGGCCCGCGGTGCCCTTGCCGCGGTGGGCAGGGTCGACGAGAAGGCCGATGCCACTCCGCTGGTGCAGCGCTGAGAAATCATACAGGTCCACTGCTCCGACGGGCTTGGAGCGTTCCTCGATGATCCACCGCAGCTGTCCAGCGGTATAGATGTCTTGATGGCCGTGGCACAGGGCTTCGAGCGCCGCTTTCGAATAAGGGGCCGTGGTTCCGCTGACTTCCCAATGTTCGGGGGCGTTTTCCCAGCGCATCAGCCAGTCGACATCGGATGGTTCGAGTGTGCGCAAGCGGGTCGGACCATTGCGGAGCAGATCGTGGGGCAGTGCCATGAATGGTGAAAATACTTGGACAATCCGAATCGTCCCCATGCACAGCGCCGCATGTGCGGTGTATTTTCGCCCCATGCGTCTTTCCGGGCTTTCAGTGCGTTTGATTCTGGTCGCCATGGTTGCGGCCCTTGCGGGGGGTTGTACCATCAATCGGAACATCATGTTCCGCACCCCCACCGACTTTGCTTTCGATCCGTTCAACCCGATCGAGGATGTGAATTACCGCATTGCGCCCAACGACCTGATCAGTTTCCAGCTGTTCTCCAACAAAGGAGAGCGGCTGCTGTCCATGACGGCGGGCGCCACAGGCGGTGGCGCGAACGGTGCGGGCGGCGGCATGAACCAGCAATTCATGAACCAGAACCAGGGGGGGGGATTCGCATACGAGGTGAGGCCGGATGGCACCGTTGATCTGCCGGAACTGGGCAGGGTCAAGATGGTGGGGCTGAACATTGATGAGGCCGAGACCTTTCTCGAGGAGGCGTACAGCGAGAACTATGTGGACCCCTTGGCGCTCATCGAGGTGACCAACCAGCGGGTGTTGGTCTTTCCCGGGGAGGCCGGTGTGGCCTCCGTGGTGCCCCTGGTCAACCCGAACACCAGTTTGCTGGAGGTGCTGGCACTGAGTGGAGGCATCCGTGCGCGGGGCGACGCGCGGAATGTCAAACTCATCCGCAGGGGAGACAATGGCAGGACCATCCATCAATTGGACCTTTCCACCATCGAGGGGCTCAAATTGGCGAACACCACGGTGCAGGCAGGGGACATCGTCTATGTCGAGCCACTGCCCCAGTATGCCCGGGAAATCTTGGCGGACATCAGCCCGGTGCTGAGTTTGATCACGACCATCAGCAGTTTCATCGCGCTCATCAGCATTGTAGGGGGCAATTGAAGGTGGAAATGGGACACCCCCTGGAAATACGGACGGGCACCATCGAGGGGCCGATGATGGTGCGCCCCCGTCAGTTCGGGGATGACCGCGGACATTTTGCCGAGACGTGGCGCCAAGCGCATTTCGAGGCGGCCATCGGGCGGGCCGTGGATTTCGTTCAGGACAATGAATCCGTTTCGGGCCAGGGCGTGCTCAGGGGACTTCACTTCCAAGTTCCGGATCGGCCGCAGGGAAAACTGGTCCGTGTGGTGCGCGGTGCGGCCCTTGATGTGGCCGTGGACCTCCGCCGCAGTTCGAAGACCTATGGCCACTACCAGTCGGCCATGCTGACGGAAGAGAACCGCTGGCAGTTCTGGATTCCGGAAGGGTTTGCCCATGGTTTTCTGACCCTTGAGCCCGATACCGTGTTCTGCTACAAATGCACCGAGGTCTACAGCCCGGAACATGAGCGGGCCTTGCGCTGGAATGACCCGGATTTGAAGATCGACTGGGGTACGTCGGCACCGCTCCTCTCGGAAAAGGATGCTGCTGCTCCGGCTTTTGCCGGTTTTGACTCTCCTTTCGGATGATGGTGACGGGCTGGATGAAGTGGGGCGGCATGGCGGCCTTGGCAGCGCTGGGTTGGATCGCCTCAGGACTGGGGACGGAGCATTCCTTGGGCGCGGGCCAAACGGCTGCCGTCACGACTCAAGAGGCCCAGCAGGTTCGGCCACCCCGCATACAACCCGGCCTTGATTTTGCCGGCACCGCATTGCCGATGGAAAGGGTGGGGGTTCGGGAACGCATGGAACGCGAGTTGCTGATCGGCACCTTCCGTCACAGCAGCACCTTGTTGACCCTCAAGCGCTCAGGTCGGTGGTTTCCGATCATCGAGCCCATCCTGGTCGATTCCGGGATACCGTTGGACTTCAAATACCTCAGCGTCATAGAGTCGGGGTTGGCCAATGCGGTCTCACCGTCGGATGCCCGGGGGTTCTGGCAGTTCATGGCGCCGGCAGCAGAGGAGTTCGGCTTGCGCGTGGACCGCGATGTGGATGAGCGCTATGATGTGGAAAAGGCGACCCGGGCCGCATGTGCCTATCTCAATGAGGCGCATGACCGCTACGGAGATTGGATCTTGGCTGCGGCGAGCTACAACATGGGCATGGCCGGGCTTTCGAGACGAATGGAACAGCAGGGGGGGGCGGCCTACTGGGACCTTCACCTCAACGAGGAGACGGCACGCTACGTGTACCGGTTGTTTGCGACCAAGCAGGTGATGGAGCAGCCCGAGCTTCACGGGTTCCGTCTGGAGGCTGAAGATTGGTGGTCGCCTTTGCAGACGCGGGATACCGTCGTCGTGGATGCCATAGACGATTTGGCGGCCCTGGCCACCAGCAAGGGGGTCAGCTACAATGCGCTCAAAACGCTGAATCCGTGGTTGAGGTCCGACCGGCTCACGGTCGGGGATGACCAATACTACGTGTTGAAGTTTCCGTTGCGCTGAATACGGAAGGCCACCTGGCGCACATGCCGGACCGTCCTTCCCTCAAGGCTGAACGTGTTGGTCATGGCACGTCCCGTGGTCCCTTCAAGCGCGGTGCCCACCCCCTGTAGACGCCCCAGGGGGACACCGGATTGCCCTGCATCCCGAACGAGCTGGTCCGCAGAAAGACGCTCAAACGCCGGGGCGAGCAATTCCGCCAAGGCGCTGCGGTTCCTCACCCTTGAGGGGTTGCCCTGGAAGCGCACGTCCTCCTTCAGTTCAGGGATGTCGAGCAGGACGCAGAGCGCCTCGAACTGGCGGTCATTCCCTACAGAGAGTACCAGGCGTTGGCCGCATGCACAACGAAAGGATTCACCATAGGGCGCAATTTGTGGGTGCAAGGCGCCCAGTGGAGCAGGTTCTTGGCCATTCACCAGGTATTCGGTCGCGCGGTTGGCGAGTGCACTCAGGCCAGAGGCGTCAAGCCAGACCTGCAGATGGCTGCCCATTCCGTCGCGTTCCCGCTCCCACAAGGCGAGGAGGGCCGCGGAACGCATCTGTTGTGCTGCAAGCACATCCATCAGCGCCACCGGCATTCTGAACGGGGCCCGGTCGGGTTCACCATTCATGGCCATGAACCCCGTTTCCGCCTGCACGACCATGTCGTATCCCGCGCGTTCCGGGTCGTCGAAGAATCCGAGGAGGTGGACATGAACGAGACGCGGGTAACGCGCGGCCAGCGCTGCCGGCTCCAACCCGAGCTTGGTCAGACTCCCCGGTCTGAAATTCTGAAGGAGGATGTCCGCCCCCTCGAGCAGGCCCTCGAGCTGGGCGCGGTCTTCATCGTCCGTCAGGTCGAGCAGGCGCACCTCCTTTCGACCATTGGCAGCCACGTAATAGGCGCTCGGCCCCTCGGGGGACTCACCCTCGGTCCGCCATTGGCGCGTCACATCGCCCCCTGTTCCGGCATGCTCCACCTTGATGACCTCCGCGCCGAGCTCTGCGAAAAAACTGCCCGCGAGCGGCCCCGCGAGAACGGAAGCCAATTCGACGACACGCAACCCGCGCATCGGACGGCTTGCGCCCAGCGGACCTTCAGCGACTTGCTCCATGCCGCCAATTTACACCTCCGTCAATGCCGCTTTGTACGTGTCGATGGCCCGCTGGCGTGCAAACTTGTGCTCCACGATGGGCGCGACATAATCCGGTGTTCCCCATTCCGGGACCCACCGTTTCACATAATGGCCTTGGGGATCGAATTTCTTCATCTGGCTTTCGGGGTTGAACACCCTGAAATAAGGTGCGGCGTCACATCCACTCCCTGACGCCCATTGCCACCCACCGACATTGGACGCGAGTTCGAAGTCGAGCAGCTTCTCGGCGAAATACCGCTCGCCCCAGCGCCAATCCACCAAAAGGTGTTTGCACAGAAAGCTGGCGACCACCATGCGGACCCGGTTGTGCATGAACCCGGTCTCATTGAGCTCCCGCATTCCGGCATCCACCAGGGGATAGCCCGTGCGGCCGGCACACCAAGCGGCAAATCCGTCTTCATCCTGGCGCCAGGGAATCCGATCGTACTTGGCCCGGAAGGCATCCTGGGCACTGTGGGGAAAATGATGGAGGATCGCCTGATAGAATTCACGCCAAATGAGTTCCGTCAACCATTTGTCGCTGTGCTCGAATCCGAAACGGACCAACGAGCGCGTGGAAACGGTCCCGAACCGCAGGTGCAGGCTCATGCGCGTAGTGCCGATTTGGGAGGGGATGTCCCTTCGTTCCGCATAGGCGGAGACTGTATCTGCATCCAAGGGCCGATCGAAGGCCGCCCAACCCGAAGGTGTACCGCTCTCGGCATCGAACCCCATGGATTCCAAGGCGGGCAAGGGAACCGCCTCCACTGATGCCCAGCTCCCTTCTGACAAGGGGTCGGAAGGGGCCAAGGGGTCCTGGTGCGCAGCTTCGAGCACCTTGTGCCACTTCCGGCTGTACGGCGTGAACACCGTGTAGGGCGCGCCATCATCCTTCAGCACCGCTTCAGGGGGAAGGATGACATGGTCTTCGTGCAGGTGGAATCCCATGCCAGAGTCCGCACACCACTGCGCGACGCCGGAGTCCCGGCTGACCGAATAAGGCGAATAGTCCCGGTTGGTATGGATTTCCTTGACCTTGAATCCCTGCCGTTCCAGATCCTTCACCGTGCGTTGTATGACCTCAAGGGGATGCCCGTGATGGGCGAGCATGTGTCCGCCGGACTCGCGGTAAGCTTGTTGAAGCAACCCTACGTGATGGTGGATGTAACCCACCCGACGGTCCAAAGACTGAAGCCGTTCCAGGATATGGCGGTCAAAACAGAACAGACCCACCACAGGATGACCGGATGACCGGGCTGCAAAAAGGCCTTTGTTGTCCGCGATGCGGAGGTCTCGGCGGTGCCAGAACAGGGAGATGTCAGTCATCATGGAGGGGCTGCAAAATGAGGCAGCCCGAGGGAACGCCCCGGGCCGCCAGCAAATCAAACGTGATCATAAACACCTTACTGATCATGAGTCCCGCGTTTGGGACAAAATGAAGAACACGCCAGAATCAGAAAGGTTCAACCTGGGCATGGGTTGCCTTGAATCCGTCATGTGGATGGCGCTTTACTCGGGGTGGGCGCTCCCAGTCCTCAGTGCAAGGCGGCCTGCAAGGCCTCTTCCAGGGTGGGGTGGGTGAAGGTGAACCCTTCAGCCTCCAACCGCTTGGGAAGCACGCGATGGGAGGCCAGGAGGGCTTCCGCTGCATGGCCGAAGCGCAACCTGAGTGCCCAGGCCGGAACCGGCGGAAGGAAATGGGGCCTGGACATGACCGCTGCCAGCGTGCGGCTGAATTCGCGTTGGCTGACAGGGTGTGGCGAAACCGCGTTGTAGGTCCCATTCCAGTTCGCATGCTCAGTGGAATCGGCGATCATCGCGATGAGGTCATCCAATTGGATCCAGCTCTGCCATTGGCTTCCAGGGGAAAGGGGAGCGCCCAACCCCATCCTGTAAATGGGCAACAACCGTTCCAGTACCCCGCCGTGTCGAGAAAGGACGAGCCCAATCCTGAACAGGATATGGCCTCCACCCAACGCCCCGAATTCCCGTGCGGCATCCTCCCAATCCCGGACCACTTCCGCGAGGAATCCCGTGCCGCAGCCATCCCCTTCGGTTCTGAGGGCATCGCCCGGAGGATAGCAGCCAATGGCACTGGCTGAAATCACCTTGGGAGCATGGGCCAGGCGCTTGGCTGCGTCGGTCAACATCTCCAATGCCCGGATTCTGCTGGACCGAATGCGCGCGCGCGATGCTTCGGTCCAACGCTGAGCCACGGGCTCTCCGGCAAGGTGCACCACATGGGAAACGCCCACCAGGCACTGTACATCCAGCTGACCGCCCTGGGGATCCCACCGATGTGCCTGCACCCCGATTCCCGCAACGGATTGGATGCCCTCCGGCCGTCTTGTGAGGATGCGAATCGGACGGTCGGGATGCCTTCTGTACAGCTCGGGAATGAGGGACTTTCCTACAAGTCCTGTGGCCCCCGTAATCAGAATGGGTTTGGTTTCAGACAATGTGTGGTGCTTCGATGGTACAACCGCCTATCTGGTTTGCGGTTCAATTCACTCCTCCAAAATGAGGACATATGGCTAAATTATATCCTTTAAAGCTATTTTTTAAGCGACGAATGCGTATTTTTATAATACTAGACCAGAACCGTGAACCGCAGCGGATTGCACTTCAACCCCAGGGGGATTTTTACCCTGCTCTGTCTCAACTTGCTCATCGCTCAGGGCTTGATGGGGCAGGGGCATTGCTTGGGTGGTCTTGTCAATGAGACATGGCCATGCCACAAGGTGGAGCTTTTGTCGCATGTTCCGAATGTCATGACCGGAGAACTGACGGCCAATGACCTGTGGGGTTGGACCGATCCTCTCGACGAAAGGGAATATGTGCTGCTCGGAAAGCGCAATGGGACCTGGTTCATCGAGGTGACCAATCCGCATTCACCCCGGGTGGTGGGCAAGCTGCCCTCCATCGGATTGGCCAACAGCCTCTGGCGCGACATCAAGGTGGTGTCGGATAGAATGGTGGTCGTCAGCGAGGTGGTCAATTCCCGCTTGCAGGTCTTCGACCTGACCCGCTTGCGCAACCATACGGCGTTGGGACCACCGATTACGTTCTCCACGGATACCGTGATGCAGGGCTTTTCCAAGGCACACAACCTTGCCGTGGCGCCCGACGAACCCATGGCCTATGTCTGTGGGACGAATGGCAGCGGAGGATTGTTGGCCTTCGATTTCTCGGAGCCTGACACGCCATTCGTGGCCGGGGCATGGAATGAGGCCTATGTGCACGACGCCCACGTGGTGCGCTATTCAGGACCGGACAGCACATACAGCGACAGGCTCGTTGCAGGGGTGTGTTGCGCAGCCGACTTCCGATTTCTCGATGTGACGGATATCGATGACATCCAAGAGCTGTCATCCGCGGCGCATCAACCCCATGGTTACATCCACCAGGGGTGGTTCTCCGAGGATCACCGATTCTTCTTCGTCGGAGATGAAACCGACGAGACGGGAAATCTCGTGGAAGGGACGCACACCTATGTGTGGAATGTGGAGGACCTGGACAATCCGGTGCTGCTTGACGGCGTGGACCTCGGGACGGAGGGTACGGATCACAACCTCTACCTGCGGGGCGACATGGTGTTCCAGAGCAACTACTCCGATGGGTTCCGCACCCAGCAATTCAATCCCGCCGATTCATCCATCCTGCAGGAGCGGGCCTTTTTCGATACCCAACCGGATCTGGAAGGGCCGGGATTCGCAGGCAGCTGGAGCAATTATCCCTTTTTCGAATCCGGGACCATCGCGGTCTCGGACCAAAGCAAGGGGCTCTTCCTGTTGAGGACCAACTTCATGTCGGTATGGCCGGAATTCCTCGCGGTTTGCCCGACCGATACCATGAGGGTCTTCATTCATGTGGACTCCTGCGTGACGGGGCCATTGGCCGTTCACCTTCCGGAAAATGTGGAATGGGCATCACTGGACAGCCTTCCCGGTCCCGGAATCTGGCCATTGGAGTTTGCGGGGTTCGGATGGTCCGACATGCGGGGCATGACCGTTCGCATGTCAGGGCAGGGCCTCGTCCATGCGTACCGGATTTTCGTGGATGTGACCGACGAGGCCATGCACTTCCCGGACGCGGATGGGGATGGTTACGGAACCTTCGCGGGAAGTGTGTCCGGTTGCAGTCCCGGACCGGGTTTCGCTCACGTCGGGGGGGATTGCAATGATGCGGATTCGAACATCCATCCGGGGCTTGTTGATCCCTGCGACGGATTGGACAACGATTGCGACCAGAGCTTCGACGAGGATGGCATCTCCATTCCTTTCTACCTCGACCTTGACGGTGATGGCAATCCGGGGCCGACTGAATATTCATCCTGCATTCCCCCGCCCTATGCCTCGCTGGATCCGGGGACGGATTGCAACGACCTCGATGCGACCATGTATCCCGGGGCGCCGCCTACCCTCGCTGGAGTGGACAATGACTGCAACGGATACGTCCTGGGACTCGAACAGGTCGGAGGAGGATGTCCCGGTGATCTGAACGGCGACGATCTGGTCACCATACAGGACCTGCTGGAATTCCTGAACCACTTCGGGGATTTCGGATTTCTGGAGGCCGATCTGAATTTCGACCAGCACGTGGGCGTGGCCGACCTGCTCCTCATTCTGGGACTCCTCGGCAATTCCTGCTGAGGATCGACAGGCTCATGCCGCCTCTTCCGAGGGCGGCTGTTGCGTTCGGTTCAGTTCCGCATACAACCCCGCTGCTTCCATGAGCGTGGCGTGCGTGCCACGTTCTACGACCCGGCCTTCATCCAGCACGAGAATGAGGTCGGCATCCCTGACGGTGGTGACCCTGTGGGACACGATGATCGCCGTTCGCCCCTTCATGATGCGCTTGAGGTTGCCCAGGATGACGGCCTCAGTCTCGGTATCCACGGCACTCAGACAATCGTCGAAAATGAGGATGCGGGGTTTGCGCAGGATGGCCCGGGCGATGGAAACCCGTTGTTTTTGTCCGCCGCTGAGGTTGACGCCCCGCTCTCCGAGCAGGGTCTCGTAACCCTTCGGGAAATCAGCGATGTTGTCGTGTACGTCGGCATCCCGGGCCGCCTGCTCGATGGCTTCCCTGGATGCGGTATCCACCCCGAATGCGATGTTCTCGGCTATGGTGTCGGAAAAAAGGAACACATCCTGGGGCACATAGCCGATGGCCTCCCTGAGGCTCGAAAGGTGCACATCCTGAATGGGGATGCCATCGATTTCAATGCTGCCTTCGGAAACGTCGTAGAGCCGTGCCACAAGCTGCGCCAGGGTGCTCTTGCCGCTGCCGGTCCTGCCGATGACCGCCAAGGTCTGGCCGGGTTGCAGGTCAAAGTCCACCCCGCTCAAGGCCCGGATGCCGGAATCCGGGTAATCAAGCCCTACACCTTTGAAGGTGATGCGCCCCTGGATGGGGTGCGGAGCGGATGCCCGATTGGCGATTTCCGGTTCCACATCGAGAAATGCGTTGATGCGGGCTTGGCTGGCCGCTGCCTTCTGGACCAATGAGGTCACCCATCCGACGGAGGCGAAGGGCCAGGTGAGGAGGTTCACGTAGAACACGAATTGGAAGATGTGGCCCAATTGCAGTGCACCGGAGAACACCCGCAAGCCGCCGACATAGATGGTCAGGATGGTACTGAGTCCAACCAGCATCACGATGATGGGCATGAACATCGCGTCCACCTTGACCAGGTCCAGGGTCCGGAATTTGTATTCGTCGGCAGCCATCCTGAACCGTTCGAAAGCGCGCTGCTCACGGCGGTGGGCCGCAAGAACGCGGATGCCGGCGAAATCCTGCTGGACCTTGGCGCTCAACAAGCTCTGCTGGGATTGCACCGCGTCACTCTTGCGGTGGATGCGGGAGCTCACCTTGTACACCCCATAGCTCATGAAGGGAAGCGGCGCCAAAGACCACAGGGTCAGGATCGGATCGATGCGGAGCATCACCCCGACCGTCAGGAGCATCATGGTCACCAGGGTCAGGCCGTACATGACGGCGGGCCCCAGGTACATGCGCACCTTGGAGACGTCTTCCGAAATCCGGTTCATGAGATCACCGGTCGCGTTCTGCTTGTAGAAGGAGACGGGCAGGCGCTGGTATTGGTCGTAGATCGACTGCTTGAGGTCATACTCGATGAAGCGGCTCATCACGATGATCGTCTGCCGGGTCATGAAGGAAAACACCCCCTTGAGCAGATAGGTCAACATGTACAGCAGGGCCTGCAGGCCGGCGATGAACGCCACGAACCGGATCAGCGCCTCCCGCGAATCCGGCGCGGGGGTATCGCCCAGGTGAAAACCGGTCATGCGCCCGATGAAGGCCAGGGAGGGAGGAGTCTCCAGGGCCGAGCCATCGAAAACTTCGGCCGGATCGGCACCCTCATCCAACGGGGAAAGAAAGCGGGTGTAGGCCTCTTGGAGGACATTGATGCCCTCGCCGATGACGACCGGAGCAAATACCGAGAAGGCATTGGTCAGAAAGACAAACAGAATCCCCAAGGCGAGCCTCCCGCGGTACTTCCAGAAAAACGGATTCAGTGCCGCAAGTGCTCCCATGCAGCGAAGTTAGAACTCGAAGTTCCAGGTCACGGAAGGCAAGATGGGAAATAGGCTGATCTGGTAAGCCTGTATGTCCAGCGTGCCCTCCTCAATGGCGCCTTCATTGCCGAAATAGATGAAGTAGGGATTGAGCCTGTTGTAGATGTTGTACACGGAGAACACCCATTGCCCGTGCCTTTCCTTGCCTTTCTTGGGTCTCGGCGTGTGGGTCGCGCCGATGTCGGCCCGATGGTAGGACGGCATTCGGAATCCGTTGCGGGGACCGTAGACATCCAGCAGATTTCCATCGAGGAAGTAACGCTGTGCCGGAACCGTGATGGCATTGCCCGTGCCGTAGATGAAGGTGCCGCCCAGTTTCCAGCGGTCGTCGATCGTCCACTCGAGGATGGCGCTGAGGTCGTGCCGACGGTCATATCGTGCTGGAAACGGAGCGCCGTTATTGAGGTCGTCGAATTGTCGGTCGGTCTTGCTCCACGTGTAGCCGAGCCATCCTGTCCAGACCCCACGCCGTCGTTTGAGGAAGAATTCCGCCCCGTAACTGGTCCCCTCGCCGAAGACGAGGTTGTTGTCGACGTTGTTGCGGATGTTGTCGTCCGGTTGGCTGCCCTCGGCATAGGCGACCAGGTTCTGAAGCCATTTGTGGTACACTTCCACCGAAGCCTCCACATTGCGGTCTGCGCCGAAATCCCGGAACCAACCCGCCGAGACCTGCGTGCCGATCTGGGGCTGGACCACGTCGGAACTGGGCAGCCAGATGTCTCCGGGCAGAGAGGTGGGGGACAGGGAAGCCAAATGGATGTACTGCAGGTTGCGGCCGACACCGGCCTTGATCGACGAACGGGGCCCGGACTTGAGGCGCACGGCCAGGCGCGGCTCCATTCCTCCGTGTTGGGCCACGACGTCTCCCTTCACATAGCGAATCTCACCGGGTTCCTGAGCGGCGGCGAGGGGGTCTTCCTCGGATGGAGGCACGTAGCGGGTAAAGGGGCCCGTCTGGATGAACCCGCTGTACCGGAGCCCGGCAGTCACCCTCAACGCATCCGTCACATCGAATTCATCTTCGAGATAGGTGGCCACCTCATGGCTCCGGGTCCGGACCGCCTCACCCAAATCGAAATCAACGCCGTTCGAGGTGGCATAGAATTCGGTGGGGAGAAAGGTGTGGTAGGTGTATTCGATGCCGGCCCGCAATGTGTGGCGGGGATTGGGATACAGGGTCAGCCGCGACTTCAGGCCCCGGTCGTCTATCCCGCTCCGGAATCCGAAGGTGAAGCTGTCCTGCTGCGCCTCGAATGCGAATTCGTAATCGCTGTACGTGGCGGTAGTCGTGATGAAGGCCCGGTCGTTGATGAGGTGATTCCATCGGCCTGTCACCGTGGTGTTGCCCCATGGAATGCGGCTGCCGAAGTCCGCGGACTGTGAGCGGAAATTGAACACGTCGCGACCGAAATATCCGCTGAGATAGAACTGGTCCTTGCGCGAGGCGCGCCAATTCACCTTGGCGTTCAGGTCGTAGAAATAATACCCGGAGCCGGCAAAAGCACTTTCCGGATTCACGAAAGGACGGGTGAGCACATCGATGTAGGTCCGTCGACCGCTGATGATATAACTGACCGTATCCTCCACAATCGGACCTTCCAGCGTCAACCTCGAACTGATGAGGCCAAGCCCGCCACTGAGCCGGGTGTCGCGGGCATTGCCCTCCTTGAGTCCGATGTCGAGTACCGATGAGACCCGTCCGCCAAAACGGGCGGGCATGGTGCCCTTGGTCACCTCGATGTCCTTTACGGCATCCGGATTGAATACGCTGAAGAAGCCGAAGAGGTGGGAGGCGTTGTAGACGATGGCATCATCCACCAGAACCAGGTTCTGGTCCGGTCCTCCTCCCCGGACATAGAAGCCGCTGTTGCCCTCTCCCGCGCTTTGGATGCCGGGCAGGAATTGGATGACCTTCAGAACATCGACTTCGCCGAGGAGGGCCGGCAGGCTCTTGATGGTTTCCACCCCGATCGAGGCCTTGCCCATGTCGGTGCTTTCCGTGTGGGCGGAGCGCTCTGCCTCGACTTCAGCAGCGGCCACCGCGATGACCGACGGCATCAGTTCCACATCCAGGGCAACGTCTTCCACGAGCTCCACGCGTTGTTTGAACGGGAGATAACCGATGAACGACCATGTCAGGTCATAACTGCCCGAGGGGAGGGACATGCTGTAGAATCCGTAGACATTGGAAGCCGTTCCGACGGTGGTGCCCTCCACGATCACCGTGGCGCCAAGGATATATTCACCGGTTTCTTCGTCCAGGACCCGGCCGCTGATCGTGGCCTTCTGGGCCGAAAGGAGGGACAGGCCCAAGAAGGGGAGCAGCAGGGCCAACAATGGGCCGCGCATGGCTGGGAAGGGCCTGGTTTTGGAGTGGTGCATATCGGAGGAACGAAGGTAGAACCGCAGTCGGGCGCTGAGGTTTAACTTTTCCCCCGTCCGGCGAAGATTCGCGATGAAAAACGCTACCCAGTCCCCTGAACTGAAGTCCAAGGCATTGCGCCGATTCCTGATCTGTTGGGCTTGCGGCGCTGCGGTGTTGTGGTCGGGTTGCGGGCCCCGAAACGGCCTGGACCCGCAGCAGCGGCTGTTCACGTATAACGCTTCGGATGGGGTCCGGTCAATCGACCCCGGCAAGGCGACCGACCTCGAGACGATGTGGGTGGTGGACCAGCTGTATGAGGGGCTGCTGGAATTGGATGAGACGTTGCAGGTCAAACCTGCCTTGGCCGAGTCCTGGAGCGTTTCGGATGATGGGCTGACGTTTGGCTTTCGATTGCGCCGGGGGGCAGTCTTCCATGACGGCACTCCGGTGACGGCCATGGATGTGGCCCTCAGCTTCAAACGCTTGCTGGACCCGGAGGAAGCACTTCCGGGAAGGTGGGTGCTCTCCGACCTGGCCGAGCAAGGCGTCCACATCGTTTCGGACGACAGCCTCGTGCTCCGCCTCCGGCGCGCGCAGCCCGTTTTTCCCGGGTTGTTGGCGACCCCGCAAGCCGCCATTCTCCGAGGGGGCGGGGCAGAGGGCAATCCCGACATTGAGGATTTCGGCAGCGGGCCTTTCACGCTGGAAGGGTGGCTCCCTGAGACGGCCATGGTGCTCCACCGGTTCGGCCAATATTGGATGAAGGATTCCGCGGGGGTGCATCTCCCCTATCTCGAGGGTGTCCGCATTGAATTCAACCGGGAGCCCGGTGCCGAGTTCCTCGGATTCAGACAAGGCCGATATGACTTTGTCTCGGCACTCGATCCTGAATGGGTCCAAGCCCTCAGGAATGACCAGGGCGAGTGGAAGCCGGAATGGGAAGGGCGGATTTCAGTCCATGAGGTGCCCTATCTGAAGACGGATTACATCGGTTTCCTCGTGGACACGGTGGCCCTCGACCAAGGGGGATTCCCGAGGTTGGACGCAAGCGTGCGTCGGGCGATGAGCATGGCGCTGGACCGCGAAGGGCTCGTGCGTGAATTGCGGGCGGACGAGGCCGTACCCGCTGTGGGCTTCGTGCCACCGGGCATGCCGGGATTCTCTTCAGCCGTTCGACCTGAACGGTTGGATCTCAGCTGGCAACCGGATTCCGCACGGCGCATTTTGACCGCGCTCGGCATTGGTCCGAAACCGCCATTGAAAAGGCTGCAGGGCCTCACCTTGGGGACCAAGCCCGGTGCAGCCGACCTCGCCGCTGCGGTGCAGCACGCCTGGGCGGAATTCGGCATTGACGTGGCCATCGACATCGCACCGAGTGCCATCGATGCAGAACGCGTGGCCCGAAGCCAGGTTCCCCTCTTCCGGAAGTCGTGGCTTGCGGATTACCCTGATGCGGAGAATTTTCTCGGGTTGTTCAGCCCGGATCGCTGGTGCCCTGAGGGCCCCAATTACACCCATTACGCCAATGCTGCCGTGACCGACCTGCTCGCCGGGGCGGGACGCATGGTGCGCGGAAACGAGCGGGACAGCCTGTTGCGTTCAGCCGAGCAGCAGGTCCTGGATGACATGCCGTTGATCCCCTTGTGGCACGACCAGGTGGTCCATCTGGTCTCCTCGGATTGGACCGGATGGAGCGTCAGTCCGACCAACCGATTGGATCTGCGCCATGTGCGCTCCAAGGCACATTAACTTAAGCTCCGATGCTGAAGATCGATACCCACACCCACATCATGCCCAAGCAGCTTCCTGACTGGAGCACAAAGTTGGGGTACGGGTCCTTCATCCACCTCGAGCACCACCGGGAAGGTGCGGCGCGCATGATGCAGGGAGACCGGTTTTTCAGGGAGGTGATGGCCAATTGCTGGGACCCCGTGGTGCGCATGGAGGAATACGCGGCTTCCGGGGTGCAGGTGCAGGTGGTCTGCACGATTCCCGTCCTGTTTGCCTATTGGGCCAAACCCAAGGATACCCTGGACATAGCCCGGTTCCTCAATGATGACATTGCCCGCACTGTGCAGGACCATCCGCGGCACTATGTCGGATTGGCCACCCTGCCGATGCAGGATGTCGATTTGAGCATCCAGGAGTTGGAACGCTGCGCGTCCATCGGGTTCAAGGGCATCCAGATTGGCTCCAACATCAACGGCTACAACCTTTCCGAGTCGCGTTTCGAACCGCTGTGGGAGGCCTGCGAACGATTGGGCATGGCCATCATGATCCACCCATGGGACATGATGGGCAAGGAGATGATGACGAAGTACTGGTTGCCCTGGCTGGTCGGCATGCCCGCGGAGACCTCGAGGGCCGCCTGTTCCATGGTGTTTTCGGGTGTGTTCGATCGGTACCCGGCGCTGCGCGTCATGTTCAGTCACGCCTCCGGAGCGTTCCTGGCCACCCTCGGGCGCATCGAGCACGGATGGCGCTGCCGTCCCGATCTCGTGGCAGTCGACAACCCGAACAACCCGCGCGACTACCTGCGCAGATTCTGGGTGGACAGCATCACACACGATGCCCGGCTCATGGAGTACGTGCTTGACCTGCAGGGTGCTGACCGCATCGTCATGGGGTCCGATTACCCCTTTCCTCTGGGTGACCTGGAGTTCGGTCGGTACATCGAGAAGGACATGGATTTATCGGAGGAGGACCGCAGCGCCATTTTTCATGGGGCGGCATTGGAATGGCTCGATCTCAAATTGGAGCGCTTCACATG
Organism: uncultured Flavobacteriales bacterium; assembly: GCA_938082505.1. Lineage (GTDB taxonomy): Bacteria > Bacteroidota > Bacteroidia > Flavobacteriales_D > Sanyastnellaceae > UBA8752. The sequence goes on from CALLLH010000014.1 coordinate 64,522, forward strand.
ACCATGGAAGGAACGGTTCCTGAGCATAGGGTGGCGCAACCTGTGCCGGAGGAAGGACGTTGATTCAGGGAGATGGCGTCTTCGGAGGAACTCAAATCATTGATCGAGGGGTGCAAGGCACAGCGGCCGAACGCGCAGCGCAACCTCTACGCCAGATTCAGTGGCCAATTGTTCGCCACGGCCATGCGCTACACGAACAGCAGGGAGGACGCCGAGGATGTCCTTCAGGAGAGTTTCGTGAAGATCTTCAAGCACATCAAGAGCTACCGGTTGGACTTCTCCTTTGAAGGGTGGATGCGCAAAATCGTGGTGAACACCGCCATCACGCACTATCGGAAAAGCCAGAAGCACAGCCATCACCAGGACATCACGGACTTGCCCGCGACACCGCGGGACCTGGAGAATCAGCACGATCCGGAGTTCACGGCCGAAGAGCTGGAGTTCGCCATTGCCCAATTGCCCCTGGGGTATCGGACCGTGTTTTGCATGTATGTGATCGAGGGGTTCAAGCACCATGAGATTGCAGAGCAATTGCAGATTGATGTCAATACGTCAAAGAGCCAGTTGAGTCGCGCGAGGAAATATTTGCAGCGGGTTCTTGCAACCCTTTCGGCCCGAGCACAGTCTAAAGAGGGCATCACCTCCGGAACCGCAGGTAAAGCAAAATGAAGGACGACAACCTCCATACAAATCCGGCAGACGCCGAATTCGATGCGCACTGTCGATCACTGCTCCAAGGCAGGACGGTGGCTGCGCCTGACCCACAGGCGGCCATGTTTGCATCAGAAACAACTGCAGGCTCCGGTCGGGGTCTGTTCTATGCCGGGGGCGCCATACTGTTGGTGGCAGGTGCCATCTGGTGGGCCGCATTGCCGCCGGACCAGGACCTCCCGAATGCGCTGGGCAGCCCGGTGATTGAATCTGAAGTGGAAAGCACAACACCCGCTCTTGAGGAGCAGATGCTGCCTGCTTCCCGGTTGGATGACGCTGTGGCGGATGAGGTTCCCGTCCCTGCAGCTGAGCCGGTCGTGGAAAAGGTCGAGTCGGCCGATTCACGGGGCGAGGTCGATGTTCAGGAACGCAGCCTGGCCGCTTCGGCGCCCGAACCCGACGAGACACGAGGCGAATCCGAAACGGTCGACGTTCCTGTGGTGGAACCCGCCTCAACCGGAATGGATGCCCCGCCCGAATCCGAAACGGGAGGAGCCGCATTGGCAAGTCCGATTGAAAAGGCCGGGCCTGAAGTGCCGGATGTCGCCGTCCCGGAGGAAAAGACCGAGCCCACGGAAGGGAAACCCCGCCTGACATTGCCACTGACCATGCCCTCCGGAGGAGGTCAACGCTGAGGACGGTGTCCGAAGGCCTGCGATTCACAATGCTGTCCGCTGTCTTGGATGATGCCTGTTCATCCATTGCAGCCAACCCTGGTCAATGAGGAACAGCCTGCTCCTCTCGATCAGTGTGTTGTTTACGGCGGGTGCGCCGCTCCTTGCCTTGCCTTGCGGTCGGGATACCATTACAGTGGATGGGGTGCCGCTCGAGCTGGAGCTGGACATCATGGAGGTGGCCCCATATGTCGATGGAAAGGGCAGAAAGGGAGGGGTCAGGCGAACATCCCCAGCCCCATCGTTCAACCTTGACCTGATGGCTGGCGTCACAGGCTATCCCCGGAACTCCAGTGGCGAGCGACTGTCGGCCTACCTGGGGCGTGGAGCAAGACCGCTGATGGGTTTTTCGCCATCTGTGGACTGGAGGGGAGCGCGCAGTTTCCTCAGGCTCGCGTGCGCACTGGATGCACACCAAGATTGGAGTTTTGATGCATCCGCATTGGATGACAGCCTCTATGCGCTGGCCCCCGATGGGGATGGTGGCCTGGAGCAATGGTTGCTGTACGATTATGAATTGGGCATCGAGTTGGATACCCTCGAAGTGCCGACCTCCCGTTATGTCCAGCGCTCCGCCATGGTGGCCGTCAGCTTGGGCGGATACAATGGTCGGCCGGGCAGCAGGAGAGGAACGCCGTCCCTGGAGTGGTGGGCCGGTTTTCATCTCCGGATTGGCCAGAATGGTCGGGAAGCGAATGAAATCAACAGGGTGACTTCAGGTCTTCCATCTCCTGCCTCGGCGTTGGGTGGCGCAAGGAACGACTGGGAGCCCATCACGGTCACGGGAGTGGGCATGCAGTGCGGACTCGCGAAAGCACTGCGGAAACCGGAATGGTCCTGGGTGGTCAAGGCATCCTGGACGGCGGGACTGGTGTCCCGGTGGTCTGTGGCATTTGGCGTGCAACGCCAGTGGGGCCGGTGACCGGTTGACACCTTTTGGCAAAGTGCGGAACAACATTTTCGACGAACCGGGCGTCTTATTGATGCAGGCGCAAGCAGACCTGCAAGTACAGCGAAGATTTGGTTCAAGTTGTTTTGGTTAAGGTGAAGGAGCTCCGAACGCGGGGCTCCTTCTGTTTGATGTCGGCACGATTGGCTATTTTGCAGGTATGAGGCGCAACCAGCACGGTCGGAATCAAGGTCATCCCACCCGTTTCATGACCTTGCTTGTGCTCTGGGCGGGCGTCTCGCAGTTGGCTTCGGCACAATTGGTCAATCCGGGTTTCGAGTTGTCGTCGGGGATGCCGGCAGCGCCGGGCATGTGGCATCTGCTGCATGGCTGGAACAATGCCTTCAGCGGTATTTCCAGCCCGGACTTCTTCCACATGGATGGAACGTTGGGAGGGGATCTTCCGGAGACTCCGGTCGCCATGGTGCATCCTGCGGACGGAAGAGGCGTGGCCGGATTGGCCGTCATCAAACGCAATGGCGCAGGACAACCCTTGTCCCGGGAATACCTGGTCCAGGCGTTCGATCAGCCCCTTCAGGTAGGCCAGCACTATCAGTTGTCCTTCTCGTTGACCAACGGAGAGCGGCTGCCGACTTCTCTTTCGGGCCTGGCGGTGAATGGTGTGGGGGTCGCCTTGACGGAAGACCAGCCGGCGCAATTCGGCGATGGCGTATTGGATCTGTCCCCGGCGTTTCAGTTTCCCTACGCACGTTATGACGAGGAATGGGAACAGGTGACCATGACATTCCTGGCCGATGCGCCGCACCGGTTTCTCACCATCGGGGTCTTTTTGCCCGATGAGGCCCTCGAAGCTGAAATCCGAGCGGGGACCAACCCCAGTCTCGCGTATTACTTCTTTGACGCATTCAGCATGGAGCCGGTTCCTCCGCCGGGTGAACCCGGCCCTGCAGGGGTCGAGGTGAAGGACCCCTTGGATGTGGATGAGCCGGGCGATGCCGGATTCGGCATGTTCGTTCCCAATGCATTCTCCCCGAATGGCGATGGGCTGAACGACATGTTCAAGCCCCAGGTCGGTGAAGTCAAGCCTGTGAACTTCGGCATCTACACCCGCTGGGGTCAGCGCATTGCGGAGCTGGATCCCGGGAGTCCGGAATGGGACGGCAAGGACGGTCAAGGCAAGTTGCTCTCACCTGGTGTCTATATCTGGATGCTCGAATGGCCACGAAGTGTTCCCCAGGAGCAACGCAGCCAACAAGGTGCCGTGATGCTGCTGCACTGAGGAGGGGCCATCTTTGCCTTCCGCGAGTGAAATGCCCAACATTGGTTGAATCCGCCCCCTTTTCCCTGATTGACAGTTTGCCGGAGTGGCACGTGGCTGCGCACTGGTGGAGGGGCACCCTCCCTGAGGCGCCGCCCGGCCAGTCTTGGCCGGACAAACCGGATGACGCGTCATTGGATGCCATGCGCGACCGGATCACGGGCCCGGAACACGGCCCTTTGCTCGTGGAGCGCCTCGGAATCCAATATCGGGAGGCGGGCATGTCCGCGCCGCGCCGCGCCGCCGACCTGCTCGGTGCACGGGCGCGCACCGTCACGGCGGGACACCAGCTCTGTCTGGCGGGCGGTCCGGCTTTCACCTACTATAAGATCCTGACCGCAATTCACCTGGCGCAGCGGCTCGAGCAACGCTGGGGAACAGCGGTCGTGCCGGTGTTCTGGCTGGCATCGGAAGACCATGACTTCGAGGAGATCAGCCGGCTGTGGACCGGTGATCGATGGATGGCCTGGGTGCCGGATGAGGCCACCGGAGGTCCGGTTGGTCGGTTGTCGGGAGTCGGGCTGCACGGCCTGCTTGAGGAGTGGGGCGGTATTGCCGGGCTGTCCGATGCGCAGCGGAAGCCATTGTCGAGTGGAGGGCATCCAACCCTCTCCATCGCCATGAGGCACTGGGTCCATGCTCTGTTCGGGCCGGATCGCATCGTGGTGTTGGATGGGGATGATTCCGCATTGAAAGCGAGGTTCGTGGACGTGATGCAGCGGGAGGTCAAGGGCGCCCTCACCTTGGAGGCGGTCAGCGAATGGAATGAGGTGCTGGGCGGTGCTGGGTTCAAGCCACAGGTTCACGTCAGGCCATGCAACTTGTTCCACCTTGGTGAAGGCGGCAGGCACCGCATCGTGCAGGAGGAAGGAACGTGGCGCACCCTTGGGGGGAAATCATGGAGGGGTGAGGCCGATTTGCTCGAGGACATTGCGGCGGATCCCCGGCAGTTTTCGCCGAACGCCTTGTTGCGCCCCGTATACCAGTCCCTCCTGTTGCCGGATGTGGCGGTGGTGGGGGGCATGGCCGAAGTGGCTTATTGGTTGCAGATTCCGGGCGTCTTCCATCGGCTGGGTTTGCCCCAGCCGGTTCTCGTGCCACGCGATGGAGCCTTGGTGTTGCCGAGCAAATGGTCCCGGCTCATGGAACGGTGTGGATTGGATGCCTCCGATTGGCAAGCGGGCAAGGATCAATGGGAAGCGCAGTGGATCGCCTCGACTGTGCCACCGGAGCTGAGGGCCTGGGAAGAAGCCGTGACAAGTGGTGCCGAGCTCACCCGTGAAGAGCTGGCCTCATTCGATGCCGCCTTGGAGGCTGGCGTCAAGGCCACCGAGGCGAAAATGAAGAACCTGCTTGAGAAATTGGAGCAGCAAATTGGACGCGCTGTGAAACGCAAGGAATCGGATGGCCTGGCTCGGATGGCCCGATTGGATGAATGGTGCCGACCGGATGGCAACATGCAGGAGCGGGTATGCACGTGGTTCCAGCTCGCCGCCGAGTGGGAGCGGCAAGGAGGGGCGGGGGCTTCACTTCCTGAGGTCCTCGATGCCGCCATGACGAAGGGGCACGAAAAGGGAGGGTGGCGGCCTTTGATGCACGTCATCAGACAGGAAGGCCCTTAACTTTGCACCTGTAAAGGGAGGTAATGGTCCTCGCTGTGTCAATCACGCCACCCCGAAGACCATGGAAAGCAAGAAGAATTTGTCCCTACAGGAAGCCCGCGATGCAGAAGGGCGCGCCGCTTCCCCCCAGCTGCCGGAACACGTCAAGAATTTCCTCATCGACATCGACGGGACCATCACCGAGGATGTGCCGAACGAGGAGCCGGAGCGGATGGCCACCTGTGCCCCTTTTCCCGATGCGCTCAACACGTTGAATGGATGGTATGACGAGGGGCATGTGATCACCTTTTTCACCAGCCGGACCGAGGACCACCGCGCAGTCACGGAGTCGTGGCTCAAGGACCACGGATTCAAGTATCACGGTCTGCTCATGGGCAAGCCAAGGGGGGGCAATTACCATTGGATCGACAACCATGTGGTGCGGGCCACGCGTTATGTGGACCGCTTCACCCAGTTGGTCAAGACGACCCGCGAAATAGAAGTGTTCAAGGGCAACGAAGAGGACTGAGCGTCATCCGCGTTCGTCCAGGAAGCGCTGCAGGATGATGGCCGCTGCGATGCGGTCGATCCGGCCTTTTTCCCGGCGCTTGGATTTTCGCATTCCTCCCGTCACCATGGCCATGCTCGCTTCTACGCTCGTGTGGTCCTCATCGACAAAATGGACGGGAATCTCCGGATGTCGCTTGCGCAAATCGCCAGCAAAAGCCGCGATGTCATCCGTGCTGTGCGTGTGCTCGCCTGATATGAGGCCGGGTTGGCCGACGACGAAACCTGCGCACGGTTCGGCCTGCACCAAGCGGGCGAGCACTTCCGCACACTCCTGAGGACTGCACGTGCACTCGGGGGAGGCGATCAACGCCCCCGAATCGGTCACGGCGATGCCGATGCGCCTGGAACCGTAATCGAATGCGATGAACCGCGCCATGGCGCGAATTTACCTGATGGACACCGGGTATCTTCGCCCCATGGAACAAGCTATGGATGCAGTAGGCCGAACGGCGGAGGACTGGGCGTCCATCCGCCCGATCATCGAGGCGGCCTGGAACGACCGGGAGCGCTGTGGTCTGCCGGAAACGGAAGCGGCGGTTGAAGCGGTGATCCAAGGCCTGGATACCGGGGTGCTGCGTTGCGCGGAACCCGTGGGGACAGATTGGCAGGTCAATGAATGGGTCAAGAAGGCCGTGGTCCTGTATTTCCCGATGCGGACCATGGAAGTCCACGAGGTGGGCCCGTTCCAGTTCCATGACAAGATGGCCTTGAAGCGGAACCATGCCGAAGCGGGTGTTCGCGTGGTGCCCCACGCCATAGCCCGGTATGGGGCTTTCCTCGGAAAGGGTGTGGTGATGATGCCGAGTTATGTGAACATCGGCGCCCATGTCGGGCCAAGAACGATGGTGGACACCTGGGCCACCGTGGGGTCCTGTGCTCAGATTGGAGCGGATGTGCACCTCAGTGGTGGTGTAGGAATAGGGGGGGTGTTGGAGCCCCTGCAGGCATCACCCGTCATCGTGGAGGATGGAGCCTTCGTCGGTTCCCGGGCGATCGTCGTGGAGGGCGTTCGCGTCGGCCGGGAGGCGGTCCTCGGAGCGGGAGTGGTCCTGACATCCAGTACCCGCATCATCGATGTTTCGGGCACCGAACCCGTCGAATACAAGGGGGTGGTGCCGCCCCGCGCAGTGGTCATCCCGGGTACCCGGGAAAAAACCTTCCCTGCGGGAACATATGGGGTGCCCTGCGCCCTCATCGTAGGCCACAGGAAGGAGAGCACGGACCGCAAGACGTCCCTCAACGACGCACTCAGAACCCACGCCGTGGCCGTATGACCACCAGCGCAGGGCACCACGGGATGCCGCCCGACGCGAGGGTGGTGTTGTTGCAACCCGCGTTCCTCGGGGATGCCGTCCTGTCCACGTCCCTGCTCGAGTCGTGGCATCGGGAATTTCCCGGGCATCGGCTGTCCGTCCTCGTGCGGCAGGGTGCGCACAGGTTGTTTGACGATCATCCGTATCTCGAACATGTCCTCGGCTGGGATCGCCGTGGATTCGCGAAATATGGCCGGCTCATGACCCTGGCTGGCCAGGTGCGTCGATTGAAACCGGACGGCATCATCAACCTGCACCGCTATGCGAGCATGGCATGGCTCGCAAGAAGGGCGCGGCCCCATTGGTCTACTGGGTTTTCAGAGGGGAGCCGGTGGCAGCCTGCCCAAACGAAATTCGTGGCGCACGCATGGGGCGACGGGCGGCATGAGACCGAGCGGAATCACGCCCACATAGCACCATGGGTTGGGCCTTGGACCGCAGCAGGCGATCGCCCGCGTTTGCACCCTTCAGCTCGGCACCATGCCGCGGCGGACGAATGGCCTCAAGGCGCCCTGATCCTGGCGCCGGCAAGTGTCTGGGCAACAAAGAGATGGCCCGCGGAGCAATGGGCGTCACTGGCGGATGCGTGGGCCGAACGCCAGCCGGGTCAGGCGATCATCCTCATCGGAGGTGGGGACGACAAGGCGCTGTTGGATGCCATCGCGGGGCAATGCCAATCGGCCCAGCCCATGACGTGCGCCGGAGGACTTGATTTGCTGGGCACCGCTGCCCTGATGTCGAGGTCCACCATGGTTGTCAGCAACGACAGCGCACCGTTGCACATGGCGGGGGCCATGGATGTGCCCCATGTGGCGGTCTTCTGCAGTACGACTGCGGGCTTCGGTTTCGGTGCATTGCCCCATATGGTGGACACCCGAAGCGCCCTCAATGTCGAAATCGAGCCGTCTCAACTGGCGTGCAAGCCATGTGGGCCGCATGGGCACAAGGAGTGTCCCGCGGGGCATTTCAAGTGTGGTCGGGAACTCGGTTTCCACCGGGTCCTCCAAGCGATGGAGGGGATCAGCAGCCCTCCATCCGGAAGCCGGACTCCTTGAGGATGCGCAGGACGCAGCTGGAGGAGGTGAACTCGTGGTATTCCCTGTATTCGACCCCGTCAATCACCATGAAGAGCTCCGCACCGATGAGGTCTCCGGACTGGGGGTGGAACCTGAAGTTGCCATAGTTGAACTTGACATCCTGGTCGGCCATCGCCAGGCGCACCGCATTCAGATTCTCGCGGCTTAGAGGGCCTTCAATCGTGGCGAGCGTGGTCTCACTCGGGGAGGGGGCGTCGCTCTGGGACCAGACGGACCCCGGGATGCTCATCAGGACAAGGGCAAGGGCCGCCATGAGGCTGCGTACAGGTGACATGTTCATGCCCCCAAATTAAGCCAAGCGCGGAAGCGGGCCAATATCCAGCAGCGCAAACGCAGTGGTGCATCCGTTGTGAAAAAGTGGAGGGGGTCGCAGACCGGCAGGGGCAAGGGGCTCGGTATTTTCGAGCACCCATAACAAACGAATGCAGTTCATCGTCTCCAGTACCGCCCTGCTCCGTCAACTCCAGGCCATCAGCGGAGTGCTCAACAGCAGCAACACCCTGCCCATCTTGGACAATTTCCTGTTCGACATCAAGCCGGGCAAGGCCTCCATCAGTGCGAGCGACCTCGAAACGACGATGACAACCTCGGTCGAGGTGACCTCGGACGAAGAGGGCGCCATCGCGATTCCGGCGAAAATGCTGCTGGACATCCTCAAGACATTCGAGGATCTGCCGCTCACCTTCAAGGTCGATCCCAAGACTTGTGGCGTGGAACTGACCAGTGAGGCAGGCAAATACAAGCTGGCGGGTGCCCACGCCGACGAATTTCCGCGCACCCCGGAACTGGAGGGTGCCACTTCGGTCACCTTGAATTCGGACACGTTGGCCGACGCCATTTCCCGGACCTTGTTCGCGGCGGGCAGCGACGACCTGAGGCCCGTCATGAGCGGGATTTTCTTCGAACTGCGCAGCGACCACCTGAGTTTTGTCGCTACCGATGCCCACCGCCTGGTCCGCTACGCGCGCACCGATGCTTCCGCCCCCGAGAATGCGGAGATGATCGTTCCCAAGAAGCCCCTCAACCTGCTGAAGGGTACACTGCCCATGACCGATGAGGTGGTGGTGGCCTTCAATGAGGCCAACGCCCATTTCAAGTTTGGTGAGATGGACCTCATATGCCGGTTGATCGAAGGGAAATACCCGAACTACGAGGCTGTCATTCCCAAGGACAATCCCAACTGCATGACCATCGACCGGAAGGACTTCCAACGGAGCATCCGTCGGGTGGCCATTTTCGCGAACAAGACCACACACCAGGTCCGGCTATCCCTTGCGGGGAGCAGCCTCGAGATCAGTGCTGAGGATGTGGATTTCGCCAACGAGGCCAAGGAGATCCTGGCTTGCAACTACGCGGGTGAGGACATGGAAATCGGATTCAACAGCCGGTTCCTTCTGGACATGCTCAACAACCTCGACGCCCAACAAATCACGTTGGAGTTGAGTGCGCCCAACCGGGCGGGGATCATCCGTCCACAGCATGACGGCGAAGCCGGAGGCGAGGACATCCTCATGTTGGTCATGCCGGTGATGCTCAACGCCTGAGCTTCATTGAATCCCGGGCGGCAGCGCGCTGTTTCCGGGAGGTCGATCAGGGGGCTCCGACAGGGGAGCCTCCGAGCAGTCCGGTGTCATCCTGGAGGGAGGTTTCTCCGGAAGGCGATGGCGGATTTTCCTCCTCCTCCTCAGGCAATGGAGGCGGTTGGGGCCCATCGCTCTTCAATACAAGCGCGAGCAACCCCCCGACGCAGGCCCCTGAGAGGTGTCCTTCCCAGCTGACGCCCACCTCGATGGGGAAGACGCCCCAAACGATGCTGCCGTAGAGGAACACCACAACCAGGGCGACGCGCATCAGCACAGTGTGCCTGCGGATGACGCCACTCAAAAAGAGAAAGGCGGCCAAAGCATACACGACACCACTGAGCCCGATGTGGTTTCCGCCCACTCCGCTCGTCCACAGCAATGTTCCACTGCCCACCCAGCACCAGAACAGCACCTTGGGGCCGATTCCGCGATAGAAATACAGCAGCATCGCAGACAGGGTGAAGAACGATACTGTATTGCCCCAGATGTGGCTCCATCCACCGTGCAGGAAGGCCATGCTCAGGATGCCGATCAACCCGCGGGCCTGCAGTGGGCGGTTTCCGAAGCGGTTGAGACCGAGGTCGAATTGGAGGTTGATCAGGAATACGCCCCAAACGAGAACCAGACAGCCGACGGTCATGACGAGCGCAGTGAAAATCCTGTGCCGATCCGCCTGCAGTTCCTCCTGCGAGTGCCCGGGCCGCATTGCGGGATGGTCAGGTCTCCTGAAGCTGCGCCAGGGCCTGGCTCCGGGGGCAATGCCCACCTCATTAGGGGATGCCGGCTGCTCGCGCGAGACGGAGGCATCCTGATGCTCTCCTGAGGAAGAGCTGGAAGCACTGCCAAACCTGGGGTTTGGAGTGGCATCCACACGTTCGTTTGGATAAGAACCCACGGCGTCAAAATAGGCCCTAATGGACGGAACTACTTTGCCGCATCGAACCTGAAGGAACAATGAGCGTTACAGAACTGAATGCGTTGATTTCTCTTTTGGAAGACCCGGATGAAGGGATCTACAATACCGTGCGAAAGGAATTGGAGCGGATTGGCGAGGCAGCGTTGCCACCGCTGCGCACGGCCATCACAGAAGAGGGGCACGGGGAAATCTTCTTGAGCCGCGCCAAAGAGCTGCTGGATTACCTGGGGACCGATGAGGTCCGGGATGGATTCGCCCATTGGGTTGATTCCGACGACCACCACGTCGGGCGCGCCCTCCTCCTGTTGGACCGGTACCTCGATCCCGCAAGGTCCCACGCCGATCTCGAAGAGACCATGGGGCGCATCCGGCAGGACATCTGGTTGGAATTGAATGACGACATGACCGCATTGGAGCAGGTCAAGGTCATCAACCGGATTTTCTTTGAGCACCATGGGTTCGCCGGAACCCGCGGCGGAGCGGCGAAACCGGCCCATGCCCTGCCGCGCGAGGTGCTCGAACAGCGCAAGGGCAATTCACTCGCCTTGGGGGCGCTTTACCTCGCCATGGCCCAGGAACTGGGATTGCCCATACACGGAGTGAACCTGCCCAACCACTTCATACTGGCCTATTGTGACGGCGGGCATCTGGGAGAGTTCAGCGAAGACGGCAGCCCGGGCGGAGTGCTGTTCTACATCAACCCTTTCAACAAAGGAGGCATCATCCATCCTGACGAGGTCAATGCCTTCCTCGGTCACCTGGACCTGCCGGTCGACCAACGGAATTGTGGGCCCTGCCATCCGGTGGATGTAGTGCGCCGCCTCATCGGCAACCTCGCGTATGCCTTCGAGCGTCAGGAAGAGCTGGAGCAGGCGGAGCGCATGCGGGAGTTGCTCTTTTTCGTGGAGGGTTGCTCATCCCCGCAGCGCGCCGAGCGTGCGGAATAGAACGGACAGGTCGCCCGCGAAGCTGCGGTGGCGGACGTATTCCTGCTGAATGGCCAGTTTGGCAGGCAGGATTTCCTGCCGGTAATGTTGTTCCGGATCTGATGCGCCCGCCAGGAGGGTGCCTTCATCCTTGAAAGCAAGGGCGTCGGGCCCCGTTATACCCGGTCTTATGGACAGCACCTCGCGCCAGACGGGAGAGCCGAGGTCCACGAATGCGGGGACCTCAGGACGGGGGCCGACCAGGCTCATGTCACCCAGGAGCACATTGAAGAGCTGAGGCCATTCGTCCATCCGGTGGCGGCGCAGGGTGCGCCCGATTCCTGTAATTCTCGGGTCCTCCGCACCTGCCGTGACAGGCGCGTCGCCGGAGCGGGCGGGGCGCATGGTCCGAAACTTGAGGATGTCAAAGGGAACGCCGGAGCGCCCCATCCTTTTCTGCCGAAAAAGCACGGTGCCTCCTTGCGTGGCCAGCAGAACAAGGGAGATGGTGGCCATGGGCAAGGCGAGCACCGCGAGGAGCAGGCCGGAAATGAGCAGGTCGAAAGTGCGCTTCATCCCTGGTCGGAAGGAGCGAAGGAAATCAAGGCACTTTCAAGCGCCGAAGCCACGCGTTGAACATCTCCAATTGACATGAGCCGGTGAATGGGCAGGCTGATGGCCGCATGGAAGGCTGCACAAGCATGGGGAACATCAGAAGCCGAGAAGCCCCTTTCCCGGTAGGCGGTCAACAGGGGGAGGGGAGGGAAATGGACATTCGTGGCGATGCCCGCAGCGGCCAATGCCTCCATGATGTCATCGCGGTGGATGGACGCAGCAGCCGAGAGCCGGATCACATAGAGGTGGTCGGCGCTGCGCCGGCCATCCCCGAGGCGGACGGGCAATTCGATTCCCGGAATCGCGGAGAGGGCCTGGTCATAAGCGTCTGCAAGGGAGTGACGGTGGGCGAGATCTTGCCCATAGCGTTCGAGCGCGACCCGGCCCATGGCCGCCTGGATGTCCGTCATGTTGCATTTGAATCCAGGTCGGGTCACGTCGTATTTCCAACTGCCCTTGCCTTGGGCGCTGTATTTGGAGGCGGCATCCTTGGTCTGTCCGTGCAGGCAGAGGGCGCGCAATTCCCGGTGGACTTCTCGAGCATCGAATCCATCGGGCAAGGCAATGGCGACGGCTCCACCTTCGGCGGTGGTGAGGTTCTTGACCGCATGGAAGGAGAATACCGACAGGTCCGCCTGGCTCCCGACCGTCGATCCATTGACCTCTGCGCCCAGCGCATGGGCGGCATCGGAAAGGAGGAGGGGACGCCCGAGCTTGGATTGCACGGGGTGCTGACTGGTGAAGCCGCGCTGCAGCCCCCACATGGCGAGGCGGCTTTTCCATTCCTCGCAGGGTATGGGCCACCCCCCGATGTCAACCGGCATGACCGCCTTGGTCCGCTCCGAAAGGAGGGGTTCGACCATTTCCCACGTGATGTTGAGCCCATCCTGGCGTCCGGTCGGGGGCAGGTCGACCAGCACGGGGGTAGCGCCGCGATGGAGGACGACATTGGCTGTGGCGCAATAGGTGTAGGCCGGGAGAATGACTTCGTCGCCGGGCCCTACGCCGAACCAGTCCAGGATGACCCCGGCAAGGCCGGTCCACGAACCGCCGCAGAGGACCGCGGGTACCCCGGTGAATGCGGCCAATTCCCGCTCGAAGGCAGCCGTTTCTGGTCCGGTGGTGATCCAACCGGACCGCAGAACCCGCTCGACGGCAGCGATGGTGGCGTCATCGATGTACGGGGGTGCGAATCCAATGGGTTCGGGGTTCAGGGGGGCGCCTTGTTCGGAAGCCATGGGTGCGAAAATCGCCCAACCTCGGCAATTCCCATCAGCCGGAATTACATTCACGCCTGAAAGCAGAATCCATGTGGCTTGAAAAGGACAACCGTCTGGTGAGGGAATTCAGATTCAAGGACTTCCAGGAGGCCTTCACCTTCATGACGCGGGTCGCCTTCCTGGCGGAACAGCACCGGCATCATCCGACCTTTCACAACGAGTTCAGCTACGTGCGCATCGAGCTGCATACACACGACGCCGGAGGCATCGTGACGTCCAAGGACCGACACATGGCTGAAGCGGTGGACGGATTGCTCCAGTGAGCACCGAGCACTGAATTCCTTGCAAAACAAAAGGCCCTCCGAAGAGGGCCTTTCCGTTTTGTCTTCAGCCGGGATTCAGTTCCCTGCGCCGTCCACAGGTGCGGGGGTCACATCCGCCGAAATGGTGATGCGTGTCTGCTCCGGAACGGTGTTGGCATTGATCGTGACCGTCTTGGTCTGCTTGTTCTTCTTTCCCTTCGAGTTGAATTTCACCTCGATTTCGCCTTCTTCACCGGGAGCGATGGGCTCTTTCGGGCACTGAGGAACAGTGCATCCGCAGGATCCCTTGCAGCGATCGATGATCAGCGGGTTGTCTCCGGTATTGGTGAACTTGAAGATGTGCGTGACCGCGTCGCCTTCATCGATGGTGCCGAAGTCCCAGGCATTTTCCGCGAATGTCATCGAGGTGGTGGGGCCTGTAGGCTGCGTTTCAGTGGCCTCCGGAGCAGAATCTTTCGCGGGGTCCATGTTCTGGTCGGCAGCTGCGGCATTTTTCTGAGCGCTCGCCTCGGTGTCCGTCATCGGTGTATATCCGATGGCATCCTCACCTCCATTCTCGCTGGAGCAGGCGATGAGCAGCATGGGAAGGGCCATCAGGGCCAGTGTACGTGGGATGTTCATGGTATGCATGGTCGTATTGTGGAACGAAATTAAGGGTCTTAGAGTCACCGGTTAGGCTCAAGGGAACAGGTTCTTCATCATTCGAAAGTGGATTATCGGCTTCCGATGCCCGAGTCCTTGTATGTACCATCCTTGAGCACTTCTAATCCGCGGCGAAAAATGGGGTTGATGGGATTGAATACCTCATAGAACATCCCGGCATCGAACAGACTGCGGCCCATTATCGCCTTGAGCCTGAGTGTTGTGGCCGGGAGGCTCGTGTTCCAGTCCTCTTCTGCGAACGGAATCTCCTCCGCTTCGCCGAGTGCAATCAAATTGTCGAGCAGTGATTGCGGAACGGCATAATCGGCGATGAAAGCTTCACGGTCTGCGAGGGAGGCCTCGAGTTCCTTCCGGTTCGCATCCACGAATTCGAGCACGGCGCGGTTGAACAGACCCCGGCGCAGCAAGTCACTGAAATAGACGCTGTTCATGGAGGTGTCAATGGGCACGAAAACGTCGGGCAGGATGCCCCCTCCACCATATACCGTGCGCCCTAGAACCAACGTGCTGTAACGGAGGCTGTCGGGCAGCTCGAGGCTGTCGAGGGACATCAGCTCTCCCTTCTCGAATCGCTCGTACTTCTCCCTTCGGTAGGCATCCACACCATCGTCATAAGGCTTCTGAATGCACCTGCCGGAAGGCGTGAAATACTGTTGTACGGTCAGCCTCACGGCACTGCCGTCGGGGAGGCGGACCGGACGTTGCACCAACCCCTTGCCGAACGTACGGCGGCCGACGATCAACCCGCGATCCCAGTCTTGGATGGCGCCGCTGACGATTTCACTGGCTGAAGCGCTGGATTCGTCCACGAGCACGACCAGCCGGCCCTTCTCAAACCTTCCGGTCTCCTGGGCCACGCGGTCCTCACGCGGGAACGAGCGGCCATCCGTGTACACGATGAGCCGGTCATCGGACAGGAATTCATCCCCCATGGCGATGGCGGTGTTCAACATGCCTCCTCCATTGCCCTGCAGATCGAGGATCAGATCCTTCATCCCCTCATCCTTCAGATTGTCAAGGGCGGAGATCAATTCGCCCATGGTCTCTTTTGAGAAGCGGTTGACTTTGATGTAGCCCACTTTGGGATCGACCATGTAATGGGCGTCCACGCTGTAGATGGGGATCTTGTCGCGCTCGATGTCGAAGTAGATCAGGTCGTCGAGGCGGCCGCGCTTGACGCCGACTTCGACGTGGGTGCCCTTGGGGCCCTTGAGCCGATCCATGACGCCCTTGTTTCGGATTCCTACTCCGGCGACGACCTCTCCGTCGACCTCGACGATGCGGTCGCCGGAAATGATGCCCAGCTTCTCACTTGGTCCTCCCGCAATGGTGGAGACGACCATGATGGTGTCCTTCATGATGTTGAACCGGACTCCGATGCCTTCGAAATTTCCGTTCAACGGTTCGTCCGCCTCTTGCAGATCTTCCGCAGGGATGTAGACCGAGTGGGGGTCGAGCTTCTCCAGCATGCCCCTGATGGCGGTCTCCACGAGTCCATCCAGATCGACTGAATCCACATACATGCGGTTCATGTAGTAGAGCAGGGTGTTGAATTTCTCACCCTGTTCCTGGACGTTCTGCTGGGCCTCGGCCACTGCTCCGTATGTGAGGGCGTTGACGAGGAGCAGCAGTCCAATCCCTGCTGATTTCGTGGAAAATCGCGTCATGCCCGAAAGATAGGGGTGGCGTCTCGGGCCTTGAAGGGGCCTGGGATGGGGATTTGCTAAAAAATGGGAGCAGGGTAGCCTCCCGGGTTAACTTGCGAATTCCGGTCCAGACAAGGATGCGGATCGGAAAAACTTGCTTCATGAAGCCATTGAAACCGCTTGGGATTCCCCTGTTCACCCTGATTGCATTGCTGGTATCCAACCCTGTATGGACACAGACGGATGCTTCACCTTGTCCTGAATCCCTGTTGGGTGCGCCGTCCATGGAGCTGCACCTGCCCGCCCTGGATGCGGATGCCGCATGGGCCAGGGCGGAGAAGGAGGCCGTAGAGTGGGGCAAGCACCTTTACGGTGTGGTGGTGGCCCAGGAGGCGGATCTTTCCCCCGAGGCGGGTCAATCGGTTCACCTGGCTGCTGTCCGGATCCCGGGTGCACTGGGCGTGGCACTTCATTTCAGCGATTTCCATCTGCCGGTCGGGGTACGGATGTGGGTAACGGATGCGGAGGGCCTTTGGCAGGAAGGCCCCTATGATTTCAGGGACAACGACGCCCACGGTCGGATGGCGACGGGCGATGTGCCCGGCGAATGGGCCGTCTTGAGGTTGGCCATTCCCGAAGGCCTGGCCCAGGAAGTGCGCCTTGAGATGGAGGGAGCCGCGGCCTTGTTTCGGGATGTCGACGGAGCCAGGGGCGGAAGCCAGCCTTGCGAGGTCGATGTGGCGTGTCCGGAAATCGTGGGCTGGGAGTGCCAGCGGGATGCCACCGTCCGGCTGTCGATCATCGAAAGCGGGGGCAGCTACCTGTGTTCCGGGGCCATGGTGAACACCACCGCGCTGGACTGCCGACAATACATGCTGACGGCGCTGCACTGTGCGAGTGAAGTGACCGATGACGAATTCGCCCTGCTCAAGGTGTACTACAACTACGAGCGTCCGGAGTGCGGCGAGGGCAATGGATTCCTCAACCGCCGGCGGACCGGGGTCATCCGGCTCGCCGATTCGGATGACATCCAGGGCAACAACTTCGACGGGTCGGATTTCCTGCTGGTTGAGGTGGAGGACGAGATCCCCTCAAGCTGGGATGTGTACTATGCCGGATGGGATGCCAGCGGATCGGGAGCTTCGAGCGGTGTGGGCATCCATCACCCGTCAGGTGATGTAAAGAAAATCAGCACGTTCACCCAGAATACCTCGAGTATAAGTTTAGGTGATTTCGGGTCGCATTGGAGGGTGTATTGGGTGGAGACCCAGACCAATTGGGGAGTCACGGAAGGCGGTTCTTCAGGGTCCCACCTCTTCAATGAGGATGGCCTGTCCATCGGCACCCTGTCCGCGGGGTTGTCGGCGTGCACGAACAACGGAGCGGGAGCGGGGACCGGACCGGACGAGCCGGACTATTATGGGAAGATGTCGTTTCATTGGGACGACAATCCGAATCCGGAAGACGAGAAATTGTACTTGTGGTTGGACCCGACAGGATCGGGTACGACTGCGTTGCACGGGGCCTATCCCGACGATGAGGCGGATGTGCCTTGCGGCCCGGCCCAGGCCTGCGAGGAGGTGGCCGATGTCGCCCAGATGACCCTCGCCATGGACCTCAGGATCCAGCCCAATCCCGCCCGCGATGTTCTCCACATCCGCTGGCCTAGGGGACAGTGGTCTGAGGCGGCCACGTTGCGTGTTCGAGATGCCGCAGGGCGCCTGCTGCACGAAGCGTCATGGTGGGGAGGCAGCGCCACCTTGAACGTGGCGGATTGGCCGAGGGGCTTGTTGCTTCTATCAGTCGAGCTGAAAGAAGGGGCCCAGTGCACGAAGCGGGTCATGCTCGAGTGATCACCGGACCCAGACGAGGTCCTCGAGCTCCACGCGCGTCCTGAATTCGCCGAAGGCCACCGTGGCACGCGCTCCTTTGATGTCGAGCACTTCGCCGCGCTGTCTTCCCTCCTTGAGCCGGACCGTGCTGCCGACAGCGATGCGGTCGAGGTGTTGTTTCGTTCGGGAGGACTTTCGGCGCTTGTCTTCCGCAGCTTTCTTCCTCGCCTTGGCTTCTGCCCGCTCGGCGAGTTTGGTCGCTTCCATGGAAAGGTATTTCCTGAGGTCCTCAATCAGTGCCTTGTTGGGCTTGCCGGATTGGAACCGGTCGATGAACTGTTGGAGCTTCTTGCCCCGGACCAGGGCTGCATTCTGGTCTTCCCCCAGACGCTGCACATTCTCCTGGCGCTCCGCAAGCCGCTCCGCCTTCTGCTCATAATCCTTGCGCGCCTTGTCGGCAGCATGCTCCGCCTGAAGTTGCCGATCCGTGAGTTTCGCGTGGCGGGTCTTCTCCTTTTGAAGGGAAGCGATGAGCCCATCCAACTTCACCTTCCGGGGGTCGAGTTTCTCCTTGGCCCGACCGATCAGGTGGGCAGGAATCCCATTGAGCTCAGCGACTTCAAAGGTGAAGGAACTCCCCGGATGTCCGAGGTCGAGCCGATAGGTGGGAGAAAGGGTTTCCGCATCAAACAGCATGCTGCCGTTGATCGCTTCCGGCATCTGGGTCGCGCGGTTCTTGATGTTGGCGTAGTGGGTGGTGACGACACCGAAGACGCCTTTTCCGTAGAGCTCTTCGAAAAACACTTCAGCGAGGGCGCCTCCCAGCTCAGGGTCGCTCCCCGTGCCGAATTCATCGAGGAGCAACAGGCTGTTCTGGCCGGCGGAACCCAGGAAGCCCCGCATCCTGTTCAGCCGATAGCTGTACGTGGAGAGCTGGTTTTCGATGCTCTGGTTGTCACCGATGTCGGTCAGGATCTCCTTGAACAGGCCGAAGGCGCTGTCGGGGTGCACCGGAACGAGCAAGCCGCTCTGCACCATGGCCTGCAACAGTCCGACCATCTTCAGCGCAATGGACTTGCCTCCTGCATTCGGTCCGCTGATGATGAGCATGCGGCGTCCCGGGTGGAGGGTGAGGTGCTGTGCTTCGACGGCCACCCCCTTGGACCTGTGGCTGAGCAGGAGCAGGGGGTGAAAAGCCTTGAGCAATTCGATCCGCGTTTCTTTGACGATGTGCGGCATGGCCGCATCCATTTCCAGGGCGAGCTTGACCTTCGCCTGGATGAAATCAAGCCGGACGAGCAGCCGCTGCTGGGCCTTGATGAGCGGGGTGTGCCTGCGGATCCTCTGGGTGAGGGCCCTCAGGATGCGCGTGATCTCTCTGCGCTCGTCATCCTTCAGCATCTCCAGCTCATGATTGACCTGGTGGCAATCCACAGGCTCGATGAAGGTGACCGAACCGGTCTTCGATGTTCCCAACGCGGTGCCCCTGACCTTCCGTTTGTGTGTACTCGCGACAGCGAGGACGCGCCGGTCATGGAGGTAGCCTTCTTGGATGTCCGCCAACCAACCTTGCTTGATGGCGGCGCGAAGTGCTTTGTCGAAGAGGCGGTTCACCTGGCGCCGCGCCGTTTGCATTTCAATCCGGATGCGCCCCAGGGCTTCGGATGCATGGCTCCTTACGCCCCCTTTGGGATCGAATACAGCTTCAATCTCGCTGACGATTTCTTTGTTTTCACTGACCGTTCCGAGCATGCCGCACAACCTGGGGAACGACCGTTCCCGGCCTCCCAGGGTGCCGACGATGTCATTCACCAGCCGTGTGCACTGCAGGACCCGCATGAAGCCGGCTTCGGTCAAGGCCGAGCCGGAAACCTCCAGCAGCTTGATTTCTCCTTTGATTTCCTCGAATACAAGCGAGGGGAAAGGGGTGCCTTCCACGCGGATGCGCCGCAGTTCGTCCGTTGATTCAAGGGCCGAAATGACCGCAGGGCGGTGGGCGGTGGGTTCGAGCTGGCGTGCCCTGCGACGGGCGGAGTCTGAGGTGCACCGGTCTTCAAGCAACCGTCGGATGACGCCGAATTCAAGGTCATCGATGCTTTGGGCATCAAAGCCGACCAAACCGCGTGGGGGGCGCAGGCTATCGTCAGACATGGCCATGGCGAATGAAGTCGAGCGCCAATTCAATGGCCCTTTCGGGATGCCGGGCATCCACCCAATGGACACCGGATTGGCGATGGAACCACGTCAGCTGCTTCCGGGCGAATTGCCGGGTGGCTTCCTGAATCTTCGTGATGGCCATGTCCAATTCCATGCGTCCTTCGAGCACATCGAACAATTGAGGATATCCTACGGTTCGCAGGGCGTTGAGTTCCTTGAGGTGGTGAACCGACTGGACCTCCTCCAACCAGCCCGCTGCGATCATGGCCAGGGTCCGTTCATTGATCCGCTCGTGGAGCCAGGTCCGGGGTGCTCCCAGGCCCAGGGTCAGGGTGTCCCATTTCCGTTGACGGCTTCGGGTCCATCCGCCGGAATGGGCCTTTCTGAGGTCGGCCTGTTGTTTCCTGAAACTGGTGTACGATCGGCCTGAAACCCGGCAGACTTCGACCGCCCGAATCACCCTGTGGGGGTTCGATGCATCCACCGCGCGTCGGTGTTCAGGGTCCAGTCGTTCCAGCTCTTCCAGCAGAGGGGCCAGTCCCTGCGCAGCATGCTGTGCATTGAGTGTCGCCCGCACCGCCGGATCGGAGGGGATGTCATCGAGCCCATCTTGGACCGCCTGGGTATACAGCCCGCTGCCTCCGACCAGAATGGCGACTTCAGGTTGTCCTTGGTCTCGCCTGCGCTCGAAATGGTCTTCGAGCCACGGCACCGCATCGTGGGCGAATCGACCGGAACTGTACCCGCGCTCCAGCGGCAGGAAATCAATGAAATGATGGGGGGCCTGGGACCGTTCCTCGGGAGTGGGTTGGGCTGTGCCTATCGGGATGCCCTGGTAGAATTGCCTGCTGTCGGCCGAGATGATTTCGGCCCCCAGGGCACGGGCAATGGCAATCGACAATCCCGTTTTTCCCACGGCGGTCGGACCTACGATGGAAATCAGCAAGGGGCCTTCACCCCGGGATTGAATGTGCCGTCCTGCCGAAGTCAATACGCAGCCTCGTCCAAATCGTCCAACGAAGTGAAGCTCGGTCCATCTCCATGGTCGTCTTCTCCGTCCTCGAGGTAGGCATCGAGTTCCGGATCACCGGTCCGGTAGGGCGCATCGTCATCTTCTGCCGGCTCATCAAGGCCATCCATGAGGTCGACCTCCTTGGAGAACTGATCGGGAGCCTTTCCGAATTCATGCGCCAGCAGGGGGTAATCGGGTTTCTCACCTTCCTCCAGGGCCACGACTTCGACATAGAAGCACCACATCCTCAGAAAGTCGTAGACATACACCATGCGGTCGTTCGCCAGTTCCACCATGTCCCCGACGACCACATTGCGCATCGAAGGAAAGGGGGTGCCACTGTCGTCCATTCCCATGTCCATCAGAGGTACCTCGCGTCCCCGGCCCCAATCCTCATCGGACTTGAAGAAGGAGGCCATCTCACCTTCACCGAAATCGAAGGCGGCGAGGATGCCGCGGTGCAGGTCCTCCAATGGAGAGGACTTGTCGATGAGGATGTCGCGGAAGACGTCCTCTTCGATATCGATGATCACGCGGAAACGGATGAGATTCATGGGGGAATCGAGGCGTAAAGCGAATGTAGGCCATCTCTGCGGCAGGCGCGTTAGTTTCGCGACCGGTCTTCAACCCTGCAAGGATTCAAATCGACATGCGCATTCCATTCGACTCCCGCATCCTCAAGTTCGCGCTGGCAGCAGGCGCATTGGCTTATGCTGTCCAGTGCTTCATGTCCGGCTATACCGGCTCGGGAATCGGCATGGTGCTGCTGTCCGTCTTGATTGGTTTGACCGCCTTGCGGAGCATGAGGATGGTGGTGGTCGCGTTCCGCATCCAGCAACAGAAAATGGACAAAGCCAGGGAAGTGCTGGCGGGAATCAACCCCAAACACCTTTGGCCCAAGAACCGCGGTCAATACTGGTTTTTGCAGGGGAATCTGCTGCTCGAGTCCAGCTTGACTGAAGCGGAGAGGGCCTTCAGGACCGCCCTGGAAGTGGGGTTGAAGCGGGACGAGGAAAAGGCCGCGGTGATGCTCAATCTGGCCGCGATCCAAAGTTCCAAGCGCCGGAACAAGGAAGCCAAAGCCCTCCTCGCCCAAGCGAAGAGGCTCGACAAGAAGGGCATGCTCAAGGCCGACATCAAGACCATCGAACAGGCGATCAAGCATCCTCAACAGGTGATGCGCCGGCGGTGACCCCGCAACGGGGATCGACGGCCTTGTTCGAAAGGGTTCAGGGTTGCAGGTTGGGGAGCGACGCCCGTCCCACGGACGTCATGGGGGGGAGGATTTCCAACTCATTGGAAAGCCGGGGCTCTCGGCGGATCTCCTGCAAGGAGTACAACCATTCCATGGACATTTCCTGTGCCCTTGAAACCAGGCGCTGTCCATGCTCGGAATCGAGGAGGTCGGGACTCCTGTGGAATTGCCGCTCGAAGTCCTCCAGAGCGGCGTGTACCGCATGGGCGATGGGCTTGTATTGCGCCCTGCATTGGGGTGCGGCATCCATGTGAAGGGCACATTGTTCAAGTACATCGAGCAGGAGTGCCCTGATGGCCCGTTCTGTTTCACCGTTCCGCATGACCGGAAGGTAGTCCGGGCAAGAACCCAATCAGGACGTGTGGGTCTTCTGTGGAAAAGAACCGTCAGAAGGCGAGGAGGCGGTTCAGTGCCTTCGGCAGACGCTCCTTCGGCAGGTAGTCGGCTTCCAGGGTGGGGGCAAAGGGCACCGGGGTGTCGAGTGAGGCCACCCTTTCCACCGGGGCGTCCAAGTGGCTGAAGCAGGCCGACTGGATCCTGGCGGTCAGTTCCGCACCAATTCCCCCCGTCAGGTTGTCCTCGTGGAGCACGAGCACCCGTCCGGCTCTTTTCGCGGCATCAAATACCGTGTCCCAATCAATGGGAGCCAACGTCCTCAGGTCCACCACGCCGATTTCACCCAGGCCTTCATTCCGGCAGCGTTCGGCTTCTTCGAGTGCCCAATGCACGCCCATGCCGTAGGTGATGATGACCGCAGCCTCCGGAATGCCGAACAGCCGGGCCTTGCCGAATGGCAAGCTGTAGTCGTTCGTAGGCACCGCGCCACTGAGGCTGCGATAGAGCGCCTTGTGCTCGAAGAACAGCACGGGATTCGCCGTATCGAAGGCCGACGCCAACAGCCCCTTGGCGTCTTCGGGGAAGGCCGGATAGGCGATCATCAGGCCCGGTACATGGAAGAACCAGGCTTCGTTCGATTGGCTATGAAAGGGACCGGCAGCGACTCCTGCACCCGTGGGCATCCGGACCACCACATCTGCGTGCTGGCCCCATCTCCAGTGCAGCTTGGCCAGGTTGTTCACGATCTGGTTGAAGCCGCAGGTAACGAAGTCCGCGAACTGCATTTCCACCATGGCCTTCATTCCGGCGATGGAGAGCCCCAGCCCAGTTCCGACAATGGCGCTTTCGCAGAGGGGCGTGTTGCGCACGCGGTCTTCACCGAACCGTTCTGTGAAGCCGTCTGTGACCTTGAATACGCCTCCATAGGCACCGATGTCCTGGCCCATCAGCACGAGGTTGTCGTGCCGTTCCATGGCGAGGGCAAGGGCCTCGGAGATCGCATCGATGAACCGTTTCTCCTCGGTCTCTCCCGAAGGTTCCCGGTACTCCGGAGTCTCCTTGCGGAAGAGGCGTTCCACTTCGCCTGCGGCGTTTGCCTCCACGTCAGGTTGGGCTTCGGCCGCCTTCAGGGCAGCGGCAATGTTCTTCTTGATCGCTTCCTTGCGCCCCTCCACGTAGGAAGCGTCAACATGGCCCTCTTTCTGCAGGAAGGCGATGTAGGCGTCGACCGGGTCGCGGGCCTCCCAGGATTCGATGAGGCCTTCCGGGTAATACTTCGTTCCACTGGCTTCCTCATGGCCTCGGCGCCGGAAGGTGTCGAACTCGAGCAGGATGGGGCGGGGGGCCTTGCGGATCGAGGCCGCGGCCTTCTTTACGGCTTCATAGACGGCCAGGATGTCGTTGCCGTCCACGCGGATGGCGTCCTCCGCGGGAATGCCGTACCCGATGGCCTTGTCGATGAACTGCGCGCATCTGAATTGCTGCGTGCTGGGCGTAGACAGCCCCCAATGGTTGCTCTCAATGCAGAAGATCACGGGCAACGACCAGACGCTCGCGACATTGAGCGCTTCGTGAAAGTCCCCTTCACTGGTGGCGCCGTCTCCCGTGAACACGAGGGTCGCCTTGCCTTCCTTCCGGTTCTTCGATGCCAATGCGATGCCATCTGCAATGCCGAGCTGCGGGCCGAGGTGGCTGATCATCCCCACGATGTGGTGCTCCATGGTGCCGAAATGGAAACTGCGGTCATGGCCCTGCGTGAAGCCGGTGGCTTTTCCCTGGAATTGGGCGAAGAGGCGGGTCAGGTCAATCCCCCGTGTGGTGAACACACCGAGGTTCCGGTGCATGGGCAGGATGAATTCTTCGGGTTGCAACGCCGCCGCACATCCGACCGAGATGGCCTCCTGACCCATGCCTGAGAACCACTTGCTGATGCGCCCCTGCCGCAACAGACTGAGCATCTTCTCCTCAATCAACCGGGGAAGGAGCAGGTGGTCGAGCAGCTCGAGCATGACCTTGGGCGCGATGCCGCGGTCCTGAATGTGCAGGGCGGAAACCTTCTTCGAAGCCATTCCGCCAAATCTAGCTGTGGCACCCTCCGCTCTTCAGGGGGGGGACAACGTATTTTGCCAGCGGAAATGAACAGTGCACCGGAAGGCGATTTCCAAGGGTCGAAAACCCCGGAAACGGTGATGATCCGATTGGACCCTGGACAGGCTCGGAATCCCGAGGCCATCCGGCGTGCGCTGATGCAGCAGGGTGCGGAGTGCAGGACTTTCGCCGTGCTCAAAAGGAGCCTGGATGCGCGGCGCCGTCCTGCCATGGTGGAGATGCTGGTGGGATTGGAGGTCGAGGCCGTTCCCGCAGAATGTGGTCAGTGGTGCGATGTCTCGGAGGCTCCCACGGTGGTCATCGTGGGCGCCGGACCCGCCGGATTGTATTGTGCCCTGAGGTTGATCGAGCTGGGGGTCCGTCCCGTGGTGATGGAGCGCGGACAGGCGGTCAGGGAGCGCAGGCGAGACCTCGTGAAGCTCATCCGCGAGGGCCGCGTGGACCCCGACTCCAATTACTGCTTCGGCGAAGGTGGAGCGGGCACGTATTCCGATGGCAAGCTGTATACCCGGGCCAAAAAACGCGGAGGATGGCGCAAGGTCCTCGGATGGTTCGTGGAGCATGGCGCCGATCCGGATATCCTCGTCGACACCCACCCCCACATCGGCACCAACAAGTTGCCCGCCATCATCGCGGCCATGCGGGAGCGCATCATCGAATGCGGGGGCGAGGTGCGTTTCGGCCAGCGCGTGGTCGGTTTGATGCGGGAGCCGGATGGCCGGGTCAACGGGGTCAGACTCACCGATGGGAATCAGCAGGGCAGTGCCGTGGTTTTGGCCACGGGCCATGGCGCGCGCGATGTGTTCGAGTGGATGGATTCCTCAGGATTGGCATTGGAGAGCAAGCCATTCGCCATGGGTGTGCGCATCGAGCATCCGCAATCCTGGATTGACGCCAGACAATATCGCTTGAAGGCCAATGAGGCTGCCGGGACACTGGGGCTTCCTCCTGCGGCTTATTCATTGGTGACACAGACTGGGGATGGGGGGGTGTTCTCGTTCTGCATGTGCCCTGGCGGAGTGATCGCCCCCTGCGCCACTGAGGAGGGGGAGGTGGTGACGAACGGATGGAGCCCCTCCAAGAGAAACAACCGGTGGGCCAACAGCGGTGTCGTGACTACGGTAGAACCGGAAGTATGGGAAGGCCTTGGCTTCCCGGGCGTCCTCGGAGGGCTGGCATTTCAGCGGTCCGTGGAGCGGGCGTGCCACGCCGCAGCGGGTGGGGGGCAGCAGGCGCCGGCGCAAAGACTGGCGGATTTCGTGGTTCGAAAACCTTCGCGAAGCCTACCCGATTGCAGCTATCTGGCCGGATTGACACCGGTGGACTTGACCCGGTTGCTGCCGGAATTCATGGTCGACCGGTTGATTCGGGGGATTCGGGATTTCGAGAGGAAAATGCCGGGCTACATCCATCCGGAGGCCATTGTGGTGGCCCCGGAGAGCCGGACGTCGAGCCCCATTCGCATGCCGCGCGATCGGAACACGCTGTCCATGCCTGGAGCAGAAGGGCTGCATCCCTGTGGCGAAGGAGCAGGCTATGCCGGGGGCATCGTCTCGGCGGCCATGGATGGCCTGCGTGTTGCGGAGGCGGTCGCCGCCAGCCTCAGGGTCAATCCTGACTGAGCAGGATTTCCGCTTCGGCCAGGGGGACGATGCGCCCCGAGACATCCCCTACGACGAAGGCATCGGGAAATCCTGAGGATTGGATGTTTGGAAGCGCGGCCCTCGCGGCCTCGACGGTCTGGAATTGACCGTGCAGGTAGCGGTGCCATCCAGTATTGCTGCGGTGTTCGACGTCGCCAATCTCGAGCAGTCCGTTCATGGCTTCGACGCTCATCCGCGATTTCAGGGCGCCCAGCTGGATGCGGAAACCAATCTTCGTTCGGTCAAACTGAGGCTGGAGCTCCATTTCCGAAGTTGTGGCCCCCCCTGAGCCCACCACGGCGGAGTTGCCTTCTCCTGGAATGTGGGATGTGACAAAGGCCCCGCTGAATCCGAGTGTGACCATCCGGACCTTGAATTCCACCGCCTCGAGGCGTCGGTCGAATGCTCCGGACACCACACGGGTCAGTCCATCCTCGCCCTTGAAGCGGAGCACGTCAAGCCCTGCGAACAGAGCGTCCAGTCCCGCCTGGTCCGGGGTCTTGTAGGCACCAAGCTGCACGCGGAAATGGTGCGCCGAAGGGGTGTCGGGAGCCGTCAATGCCGAGGTTGATTCCGCAGGGGTGTTGCAGTCCCGGTCGGAATCCGAGGATTCAGGGGCGACGACTACAGCGTCCAAGCCGGCACTCCTGACTGCATGGGCTGCTTTCCCGGCTTGCAGGGGGTCGGTTCCCAGGGACACCTCCATTCCTGAAGCAGTCTCCTTGAGGTTGCGGAAAGCAAGCAATGTCTGGTGTTCCGCCTGGGTCCATCCACCGGTCGGGGCGGTCACCCTCAATGTAAAAGAAGCGGGGGCGTCGGAGGTCACCTGGCCGCGCACCACGTCCCATCCGGCTTTCGGGGTCTGAAAGGACTTTTCGTTTTCCGCCACGGAAGCAGCGTCCATGGCGATGCCATGCTGATCGACATCGATGTGTGGGGAGAAGATTTCGCGGTCCCGGTGGTCCGCGTAACCGTCGCCATCCGAGTCGACAGGACATCCGAAGGCATCGACTTTGATGCCCCTGGTTCCCGGACACCGGTCGTACAGATTGCTGACACCGTCTCCGTCCGTATCCATGTCGGCAAGGAGCACGGCATCATCGGCGGCAATGCCATGGACGGGCGGCATGGCGGCAGGTTTTCTGGCCAGCCTGCCGAGGCGAATGCCGATTCCGAAGAATCCACTGGCCATCGCATCACCGGCGAGAAAGCGCCCGGAAGACTGGCCGTCGACACCGTCATCGAGGCCGAGCCAGCCTCCGATGCCGAATCGGGTCCTGATGCGGGGCGAGACATCAAGTCGGACGCCGAGTTGTGCAGGAATGGCCATGGAACGCCCTTTGGGGGCCACTCCGGGCTGTTCTGTCATGTCGCTCTCATAGGTGTAATCCCTTCGAAGGACCAGGGCATTTCCATCATGGTCACTGCCCTCGGCCATGCTGCGCAAGGTGCCATCGGACCAAAGGTGGTAGGGACGGCCGAACGCATCTTCGAGGTCTTGCGTCATCAAATGATCCACGTGGGCAATGCCGATCCCGATGAATGGCTGAAACCCTTTTGAAATACGGGCTTGTCGCGTCCGGGCATCCTGTCTGTTGCCGGCGCCGTCCCAGACCCAATTGACCATGAATTCGCCGGATTGGATCTCGGTCTGCCAACCCCTCATGGCCCCATCGTCGGTGACCACCACGGACCGGCCCGCCTTGAATTCGAGCTCCCAGGGTCCACGCCATGAAGATTGCACGGAAAGGGCATGGCCATATCCGGTATTGCCGAGGTGGTGGGCGCCGAAGGACCGGTTGCGTTCAGTGTGCAAGGCTGTCGGGCCCATCTGCCAACCCGCGTGAATGCCTGAACCGGCTTGGGAGGACCCAGCGCCCCCAGAAAGCTGCGCAAAGGAAGGAAGCACACTGCTGATCGCCAGCACAAGGAGACCCAACGAGAGGCTGTGGAAGCCCTTGGAAGGGGATGGGACGCACGGGTAAAACATGGTGGTGGTATTCACGCCCCTTACGCCGTGCAGGGGCAAAAGGTTACCCCGGGGTGACGGCCGACTTCATTCGGAGTCGATGCGCCGCGCGAGCTCCTTGCCGATGCCCGCTCCGACGGCAATCCCCATGCCGCCCATCCTGACAGCATGGTGAAGGCCGGGCGCAGTGTGGCCGATGAGCGGTTCGCGGTCCTGTCCTACACCGAGCCAACCGGTCCAGCGGTGTGTCACGATTGCAGTTGACCCCAACCACTGTTCGGCCGATTGCACAAGCCGATCATCCCATGCCGCCACCGCCGCCGCCTCTTCCAACGGGGAGCCGGGTGCCGGCCAAGGGATGCCGTAATGCCTCCCTCCTCCAAACAGGACGCGGCCGCGGTCCAAAGTGCGGAAGTACAAATAGCCGTCTTCGGCGTGGTAACACCCCTCTGGGGGTGCGCCGCTTGCCGGCGTGAGCACCAAGACCCGGTTCGGGGCGGTCTCCACCTTGAGCTCGGGTACCAATTGTCGGGCGAATCCATTGGTACAAACGGCCACTTTCTCGCTCCGGAAGACCCCGCGCGGTGTCGAGATGGACCATGAATCCACACCTTGGTCCAACCGTGAAAGGGTGTCCACGGAGCAGCCGTGTAGCCGCTGAATCCCCTGTGAGTCGAGTGCTGCATGGAAGGCGGAGACCAGCCGCCCTGTATGCAACATCCCCTCCCAGGGCAGATGAATGGCCAGGTGCGCATTCAGGATGCCAGCACGGTGTACATCCTCGGCAAGCGCCGGCCGGTCCGCGCCGAGGGGGTGGACGTCTCCGAGGCCGACATCGAGCAACGGGGCCACAAGCCGGTTCAAATCAGCAAGGGCGCGCATCACATCCCGCGCACGCTCCTGCCCTTTCAATTCTCGGCCAAAAAGCTCCCACCCGCCTTTCCATTCGAGACCAATCTGCTCCTGTCCGAGCATTTCCAAGAGGGTCCGGAGCCCGCGAATCCGCATCTCCACAAGGCGCAACCAACGGTCCTGTCCCAATTGCTCCAGGTCATCGAGCCATTCACCTGGTCCTCCGAAACAGGCGAAGCCCGCATTGCGCGTGGTGCCACCTTCACCGATGATGTCCCGCTCCAGGATTCGGACCTTGTCCTTTGGTCGCAATTTCTTGTATTGCAGCGCAGTACTCATGCCGACTATGCCTGATCCGATGATGGTCAGGTCCGCCGGCGCGAGCAAATGTTCACTTTCCCAGTATCCTATGGGCATACTTTTGCGTAAGTCAGGAGGTTGTACCTCCGAGTAATGGGTTGATTTTCCGTAATTCGAGTCAGGAGTCGACCCTTGCAAGGAACAAAGATGTCCACGATCGTGCGCTACCCCTTCAGGAATGCTGTCAAACTGCTCGTCTTCGCAGTCGGATGGCTGCCGCATATGATGTTGGCCCAAGCCAGCATCGAGGTGGATGGTACGGTGCGGGACAAGGACAGCAACCGGAAGCTGGCTGGAGTGGAGGTTTCCGTGCTGAGGGCGGGACAGCCCTATGACGCGGTGTCCACCTTGTCCAATGGCAAGTACACGTTGTCCCTCGATCATGGAACGGATTACGTGCTGTTGTTCTCCTTTGAGGACATGAGTCCGAGAAAGGTGTTGTTGAACACGTCATCGATTCCCCAGGAATTCCAGGAGCGTCCATTCTACCTGACTGTGGAGATGAGCCTGTTCGATGTCCCGCCCGGATTCGACCAGGGACTCTTGGACGAGCCCATAGGAAAGGTGGCGTTTGATGCGGTCAAGGAGCAGTTGGCCTGGGACTTGCCGTACACGGCGAACATGCAGGCCCGCATTGAGGATGAGTTGGCAGCCAGCGCGGGCAATGGCGATGAGGAGGCCTCCAACCGTGAATACGAGGAGCACATGCGCAAGGCAGAGGTGGAGTTCGGACGGGAACGCTGGGAGCAGAGCATCAACTGGTTGGACAGAGCCCTGACGGAATTGCCGGGTGACAGCAGGGCTGAACGCATGAAGGATGATGCCTTGGAGCGGCTTGCAGCTGCAGAATCCGAGGCGGAGTCCAAACTGGACTACGAGCGCTTTTTGCGCGAAGGCAAGATGGCCATGCGCAAGGAGGATTGGGCTGCGGCAAGGGCTTCAATTACAGCAGCGGCTGACCTGTTCCCTTCTGAGCAGGAACCCAAGGACCTGTTGGCGGAAATCGATGCGGCGACCGCGGCGGATGACAATTCCGCCGAGGATGCCGCATACGACGATGCGGTCAGTTCGGGAATGGCGGCCATGTCGGCCAATGACCTGGATGGTGCAGAAGCTGCATTTGAGGAAGCCGCGGGCATCAAGCCTTCAGAAAGACTGCCCAGGGAGAAGCTCACGGAGATTCGTCAGCTGAGGAAGTCCTCGGAGCGCGATGCCGCCGCAGCGGACCGCCTCCAACAGGAATACCAGGCGTTGATTGACCGCGCGGATCGAAGTTTTGATGACCAGGATTTTGTGATGGCCAAGACGATCTATGAGCAGGCTTCAGGGATGATGCCGTCGGAATCCTATCCGAGGGAGAGGGCCTTGGAGGCAGAGGGGCGCATTGTGGAGCTGAATTTCGAACAGGAGGAAGCCCCTGCAGCTGAATCGAGGGATGGACGTGGGGAATTGGACCGGCAATACGAGGACCGTGTCCGGGAGGGCGATGAGGCCTTTGACGAGGAGCGGTGGTCGGATGCACGTGCGGCATACGAAGCCGCATTGGAATTGAAGGCGGACGAGCGTTACCCGAAGAGCCGCATACGCCGCATCGAGGCACTGTCCGGTTCGGATTCGGCTGTCGATGCCAACCTGGAACTTGACCGCGAGGCGCTCCTCGCGGAGCAGGAGGCCGCTGCCGCTGCCTCGGAGGCCGAGGCTGCCGCAATCAAGGAGGAACAATCCCGATTGTTGGAGGAAGAAAGGCTCGCCGCACTGGAGGAGGAGGAACGACGCAGGTCCGCCAGCCGGGACAAGTCCGATGCAGACATGAACCGCAGCCGAAACTACGTCTCCGCCATGCAGAACGAGGAGGAGGATGCGGCAGAATCCTATTACCGCAATGCCTTGGAGTCGGAGATCAGGGCGCGGGGTCAAGCCGTTTACGCCAAGGCTGATCGCCAATCGGAGCTCAACGGAATCTGGTCAGGAAACAGCAATGGCCGCAGGCAGTCGACCTATGCCGGAATCGAGGATCAACGCGACAGGCAAGCCAACGCCACCTATGAGGCCGCATCATTCAGGGTCGACCGCATGGGCGACTTCGGGTCGAGGGCCGACCAATATTCGGAGAAACAGCAAGATTGGAAGTCTACGGGTGACGCGGGAAGGAGGGACAGGTTCATTACGTTGACGCGAAAGGAAAAAGAGAACAAAGAGCGCCTGTTCGACCGGACCCGGCGCTACGAGGTGTTCGTAGACTCCTTGGACCGCATGCTGGAGGCCTATGCGGATTTCAATCGGGACCTGCGATTGGCTTCGGTGGATGACCGCATCATGCGTTTCGAGGAGATTGAGCGGCGCACGGCACAACATCGGCGCATTGGTGAAGATGAGGAGAACCGACGCCTGGACCGATGGACCGATGTGCAGGACCAGGACCGTGAGCACAAGCAAGCCAACCAGTTGTCAGCAGGAGAGGCTGAAATCCGATCCGCCTCGGCATTGAGGAAAGTGATGGACAAAGAGAAGGGAGCACCCCCGTCATCAGAAGATTTCAGGGATGTTCCGGCCAAGGAGGGGATCCGTCAAGGCATGGAGGAGCGGAGCTATGAGGAGGGCAACGCCCTGATCATCGAGCGGACAGTGCGCGTGGACAATGAAGTCAATGTCTATCGCAAGACTGTCGCCAAGCACGGCGTCTACTACTTCAAGAACGACAGGTCCATCACCCGGGAGATATGGGTGCTCGAGACTTTCGCCATTTCCGACTGATTCCTCAATCCCCCGTCCTCTTTCCTTCTCCACCGCACCCGCTCGGCGGAATGGGATAAAGGTCCAGCGCGAGCACGGCACAAGGGACGCCACCCGTCAGTGATGCGGTCCAGAGCCCGTCCTGGATCTGTGGCCAGGAGGTGGGCCAATCCCAACTCTGGCCGTGGATCAGCCAATCCACTGTGCCACCGGCACACGGTATCTCGAGGCTGCCCGCTGCCCATCCCGAAAAGTGACTTCCGAAATGATTGGCTCCGCCCTGGATCTCGGGAGGGATGGCCTGGTTGAATTGGAGGTGGACGTCATTGTCATCGAACATATTCCATCCACCACCTCCTTCTGGTTTCATGACGAGCAGGGCGCGGTCATCCCGAATGGCGACGTCATTTGAGAGGAAGGAACAGCAAGCTGCCTCGGCCCGACCATGGCGAAGGTGAAGGCCGACGGCATTGGATTCGAAAGCGGAATCCTCAATCCTCATCCTGCCGGGACCTGAGAGGAACAGCGCTGTGGCGGTCTCACGAAAGACGCAGTGCTCAATGAGATGCGCGGGTTCCGTGCCAAGCCCAAGGTGGATGACCGGATGACCGGAGAACTCAGCGTCAGTCCACCGCACCCTGTTGTCGCACAACCGTGTCGAACCGCCGATGAAAGCTGCGTCCTCGAGGCGGTATTCTCCGCCATCCTGGGCCAGGTGCAGGGCGAGTGATGACAGGTGGGAGATCCGCAGATCCCCCGAAACGGAAAGGGAGTCACTGCCGGATCCCAACAGGGCGACATCATCGAACTTCATTTCCCCCGACAGGGTGCTCTTCCAATGCGCATGGCCCAGCCATCGCACCCCTGATCCCGACTGGATGTAGTCCCCGCTTCCCGTGAAGGTGACCAGTGCCCCCTCCCCGAGCAGCCAGTTGGTCTGAGCCGGAGGTCCGTGAACCTCCCAGGCACTGCCATTCCCAAAGTTGAAATGGGCGGAAAGCGAAGTGCTCATGATGGAATTCTCCGTGTGGAAATGATGCCAATGGACCTCGTTCTGCAGGAGGCAATTTCCATTGAGCAACACCTGACTGCCGGGTTGCTGGGTCCACAGGAAATCGGATGTTCCGACGATGTGGCTGCCCGGCATGGCGCGCAACACACTCCCCGCCCGGAGGTCGAGGGTGCCCCCATTGAGGGTCAAGGTAGCGCCGGCCTCGAGGGTCAAGGTGCTGTGCTCATGCAGGATGCAATGTCCCGTCACGGTGAGCGCAGTTCCAGAATGCAGGGTGAGGTGGGCTTCGGATGCGGATGCAGCCGGACCTCCCCCCAATTCCAGCACGCCCCCTGCGAGGACGTCGATATTCTCCGTGCAGGGATGGACCTCGAAGATTCCGGTGGAGCCGGGTGGGGCAGCTGCATTTCCGAACTGTGGGTCGGAGGATTGCAGGCACAATCTTCCGGTGATGGAAAGCCCTGGGAGCCCCCAATCACCAGCGGCGTTGAGCACTTGATCTCCAGTGAGGAGGCCAGGAGACAACGGACATTCCGTAAAATCGAGCTGGTCGAGGACAAAGGCCACATTGGCAGGATTGATTTCGCTGTGTGGTTCATTGTATTCGCCATGATGGATGCTGTGGAATGGGGATAGGGAAGCGAGGTTGTTCATGGTTTCCGCATTCCACGGAGGTGGAATGCCCAAGGCGCTCGGGGTGGGGATGAAGCTGTGGAGCGGTTGGAATTGTCCCGCGCCGATGGGAGGAATGTCGATGGGCCATGGCAGGTCCATCGCCGCTGTGGCCTGATTGAAGGACGCCACGAACTGCAGCATGGAAGGACGGGTTCCTCCCGGCATGAAGTCGACGGAGCCTGACCAGGGAAGATTCAGGGGGGTTCCGGTTCCTGTGGTCAGCTCCAATGGCCATGGCCAGCCGGGCCCCTGGGGTGTCTCCACGAGGTTGGTGACAGGAGCCAAGGGGCCCGCCAGCGGATGGTCAGGGTCACCGGGATGCGGGTGGACTTCCAGATCCAGCAGGCCGCCCACATCTCCAATCAGGTCGCTGGAGAGGATGGCATATTCATAGTCGAGGAGGGGCAATCCCTCATCAGGGATGACATCGGTCCCGCCATTGGCGATGGCCACACTTCTGCAATGCCTGGGCCAAGCGGTCGCGTTCAGACTGTCCTGGTACTGCTCACGCAGCGGGTTGGGGTCGGTCTGGAAGAGGAGCAACTGTCGAGCAGCTATGGATTCAAGGGCTTCGTTCAACCCTTGCAGTTCGGGATTGTCCCCGGCAAGAATCCGAATGAGCTGCTGGAGTCCGAGGGGCACATTGGCCCCTGCATGAGGACTGTCGAGACTGAGGTAAAGTTGACAGCAGTGGGGAACCCCATCGGCCTCCAGCAATTGCAGGGCGATGCGCGCAATCTGGCCGCCCATGCTGGCGCCGCTGACCACCATCGGACGGGGGTCCTCGCGGTATTGCCTGAGATGACTGAGGATGTCCGCCAGCAGGATGGCATTGGCGAAAATATCTCCGGAACCGTCCTCGAAATCCACGAGTATGGGGTGGAAACCCCTGTTTTGAAGCGAATCCAACAGGGCGGGCATATGGCCCATCATCGGGTATTGATCTGGGGAGCATCCATGGAAGGCCCCCCAACCGAAATCGCCCAGTTGATGTTCGCTGGAAGTCCCACTCAGCCCGAAGTCAATGCCCTCCACGAATACGAAGGGCCTGCCCAGGGGCGCTCCCGTATTCTTGAGGTACACATTGGCCGCCATTTCCCCTGTCGGTGTCCAAGCGACATGGCGAAACGGCTCGGACGGATAGGCGAGCCATGGAGGGGTCACGGGGTCGGCTACAGGGCAATCCTGCGCTTGGATTGCGCCATGGGAAAGCAAGGTCAAAAGAATGCAGCACTGATAAAGACAGCATGTTGGGGAGAGGGGATGGCGCATGGAGAATGGGAGATTGCAAGCAGGGTTCAAGGATCGTTCCGGCTGTTGGCAACGGCATGTTCATGTATCAATCCAATGGGCGCATCCGCAAAGGGGGGCGGGCCCTATTTTCACACCATGCAGGAGAAGGGACTTGGAACGTTTGCCGTGTTCATGACGGCGATCTCCACCATCCTCGGTGCCATTCTGTTCCTTCGGTTCGGATTCGCTGTGGCCCACGTGGGCCTGATGTGGACCATGGCCATCATCGTTCTCGGCCACCTCGTGACGATTCCAACCGCATTGGCCGTTGCTGAAATCGCGACCAACCAGAAGGTGGAGGGGGGAGGCGCCTACTATATGATCAGCCGTTCATTCGGGCTGTCCATCGGCGGCGCGATTGGGATTGCCCTGTTTCTGAGTCAGGCGATCAGCGTCGCATTCTACATCATCGCCTTTACCGTATCCACCCGGGACCTGTTGACCTGGCTGGAGGTGGGGCATGGAATCCTGCTCGAGCCCTGGATGGTCAACTATGGCTTCATGTCACTGTTGACCCTGCTGATGCTGACCAAGGGCGCCCAGGTTGGGGTCAAGGCCCTGTACGGAGTGGTGGCCGTACTCGTGGTGGCACTGGTCAGTTTCTTCGCGGGAACAGGAGAACCCCAGGCCCAACTGGACATCCTGCGCACCATCGACAGCACCCTGATTACGGGGGATGGACGCACCATCGAGCGGTACACCTTCATCGAAGTGTTCACGTTCATTTTTCCGGCGTTCACGGGCATAGCGGCGGGCTTGGGGCTCAGCGGGGACCTGAAGGAGCCGGCAAGGGCAATCCCCAAGGGGACATTGTGGGCAACGGTCGCGGGCATCGTGGTCTACATCTGTGTAGCACTCAAATTCTGGGTGAGTGCCAGTCCGGAGCAATTGGCCTCGGATGAGCTCTTCATGGAGTCCATCGCCATCTGGCCACCACTGATTCCGATGGGGCTGGCGGCGGCGGCCATATCCAGCGCCCTGGGCAGCGTGATCATAGCACCGCGCACGCTGCAGGCCCTGGCATTGGACCGGATTTTCCCCAAGCCCATCGGATTGCAGTTGAGAAAGGGCAGGAAGTCCGACAACGAGCCCGTCATCGCCTCCATCGTCACCTGCATCATCGGCTTCATATTCGTTTCCCTCGGGGACATCAATGCGGTGGCGGAGATCATTTCGATGTTCTTCATGGTGACCTACGGAGCCATTTGCCTCGTCAGTCTGTTCGAACATTTTGCAGCGAGTCCCGGGTATCGTCCTACGTTCCGGTCGCATTGGTTGCTCAGCTTGGTCGGCGCCGTCACCTGCTTCTACCTGATGTTCCTGATGAACTTCAGCTATGCACTGGGCAGCCTGATCATCATGGGGGCGATTTACGCAGGCCTGTCGCGTCGGGGTGAGCGGGGTATGGTGGCCCTGTTTCGCGGCATGCTCTTCCAATTGAGCAGGCAGCTCCAATTGATCCTCCAGCGGCGCGACACGGCCGAGCTGGACCGCAAGGACTGGCGGCCCATGGTGCTGGCGGTGAGCAAGGATACCTTCCGCCGATTGGGGGCCTTCGACATGGTCCGATGGATCGCCCATCGACAGGGCTTCGGAACGTACGTCCACCTCATCGAGGGCAGGTTGGATGCGCGCTCCTTCAGGAGTTCGCTGCGGGCCAAGCAGGGCCTGGCCGATCTTGCAAAGGCCCTCAAAAGCAGGGTCAGCACCTCGACCATCGTCTCGCCGTCGTATACCTCGGCAATCGCTCAATGCGTGCAATTGCCCGGCATCAGCGGACAGGGCAACAATGCCATCCTCCTCGAGTACATCGACGAGCAGCCAGAAAGCGCCGAGCAGCTGGTGGCCAACTACGACCTGCTGCGCGGATCCAACCTGGACCTCTGCCTGCTGAGGTCCAGCTTCCGGGGATTCGGAGAACGCAGGACCATCCACATCTGGATCACCCCGGAAGATTCCGCCAACGCCAATCTGATGATCCTCATGGCGTATGTGATCCAGGGCCACCGGGATTGGCGCGACTCGAACATCCAGGTGTATTCGATATACCGGGATGGGGACAGGACGAAAAAGGAAGCCGCATTGCAGGCCCTGATCCAGGCGGGACGCATCCCGGTCAGTGAACAGAACATCGAAATGGTGGAAGAGATGCCGGGCGATGTGCGGGAAGAGCTCATCGATGCACGCAGCAAGTTTGCTGACCTGACCTTCATCGGTTTCAACGATGCCGACATCCGCCGGGAGGGGGTCAAGCTCTTTGAGGCACACCACGGCATCGGCAATATCCTCTTTGTGGATGCCCATGATGAGGTAGCCCTTGATTGACCCTGCCCATGTCCAAGACCATCCACATCATCAACGGTCCGAACCTGAATCTGCTGGGGAAACGCGAACCGGAGCGATATGGGACTGCCGGGCTCGAAGAGTTGATGCGCGGGTTGCGCGAGGCCTTCCCCACCATGGAAATCCACCACTTCCAGTCCAACGTCGAAGGTGAACTCATCGATCATCTGCACCAGGTGGGGTTCACCTCGGATGGTGTCGTGCTCAATGCCGGTGGGTACACCCATACATCCGTCGCCTTGCGTGATGCGGTGGCGGCGGTTTCCGCCGCGGTCATCGAAGTGCACATCACCAACATCCATGCACGGGAGGAATTCCGTCATGTGAGCCTGCTCAGTCCGGTTTGCAGGGCGGTGATCTGCGGGTTGGGTCTTGGCGGCTATGAGGCGGCCGTGAGGGCACTCACCTCAGAATGAACCCGCCTTCCGCGCCATCCGCTCTGTGGCGGCCCTGAGGAGTTTGAGGAGGGCGTCGGCATGCCGGTGGTCCAATTGCTTGCCGAAGATCATCGTCCTTCTGCCCGCGCTGAATTTCAGTGTTTCTCCTCCCATGGACCAGAATGCCTGTTCGAACGTGCGCAGGATCTGTGTCGGGTTTTCCTGAATCCGGGACAGCCCTTGGTAAGCGCCGTGCGCAAAAAAATCGGGGAGACCCCTGCGGCCGAATGCGAGGGCCACGGATATTCCTCGGTGATCCACGGCGATGATTTCGCGACCGCGCAGGCGCCAGAGCCAGACCTTGCCGATTCGGAAGGCGAAAAAGGCCCAGAAGGCGGTGTAGATGGCATAGCCCAACCACGCATTGCCTTCTGATGGTTCCTGTGTCCAGAAATACAGGACGGTAGCCTCAAGGCAGCACCAAAGGACCAGCCATGCCGTGAGCATGGCCATCTGCATGGATGGGATGTCCTGTGCGATCTCGATGCGCAGCGCCTCTTCCGCCTGTCCGCGTTGTTCCCACCGGAATTCGACGCGATCGCCGATGTTGCCCTCGGTGCGTTCAGTCCGTGTTCCCATCAATCCACAGTTTCCGGGGAAAGGACCTGATTGTAGATCCTGAGGTATTCGGGGAGGACCCGGTCGATGGCGAAAGTGGCCGCCCTGTCCTTTGCTTGACCCCGGAACTTTTCGTGATGGGCCGGGTCCAGGAGGAACTCGGCGTGTTCCGCCATCATGGTGACGTCCCCCACAGGGGCCAGCATGCCACTGACTCCGTGCCGGATGACCTCCGGCAGACCTCCTGCCTCCGTGGCCACCACAGGGACGCCACAGGCCATGGCCTCCAAAGCGGCGAGTCCGAAGCTCTCACTCTCGGAGGGCAACAGGAAGAGGTCGGTGATGGCCAGCGCCTCCAGCGGATTCTTGAGCTTGCCGAGGAAGAACACCTGCTCGGCCACACCCAGCTCACGGGCGGTGCGCTCGGCCGCGGAACGGTCGGGGCCATCGCCGATCATAAGCAGCTTGGCCGGTATGCGCTCCGAAAGCCGGGCAAAGGTGGCAATGACATCGTTGACCCGCTTGACGGGGCGGAAATTCGAAATGTGACAAAGGAGCTGCTCTCCCGGGGCGATGAACTGTGCGCGGTCCTGGCCTTTCAGCCCTTGGAAATGGGCAGGGCAAATGAAATTGGGGACCACTTCGATGTCCTTGTTGATCCCGAAGAGCTTGTAGGTGTCACTGCGCAAACTCGTGCTGACGGCCGTCACGGCATCGCTCTGGTTGATGGCAAACGAGATCACCGGTTCGAACCCCGGATCCTTGCCGAGCAGGGTGATGTCCGTCCCATGGAGCGTGGTGACCACGGGCAGGTGGCGCCCTTCCTCGGCGAGAATGCGCTTGGCCATGTACGCACTCGAGGCATGGGGAATGGCGTAATGGACGTGCAGGAGGTCCAGGTTCTGCTGGCGCACGACCTCCACCATCTTGGACGCGAGCACCAATTCATAAGGGGGGTAGTCGAACAGCGGGTATTGGGCAATCCTGACCTCGTGGTAGAACACATTCGGCCGGAAACTGCCCAGGCGGACCGGTTGGTCATAGGTGATGAAGTGCACCTCATGGCCTTGTTGGGCCAATGCCTTGCCCAGCTCCGTGGCGACCACGCCGCTCCCACCAAAGGTGGGATAGCACACCATTCCTATCCTCATGTCGGCAATTTACTCCCCTCCGCCGCCTCCGGGGGGCGCATCGGCGAAACGAAAGGGCAAATTGAGCGATTCCTGAATGATCACCAGTGCTTTCGTTCGGATGTCCTCATCGACATACAGACGGTTGCCCGCATCGGGACAGACGCGATTGGCGAGGATGATGGCGGTCCAGTCTCCCTCGGGATCCGTCCAGGCAAGGGTGCCTGTGAATCCACTGTGGCCGAAACTCGACCAGGAACCGGCATTGCCGCTCGCTCCGGTCTCGGGTTCCAGACCGGGCTTGTCCCAACCCAATGCCCGCCGGTTGTCTTCTTCAGGGAAGGCACGCCGGGTGAATTCGGCAACCGTCTCGCTCCGCACGATCCGCGTTCCCCTCCACACGCCTCCGTTGCCCAAGCATTCCATCAGCACCGCGAGATCATGGGCGTCCGAAAAAAGGCCTGCATGCCCCGCCACCCCACCCATCATGGCCGCTCCGGGATCGTGGACGTATCCGCGGACCCAGGCATCCCGGAATGAGGTGTCCCTTTCGGTGGGGGCGATGTCCTCGAGGGGAGACCATTCCAGGGGCAGGTAGCCCATGCGTTGCAGCCCCAGGGGTCGCAGGATCAAGCTGTCGGCCACAGCCGCCAATGGCATGTCCCACCGGGCTTCGAGGATTTCCTGCAACAGGTAGTACCCGATGTCGCTGTAGCGGTATCGACCTGAAGGCTTGGGTTCGATGCCCCGGATCGTGGTGCGGATGGAATCGCACCAATCAGGGTGCATGCACCGGCCCGAACACAGGGTGACCCAGCCGGGCACCTCTTCCGCGGCCAAGACTCCATCTGTGCTGTCCGCATGGGCGGTCAGGTCCATGTAGAAAGGTATCCAAGCGGGCAGGCCGGAACGGTGTGCCAGCACATCCCTCAGGGTGCGGCGGGCCAGTTCCGGGTGGAGTTCGGCGGTCGGGTGTCGCGGCAGGATTTCGCCCAAAGGTTGGTCCAGGCCAACCAGGCCCCGCTCCACGGAAATCATCGTCAGCAGTGTGGAGACGGCCACCTTTGTGATCGAGGCGAGATCGTAGAGGTGGTGTCTTTCGACGGGAGTGTCGGCTTCATCCCCCAACGAGCCATAGGCGGCATCGTGTCGGATGGAATCTCCGCGGGTCACGAGAATCCGCATCCCGGGGGTTGCGCCCATCGCGATGGCGGCGTCGGCCAAGCTGTCGAGGCGATGTCCCATGGCCCGCGAGGCGGAATCAGGTGGAGCACGGAACAACCTCGGTGCCGAGATCGGGTTTCCCATTCCCGCCTTCCATCCCGCAACATCCACGGGAAGCCGACCCAGGGCGTGGCCTTCACCGCACAAGGCGGCCATGGCGGCCGTCTGCGTGAGGTCATCCTCTTGATGGGCGATCAGCCAACGGAAGTCGGGATCGTTGGGGAGGTGGGCCAGGGCATAAGGACTGGTGAAGAGGGCAATGCTGAGGTGCTCCGATTCAGCAGACATCCGCTCGATGAGCCGATCGGCACCCTGCGGAATTCCGAAGCGTCGCGACGGCTTGTTGCTTTCGTCAAGGAAGGCCAGCACCACTTCGCTGTGGCCTTCGACCGAGCGGGCTGTGGCTTCAATTTGCGCCTCCGAGATGGGGCCCTTGCCGATCCGGATGACCGCGGTCTTGGGGTGGGTCAGCTTCATTCGCCGCTCCAGGGCATCTCCCCGGTTGCCGATGATGACCAGGGCAGGGGGCAACCGCACGTCCAGCGTTTCAGGGTCACCCAAGTGCACGAGCATGTGGCTCCTCAGTTGCTGCTGCAATCCGAAGGACGTGGAAGTGGGCGCTTCGGCTGAAGCCGGCACATCCAACCATTGCTTGGCCATCAGCACCTTGAAGCAGGCATCATCCAGCCTGGCCGTGTCGAGCTCTCCACGGCGCAAGGCGGATTCGATGCTGTCGATGACAAGCGCGGGATCGGAAGGAAACAGCAGGATGTCATTGCCTGCCTTGAGCGCCGCAACCTCGCGTGTACCGGGCGGCACGAGGTCCGAAGCTCCCGCCATGGTCAGCGCATCGGTGAATACAAGGCCTTCGAAGCCCAGGCTGTCGATCAGCAGATCCCGCACCACCCTGGGAGACAGCGATGTCGGCATTCCCGTAATGGAATCGAGGGCGGGAACATCGAGGTGCGCGGTCATGATCCCTTCGACGCCTCGGTGGATCAAGGTGCGGAAGGGAGGCAACTCGAGGTCATCAAAGTGGGCGCTGTCCGACAGGATGCGGGGCAAGGCAAGATGCGAGTCCAGATCCGCATCACCATGCCCTGGAAAATGCTTGCCGACCGCCATCACTCCGGCCTTGCGAAGCCCTTCGGCCCAAGCCGCCGCCAAGCGGCCCACCCAATCGGGCCGAGACCCGAACGAACGGTTGCCGATGACGGGATTCGCGGGGTTGCTGTTCACGTCGGCCACCGGAGCAAAGTCAATTCCGATGCCCAAGGCCTTCAGTTCCAATCCGGCGTGGTAGCCGGCCTGCCGAACCAGGTCCTCATTCTCTGTTGCGCCCAGCGACATGGCCTTGGGAAAGGTCAGGCCATCGCCCAACCGCATGCCGGCCCCCCATTCGGCATCCATGGCGGTCATCAGGCCGACCCCTTGTCTGGAACGGGCGAGGCTGTCCAAAGTCCGCAGATTCCGCTTCGTGGTGGTGCGGTCGCCCTGCATGGCGATGACCCCTCCGATGCCATATTCCAGAACATCCGCTGCGACCCCTTCGAAGGAATCTGATTCGCCGGGCTTGGAATACAAGGGCAGCATCATGAGCTGTCCAATCTTCTGGCGAACCGTCATGCTGTCCATTCCGTCCCGGGCGGCAGCGGAATCCGCATTCAGGAACAGGGGGCGCATTGGAGGCTCCGGTGCCTGGGCTTCTCCTGATTGACAGCCCAAGAGTATGGGCGCCAAAAGAAAAACGCCCCATGTGTGCACCTTAAGCATGCAATACCTGCTGGACGCAGCCCATCATGTGGTCGAACTGCTCTTCAATGGACAGATTGCTGTTGTCGATCACAATGGCGTCCTCGGCTTGCAGAAGGGGGCTGTGGTCCCTCGTGCTGTCAATCTGGTCCCGTTCGAGGAGATTGGCCTGCACGGCCTCCAGGCTGACCGAACGGCCGCGGCGGACCAATTCATCGAACCTCCGCCGGCCCCTGGCCTCCAGGTCCGCTGTCATGAAGAATTTGACTTCTGCTTCGGGCAAGACCACCGTGCCGATGTCCCTTCCGTCCATCACCACACCGCCCACTTCGCCCATGCGGCGCTGCGCAAGGACCAGTTTCTCGCGCACTTCCGGGACGCGGGCTACGACACTGACGTGACGCGAAACCTCATGGCTGCGGATTTCCTTTTCCACGTTTCTGCCGCTCAGGCAGATTTCGCTGCGCCCCGATCCCGGATTGAACCGGAAGGTGAGGTAGACCCTCGGCAGCGCCTCGACCATGCCGGAGACATTGAGGTTTCCGTCGTGGTCGATGAGTTTCTCCCGCAGGGCGAAAAGGGTCACCGCCCTGTACATCGCACCGGTATCGATATAGATGTAGTTCAGCGCCTTGGCCAAGCCCTGAGCCAACGTGCTCTTTCCTGAGGCACTGAGGCCATCGATGGCGATGCTGATCCTTTTCATGGGCCTGTGGTGAGCATTCGGGAATCTCGAAGGTAGCAACGAGAACGGCGCCTACCGGTCGGTCAATCGGGTTCGAATGGCGAGATGGGTGGAAGAGCCGGCCGCATGGTAGGTGTTCCGCGCAACGGAAAGGTCGAATCTGCGGACCTTGAAGTCGATGCCCCAGGCGAAACCGGCCGTGCCCGGGGCGTTGGTCAGCCTGAGCTCCTGTCGCCTGCGGTGGTGGTAGCCGAACCGGAATCCAAGGGAGGGCCCCAATTTGAGTCCCGTTCCAAGAGCAAGGTGCCGAAGGAGCCGGTCTCCGAAGGCCCACGTTCCACTGGCCAGCGTGTCTCCGGTCAGGGGGTCGATGACGTCATCGTAAAACCCTTCAGGCGCCAGGTCCCATTCTTGCATTTCATCATAGGTCAGGTAGAGGATGAAGGGGGCGTTGTCGAACCCCTTGGTCATGGACAGGCGCAGGTCAGGGGCGAATCGGCCACTGCTCCCCGCGGCATTGGCCGTGTGCTGTCCACCCCAGGGGCGCCAGTGTGCCGCCAGCCTGAACTGCCGGTCCCTGCGGAAGTAATTGGCCGAACAATCCAATTGGGCGAATCCGGCCCGGCGCTCGGGCAATCCACTCTGTCCGAGCCACAGGCTCAGTCCCACCGTCAGGTTGCTGTCGACCGGGACACTGATGCCGTGGACCCATGCCACATCCGAAGCGGAGAAACTGCCGGTTTCCACGCCGACGGGGTCACGCCCGGTAAAATTGCCGTAGCCCAGGTTGCGGAGTCCGGTGTGCCAAACCCACCGGC
The DNA here is from genome assembly GCA_938082505.1 of uncultured Flavobacteriales bacterium. Taxonomy (GTDB): domain Bacteria; phylum Bacteroidota; class Bacteroidia; order Flavobacteriales_D; family Sanyastnellaceae; genus UBA8752. Next base: position 108,793 of record CALLLH010000014.1, read on the forward strand.
GGTTCTCTGGCCGCTTTGCATACACGGCGGCCGCCAGGGCAGTCCCCGCGAAATAATCCATGTAGGCCAGGTGCAGCTGTCCTGAATGCGTGGAGTCGAGCAGGGAGCCCTGCGCGAGGATGTCCCCGAGTGTGGCATCCAGGGGGGCGCCCATGCTTTCAGCTGAACCGGCCAGCCTCGCGGAAACGGGCAGGTCCAGCAATCCTGGACGCGGAATTGCCTGGCCCATCACCGTGGCCAGCATGCCCGTCATCGCGAGGCAGGCAAACAGCGCGCTCAGCCGATGGGAAACGGGGGTCATTTGGCGGCCACGATTTGTTTGGGGTCCTCGACTTTCTCCCTGAGCAATGCCCTTTCAATCACGTCCGTCATGGTTTTCACGTAGTGGAAACGCAGGCCTTTGATGTATCGTGCCTGAATGTCCTCCACGTGTTTGCGGTTTGATTCGCACAGCACGATTTCCTTGATGCCGGCCCTGCGGGCAGCGAGGATCTTCTCTTTGATGCCGCCGACCGGAAGGACCTGGCCACGCAGGGTGATCTCTCCGGTCATGGCGAGGAATTTCCTGACCTTGCGCTGGGTGAAGATCGAGGCGAGGGCCGTCAGCATCGTGATGCCCGCAGATGGCCCATCCTTGGGAATGGCGCCCGCGGGAACGTGCACGTGCACATCCCAGGTGTCGAATACCTTGGGGTCGAGGTCGAGGTCATCGGCGTGGGCCTTCAGGTATTGCAGTGCGATGACCGCGCTCTCTTTCATGACGTCGCCGAGGTTGCCCGTCAGTGTCAATTTGCCCTTGCCGGGGACGATGCTCGTTTCGATGAAGAGGATGTCTCCACCCGCCGGGGTCCAGGCCAATCCGGTGACCACCCCCGCCACATCGTTGCCCTCGTAGCGCTCCTTCTCGTGGGAAGGCCCGAGAATGTCCACGAGCTCACCCGGCGCCACGGCCACCTCGTGAGGCACGTCCATGGCGATTTGGACCGCGCGGTGGCGCACCACCTTGGCAATGCGCTTGTCCAGTCCCCGGACGCCACTTTCATTCGTGTATTCGGCACAGATCTTTTCGAGGGTCGCGTCGGGAATCTCCACCTGGTCCTCCGTGATGCCGGTTTCCGCAACGTGCTTGCGGATGAGGTGCCGCTTGGCGATCTGGACCTTTTCCTCCACGGTGTAGCCGGAGACTTCGATGATCTCCATCCGGTCGCGCAAGGCGGGCTGAATGGTGGCCAAGGAGTTGGACGTGGCCAGGAACATCACCTTGGACAGGTCGTAATCCAGTTCCAGGTAATTGTCGTGGAAGGCGCTGTTCTGCTCCGGATCGAGGACTTCGAGCATGGCCGATGAGGGGTCTCCATGCAAATCGCGGCTCAGTTTGTCAATCTCATCGAGGACGAAGAGCGGGTTGGATGCGCCCGACTTTTTCAAGTTCTGTATGATCCTGCCCGGCATGGCGCCGATGTAGGTCTTCCGGTGTCCGCGTATTTCGGCTTCATCCCGAAGTCCGCCCAGCGACATCCGGACATACTCGCGGCCGAGGGCCTTGGCAATGGATTTGCCCAAGGAAGTCTTTCCCACTCCTGGAGGGCCATAGAGGCAGATGATGGGGGACTTCATGTCGCCCTTCAGTTTGAGCACGGCGAGGTGCTCAATGATGCGCTCCTTGACCTTCTCGAGCCCGTAGTGGTCCTCGTCCAGGATTTCCTGTGCATGGGCCAGGTCGAAATTGTCCTCCGAAGTGATGTTCCAGGGCAGGTCGAGCAGCAAGTCGAGGTAGTTGGACTGCACACTGTATTCTGCGCTCTGGGTGTTCATCCGCTCGAGCTTGCCCAATTCCTTGAGGAAAGTCTCGGCAACGGTATCGGGCCAGTCCTTCAATTCGGCCCGGGCCTTTTTTCCCGCGATGTCCTCCTTGTGCGGATCCGAGCCGAGTTCCTCCTGGATCTGCTTCATCTGCTGGTGGAGGAAAAATTCGCGCTGTTGTTTCTCGATGTCGGTCTTGACCCGGGATTGGATGTCGTGCTTCAATTCGAGCACTTTGAGCTCCTCGCCGAGCAATTCCATCACTTTCTCCACGCGCCCCTTGAGGCCGGCTATCTCGAGCAGGTTCTGCTTCTGTTCCTTCGCCCCATTCATGTTGGAAGCAATGAAATGGACCAGGAAACGCAGGGAATCGATGTTCTTGATGGCTATGGCCGCCTCGGACGGAATGTTCGGGCTGTTCTGGATGACCTCCATGCTCATCTCCTGCAGGCTTTGTTGCAGGGCTTCGCGTTCGGGCTCGCTCCATTCCTCCGGGGCATCCGGGAAGGGGGTGACCTTGGCCTTGAGGTAGGGTTCCGTCTCCAGCACATCCCCCATGTGGCATCGGCGCTTGCCCTGAATGATCACGGTATTGGACCCGTCCGGCATGCGGAGCATCTTGACGATCCGTGCGACTGTGCCCACATCGTGCAGGTCCTTCCTCTCAGGATTCTCGATCTCGGCATCCTCCTGGGTCATCACGCCGATATCACTGCCGCCTTTGTGGGCTTCCTTGAGCAATTGAAGGCTCTGGTCCCGTCCCACGTTGATGGGCAGCACGACGCCCGGAAACAGGACAGTGTTGCGCAGCGGGAGGATGGGCAAGGCTTCCGGGGTGTCCTCACGCTCCATGGCCGCCTCGTCTTCAGAACTCAGCAGGGGAATGGTCACGTGGTCCTCGGACTCTTCGGTCAGCAATTGGGAAAACGGTTGTTCTTCTTGCATCGGGTGCGCGAAGGTCGAAAATCAAGCCAGAAAGCCGCCCTGGTTCTTCAGGGGGTCAATGTGTCAGGCTTTCAGGCCTGGTCCTGTCGTTGTGCGTGCAGCTGTGACAACCTGACACGTTGGACCTCGGACAAGGGGAGGCCCCGGCGGCCCATGACGGTCTGGGCAGTGGACAACATCCGCTCCAGGTCTTGGATTTCCATGGTTCCCATGCGGGCATTGTACCAGCTGAAGGCCGGCAGATGTTTGGGAGGAAACCCGGCATCGAATATGACACATGCAGGGTCGATGACAGTCCCTGTATTGAATGTGGTCCCGATGCCGCACTTGCTGTGGTCGCCCATCAGAAGTCCACAGAATTGAAGTCCTGTGCCCTTCATGGCAGCATCCAGTGCGGACCATTGGCGCACCTCTCCGTAGGTGTTTTTCAGGTTGCTCGCGTTGGTTCCAGCACCGAGGTTGCACCAGCGGCCGATGACGCTGTTGCCCAGGAATCCATCGTGTGCCTTGTTGGCCCAGCCCTGGAAATTCACGTTGGAGATTTCGCCCCCCACCTTGCAATGGGGCCCGATCACGGTGGGCCCGGAAATGCAGGCGCCCATGCGCACCGTCGCGCCTTCACAGACGATCAAAGGCCCTTTGAGATGAGCCCCCGCTTCGATCTGGGCATCCGGGCCGATGAGGACCGGGCCGGCATCGGTGTCGATGGAGGCCGCCCTCACGGTCGCTGACTCGGCAACGCGCACATCCTCGCTCCGGCCATAGACCATGGCAGGGCCCACATAGGGTTGGAGGTTCCACCGGGAACCCACTGTGTCCACATCTCGTTGGATGGCGGATTCCAATGTACCGAACAGGTCATTGGCGTGATGGAGGAGAACCTGTGATCCCGCTTCCAGTGTTGACCGTGCGCTCACCGAGTCCGGATTCCCGCAAACCGCGAGCATCACGCCATCCATGTACAGGGCGGTGCCAACATTCAGGGAACCGACCAGTGCCGCAGCATCCGATGAGGGTATCCAGCGTGCGTTCACCCTGATGACGGCGTCGTCACCTCCATGGCTCACCATTTCCTGGCCCACTTGTTGCCACCTCACGGATTGGGTGAATGCACCATGCCGAATCCCAGCGACGCCTTCAATGAGATGAAACGGGTGCAGGGAAGCACAGGCCTCGTCTTCGAAAAGTTGTATTGTGGGCATGGGACCAGACTCTGGGGGCCTGTCAAAACTAAGCCCGACATGATCTTTGTCCGCGAACATCCACGGAGTTGGCGTGTTCTACAATTGTGAGTGCACCAGTGCAGGAATTTTCCATCAAGGACCTCGAGCATTTTACGGGGATCAAGGCCCATACCATCAGGGCTTGGGAACAACGCTATGGGTTGCTGAATCCTAGAAGGACATCCACCAACATCCGGTTCTATTCTTCGGAGGATTTGAAGCATTTGCTGAACGTCAGCTTGCTGAATCAGCACGGCCACAAAATTTCCCACATCGCATCGATGGGGAATCAGGAAATTCGTGCGGCCATCAGGTCCCTGGGCACCTCGGTCACCAGCGAGGACCATTGGCTGGGGATGCTCAAGATCAGCATGCTCAGTTTCGATGAGCAACTGTTCAGGTCGGTATCCAGCACATTCGAGGAGCAGTCCGGCATCAGTGATTTGTTGCTCAAACTCTACTTGCCCTTCATGGGGCAGATTGGGATGCTGTGGCTTACGAGTGCCATCTGTCCGGCACATGAGCATTTCGTGAGCAACCTGATCCGGCAACGCCTGTTCCGGGCAGTGGACGAGGTGCCTGCGGTGGACGCAGGATATGACGACGATGTCTTTGCCTTGTTCTTGCCGGAGCGAGAAATCCATGATGTGAGCCTCCTCATGGTTCATTTTCTGCTGCGCAAGGCGGGATACCGAAGCCTGTTTCTGGGTCAATCGGTTCCTTTGGAGGACCTCGTGCAGATGGCGCCTCAGTTTCCCAGGTTGAAATGTGTCGCCTATTGCACGACTTTTCCCTCGGAAAATGGGGCTGAGGATTACCTGCGCAGGGTGGCAAGGGAATCCCAAGGCACGTCCCTCGAGTTTCACTTTGCGGGAAGGGTTTTCCAGGGAATGGAAGCCGTTCAGGATTCGATTCACCTGCACGGCAATGGACAGTCCCTCATTGGGACGCTGTTGAGTTCATGAGCCTGTAGGGCGCTTCTTTGTTTCACGCTGCCGTGCTTCTGGGTGCACAAGCCCCGGGTTTTTTTCGGGATTCAGCCCGCTCTGTTCATCAATATTTCAAAAAAGTTGAACAGAATTTTGGGTGAGACGAGAATTTGTTCAATCTTTGAGCCACAACATTGAACAGATGTCCAGTTTAGAGTTCAACAACCTCCTTGTTTCCCATCAGGATTTCCTCTCAGGGTTTGCCATGGGGTTCACCCGTGACCGCGATGATGCCAACGATCTTGTCCAGGAGACTTTCGTGAAGGCACTCCGTTACAAGAACAATTTCAAGGAGGGGACCAACATCAAGGGGTGGTTGTACACCATCATGAGAAACATCTTCATCAACAACTACAAGAAGAAGCGTTTCCAGAACACCATCGTGGACCAGACGGACAATCAGTTCTTCCTCAATTCAGGACAGGATTACCACCACGATTCAGTGACTTCACTGATCAACATCGATGACATTCAATCGGCAATTTCGAGGCTGAAGTATGATTTCCGCCGGCCATTCTCCATGTTCCTGGACGGTTTTCATTACGATGAAATCGCAGAGGAATTGGGCATTCCCATGGGGACGGTGAAGAGCCGCATCTTCCATGCGCGGAAGCGTCTCAGGGAGGAGTTGTCCGAATTCGAGGTGGCTTGAGTCAGGACCGACCACGGATTTGATTTTATCCATGGTGAAAGGCGAAAGGTGCGCAACCTTTCGCCTTTTTTGTCGTCCTATCCTCGGTACATTGCATCACCCATGATCAAATCCGTGCAATCCATAGCGAAATGGACGTCCAGAGGCGCAGCGCTGTGTGTGACTTTGGGGCTGTCACAATTGACTTCCGCCCAGTTGGAGGTGAACAGCACCTTGACTCCTGACGAATACGTGAATGATGTGCTGCTCGGAACGGGAGTGGAAGCCACCAACGTGCAGTTCACGGGGAGCCCGGTGCAGATCGGTCAGATTACGGGTTTTGACGTTTCGGAATTTCCCATTGCGGCAGGTCTGATCCTGTCTACGGAGGTGGCCAACAATCCAGCCAACATTGACGATGGCTGTCAGGATGATTTCATCGATGACGGGTTGGAGGTGTCCGGTGATCCTGATTTGTTGTCCATTGCCAACAGCGTGCCGCCGCTCATCGGTCAGAGTTTCTCGGTCTCGAGCGTCAATGACATCTGCGCCATCGAATTCGACTTCGTGGCGACGGGGGATACAGTGCGCTTCAACTACGTGTTCGGATCGGACGAGTACCTGGGTTGGATCAATTCCCAGTACAACGACATTTTTGGTTTCTTCCTGAGTGGACCCGGCATCAATGGACCCTATGCCGACAATGCCGTCAACCTGGCCGAGGTGCCCGGAAGCGACCCGCAATTGGCCATCACGATCAGTTCGGTCAACAACATCACCAATTCCGCATACTACATAGACAACCCCAACCCACATGACGTCCTGTGCCAGAACGGATACACCGTTAAACTGACCGCGGAAAGCGTGGTGGAATGCGGCGAGACCTACCACATCAGGCTGGCGATTGCCGACGGTTCGGACACTGCACTGGAGTCTTTCGTGATCCTGGAATCCGGATCCTTCGAATCGAATTCTGTGGTGGAAGTGGACCTGTCCATCGATGTCGGCGGCCCCGATGCCAACATCATTTACGAGGATTGCGGAGAGGCGTTGCTCACATTCACGCGTCCCCTCGAGACGATCATCGACATCGAGGAGATGGTCATCATCGACTACAGTGCCAGCACGGCGACGAACGGAGTCGATTTCACCGAGTTGCCTGACACGGTTTTCTTCCCGCCCTTCGTCTCCGTCCAGCAATTCCCGTTGGACGCCTTTGAGGACGGCATCCCTGAAGGCGTGGAGACCGTGGTGATGGAAATCCTGAACCTCGCGGCATGCAATGGGGGAGGGTTGACCAGCTATTTCGAGTTCGACATCGCCGATGAGCCCGATCCCCTTGTCGTGGATGGTTTCGATGCCACCCTGTGTGTCGGGGACTCCGTGTTGCTTGAGCCGATCATCGAAGGGGGGTATGGCAATTTCCACTACGATTGGGACTGCAATCCCGGGGTGGACGAACCCACCTACAATTACATTCCGGCTGCAGCGGGTGAATATGATTGCATCGTCACGGTGAGCGACACCTGTGGCATGCCCGAGGACCCGGGAACGTTCAACATTGTGGTGGAGGAGTATCCCGAGCTCACGGTGGAGATCCTTGGTGGGGATGTGGTCCTTTCCTGCAATGGTTTCGAGGAGATTTTCGCCGTTGCGGATGGAGGCAATCCCCCCTACACGTATTCCTGGGAGTTGCAGGATGACCAGCCTGCTTTCGGCTATGGCAACAGTTTCTTTCTGTCCACCTGGTTGAATGCCAGTGAGGTGCATGTGATTGTGGAGGACGCCTGTGGCCTGACCGCGGAAGCCATGGTCAACGTCAGCATCGACGTACCGGAACTCATTGTCGAGCTCGAGGACAGCTACGAGGTGAGCTGCAATGTGCCGTTCAGCATTGCGCCCGATTGGTCCGGGGGAGAACCATTCTTCAATTTCGCCTGGCTGAACGGATTCGCATTCCTCGGGTTCGGCGAGACGTTGAACTGGACCACTGCAGAGGACTTGTCGGTGACATTGGAGGTGAGCGATGGATGTGGTCAATTCGTGACGGTTCAGACGGAAATCGAGGTGGTGAGTCCCCCGCTTGAGGTCACTTTGCCGGACTCGATGGTCGGCCCCTGCACGGAGACTTTCGTCATCACACCCGAAATTGAAGGAGGCAGTGGGGTCTACACCTATCAATGGACACAGAATTTCAATCCGGTAGGAGACCAGTCCACCTATACCTACAGCGATGGATTGCCCAGCACCTTCTCGGTGGAGGTCACCGACAATTGCCAGTCTTCAGGTGGCGCATCGACCAGCATCGTCATCGACAACCCGCCCTTGGTCATTGAATTGCAGGACACCATCAATGCGTCGTGCGTGGATTACACGGCGATTGCAGTCGACATCATCAGTGGAGCAGGGGATTACAGTTTTGAATGGACGGTGGGAGGCATCCCCTACGCCGGAGATGATCCGCAGATCACCGTCCAGAGTTTCGTCACCACGCCGATCGGGGTCGAGGTCCTCGATGGTTGCGGTGGAGAGGATGCAACCGCGGGACTGCTCGTCATCCCGGATGTGCCCATGACGCTGACGGTATCGAGCGACACGGTGGTCTGCAGGGGTGCGGCCTTGACGATTTCTGCCCAAGCCACGGGGGGCGAGGAAGGGTTCGTTTACAGTTGGCCGACCATTCCAGCTTTTGGAGAGAACCAATACATCGCACCGAGCAATTCATACAGCTACCCCGTGGAAGTGACGGACATCTGTGGGGAGACCTTGACGGAAACGGTCGTGGTGGAAGTGCAATACATCTACAGCGATTTTTACACGAGTTACCTGTCGGATACCCGCATCGAGTTCATTGCCACTCCGGATCCCGTCTGTCCCTCATGTGACTATGCATGGGATTTCGGTGACGGGGCCACAAGTGTGGAAATGAACCCCATCCACGAATACGACGGGTTGTACGATTACTATGCCCAGCTGACGGTGACCAATTCGCTCGGATGCACGGACAGCGCGTATACCTTGGTTGAAGGGCCGGTCATCGTCTACATTCCAAACGCGTTCACTCCGAACAACGATGGCATCAACGACGCCTTTCAGGTGGTGATTTCGGATGTGGTCTATTACGAGATCAACATTTTCAACCGTTGGGGAGAGGAGGTGTTCTACAGCACCGATCCCGACGAGGCGTGGATCGGCAACATGAAAGGAGGAGAGCACTATGTCCCCCCAGGCATGTACAATTACCGCTTGCGCTGGAAGGGTTCGCGGACTGACGCCGAAGAGCTTTCGGGAACCATAGAGTTGATGCGCTGAGCAAGGCCGGGGTTTCCGGGTTGGGGCTTTTTTCTGAACCTAAATTTGGCGCATGACCAATGCGCGGCAATACCGGGGAGCGTTCATTACGGTAACCTCCCTTTTCTTCATGTGGGGCTTCATCACGGTGTTGGTGGATGCCTTGATCCCGAGGTTGAAGGATGTGTTTGAATTGACCTACCTCCAAGCGGGGATGGTGCAGTTCGCCTGGTTCACGGCTTACGGTCTGATTTCCATACCCGGGGGCAAACTCATCAAGAGGATGGGGTACAGGAATGGAATCCTGGTGGGACTGTCATTGGCCGCCATCGGATGTCTGATGTTCTATCCGGCAGCCTCGACGCGATTGTTCATCCTGTTTCTGCTCGCCCTCTTCGTGGTCGCAGCGGGCATCACCGTCTTGCAGGTGGCGGCCAATCCCTACATCTCGGTGCTCGGGTCGGAGGAGGGCGCCTCCAGTCGATTGAACCTGGCCCAGGCCTTCAACTCGCTGGGGACCACCATTGCCCCCGTGATCAGTGCAGGCTACCTCCTGGCGGATACCGTCAAAACGGGAGAAGAGCAGGCATCCTTGACATCGGAGGCATTGGAATCATACAGGGTGGCAGAAGCTGGCGCTGTCCAGGGCCCCTTCATCGTCATTGCAGCGGCATTCCTGCTGCTGGCCTTTGTCATCAGCCGGGTTTCCTTGCCACGTATTCTCGAAGGAGGTGCAGATGGTCGAATTTCGGATGTCATGGGAAACCGGCGGCTGATGGCTGGAGCCGTTGGGATTTTCGTTTATGTCGGAGCCGAGGTGGCGCTGGGGAGCTATATGGTCAATTATGGCCTGAACCTCAACGTGCATGAACTGATGCAATCGCATCCATTCCTCGAGCGGATGGCGGGCATGGCGGCATCCATCAAAGGGCAATCGGTCTCCAGCCTCGATCCCAAGGGAAAGCTGGGTGTGCTGTTGACGTTTTATTGGGGTGGTGCCATGGTCGGACGTTTCGTCGGCGCGGCGTTGATGCAGAAAATCAACCCAGGTCTTCTGCTTGGAATCTTCGCTTCAGTTGCAATGGCGCTGGTGGTGAGCAGCAGCATGTCTTCCGGATTGGCTGCACTGTTGATGCTGCTTGCGGTCGGTCTCTGCAATTCCATCATGTTTCCCACCATCTTCACCTTGGGCATAGAGCAATTGGGTGAGGCCAAGCCACAAGGAAGCGGTGTGCTGTGCACGGCCATTGTGGGAGGGGCCTTCATTCCACCGGCGTTTGGTGCCTTGGTCGATTCCGCAGGGTTCGCGGTAGCGCTTTTGTTGCCTGCACTCTGCTATTCCTACATCGCGGGGTTTGGTTTCAGGGCGGGGAAAAAGGCGTACAAGCCCGGCATGGCGGCTTGACAATCGATCCTGAACCTGTGGACAACGGGGTTCGAAAGTTTCACAATTGATTCCCTGAGCCTTGGAGGGTGACGGATAGTGACGTTCATTGGGAACCATCTGTACGGAAAACTGTTACAGTGACAATCGACCCGATATGGCGAAGAAGAAGAAAAAAACCAAGGAGCTGCAGCCGAACATCAAAGTGCGCCTTGATGGCCGGACCGTCATCACGGTAAGGGATCCGAGCAAGTTGGATTTCTGGAGGGAGAAATACCCGAAATTGGAGATCCTCGAGGAGTCCTGAGCCGCTGGCTCAGGCCCAAGAAAAAGGCCGGCCCATCATGGGCCGGCCTTTTTCTTGGGGAATCCCATGGTGTTCAGGCCACCTGAGCCAACCGCTGGCCTTCCAAGCTCAGCGCTTCACGGCCCTTCTTGGTGAGCATGTAACCGTTCTTGTTTTGGATCATGCCGTCGAGGTACAGTCGGGTGATCCGCTCTCCAATCCGGGCTTGTCCTACGCTCAACGTGACATCACCCTCGATGCGTTTCCAAAAGTTGCGTTCAAGGGCAGACAGACGGATGTGCTCCTGCATTTCCTTCTTGTGCTGCTGGACGATGTCGAGAATCATCAAGTCGTGCTTATCCATGAGGTTGAGTCGGTGTGCTGTGAGTCGCAGAGGGGAGGTTCCCCGAGCAGCGGCAAAATAGAAGCCAGCACGGATGAATCAAGAGTTTTCCATGGTACAGATATGTACAAATTGTTCACGCTATGATGACCCACGGATAAAATGCGGTCAAGTGTAGTAGCTGAACACCCTGTGGATGTACGACAGATCGCGGTCCGGGAATTTCCCCGACACGAACGGGGTATTGAATCGAATCCGCCTCAGTTCAGGAGCGAGGCTGACCAATTGGATGTTGTTGGATGCGCTTTTCCGAAGCAACTCAACCAGGTTGGGTGCATTGAAGGGGACCAGGATGAGTCCCTCGCCCGGAGCAGGGAGGATTGGTCCTTTGCTTGGAGCAGGCGCCTCGAGGTGGTCCCTTTCGGCGGCAGACCACCAGCGGGTATTGAGTCCCAAATGGACTTCAAGGAGTTCGGTCTCCATCTGCCATCGCTCCAAACCCGGCCCAAGGATCAGGATGCCCGCCGAGGTTTGTCTCGGGGAGGGCCCCTCGCATTTCCATCCGCGCCAACGCAGCCAGAGGCCCATCATTCTCCTGATGACCTTGGGGCGCTGTGACCTCGGATGCTCTGGATCCCGTGCTTCCATCAACCGTCTGTATTGAAAGACCAAGGCCCACGCACCGTGTCTTGGGTCATTGCGCTTTCCAGGGCGCTGAGGAAAAAGGAACGGGTCCGGTGTTCTGCTCCCAGGGTGGCGAGGTGGGGATTCATGATCTGGCAGTCAATCCAGTCGAATTTCGCGGACGCCAGATGACCGGCCAGCTGGATGAAGGCGGCTTTGCTGGCATTGGATTGGCGGGTAAACATGGATTCCCCGAAGAACATGCTTCCAAGTGAAACACCATACAGTCCGCCAGCCAGGTTGCCCTCCGCATCCCAAGCCTCCACACTGTGGGCGAAACCCATCTCATGAAGGACCACATAGGCCTGGATGAAATCGTCCGTAATCCAGGTTCCTTCATCATCGCGCTGCGAGCATCCCAGAATGACACCGTTGAAATCCTGATCCATGGTGCAACTGAAAGTGCCTTTGTTCAAGACGGCCCGCATGCTCTTGCTGACCTTGACCGATTCGGGCTTCATCATGGCCCTGGGGTCGGGGCACCACCAGAGCAACGGGTCCTCGGGGGCAGACCAGGGAAAGATGCCCCTTTCGTATGCCAGGAGCAATCGATCGGGAGAAAGGTCTCCCCCGATGGCGACGAGCCCATCTTCCCTGAAGGCTTCCGAAGGCGGGAACCAAACCTCTGACCCCAATTGATACATGGCATGCCGAAATTAGGGCCGGGAGAGCTTGACGATTTCCTCAAGTCATCAGAGAAGAACAGATGGAGCATTCAGTGGATTGGTCAGGATGGGAAGATGCGGGCAAACCGTTGCCCGGCGCAGCTGCTCATCGTCCGATGATGCCCTACGCGCGTTCTTCGGCGGCTGAGGCCCGGGCCAAAGGGAACGCAGGGGTGGATTTCAGGGAGGCGGCCGTATTCATCGGAATTGAACCCGATGGAACCATGGCATTGATTGAAAGGACACCCGAAAAAGGGCCGCATGGTGGCCAGATGGCATGGCCGGGAGGGGCAAGGGAGCCGGGAGAGTCCATGCTGGAGTGCGCATTGCGGGAATGGAGGGAGGAGTTGGGGCTGCCTGGTGCACACGGCCCCATGCGCCCCCCGGTTCCATTGACTGAAGTCCACGTCGAGCCGAGCCGATTCGTGGTGCGGCCGTTCGTGGCCCCGGTGGAGCTGCCGGACCTGCTGATGCCCGATGAGGTTGAAGTGGCGGCGGTTCACCGGATCCGGTTGGACGACATTGTGGACGACCGCTACAGGACCCGACGGCCCGTGCTCGTCCACCTTCCGGGCAGGAGGGGCTTCAAGTGGGAAGCGCCGGGTTTTGCGCTGCCGGAAGTGCCCTTCATCTGGGGGGCTACAGCTTTGATCCTTTGCGAAGTTGCCGAGTGGTATGCCGCTTGGAGCAGCAAACCTTCACCGAAGTAATTTTGCCGAATGGCAACAAAAAAGGCACTGGCGTTGGCCGAACTCCATGAAGGGCTTCATTCACCGGTCGAAGAGCGCCGGGATGCCGCATTGAAACGCGTGGCGGCGGAGGGAGAGCTCGCGACCATTGGTGAGCTCGTGAGGCTGCGCGGGGAGACGGATGAACCGAAAGTCCGCGAGGAAGTCGCCAATCTGCTGCGTGGGCTCAAGCTAGAGGGCGCTGGAACCGAGCTGATCGCAGTGGCCCTTCGCCCGGAGCATGCCGACCAATTGGCCGATTTATTGGGGTTCCTGTGGGAATGTGGGGGGAATGCGGATGGACAGTGCAGGAATCTGGCCATACGATCGGTGGAAATGGGCATGCCCGTCATGGTGGAGGTATTGACCCTGTTCGAAGAGCTTCCTGAATGGCTGGACGACGAGGCTGACCTTCTGGACGCCATGCTGATCCTCAAACAGGGCCTGTCTGCGCGCCAAGGGGGCAATGCCACAACAGAAGTGGAAATGCTCAAGTTGATGCTCGCCGAGCTGATGAAACGAGAGCGGAACTAAGTTCAGGTCTGCAGCACCCCCATGGTGAACGGACCTTCCGGCGGTGCGCCATCCGCCGCAGCAATCCCTTCCGATATCCAGTGTCGGGTATCGCGTGGATCGATGATGGCATCCACCCAAAGTCGGGCCGCCGCGTAGTAAGGAGAGGTTTGTTCTGTATACCGGGTTTCGATGGCCTCTCGGAGTTCAGCCTTCCGTTCAGGCGTGATTTCCTCGCCCTGTTTTTTGCGGGTGGCCACCTCTATCTGCAACAGCACACCTGCCGCTTGGGCACCCCCCATGACGGCCAATTCAGCGGTGGGCCAGGCGACGATGAGTTTCGGGTCATAAGCTTTGCCGCACATGGCGTAATTCCCTGCACCGTAGCTGTTGCCTACGATGACGGTGAATTTGGGCACCACTGAATTGGCCATGGCATTGACCAATTTCGCACCATCCTTGATGATCCCTCCCTGTTCGCTCTTCGAACCGACCATGAAGCCGGTGACGTCCTGAAGAAACACAAGGGGAAGGCCTTTCTGGTTGCAATTCATGATGAACCTGGCGGCTTTGTCCGCACTGTCCGAATAGATGACGCCGCCGAATTGGGTTCCTTGCTTGGAGCTCTTGACCAGCATGCGCTGGTTGGCCACGATGCCGACACTCCAGCCATCGATCCGGGCTGTTGCACAGAGCAGGGTCTTGCCATAGTCGCGCTTGAATTCAGTGAAGGACCCACCGTCCACCAATGCGGTGAGCAGCTGACGAACATCGTAGGGCTCACGCCTCGAAGCCGGCAGGATGGAGAGCAATTCGTCCGCATCACCGGCAGGGTGTTCAGGCGCGGTGCGGTCGAAATGCCGTCTGCTGGGCCGTCCGGCCCGATGTGACATCAGGGTGCGCAGCAGTCGGATGGCTTCGCGGTCATCTTCCACCACATGGTCCACCACCCCTGAAATGCTGCCGTGCATGTCGGCCCCGCCCAGGTCTTCTGCTCCCACATCCTCGCCGATCGCAGCCTTTACGAGATAGGGGCCGGCGAGGAAGATGCTGCCCGTGCCCTTGACAATGATGCTCTCATCGCTCATGATGGGCAGGTAGGCCCCTCCGGCCACACAGCTGCCCATGACGGCCGCCAATTGCGGAATGCCGGCTGCACTGAGCCGGGCATTGTTCCGGAATATCCGTCCGAAGTGCTCCTTGTCGGGGAAAATTTCGTCCTGCATGGGGAGGTAGACTCCTGCGCTGTCCACGAGGTATACGATGGGCAGGTGCAGCTCAAAGGCGAGCTCCTGTGCCCTCAGGTTCTTTTTTCCAGTGATGGGAAACCAGGCGCCCGCCTTGACGGTGGCATCATTGGCGACGACGATGCAGCGCACCCCACTGACCTTGCCGATGACCACGACGCATCCTCCAGCTGGACAACCGCCATGTTCCTTGTACATGCCGTGCCCCGCGAAAGCGCCCACTTCAAGCAGCGGTTCACCATCATCCATCAGGAGTGAAATCCGTTCACGGGCGGTGAGCTTGCCCTTCGCGTGCTCCTTGTCGATCCGTGCCTGCCCTCCGCCCAGCATGACCTGCTGGAGTTGGTGGTCCATCGCCGACAGCTTGAGCTTCATGGCATCGGCGCGTTGTTGGCGTTTAATTTCCTCGGCTGGAATGGGCATTTCCGTTCATTGCGGGTTCGAACCCAATTTACGGCCGATGCGGCCCCGTACTTTTGATGGCATGCACTTTGATGCCCACATCCCATTCGGGGTTGGTTTCTACCAGTCCAAGGGCAGGCGCTTCCGGTTCCTGGGCATCGATTGGCTGTGGGGATGGGCCATCTGGATGTGCGCTTGCGGTGATTCTCCGCGTTCAACTTTGGAATCGCCAGCCGTTCAGCCCCGACTTCATGGTGTGGAATACGCCCAAACCTTTGGTTTTTCAGAATCAGGAGACACCCTTTGGTTGGAGAACAGTGAAGGTGTTTGGAAGGGGTGGGTGCGGGAAACCGATCCCCGAAGACCGTCTGCGCCGGCCACATCGGTTCCCGAGGGGAGGGCCGTTGGCGGCATCGTTGAATTGACAGGACGTGTGCAGGGTGTGGCGACATGGTCGACCACCCATGTGCCCCATCTTCTGGCTTTGGGGGCAGAACGCGCCTGGCGGGCCGGGGGATACCTCGACCGGTTGGACGTTCAGGGTGTGGAGTTGAGCGGCGTGGTGGACCTCGGAGGAGATGCCGGCTTGGATGAGGAGGCCCTCGTGGGATCCGGAGCCAGTGTATTGACCTCGTATCCATTCGGTGACCCGATGCAGGGGGTGGAGGAACGCACGGGTGTGGCCGTGATGGCCCTGCGTGAATACGAGGAAAAGCATCCCTTGGGCAGGGCCGAGTACATTAAGGTTTTTGGCTGGTTGACAGGAACATCGCCGTTGGCTGATTCCATCTTCGATGCGATAGCGGCACGGTATGATTCCGCATGTGCCACAGGCCGCCTTGCCGCCGAACAGTATGGCCGTCCATCAGTGTTTACGGGCAGTGAGCAGGGCGGAATGTGGACGGCACCCAACGGGGAGGGGCTGGTGGCGAAGCTGATTGAGGACGCCGGAGGGCATTACTTGATGGACACCGCGACCGAAAAGCGATTGGGGTTGCGGAGGGAAGGCAGCAACCTTGAGATGGACCAGGAGCAGTTCGTCCTGCTCATGGAACAAGCCGAAGCGTGGGGCAAGGTGGTCCATGCCCCGGACGGCTGGTACCTCGAGGACGCACGGTCCTCGCTGCCCTGGTTGCCCCTGGAGGAAAAATTGATGTTTCACTGCAATACCGCAGAAGTGGATTATTTCGGTGCCGCCGTGCTGGAGCCGGACCTCATGCTCGAGGATCTGGTGGCCATTCTGCACGAGGAAGCATCCGAAGGCCATGAGGCGGTGTATTTCCAATCCACGATGCAGAGGCCATGAGGCAGCGTGTTTCGATGGTGTGGATGGCATTGGCACTGCTGGTCCTCTTCGCGACGGGCCTCTTCTCGGGGCCTGCGCATTTGTCCTTGGATCAGGAATGGGAAGCGCTGACAGGACACGGGGAGGATACGGCGCATACCATCATGTGGAAACTCCGCTTGCCCAGGCTCATGATGGCGGTGGCTGCCGGAGCTGCCTTGGGGCTCTCCGGACTCCTGATGCAGACATTCTTCAGGAATGCATTGGCAGGGCCCAGTGTGCTGGGTGTAACCTCGGGGTCTACCCTCGGTGTGGCGCTGGTGTCATTGGGCGGCGCAACCCTGGGATGGGCCCCGGAAGAATTCGGTATGGCGCCACAGGTGATGGGCGCCCTGCTGGGCAGCACCTTGGTCATGGTCATGCTGGCACTCGTGATGGGGCGATTCCGCTCGCGTACGGCCCTGTTGATTTTCGGATTGATGGTGGGCTATTTGGCCGGAGCCATGGTTACGGTATTGCAGGCCGGGGCGGATGCCGGAGCGTTGCAGGCTTTCGTCCATTGGGGCATGGGCTCTTTCGC
This sequence comes from uncultured Flavobacteriales bacterium, assembly GCA_938082505.1. GTDB lineage: Bacteria > Bacteroidota > Bacteroidia > Flavobacteriales_D > Sanyastnellaceae > UBA8752. Next base: position 125,792 of record CALLLH010000014.1, read on the forward strand.
GCGAGGTGGATGGGGGGCATGCGGTGTGGTATTCGCCGCATTGTTGCCCTTGGTATGGTGGTCCCTGAGCGCAGGAAACCGCTTGGACATGTGGACCATGGGAACCTTGACGGCCCGTACGATGGGGGTGGATGAACGCGGTTTGACCTGGCGCATGTTGGGGGCAGCCGGGGTGCTGGCAGGTCTGGTGACGGCTTGGTGCGGTCCGGTCGCATTCCTCGGCTTGGCCACCCCGCACCTGGTCAGGGCGGCAGTGCCCCACCGCCGTCACCGTTCAATGGTGTGGCCGGTCCTGCTGACCGGGGCCATCCTCGCTTTGCTGGCGGATGGTGTCGTCAGGATGATGGGCATACCCCTGAATGCCATCCTCAGCTTGATCGGGGCACCCGTTGTGTTGCTGCTCATCATCGGGCGGAGTCGGAATCGTCCAGCATTGGCCAAATCATGAATGGGAGCTCCCTCACCTTGGATTCGGTTGAATTGCTCCACCCTTCGGAAGGTGTTGGCGCGCTGTCGTTCAACCTCGAACCCGGCAGTATCCTGGTCGTGGTGGGTCGGAATGGAGCAGGAAAATCAACCCTGCTGAAGACCATGGCCGGGTTGATGCCTACGCGAAAAGGAAATGTGCTGGTCTCGGGAAGAAAAGTGAACGACCTGGCTCCGGGTACAAGGGCCCATCACTTGGCGTTCGTGGCATCCACGCCGCCCAGGGGAACCGTGTTGTCCGTTCGGGATGTAATGGAATTGGCCTTGGAGGCCGGCGGGCAAGTGGCCCATGCCGATGCCGTGCAAGAGGCAATGGAGAAAGGAGGAGTCGCGCAGTGGTCCGATCATCTGCTGGATCACCTGAGTGACGGAATGGCCCAGCGCGTCATGCTCGCACGGGCTTTTGTCCAGGCGAGGGATCTCGTTCTGATGGATGAGCCCACGGCTTTTCTGGATGTGGTGGGGCGCAGGTCCACGATGGAACAGGTGGGCGCATGGATGGAAATGGGCAAGACGGTCGTCTTGTCGACCCACGACCTTGAGGCCGTCGAAGAGGCGGGGTGGGCGGACCAATGGCTGTTGTTGCGACCGCGGGCCAAAGGAGGCAGCCAATTCATGCAGCAGAAGTTCAATTCCATGGAGATCAAGGCCATGTTGACGGACAGCTGATGCTGGTCGGGTTACAGCTTGCCAAAGAGTGCCATAACCGCCGCAAAGGCGTATCCCACCCGTAATTTTGCACCATGTCCTCCCTGGTTAGGGTCATGTGGTTAGCACTATTCATTCTCGGCATCATACTCCTCATCGAATGGGGCGCTTGGCAGAACATGCTCCGGATGTGGTCTGTCCATGCGCGGTTTCCATCGATCAGGCGGGGATGGTTCATCATATCGGCGGTCCAGCTGGTCTGGTTCGGCATTTACGTCTTCCGTTGGTCCTTCTGGCGGGAGCACCAACCGCAATACCTGTTGGTGACCCACGCTGTGCTGATCAGCTTGTTGGTGCCCAAATTGTGGCTGGCGGGTACGGAATTGCTTGAGGGCTTGAGACACGCGGTCCAATGGATTCTGACCAGCCCGGACGAAAGGCCGGGAATTCCCCGCCGGACCTTCATTACCTGGAGTGGTCAGGCCGCAGCGGGGTTCTTGCTGGGCTCCTTTTCCTATGGAATGACCCGTGGACGATACGGCTACCATGTCCGGCGCTTGGAGGTTCCGATGGCCGACCTGCCCGCCGGATTGGATGGATTGAGGATTGTCCAGATTTCCGATGCTCATCTGGGCAGCTTCCTGAACGATTTCGGACCCGTGGAGCGCGGCTTGGAAATGATACAATCGCTCAAGCCGGACATACTCGTCTTCACCGGAGACCTCGTCAACGACCACAGCGATGAGGCCGAACCATGGATTGGACGATTCGCCAAGCTCCAGGCGAAGTATGGCAAGTTCAGTATCCTCGGCAACCATGACTACGCGGATTATGCCCGACGATCGGACGGTGATCGGGAAGCCATCCGGAAACGCATCCGGGAAATCCATGGTGAAATGGGATTCGATCTGCTGATGGATGAGCATCGGGTCATCGAGCATGACGGGGCTCAACTGCTGCTCGCAGGGGTTCAGACCTGGGGCAGGGGTTTCCGCCAGAGCGGTGACCTCGAAGGTGCACTGGAGGGAGCGGATCCGCAGATGCCGACGGTGCTGCTGAGCCACGACCCGACCCATTGGGAAGACCGCGTCATGGGAGGCAAGGCTCCCGTGGAGCTGACCCTGTCTGGACACACGCACGGGATGCAGATGGGATTGGAATTGCCTTCCTTGGGCATCAAGATTTCGCCGAGCCAGCTTCGCTACAAGCGGTGGGGAGGGCTTTACAGCGAATCCGGACAGCACCTGCACGTGAACCGGGGCTTCGGTCTGCTGGGTTTCCCCGGACGCATCGGCATGCCGCCCGAGATTACAGAGTTGACCCTGCGCACTGCCTGATTACCTTGCTGCCCCCGAATCCAATACCATGAGCGACGACAAGAAGGTGATATTCTCCATGGTCAAGGTCAACAAGACGACCCCGACCGGAAAGCACATCCTGAAGGACATCTATCTGTCATTCTACTACGGTGCCAAGATTGGCATCATTGGCACGAATGGATCGGGCAAGTCCACGGTCATGAAGATCATTGCCGGATTGGACGAGGCCTATCAGGGCGAGGTCGTCTGGGCCGATGGTTACACGGTGGGCTACCTCCCGCAGGAGCCTTCACTTGACGAGGACAAGACCGTCCGCGAGGTCGTGGAGGAAGGCACACAGGAAATCGTAGCCGTGCTCAATGAGTACGAGGAGATCAATGCCAAGTTCATGGACGAGGAAATCCTGAACGACCCCGACAAAATGCAGGCGCTGATGGACCGCCAGGCTTCCGTTCAGGACAGGATCGATGCCTTGGATGCCTGGGAATTGGACACCAAATTGAACATCGCGATGGAGGCTTTGCGCTGTCCTCCCGATGACCAGAAGATCGGCGACCTCTCAGGAGGGGAGCGCCGGCGGGTGGCACTCTGCCGCCTGCTGCTGCAGGCACCGGATGTCTTGCTGCTTGACGAGCCCACCAACCACCTTGACGCCGAAACCATCGACTGGCTCGAACAGCACCTCGAGCGCTACAAAGGGACGGTCCTCTGCGTGACGCACGACCGCTATTTCCTCGACAATGTGGCCGGTTGGATTCTCGAGTTGGACCGCGGCGAGGGCATTCCATGGAAGGGCAACTATGCCGATTGGCTGGAACAGAAGACCAAGCGCCTCGCCCAGGAAGAGAAGCACGAGTCCAAGCGCCGCCGCGAATTGGAGCGCGAACTCGATTGGGTGCGCCAGAATCCGAAGGGACGCAGGGCCAAGAACAAGGCCCGCCTCAGCAATTATGAATCGATGCTGGCTGAAGGCACGAAGGAAAAGGAAGCCCGTCTCGAGATCCCGATTCCGAACGGTCCGCGCCTTGGCAACAAGGTCATCGAGGTGGTGGGCCTTCAGAAAGCCTTCGGCGACCGCCTGTTGATCGAAGACCTGTCATTTTCACTGCCGCCTGCAGGAATCGTTGGGATCATCGGTCCGAATGGAGCTGGAAAGACCACGCTCTTCCGGATGATGATGGGAGAGGAGCAACCCGATGCCGGTTCGGTCACCTTCGGAGATACGGTCGAGGTGGGCTATGTAGACCAGCGCCACAAGGAGATCGATCCTGAGAAATCGGTTTGGGAGGTGGTTTCCGGAGGCAATGATCAGCTGGACATCGGAGGAAGCTTGGTGAACTCGAGGGCCTATGTCTCCAAGTTCAATTTCGGCGGTTCGGATCAGCAGAAGAAATGCGGCATACTCTCCGGAGGAGAACGCAACCGTCTTCACCTCGCCATGACGCTGAAGACCGAAGCCAACGTGCTGCTCCTGGACGAGCCCACCAACGATATCGATGTCGGCACTTTGCGGGCATTGGAGGAGGGCATCATGAGCTTTGCCGGATGTGCGGTGGTCATCTCGCACGACCGCTGGTTCCTCGATCGGATTTGCACCCATATCCTCGCATTCGAGGGCGACAGCCAGGTGGAGTGGTTTGAGGGCACATATTCGGAATACGAGGCCAACCGCAAGGAACGGCTCGGGGATTCCGGCCCGAAGCGGATCAAGTATCGTAAGCTCGTACGCTGATGTCGGCCGGCGGCTATGTCGGCCGCTTCGCGCCGTCCCCCACGGGGCGGTTGCACATGGGCAGTCTGTTGTCGGCAGTGGCATCCTTCTGCGATGCGCGTCATCACGGGGGCAGGTGGCTCGTTCGCATGGAAGACCTCGATCCTCCCCGCGAAGTGGCTGGGGCTGCAGACGACATCCTGAGGACCCTGGAAGCCTTTGGACTCCATTGGGATGGTGAAGTGCTGTACCAGTCCGACCGGGACGAAGCCTACATCGAAGCTTTGGAAAAACTGGTCCGGATGGGACGGGCCTATGGTTGTGCCTGCACCCGAAAAGAATTGGAAGGCCACAGCGTGTATCCTGGAAATTGCAGCCGTGGTATTGTTGGGGGAAGGCCGGCCCGCTCCGTCCGGTTCAGGATTGGAGGAGGGGCATGGTCCTGGATTGATGCGGTTCAGGGGCAGCAACGATTCGATTCTGGGGACATCGGGGATTATGTCGTGCGCAGGGCTGATGGCCTTTGGGCCTACCAATTGGCTGTGGTGGTGGATGACCTCGATCAGGGTATTACGCATGTCGTCCGTGGTGCGGACTTGCTGGACAGTACCCCGAAGCAAATGGCCTTGCGGGAGGTCCTTTCTTCCGGGTCACAGACCATGTGTTGGGCCCATGCACCCATGTTGGTCAATGCGGGAGGGCAGAAGTTGAGCAAACAGACCTTCGCAGCGCCCGTGCGCCCATCCAAGGCGCCGGAATTGATACTGCGGGCATTGGAAATGCTGGGCCAGTCCATGCCCACAGAGGAAAGCCGCACGGATTGGGTGGCCAATGGAGATGTCGCTGCCGTGCTGGACCGGGCTGTTGCACAATGGAACCTGGACGCCGTGTCAGCCTCCGCCATTCATTGGCAAGGGGAAGGGCACCCCTGAGGCTCATCCACGAAAACGGAAGAACCATCCAGTTTGATACGGCGATTGGAGCGGCTTCTGACTTCTGGTGACAGGAGCCAGGAAATCAATTCCGCTTGAATTTCCGGGTCGAGCATGGCACTGTTGCATACCGCATGGTCTTCCCCGCAACATGCCCGAGTCAGCGAAGGCAAGCCAGCCTCCGTCATGCGCTCTCCCCAGCACAGACTGCCGCACAACATCCATGCGCCGGGATCTTCCGGGGCGCACCCCCTGTGTACAGATTGTCCTGAAGGCACGATGCCATCACAAGTCCCGTGAACACCAAAAAAAGGGGGGGCATCGTGCCTGGGCAGGATGGAGTCCACAATGGCTCCGGAGAAAGCAGCGACACCGGCCCAAGGCAGCATGCGGTCACCATATGCGGCCCACATCGCGGTTTCCCCTCCCGCACTGCTGCCCATGGCCACCCATTCCCCTGGCAGCTTCAGCTCAGACTGCTTCAGCCAATGGATGGCTGCCGTAAGGTCTTGATTGGCCAGCATCACAGCGGCTTGTTTCTCCGCGGAAGGCACGTCACAGCCAAAGCCCCGGTCCGCCATGCTGAGCCGATAGGAGATTCTTGTGCAGGTGATGCCGTGCGCCACGAGCGTGTCCAGCAAGTCCACATGGGGACCGGCATCCATTGTTCCGGAGCTGAATCCTCCACCATGAATGAAAATCACCCCGGGTGCCCGGTCTCCTTGCGGTGCGGTCTTGACCTCAAGAAACAAAGTGTCAAGTCCATGGACCGAATAGGCGAATCTCGTCCACGCCCCGGGCGGTTCGGGTTTGGATTTCTGCTCGAAGGGAATGGGATGCCCTGTGCCCGCGAGTGTGCAGGAAACGACAACCAAGAAGGGGAGAAGCCAGTGGACTGGCAGCCCGGCCATTATGCCTTGAGGCTGCGCGGATGAAACCGTTCCATCTGGTCACGCAGATAATTCTGGTCCAGGTGGGTATAGATTTCCGTGGTGCTGACGGAACTGTGTCCAAGCATTTCTTGCACCACACGGATGTCCGCACCGCTCTCCATCAGGTGGGTTGCGAAGGAATGGCGGAAGGTGTGGGGACTGACCTGCTTGCGGATTCCAGCTTCGTGGGCCGTTCTGCGCAACATGGTGAACACCATCTGGCGGGTGAGCTCACGTCCCCTGCGACCCAGGAAAAGGGTGTCCTCATAGCCAGCCTCGACTTCCACGAACCGGCGATACTCTTCTATGTAGCGTGCGATGGTCTCGAGCGCCAGTTGCCCGATGGGAATGAGCCTTTCCTTGTTCCCCTTTCCGATGACTTTGACCAAGCCCTCCACCTCATCGATACAGCTGAGGCGAAGCCCCACGACCTCCGAGACCCGAAGGCCACAGCTGTACATGGTTTCCAGGATTGCCCGGTTGCGGATGCCTTCCTTCCGGGAGAGATCAATGGCTTCGATGATTTTCTGGATTTCCTCGATGCTGAGGACATCCGGAAGTTTCCGCTCAGGACGCGGAGAGTCCAGCAGCTCCAATGGGTCGTTCTCAAGGATGCCCTCGAGAAGAAGAAACTTGCAGAAGTTGCGCACCCCGCTCAGGATCCGGCTTTGGCTGTTTCTGCTCAAGCCTTCATCGTACAGCTGCGCTACGAAGGCGTCAATGTGTGTCGTCTCGAACCCTCCGGGAGAAAATTTGGGATCGGCAAGGTTCTGAGCGAAAAATGAAAGCCTCTGGACGTCCCGTAAGTACGCTTCCACCGAATTGAGACTCAGCCCCCTTTCCAATTCCAGCCAAGATCTGAATGCCCTCATACAAGCAGCCCAACCTGCCGTTGGCGGCAGGCCCTTGGCTTGGCTGATGGACGAAGTGTTGCTCATCGATTAGGCGTATCAGGCAGGTTTTTTCAAGGTATCCAGTGCTCTCCGGTTCGGGTCAGCGCTTCCTGAACGGAAATTCTGTCCTTTCCCATCCTCGAAACCACAAACGGACCGATGAAAGCGTACTGCTCGTTTAGGTCCTCTCTGTGATTCCTTGCGTCCTCATAGAAATTGAAGCTGCCGTTCAAATATTTGAACCATCCAGCATCAACCTCCTCCTTGATTGGAAAGCCAAATTCCAAACGTTGTTTGAAATAATCGGTAACAACCTTTGTTTTAATCGCCGCCAACTGCACTTCGTACCTGATTTCAGGTGCGGCAGGCTGAAAGTCAATTGACAGGTCAAGTTGCGAATCTGGTATTCCGACATTAAGAACGGCCAATTCCACTGCTCGACCATCGTAGACATAGGATAATGTTCCTATAAACTCATTGAACTCAGATAAATCCGGGTTGTCGATGGTGTAAATCACGGGACCGGTTGGTTGGTAGTCAAACCAGACAAAAGAAATGGACTGTGACTTCGTCTCCGGGACACTGCCTCCGCCCGACTGAACGCCCGTCTGCAAAGGGAAAGGGAAGACTTCCTGCAACTTGACAAAACCACCTTGCGGAAGACCCTGCAATGTCAAGCGGACCTCGATCTTGCCGCTTGTCAAGGGCTTCCATGTCCGGTATGCAGAAACCGCAGGCGGATGGGCTGACACCCCGGGATCGTCCTCCGAAGGGGGGGAGGCAGCAGGGGCATGGCCGATGTTCGGGGTGGTGCTCAGATCCGATGCGACCACTTCGAAATGGAAGGGAGGTGGGCGCAGGGTCTCTCGATCGTTGTTCCGAATGAAGCTGAAGTCCCACTCCATAGACCGCGGCCCGGGTGCGGCATCCGGGGCGATTTCAAGGTCGAGAAGCAGGGTGAAGCTCTCCGTCTCCGGTAGTTTGAGCCAACTGATCACGGCGATGTTGCGCTCCTCGTCATAGGTCAGTCCTCCGCCGTGCAATTGACGCGCGGTCAACCTGCAATCGGAGGGCAGTGCGATGAGGAGTCGTCCGAAATACTCCAGCCCGCCCTTGGAGATCTGGACGGTAAATGGGGTGGTGTTGCCGGGAAGTGGGGGGCTTTTCAGTTGGCCCTCGACCACAACGCCCCCAGGAGGAATCAGCGCCATGCCCAAAAACAGCATCACGGGCAGGGACATCAAAACAGCGGGTCGGAGCATACGGGCTAAGGTTCCCACTCAGGGCCATTGTGTGGAGCCAACTTTCACTGAGGTGTCGACAATCCACTGTGGAACAAGCTCAAATGAAAAATCCCGCGGTGACGTTTCACCGCGGGACTACTTAACCAAATTATCACTTGATGCTCAGCCAGCCGTAGCTGGCCTTCTCACTTAAAACCGTTGCAAGGTAGTAGGGAAGGCCAAACGACAAGCGCAATCTTATCCAATCTGGGGTGTTCATTTTGTGTCATGTGGCCATGCGCAGCGCTGAACGGAACGCGATTTCTCCGGTCGTTTGGGGCCGTTGCGGGTTTTGTCAAACCATCGTACTTTTGCCCGCCCACAGCGAAGAACATGAAAGAAGGCATACACCCCGATAATTATCGCACCGTCATTTTCAAGGATTTGACGGCGGATTGGAGGTTCCTCGGCAAGAGTTGTGCCGAGAGTAAGGATAACGAGAAGTGGGAGGACGGAAACGAGTATCCCGTAATCAAGGTGGAAGTCAGTTCCGCCAGCCATCCTTTCTACACCGGAAAGAATACGTTGGTCGATACGGCCGGTAGGATCGACAAATTCCGCACCCGCTACGCGAAGCACAAGAAGTGATGCCCGGAAGGGCGTTCGAACGAAAAGAGCCCGGCAACTGCCGGGCTCTTTTCGTTTGGGCTCTGAAGGTCTGTTTCAGGCCGGCACACGAGTGGAGATCACCTCGGTAATCTCGATGCCATACAGGGTCATGCCTTTGCTGATCGAGGCGGTGTCACTGATCAGCTTGAGACGCCGAATTCCAAGTTCCCTGAGGATCTGGGCGCCAATTCCGAATGCCCGCCCCTGACGGCGGACAAGGTCTGATTCGCTGATGTTGTTCAGGTTCTGGCGTGTCCGATTCGGGGAAGGCTGACTCAGGTTTTCTGCCCAGGAAACCGGGGGTTTCTGGAGGTAGATCAATGCGCCAAAATCCATGGACCCCAGTTTATTGAGTGCTTGCAGGAAAGTCTGCCCCTTTCCGACCTCTTCATCAGCCAAGAGGTCCAGTTGGGGTTGACTCGCATGCATTCTGACCGGCACGGCCGAATCTGCGTCCCAGTGGCCCTTGGTCAGTGCGAAATGCTCTCGCTCGTTGGTGGTTTGGCGAAAGGTGTGCAGGGTGAACCGGCCGTGTGCCGTGTCGATTTCTCGGGTGGCCGTCCGTTCAATCAGGGTGTCGTTGGCGATCCGGAATGCGATGAGGTCCTCGATGGAGACGACTTTGAGGTCGAAGCGATCGGCCAATTCCAGCAATTCGGGCAGGCGTGCCATGGTGCCGTCCTCATTCATGATCTCCACGATGACACCGGCGGGCTCTAGCCCCGCCAGCCTGGCGAGGTCAATGGCCGCCTCGGTGTGGCCTGCCCTTCGGAGGACACCGCCTTTCCTTGCTTTCAATGGGAAAATGTGCCCGGGACGCCCCAGGTCGTCGGGTTGTGTGGCCGGGTCAATCAGGGCCTGTATGGTCTTGGCCCGGTCGGAGGCTGAAATTCCGGTGGTACATCCATGTCCCATCAAATCGACGCTGATGGTGAAAGGGGTTTCGTAGGCGGCATTGTTTCGGCTGACCATCAAGTCCAGCTCCAGTTCCTCGCATCGGTCTTCCACCAATGGTGCACAGATGAGTCCCCGGCCCTCCGTTGCCATGAAGTTGATCATCTCTGGTGTCGCGAAACGTGCGGCCGCCACGAAATCGCCTTCATTTTCCCTGTGCTCGTCGTCCACAACGATGACCACTTTGCCGGCTTTGATGTCCGCAATGGCGTCTGCAATGGGGTCCAATGGGCGCGGGTGTTCCGTCATGATGCAAAGGTAGCGGGGCAAATGGCCTGAATGGCGCAAATTTGCCCCATGATTCTACCAGTCGTGGCTTACGGTGATCCCGTGCTCCGCAAGGAGGCGGAAGAGGTGCAGGAGGGGATGGAGGCATTGGATTCCCTGATCGAGAACATGTGGGAAACCATGTACCGTGCTGAAGGGGTTGGGCTTGCTGCACCTCAGGTGGGGCGGTCCCTGCGTCTGTTCGTCGTGGACGGTTCGCCTTTTGGAGAAGGTGAAGAAGGGGCCCCGGAGTGCAAGGACTTCAAGCGTGTGATGATCAATCCGGTCCTGTTTGAGGAGAGTGGGGAGGAATGTGACATGGAAGAAGGCTGCCTTTCCATTCCCGGAGTGCGGGAGCCGGTTACCCGACCGGTCTCTGTGAAGGTGGAGTATTTCGATGCTGATTGGGTGCTGAGGGAAGAGGCCTTGACCGGCATCGCGGCGCGCATCGTGCAGCACGAGAACGACCACCTCGATGGTGTCATGATACCCGATTATGTTCCGCCCCTGAGAAAGGCGATGCTGCAGGGGAAGCTGAAAGACATAGCCCAGGGCAAGGTGCCGGCGGACTATCCCATGCGATACCCCGGCAAATCAATCCGATGAGGAGGCTTTCATGGAAATGGGGGGCGTTCCTTACGGTTGTCCTCCTAGGCTGTGGCCCCAGCGATGAGCAGGTCCACCTGGATGCCGGTCCGTCACCTGATGAGATTGCGCGCGCTGAGGCGGCATTCTCAGAGCATTTCAACGCGGAGGGTTCCGTGGATTGGTCAACCGAGGAGGTGAGCACAGAAGTGGCCGGATTGTTGCGCCTCTATGCGGAATATGCCAATGCGCACCATGGCGACAGCCTCGCCGGTCTCCTTCTCATGCGTCGGGCGGATCTGTTGCAGGGCAGAGGGAGTCCGGACGAAGCGGTGAAGCAGTGGATCGATGTCGTCGAAGCGTATCCCTCATCCGGCTTGGCTGCCGAGGCCATGTTCAGGATCGGCTTCACGAGGGAAACGGCCCTGGGCGATACCACGGAGGCCTTGAAGGCCTACACACAACTGGCACAACTCCATCCGGAGAGCATATGGGCAGAGCAGGCACTGGGCGCCATCAAATGGTTGTCATTCAGCGAGGCTCGAATGCTCGACGCACTGGAGGGGCACCCCTGAGTTTGCCGGGGTTGCCTCCGGGACGCACCCATCCTCGCTGATTCGGCAGGAATTCAGCTTGACGGGCCTCCCCAAAACGCAGGATGCAGGGTACCTTTGGAACGCAACATTTCACCACCACATGTCACGATTCCGTTCCGGTGTTCTCCATGGAGAAGAAGTTTCCGCCTTGTTCGCAGATGCACAGGACAAGGGGTATGCCCTGCCCGCCGTCAATATCATCGGCACCAATTCTTTGAATGCCACGCTGGAGACGGCCGCGGCTGTTGGTTCGCCCGTCATCGTGCAATTGTCCAACGGCGGTGCTGCATTCTACGCAGGCAAGTCACTGAAGCTGGACCATCAGAGGGGGGCAGTGTTGGGCAGTGTTTCTGCGGCCCTCCATGTCCATGAGCTGGCTGAGGCCTATGGTGTGCCCGTGGTATTGCATACCGACCATTGCGCGCGCAAACTGCTTCCTTGGATTGACGGTCTCCTCGACCGCGGAGAGGTCCACCACAGGGCCACGGGGGCGCCTCTGTTCTCTTCTCACATGATCGATTTGAGTGAAGAGCCGATTGAGGAAAACATCGAAACATGCGTGGGCTACCTCGAGCGGATGGCTCCATTGGGCATGTACCTCGAAATCGAGCTTGGCGTGACCGGGGGCGAGGAGGATGGCGTTGACAATACGGACATCGATGCCGCGCACCTCTACACCCAGCCCGAGGAGGTGGCCTATGCCTATGAGAAGCTCGGAGCGGTCAGTGACCAATTCACCGTGGCTGCGGCTTTCGGCAACGTGCATGGCGTGTACAAGCCAGGCAACGTGGAATTGACACCGGTCATCCTGAAGAACAGCCAGGAGCACATTGCGGCCAAGCATGGAACGGGGCCGCGTCCTGTGAATTTCGTTTTCCATGGAGGTTCAGGCAGCAGCGTCGACGAAATCCGGGAGGCCATCTCCTATGGTGCGGTCAAGATGAACATTGACACCGACATGCAGTGGGCATATCTGAGTGGGGTGCGCGGCTACATCGAGGAGTGGTCGCCCTACCTGCAATCCCAGATCGGCAATCCGGATGGAGCCGATCAGCCCAACAAGAAACGCTACGACCCCCGGGTTTGGCTGCGCCAGGGAGAACAGCATTTCGTTCAGCGCCTGACACAGGCCTTTGATGACCTGAATTGCATGGGGCGCAACCAGGGTTGATGCCTGCGTGAAGAGCGCAGCTGCCCCAACGAGTGCATGAAGCTATGGAGCCATTCAACCTGAGTCAGGCAAAGTCATTCCGGAATCTTGGTTTCGAAGCAGAACGCTTGAAGTCAAAGGGGTTGCCCGGGTTGCAACGTGATCCGGGTCGGGTTGACCGTTGGGTGCTGGAAGGCCCTGCGGGCTGGAGGTTCGATTTCACCAAGCAGCTTGTCGATCAAGGCGCGTGGAGCGCGATGCGGGATTTTGCTGCGGAGGCGGGTTGGGAGAAGGCCCGGTCTCTTCAATTCGATGGCGCCAAAATCAACGCAACGGAAGGGCGTGCCGTCCTGCACATGGCGCTTCGTGGGTCACGGGAGGATGCATACACCGTGGAGGGGCGCGATGTGATGGAAGAAGTGGTCGCCACCAGAGAGGCCATGTTGTCTTTCGTCGACCAGGTCCGTTCAGGGGCGTATTCCGCTTCCGATGGCGGTCGCTTCACCCACGTGGTCAACATAGGAATCGGAGGCTCGGACCTCGGCCCGGTCATGGTCCATGAGGCATTGGCGCCCATCAGACAGGAGAGCGATGCCTCTCTTGATGTTCGGTTTGTCAGCAATGTGGACCCCTTCCACATCGATGATGTGGTCCGCGGCCTTGACCCTGCGCGCACCTTGGTCGTCATCGTGTCCAAAACGTTTACGACACAGGAGACCATGGCCAATGCAAGGCGCGCGCTTGATTGGTTGCGCCGGGGCTTGGGTGACGCGGCCTCTGCCGGGCAGCATATGGCCGCTGTCAGTTCAAATGTGGAGGGCGCAGCCGCTTTTGGAATTGATGCGGCTCGCGTATTCGGGTTCTCCGATTGGGTGGGAGGGCGATTTTCCCTGTGGGGCCCGGTTGGCATGGCCATTGCCCTCGGTTCGGGCTCCAGGGTGTTTCGGGATTTGTTGGAAGGTGCCCGTTCGATGGACGTTCATTTCCGCGAGGCATCCGCAGATCAGAACATTCCCCTGCACCTGGCCTTGCTCGAATTGTGGAATGTGAATGTGCTCGGATATCCGAGCCGGGCAGTCTTGCCTTACGCGCAGGCACTGCGCTCCTGGCCTGCCTATCTGCAGCAGGCCGAAATGGAGTCCAATGGAAAATCCATCGGCAGGGACGGTTTGGGGGTGCAATGGCACACGGCCCCTGTGGTTTGGGGAGCGGCTGGTACGAATGGCCAGCATGCCTTCCACCAGTTGCTGCACCAGGGAAGTCAGGTGCATGCCTTGGACTTCGTGGCCTTCATCGAACCGATGGGAGGGGATGTACAGATGCACAAGATGTTGGTAGCCAATGCCATTGCTCAGGCTGAGGCGTTCTGTTCAGGCCGGGGTGTGGACCAGGTCCGGTCTGGAATGCTCGCATCCGGTGCGGCTCCTGAGGAGGTGGATCGGATCGCGCCGCATCGGGTGTTTTCCGGTGGACGGCCGTCCACATTCATGTTGGCCGATCGGTTGGATGCCAAGTCGATGGGTGCGCTCATCGCGGCGCACGAGCACAAGATTTTCTTGGAGGGCCTGTTCTGGGGCGTCTACAGTTTTGATCAATGGGGAGTGGAGCTCGGCAAGGTTTTGGCGAACAGCATGTTGGGCGAGGAGGGCACTGCTGAAGAATGGTCGCCCGGTACGGCGGCCCTATTGTCGGCGGCCAAATGCTTCAGCGCTTTGGGTGAAAGTGATCCTCAATGACAAAAATCAGCCGGTCTTCTTCGGCCTGAGGGGCCCAGAGGGATTATCTTGTAGCTATGCCAAGAATTATGCCTTTGGGAAAGCTCTTCATGCTGGCTTCCCTCATTTTCAGCCTGAACCAAGCTCATGCTGCCTTTACTGGTCTGTCATATGAAGTTGTAGGGACCAGCGACGTCGGAACCACATACAGGGTCTATGCGAATTTTGATGGGGCCGGAGATATCATGCAGGCGCTCTATGCGGAAGCACCTTTCGGCATATCGTTGACTTCTTCCAGTGGATTCTACCAGGACACGTTTGGAAGTTTCCTGCCAACCGGCATCAACCCCCTATTGTATTCGAGTTTTCCCAATCTGGTCAGGGATTCCTGGCTGACCATCGGACAGGAGGACAATGCCGCATCCGACCCAGTGGCCCAGGTTGGGGGAGCTGCATGGAATTCAGGTGTTTTGAGTTTCGAATCCGGTGGTGACTTCATCGTGAACGATGGGGTTGGAGGGAGCGTATATGTTTTGCCCACCCAGTCGCAGGCCATTCCCGATGTAGATGGGAGGGTCCTCGTAGCCCAGTTGACCACAACTGGCAATTGGAACTTTGTGTGCAACATCCAATGGCGCGATGCCAACCTTGAGGTTTCCAATGAAACCGCGTTGCAGATTGGATTCGAGCAGACTGACTTTACGGGACTCTCCTATGAGTTGACGGGCGAGAACACGACGGGTGCTGGATTCGACACCTATCGCGTGTACGCGAATTTTGAGGATCCGGGTGCCCAATTGGTGGCGGTCTATGGTCTGCAGGACACAACCTTGTCCATCGTCACCTCGGGATCGTTCTATCAGGATGTGCTGGGTGGCGCTTTGTCGACCGCGGTCAATCCATTGCTCTTTGGAACATTCCCTACGCTCCAGTTCGACAGTTGGGTCACCATTGGTTCCGATGACAATACGGGATCGGTGGACCAGATTGGCATCGACTTCGTACCGTTCGAGGCCGGCGGAAACCTGGTGGTGGACAATGCGGTGGGGGGCACATGGTACATCCTTCCCGACCTCGAGCCGGCAGCTTTTCCGGATGCTGAAGGGCGTGTTTTGTTGGGCCAATTCACCACGGATGGAATCGTCGACATGAACTTGAACCTGCAGTATCGCGCCTCCAGCGGTGCGAACATTCAGGTGGCCGGCGCCACCTTGACTTTCCCCGTGGTTACGCCGGGGTGCACGGAACAGGGGGCATGCAACTACGATCCTCTTGCGGATTTCGATGATGGTTCTTGTGATTTCCTGAGTTGTGCCGGGTGTGACGATGTCAATGCATGTAACTACAATCCACAGTCCGTCATCGTAGACAATACGCTGTGCGAGTATCCGCCAAACTATCCGGCGAATACCGTGGACTGCAACGGTGATTGCATCAACGATGCAGATCAGGACTTGATTTGCGATGAGGATGAGGTTCCCGGCTGTACGAATCCGGATGCGGACAATTACGATGCATCAGCCACGGATGACGACGGGTCATGCATCTTGGCGGGTTGCACTGATCCCGAAGCTCAGAATTACAATGAAGGCGCCACCGAAGACAACGGTACGTGCGAATTCCTCATTGTAGGGACGCAAGGCTGCACCTATGGCGACGCGACGAACTATGATGCCGGGGCAACATTGGATGACGGGACTTGTGAGTTTGATTGCTCTGGAGGAGGAGGATGCGCCTACGATACCGACGGAAACGGTCTGATTGGTTCGGCAGACCTGCTGGTCTTCCTGTCTCTGTATGGACAGCCTTGCGCGGACTGAGGTCATGTTGAACCGTGTGTCTGCCATAGGGACTTTCTCGCCACCAAGCCATGGCTTGATGGCAGGCTCGGTGGTGGTCCATGCTGAAGGGGCCCATTACACACATTGGTCGGATTTCCGATTGGGGGTGACGAAAATCAGCGGGGATTATGCGCGGGACCCGTTATCTTGGAGTGTACCAACTACCACTGAATGAGCCGATTCACCTCACACTCCATCGCCTGTTTGGCTCTGTTCATGTTCGGATGCGTGGCTTTGTCCCCTGCGCAGACATGCTCAGACTCCACCGCGTGCAACTACACGCTTGGGTCATCCAATTCCATTTACGGCTTGGACGTGGAAGTGGTCACGGTGCATGAAGGAGGACTGTTGGATGGCATGACGACTTATCGTCTGTTTTTCGTTTCAGCGCATCCGGACGATTTCGTGTCGGCTGTTTTCGGTGATTCCGAATCGCCACTGATGGTGCAGACTTCGACATCCTTTTTTCAGGATGCACTCGGAGGAGTCACCCCGAATGGAATCTTCTCGGCCCTTTATCCGTCCTTTCCGACGCTGCAATATGACAGTTGGGTGACCATTGGCATTGAGGGCGTTCCGGATGCGACGGCAGGGCAAGCGGATGTTCAAGTAGTGAGCTCAGCGGGCCAGAATTGGCAGTTGAACTTCGAGCCTGGTTTTGGTGCAGCGGGCAGTGATGTCATCATTGATGATTCCGATGGCGGCGCTTGGTTTACGCTCGCCGGACAGTCCAACGGAAATGTGGATGCTGATGGCCGAGTCTTGCTGGGGCAGTTCACAACCGATGGGGTGCTTTCGGGCATGGTCAACCTTCAGGTTTTTCCTGAAGGAGACCAATCAAATTATGTCACGACGACCTTGTCCATTGGCGGCGCTGAGGAGGAGTGCATCTATCCTACGACCTATTATGTAGACACGGATGGAGATGGTTTCGGAACGACGCCCGTTCTCCTTTGCGGACCCCAGGAAGGATATGCCACAGAAGGCGGGGATTGCAACGACAATACGGCGATCGCATACCCGGGCAACCCCGTGGAGCTCATCGGTGATGGAATTGATGGGAATTGTGATGGAGCCGAGAGTTGTTTCCGTGATTTTGACGGGGATGGCTTCAGGAGTGACGATTCCGAAGACATCATCATCTCCTTGAACAACATCAACTGTTCGGAGGAAGGTGAGGCGTATGCCTATGACCCCATCGATTGTGATGACAGCAATCCGGATTTGAACCTAGCTGATGCCGCGGGCAATTGCATTGAGTTGTCCTCTCCCGAAGAAGGGTGTGGAAATCCTGGAGCCTGCAATTATGACCCGGAAGCAGCGGAGGAAGAAGACAATTGTGAATTCCTGTCTTGTCGCGGTTGCTCCAATCCGGCAGCCTGCAACTATGACCCGGATGCGCAGATCCAAACGGAGATCATCTGTGAATACCTGTCTTGCGCAGGCTGCACGGACCCCACGGCTACCAACTACAATCCCGAAGCTTTCATCGCGGATGATTCAGATTGTCTCTACTCGGGAATCCTGGCCATCGGCCCGTCGGTCATCAATTTCAACAATGTCGGCCCCGTCATGACCTATACCAATGAGGTGTACGCCTTGTTGCCGCCCGAAGCGATCCGGCTCAAGCGCGTCATGGGAGTGAAGGATGGCGAAGTGAGGTTGAGGATCGAGCCCTTCGGAGCTTTGTATCAATCGGAGATCTGTGGGGATTGGATGCCTCACGATATGTTGGCCACGGTAGACGTGGACGGCGTGGAGTATACCAATGTGGACTGTCTGGCGGATTCCTGGTTTACCATAGGCGGCTCCGTGGGATCAGGTCCGGCATTGCTGCCCTTGGGTTTTGATCCGGTCGCCTTGGATGTCGCCGAGGCCTTCGACAGTGATCTCTTGCCGATGGCGGGAGATACCCTTGGATGGGAAATCGAAGGAGAAACAGGTGGAGAGCCCACCAACCACTGTACTGAACTGTTGAACAGGCCAGGCTGTGCGAACTCCGTGCGGATTGCGCGGTTGACGATGCCACTTGGAGAAAGTTTCTTCTTCCAGGCAGGATTGACCTACACGGTAGCGGGGGCAGGAGAGCGTTCCATTACCGGGCAGGACTTCACCGACGATTCCAGCATTTCCTCAGAAAGTGGCGGTGGTGGTGAAGCCGATTCGGACGATGCGGTCATCACGGATGGCGAGGCCAACATCGTCAACGGCTGTCTCGATGCCACGGCGTGCAATTACGACCCAAGCGCCAATGCGGACTCCGGCAACTGTGACTTCGACAGCTGTGCGGGATGCACCTACCCCGATGCGGAGAACTATGACGATACGAAGACAGTGGACGACGGGTCATGTACATTCTCGTTGACGAGCAATGCCTGTCCCTTCGACACGAACGGAGACGGTTTGATCGGTGCGACTGACCTCACGAACTTCCTTACGAGTTTTGATACCACCTGCCCTGAATGATGGGAGCAAGGCCCTGAATTACATTTGATGCCCTCGGCCCTCCTCGGCCGGGGGCATTTCATTTCGCGACGCCATGAGCACCAAAAGGCTTTCGTTCTGGGAGATCTGGAACATGAGTTTCGGATTTCTCGGAATTCAATTCGGTTTTGCCCTGCAGGGGGGCAACATGTCCCGCATCTTCCAGACGTTGGGCGCCTCCAAGGATGACATCCCCCTGCTTTGGATCGCCGCTCCGCTCACAGGGTTGCTCGTACAGCCCGTCATCGGCTACCTCAGCGACAGGACCTGGCACCCCAGATGGGGCAGGCGCAGGCCCTTTTTCCTGCTCGGTGCCGTCCTGAGCTCACTGGCGCTTTTTTTCATGCCCTACAGCTCCGCTTTGTGGATGGCGGCCGGCTTCCTCTGGATCCTCGATGCGAGCATCAACATCAGCATGGAGCCTTTCAGGGCGCTGGTGGCCGACAAGTTGCCCGAGGAACAGCGCAGCTATGGATTCGTATTGCAGACCCTCATCATCGGCATCGGCACATGGGTGGCGTCCAACCTCCCTTGGTTTGTAACCTGGCTGGGTGCATCCAATGATGCTGCGGCCGGAGAGATTCCACAGAGTGTTTATGTCTCCTTCGCCATTGGAGCCTTCGTCTTCATGGCGAGCATACTCTTTACGGTCTTCACGACCACGGAGGAGCCCCCCGTGGATTTGGCGGCATTTGAGCGTGAAAAGGCGGAGACCAGAGGTGTGCTGAGTGGTTTGGGAGACATTGGAGCGTTCATGGCCAGCATGCCGCGGATCATGGTGAAGCTCGGAGCGGTCCAGTTCTTCAGTTGGTTTGCTTTTTTCACGATGTGGTCCTTTGCGACGCCGGCATTGACGGAGCATGTGTTTGGTGCCCCCTTGCCTGAGGAGGGAGTGGAGGGGTATGAAGTCTTGAATGCGGCCTACAATGAGGCCGCCAATGCTGTTTCCAGTGCCATGGGCATCTATGGCCTGAGCAGCATGGCCTTTGCCTTGTTGCTTTCACTGTGGACAAGCCGACGGGGTTTGGATCGAAGGATGACCCACCTGTTCAGTCTGGTGCTCGGGGGAATCGGGTTTTTCACCATGGCGCAATGGGGGCCCGAATCAACGTCGAACCTGAGCATCAGTTTCGCGTTGATCGGAATAGCCTGGGGCAGCATCCTGAGTATGCCCTATGCCATGCTTTCCGGCGCGATACCAGCGGATCGGATGGGCGTTGGAATGGGGGTGTTCAATATGTTCATCGTGATTCCACAGATTGTGGCAGCGTTGGGTGGAATCAACTGGGCGTACAAGACCCTGCTTGGGGGTGAGATCATTCAGACAATGGTGCTCGCAGGGCTCAGCCTGGTCGTTGCGGGGTTGCTCAATCTTGTAATCCGACCATCAGACATGCTTGAATCCTGATGAATCGAAAAGAAATTTGCAGACGTCGACCTTCATCGATTATACGCGAAGTGCAAAGTGGATGCGGAATTTGAGGGCATGCTTAAAGAGACTCCTGCTCGAAAATCTCCACATCGTTCCCCAGAAATGGGGCTTGGTGTATGAAGTACACCTTCGCGGTCTATATTGGTCGCCTATTGGAAGAACCAACTTGTAACCACAACACAATGCGCAACATTTTGCTGCTCAGCATGGCGGTATTCGGCTTCGGTCTGGTACAAGCCCAAGATTGCACCGGTGCGGATCACACGGTCCTGGCAGGTAGCTACTATTACACGCCTGCCTCTTTGACGGTCACGGCAGGGGAGACGATTGCTTTTTTGAATGAAGCCGGGTTCCACGACGTAAACGGAGTGGCCAGCTCTACGGGTGCCACATGGAGCAACCCCGAGTCCTTTTCCTTGTCCGCGAACAGCGGTTCGTCAGGCGGTGTTTGTATGGGCACGGTCACGCTCAACACGCCGGGCACCTACCAATATGACTGCAGCATCGGGTCCCATGCCTCACTTGGCATGGTGGGAACGATCATCGTGGAAGCCGCTGCGACCAGCAACAGTCCGACGGACAATGCAGCAGACCCCACATTGGATGCAACGGACGTAGCTTCCATCTATGGTGGTGCCTACACCAGTATTGCCACCAATTTCAATCCTTTCTGGGGCCAGTCCGGAAGTGTGAATACCGACTTCGATCCTGGAACGGGCAACCTGGTGTTGCTCTATTCCAACTTGAACTATCAAGGGACGGACATCGCAGCAACGAACTTGGCGTCGATGACCCA
>CALLLH010000015.1 GCA_938082505.1 uncultured Flavobacteriales bacterium
CGCGGGAGGTTATTCATTGGGTGAATTGACCCTGGAGTCTGGTGCGGAACTCGTCATACCGGAAGGGCTCGTTTTGACGGTGAACGGCGACGTCCACCACAAGGGAGGCACCATCTCCGGCACAGGACGCCTGGTGGTCAATGGGCAAATGGAAATTGCGACTGGCGTGACCAGCGTTGAAGTGCACGACTTCACCTTCGAGACGGGGGGCAACCTCGCCTTGACTTCAGGGGATACGCTGCGGGTCAAGGGGGACCTGATCATGAATGATGGAAGCGCCATTTCCGGACGCATTGAGCTGACGGGAACGGCAGCGCAAACGGTGAATGGATCGGATGTGCGCTTCGACACGTTGCGGATCGCCAACCTTGCTGGAGTCACTTTTGCTGCGAATGTCCAGCTTGATGGGGTACTGGATATCGACCAGGGAGTGGTCGAGATGAATGGCAATCAGCTGACCTTCTCTTCGGATGCGAACGGCACCGGAATGTTGGATATGATTGCTTCGGGTGCCAGTCTTGAGGACAACAGCACTGGTTCACTGGATGCCGCAAGTGCGATTGTCAAGCGTTACATCGCTCCTGACGGAGATGGCACGACTTATTGGGGCTATACCTTGTTTGGCTCTCCCCTGACGGGAGCAACCGTCGGTGATTTTGATCTTGCCACTGATTTCAGTTACACGGGCGTCCCCGGTTCTGATTTCCCGGGGACCTACTCAACGGTCCAATTTTGGGATGAGAAAAACAGCACGATTATTCCCCCCACAACAGCCAATACACCTCTGGATTCTCTTGGAGGATGTTGGATTACCCTAATGGGGGGGCAGTCCCCGACAATGCACAGCGAGGGAAAGCTCCGAAATCATGTTTCGGGAGGTGCTGTTTCTTTGAATCTAACAAGGACTCCAGCCAGCACGTACGATGGTTGGAATATGATTTTCAATCCGTTTCAAGCCATGCTCGACTGGAATGAAATTGCGGATTACGGCGCTAACGGCTCGAACATTGAGGATCAATACGCCGTTTGGGATACCCAGGCAAAGGCGTTCGTCCGCTATTCGGAAACCAATGTGGAATTGACCTCCGCTTCTCGGTATATCCAACCGGGACAAGGGTTTTGGGTTCGGATGAACCACGGTACGGATACCACGGGAGCCATTTCAATTCCGACTTCGGCCATCACCACTTCGGCTCAAGGTGGAGCATTCATCCGCTCAGATGAGCTTGGTGGATTTGACGCTAGGCTTGTCCTCGAAGTTGAGAGTGCTTTCGGCTCCAGCAAAGTGGTGGTGCAAGTGGGAAACTCAGGAACACTCGAGTATTACAGAGAAGCTGATTTGAGTTTTATGCCGTCAAACTCGGCAGACCCCCATATGGCGGTTATGGCTGGTGATTGGCCCTGTATTTCAAAAGCACTCCCCAGAGACGCCGAAGCTGAATTGTGGGTGAGCAGTTTTGCGAATTGGGAGAATACATTGCGTGTGGTTGATTTCACGGATGGCGCTGATGTCTGTATCACGATTACGGATATGGAGACCGGTGAGGTCATCGTCAGCAGGATTGGCGATGAGATGACCTTTACGATGCCGGCCAGTGAATCTGCAGCAGGGCGCTTCGTCTTGCAGGTGGTGCCGAGTGCGGCGGTATCCGCCCGTCCGCCGAGCTGTCCCGACTTGCAGGATGGCCGCGTTGAAGTGGCCGTTGGTGACCAGGAGGCCAACGTGCTGCTGACGGATGGAGGAGACAATGTGCTGGACCAGATCAACGGGGTTACCGGTATCGTTTCCTTTGAGGACCTCACGCCCGGAGCGTATGGCCTGGTTGTGGCCGGACCGGGCATGAAGTGCGGAACGGAGCACAGGACTTTCACGGTGGAGCCGGGCGAGCAGCCCGAGCTGCTTGGTCTCGATTGGGAGGTGCCCGCCTGCAATGAAGGAGAGGTCACCCTCGATTTCGAATTGTACGGTCATGGTGACTTCAACACGTCCTTGCGTCTCGGAAATGAAGCCGTTTGGTCCAATATGGAGCACGGTGGCGAGGTCAGCCTGTCTGGTCTGGCGCCGGGCACTTATGCACTGGAGGTGGACCACCTGTGCTTGGAAGAAACCGTGGTGCTCGATTTGTTCGATGGTGAAGCTGTGATGGCGGAAGCGGATTATGATGCCATGATCATCATGGACCCCTTGGGGGGAACCGCTTTGGAAGCCATTTCTGCATGCATCGGAGAAGAGGAGTACCGCTGGTTGGTGGACGGAGAAGTCGTTGGTGAGAACGAACCGCTGTTCCATTTCGTGGAATCGGCGGGAGGCCACCTGGTGGAGCTTGAGGCATGGAACAATACCTGTTTCGACATCATTGATGTGCCCTTCCTGGTGATCAATTGGAATGAGGCCCGCACGCTGGACGCGCCGGTGACGGTCCGCGAGGATGCCCGCCATTGGACTTTCGTCTTCGGACGTGATTTGGGGTGGACGCAGTTGCGCATGACCGATGCGGCAGGCCGCACGGTGTGGACCGGTCAGGTCCAAGCAGAGGAGGGTTATGTGTACCGGGTTGAACGTCCCGCTGCCGCAGGAACCTACCTCATGCAGGTGGTCGGTGACGGAGGACAGTGGGGACTCCCGCTGCTCAATGCAGGGTTCTGAACGCCGCATGACGCCGAAACAAAAAGGGCTGCTTTTCCAGAGCGGCCCTTTTTGTTTCGGCTTAAGGCCAGCTCAGATGCACTTGAAATGATCGAAAGGCTCTGCGCAGTCGTCGCAGCGGTAATGGGCCTTGCATGCTGTGGAGCCGAAGAGGCTGACAAGCGAGGTCTGTTTTCCCTTGCAACGCGGACAGCGCACGACGGGATCGGCCCCATTCAGGGCGCGCTTGTCCGCTGTGGTTCCCGGAGGCGCGATGCCATATCGTTCCAGTTTATCCTTGGCGGAATCCGTCAACCAATCCGTGGTCCACGCCGGGGCGTACACAAGATCGACGGTGAGTGACTTGCCCTCTTCCTCGGCCATGGGGCCCAGCTGAGATCGGATGTCATCCGCAATCGCGTCCATGGCGGGGCAGCCCATGTAGGTGGGGGTGATGCTCACTTCAACGGCTGAATCGGTGCTCTTCACACCTCGGACGATGCCCATTTCGACCACATTGAGTACCGGTATTTCCGGATCGGGCACCTCTTCAAGAAGGAGAAGCCAATCGTCCGGTGACCGCATCACCACGAGGCGTCAGGGTAGGTGCGTGGCAGGACTTGCATCTCGGCGAGCAGGAAGGAGAGCTGTTCCGTGTGTTTCCCCTCGCGTCCTCCGGTCTGTTCCGGGCCCGGTCCGGGACGGTCGAGCCCTGCCTCGGCCAGGGCCTCTGCTACGGTGGATTCCCATGGGTGGCGGAGGGATGCAGGGTCTGTTCCCCATCCTGCGCTCACGGCTTCTCGGGTGACGTCGTCCGAATGGAAGAGGTCTCCGACGTAGGGCATCAGGTCGTTGACACTGGCCTGGATTTTCCTCCGACTTTCTTCGGTTCCATCCCCGAGGCGCACCATCCATGCGCGGCTGTGCCTGAGGTGGTAAGCACTTTCCTTGGCACTCTTGCGGGCGATGGCGGCGATTTCCGGATCCAGCGAAGTGGACAGGCCCGCGTGCAGCGCGACCGCATAGGCGTCGAACAGGAATTGGCGGGTGATGGTGTCGCCGAAATGGCCATTCGGCCGCTCACACAAGAGGGCATTGCGGAATTCCGATTGGTCCCGGAAGAAGGCAAGATGGTCTTCATCGCGTCCTGTTTCCTCCGTTTTGCCGGCCAGTGTAAGCCAGGCGCGGGCTTGACCGATCTGGTCGAGGCCGATGTTGGTCAGGGCAATATCCTCCTCGAGCACGGGGCCATGACCGGTCCAGAATCCAAGCTGCTGCCCCAGGATGAGGGCGTCATCGCCGAGACGGAGGAGGTATTCGAACCGCGCGTTCATTTCTTCGATCACATGTTCTTGACCTCATCCGGGAGGTCGTAGAAAGTGGGGTGGCGGTAAACCTTGTCGTCCGCCGGGTCGAAGAGGACGTCTTTTTCATCCGGAGAAGAAGCCGTGATGGCACTGGCGGGCACGACCCAGATGCTGGCACCTTCTTGGCGGCGGGTGTATACATCACGGGCGTTCTCCACCGCCATTTCAGCGTCGGCCGCGTGAAGGCTGCCCACATGACGGTGTGACAGCCCTTGGCGGCTGCGGATGAAGATTTCCCAAAGGGGCCATTGCTTGTGTTCCACGGTGCAGGCGTTCAGGCGGCGGCAGTATTCGAATCTGACTTCCGGGATGCCCGCTTTTCGGCGTGGGCCCGGGCGGCATCCCGCACCCAAGCGCCGTCATCCCAAGCCTTGCGGCGGGCTTCGAGGCGTTCCTTGTTGCAGGGGCCGTGACCGGCGACGACACGCTTGAATTCGTCCCAATCAATGGGGCCGTGCTCATAGTGTCCGGTTTCCGCATTCCATTTCAGGTCGGCGTCCGGGACGGTCAGGCCGATCAGGTCCGCTTGAGGAACGGTCAGGTCGATGAATTTCTGGCGAAGCTCATCGTTGGAGAAGCGCTTGATGTTCCACGCCATGGATTGGGCGCTGTTGGGGCTGTCCTGGTCCGGGGGGCCAAACATCATGATGGACGGCCACCACCAACGGTTCAGGGCGTCCTGCGCCATCGCTTTCTGTTCTGCGGTGCCTCCGGCCATGGTCATCATGATCTGGAAACCCTGGCGCTGGTGGAAACTCTCTTCCTTGCACACGCGGACCATGGCGCGGGCGTAGGGACCGTAGCTGCATTTACAGATGGGCACCTGGTTCATGATCGCCGCTCCGTCCACCAGCCAGCCGATGGCGCCGATGTCCGCCCAGTTCAGGGTCGGATAATTGAAAATGCTGCTGTATTTGGCTTTGCCGCTGTGCAGGTCGCGGATGGTGTCGTCGCGTCGGACACCCAGCGTCTCGCAGGCGCTGTAGAGGTAGAGGCCATGACCGGCCTCGTCCTGCACCTTCGCCATCAGGATGGCTTTGCGCTTCAAACTCGGTGCCCGGCTGATCCAGTTGCCTTCGGGCAGCATGCCGACCACTTCGGAATGGGCGTGCTGGCTGATTTGGCGCACAAGTGTCCTTCGATAGGCATCGGGCATCCAGTCCTTGGGCTCGATTTTCTTTTCTGAAGCCACGTAGGCTTCGAATCTTTGCAGCAGGTCCATTTCCATGAGCACCTCAAAAATACGTTGGTTCCACATGTTTGAACCGATGAAGGACAGAAGGGGTTCTCCACCCAACAAGATTCATTCCGAGATTCGCAGCCCATGTCAGACCGATTCCATGACCTCAAAGTGACCGAAGTCCGCCGGGAGACGGCAGATTGCGTGTCCATCGTCCTCGAAATTCCAGCCGGCAAGGAAGCTGAATTCGCCTTCAAGCAAGGGCAATACCTGACGTTCGATCAGGAAATCGATGGAGAACCGGTGCGGCGCAGCTACAGCATCTGCGCGGGGGTCGGGGAGGAACTGCGCGTTGCGGTGAAGGCGGTTCCCGAGGGGCGTTTCAGCACATGGGCCAATTCGGAGCTCAAGGCGGGAGACGTCCTGCGCACCATGGCGCCCAACGGACGGTTCTTCACCGAACTCGCCGAGGACCAATCCAAGCATTATGTCGCGTTTGCGGCAGGTTCGGGCATCACGCCCATCCTGTCTCATATCAAGACGGTGATGGCCCAGGAGCCCGGCAGTCGCTTCACTTTGCTGTACACGAACAAAGACCAGGCGAGCATCATCTTCAAGGATGAGCTCGACGACCTGAAGGACCGTTTCCTGGAACGTCTTCGGGTGTTCCACTTCTTCACGCGGGAGCCTGTGGACGTCCCCCTGTATGCTGGGCGCATGGATGGCGGCAAGGTGAAGGAGGTGCAGGACGCACTGCTCGATGCGCAGGACATCGACGAGGTGTTCGTCTGCGGTCCCGAGGCCATGATCCACGCCGTGAAGGACGGACTGTCGGCAGCGGGAGTGGCCCCCGAGCGCATCCATTTCGAATTGTTCACCTCTTCCGCTCCCAAGACGCGCGACATGCCTGCCGAAGCGGCATCCGCATCCGCAGGAGATGGGAGCATGGAGGTGTTCGTTGTCATCGATGGCTCCACGCACAAGCTGGACTACGACGGCAGCAAGTCCATCCTGGACACCGGGCTGGACGCGGGCATCGATCTGCCGTACAGTTGTTGCGGGGGCGTCTGTTGCACCTGCCGGGCCTTGGTGACGGAAGGGGCGGGTGAAATGGAAGTCAACTACGCGTTGGAGCCGGGTGAGGTGGAGCAGGGATTCGTCCTGACGTGCCAGACCAAGCCGAAAGCCGGTACTGCACGATTCGTGGTCGATTTCGACCAGCAGTGATTCGACGAGGAGGTCACGCCCGCTCGTCGAGCTCGATCCACCGTTCCGTCTTGGTTTCGATATCGGCTGTGACCTCGCCCAGGCGGTTGGCAAGGCGCGTCACCTCCTCGTGGTCCAGATCGGGCGCTGAAAGGGCGCTTTCGAGCTGGGTCTTTTCTGTCTCCAAGGCTGCGATGACGTCTTCCAATCCGTCGTATTCGCGTTGCTCATTGTAGCTGAGCCGTTGGCTGTAGTCTCCCTTGCGCCCAGAGGAGTTCTCGGCCGCCTTGCGGTCTGATTCCAATTTGGCGGCCACGGCATCGCGCGCCGATTGAGCCTTCTCCTCGCCGTCGGCCTTGGTGCGGTATTGGGTGTAGTTCCCCGGAAAATCCCGCACGCCACCGAGGCCGTCCAGCACAAAGACATGGTCGACCAGTTTGTCCATGAAATAGCGGTCGTGGCTCACGAGCAGCAGGCACCCCGGGAAATCGAGCAGGAATTCCTCCAGGATGCCGAGGGTGAAGACATCGAGGTCGTTGGTGGGCTCGTCGAAAACCAGGAAATTCGGATTGGCCATCAACACCCTCAGCAGGTGCAGTCGCTTGCGCTCGCCGCCGCTGAGCTTGTGGATGAAGTCATGGTGCCGGTGCCGAGGAAACAGAAAGCGCTCCAACAGCTGGCCGGCCGAGAGCTTCTTGCCCTTTTTGAGCGGCATGAATTCAGCGATCTCATAGAGCGCCTCAATCACCTTCATGCCCTCGTCGAAATTGGGGGGCTCCTGGCTGAAGTGTCCGAAAACGACAGTGTCCCCGATGACGACCTTGCCTCCATCCGGTATGTCCTCACCGGTCATCAGATGGATGAGCGTGCTTTTACCAGCACCGTTGTCGCCGACGAGTCCCACGCGTTCTCCCGGTTTGAAGTGGTAGGTCCAACCGTCGAGGATGACCTTGTCTTCGGTGTAGGCCTTGCGCACGCGGTGGAGTTCGAGGATTTTCCCTCCGAGTCGGGCGGGGTCGAGCTCGAGTCGGACTTCGTCTTCCTCGAGGCGCACCGAGGCCTTCTTCTTCAATCCCTTGAAGGCGTCGAGGCGGGATTTGCTTTTTCCCGTTCTGGCCTGGGGTGTGGCCCTGACCCATTCCAGTTCGCGGCGCATGATGGAGCGGGCGCGGTCGCGCTGGGCGTGCTCGTTGGCTGACCGCTCTGATTTCTTTTCGAGGAAATAACTCCAGTTGCCCGGGTATTTGTGGAGGGTGAAATTTTCCAGCTCGAGAATGGTGTCGCAGACCACTTCGAGGAAGAAACGGTCGTGGGTGACCATCAACAGGGTGGTCTTGGCGCGGGCGAGGTAACCCTCAAGCCATTCGATCATGCCGAGGTCGAGGTGGTTGGTCGGTTCGTCCAACAACAGCAGATCCGGCTGCTCGATGAGGCATTTGGCGAGGGCGACGCGCCGCTTTTCTCCTCCGCTGAGGTTGTCGACGAACCGGTCCGTATCGTGCAATCCGAGTTTGCCCAGAATTTCCTTGGCCTGTGCCTCGTAGCTCCAGGCGTCCGCCCGATCCATGGCGTCATAGGCCGATTGCAGTGCGTCCGCATCTTCGCGCTTGGTGGCCTCCTCATATTGCCGGATGGCCCGCATGGCGGCATTGTCGGCGGCGAAGAGGTTGGCGAGTATGGTGCGGTCCACGTCGAGCCCATGGTCCTGAGAGAGGTGGGCGATGCGCACGTCGCCTGCGAAGGTCACCGTGCCGGTATCCGGAGCCTCCAGGTCGAGGAGGACCTTCATCAAGGTGCTTTTTCCGGTGCCGTTGCGGGCGACGAGGGCGGCTTTCTGGCCGCGGTCCAGACCGAAATGGAGGTCCTCGAAAATGAGGCGCTCCCCGAACCGCTTCGTCAACCCTTCCACCGAAAGGACGTTACCTCCTGCCATGGCGCAAAAGTAGCGGGGGAGGAGGGCTATTTTGCGCCCATGGATGCGCAAGCTGAAACTCGATACGATTGGTGTTGCATGCCGTGGTCGGGATTGGACCGGGACCAGCTGTATGCCTTGCTCAGGGTCCGTTCTGAAGTTTTCGTCGTGGAGCAGGATTGCGTCTACCAGGACCTCGACGACAAGGATCGACTCAGCCTTCATCTGTGGATGGAGTCCAAGGAGCAGCCGGCTTCGCAAGGTGGGCCCGTCTTGGCCTACACCCGATTGTTGCCAGCTGGGGTGTCTTATCCCGATGAGGTGAGCATCGGCCGGGTGGTGACGGCGCAAGACGTCCGAAGGGGTGGATTCGGCAAGGAATTGATGCGGAGGAGCCTGGATGAGGTTCACCAGGCCTGGCCGGGCATGCCCGTGCGGATATCCGCCCAGCAATACCTCGAGCGCTTCTATGCGGATTTCGGATTTGTCGTGCAGGGAGCGTCCTATCTCGAGGACGGCATTCCCCACGTGGCCATGACCCGATCGGCAGGCCCGGCCTGACCCGGTTTATCTTCGCCACCATGTCAGGACGACCTTGTGCTTCGGTGGTGATTCCCTGTCTCAATGAGGCGGAACATATCGGAGCCTGTCTTGACGCCCTTGCAGCACAGGAGGGTTTGGAGGGGCCCATCGAGGTGCTGGTCGTCGACGGCGGCAGCACGGATGGCACCCCAGCCATTCTTCACGGGCATGTGGACAAGGGAAGGGGGGTTCAATTGATCGCCAATCCTGACCGTGTGACCCCGGTGGCCATGAACCTCGGGCTGGAGGCCGCGGCATCCGATGTGGTGGTCATCCTCGGCGCCCATGCGGAGGTCGCACCTGATTTCATCCGGCGCAACCTCGATGCACTCCGTGCACATCCCGAATCCGCATGTGTGGGGGGTGTGGTGGAGCAGGAGCATGGGGATGATACGACACGCAGGATAGGTTTGGCGATGAGCTCTCCTTTCGGGGTGGGCAATGCGCGTTTCAGGACGGGAGGGGTGGCAGGCCATGTGGATACGGTGGCTTTTGGGGCCTACCGCAAGGCGGTGCTGGAGGAATTGGGCGGGTTCGATCCGAAGCTGGTCCGGAATCAGGACGATGAGCTCAATTTCCGTTTGACGGAATCCGGTTGGCGCATTTGGTTCGACCCCCGCATCCGTTCGCGGTATCACGCCCGGTCGAGTTTTCAAGGCCTGTCCAGACAGTACCGCCAATACGGGTATTGGAAGGTGTTCGTCAGCCGCAAGCACGGCACCGTGACCACGTGGCGGCAATTGGCGCCCATGGTTCTGCTTCTTGCGACAGTATCATCGGCGGCTGTGGGACTGCTTGGCAGGCTTGTTCCTGCCATGGAACAGGAATGCCAATGGGCCTTCCCGTTGTTGGGCATCGTTTGGGGGCTGTGGATTGTGGGTGCCCTGACGGCGCTGGTCAGCGCAAGCGTAGCGCCGAGGGACATGCCGGGCGTGCTGCGCTCCTTCTTTGTACTGCATGTCGCATACGGCAGGGGGTACGTAGAGGGCATCTGGCAGTTCCTCTTGCTGCGGCGTGCTCCTTCCAGTGGATTCAAGGTGCTGACCCGATGAAGGGGCGGTACACGGATACATTTGAATCCTGGGCTTGGCGGATGTTGATGCCGGCGCTGCTCGTCGGAGGAAATGCAGCGGGCATCACCTTGTTCTGCATCGCCGTGTTGCGCTTGTGGTCGTGGAGGCGGCACCATGCAGCCATGCATTGGGGATGGAGGGAAGGCAGCCAATGGTGGGTGGTGTATTTCATGTTGCAGGTACTGGGTGGTCTTTGGTCCGATGACCTGGCATCCTGGGCGCTCAGTCTTGAGGTGAAATCGGCCCTCTGGTTCCTTCCCGTATTGGTGGCCATGCCCGGTCAGAGAGTGGCCCGGGATTTCTGGTGGTCCGTCGGTTGGTCTGTGACCGTATATGTCCTGTGGCGCATCATGCGCGCAGGATGGCATGAGCTCGTCCTCGACAACCCCCGGGAGTGGCGTTATGCCCGGTTCACCGGAGACGTGCACCCCACCTATCTCGGACTGCACGCGACCGTGGCCTTGCTGGGATTGGGCCGGACATGGGCCATGAATGTGCACAAAGTCCTTCTGTGGCTGATGACCGCGGTGATCGGGATCGCCCTGGGATTGTCCGGATCCAAGGCGGGCATCCTCGCCGCTGTGGCCGTCGTCGTGTTGCAGTTGGTGCTCCTCGCCAGGGCCCGAAGGGGAGCGTCGATTGCAGGTGTTTCGACCGGACGGTCCCATGGGCCCAGGCTGCTGGTTTTCGTGCTGGTCGTGCTCGCCTCGGGTTGGTGGATGTCCAGTGCCCGTTTTGCCGAGATGGGAAGTGCGGCGCAGGTCATGACCCAAGAGGATGCCCCTGTCCAGAGCAGTTCGGCGGGCCGGATCATCGTTTGGCAGTCGTCATTGGAAATCATCCGAGACCATCCCTTCGGCGTTGGTACCGGAGATGTGGTGCCGGAATTGATGCAGCTCTACGCGCGCGATGGTGTGGACTACGCATTGGAACGGCGGTTGAATCCGCACAACCAATGGTTGCAGGCGGGGGTCGCGTTCGGCTGGCCCGGCATGGTGGTGTTCACCTTGGCCCTGCTCAGCTGCATTCGCACGGCATGGCGAAATCAGGACGAACTGCTTTTGCTCGGCGTCGTATTGGTGGCCCTCCATGCCAGTGTGGAGTCCGTCCTGGAAGTGCAGCGAGGGGTGGTGTTCATCCTGTGGATGTTGATGGCTGTTCTGCCGGTTGTCAACGAGGGTAGGGCCTGAGTGGGATTGGCCTACATTGTCCTCTTCATGTCGATTCCATCCTTGCCCCCCAGTCCTGAGGACACCCAGTCGGATGCGGTCTTCAATGTGGCCAATCCACTGGTCATGCGTCAGGTTTCTTCGATTGTCGGATTGGGCAGCATTCAGGAGCGACAGGAGCGATGGTACCTTTTCGTGAGGGATGCCATCCGGTATGATCCGTTTGCCATCCATCTTGATCCCGAAGAGAATGCGGCTTCAAGAACCATAGAAAACCAGCGTGGGCATTGTGTCCACAAGGCCATCCTGTTGGTGACGGGATTCCGGTTGATGGGGGTGCCTTCCCGTCTCGGGTTGGCCCGGGTCCGGAATCACCTGGCGGTGCCAACGCTCGAGGCGAGACTCGGCACGGATGTGTTGACTCCGCATGGTTATGCCGCGTTCTGGAATGGTGCCCGCTGGGTCAAGTGCACCCCCGTGTTCAACCGATCCCTGTGCGAGAAACTGGGGACGGTGCCGCTGGAATGGAGCGCAGAAGTCGACATCTTGTTCCAGCAGACGGACGGTTCCGGTCAGCGTTTCATGGAGTACATCGAAGATTACGGACTGTACTCAAGCGTTCCCATGGATTTCATCCGGGCTCAACTGGAGGCCATGTACCCGCACGCATTCGATGCGTCAGGGCAATGGTCCTTGGCGGAACACGATTGAGCAGGGGAAAGATCAGCCTTGGGTCTGCTCTCTTGCCCCATTCGGTTGCGCAGCCTGGTCCGTTGTCATTCCTGCATAGGCCACGGCGGCCTGGATGAATCCCCTGAACAACGGATGTGGTTCCACCACTGTACTCTTGTATTCCGGATGGAATTGGGCGCCCAGAAACCAGGGGTGTCCTGGAATCTCTACGATTTCGACCAGGCCTGAATCCGGATGTGTTCCGGTGGGAATCATGCCCGCATCGATGAACTGTTGGCGGTAGGCATCATTGAATTCATAGCGGTGGCGATGGCGTTCCTCCGTCATGTCATGACCGTAGGCCGCACCGGCAAGGGAGCCTTCGGCCACGTTGCAGGGATAGGCGCCCAGCCGCATGGTTCCTCCCATGTCCGCCAATCCTTTCTGCTCCTCCATGAGGTCGATGACCGGGTCTGGTGTGTAGTCCTTGATTTCGGTGCTGTGGGCCTCCTCGAGCCCGAGCACATTGCGGGCGAATTCGATGACGGCGCATTGCATGCCGAGGCAGATGCCGAAGAAGGGGACTGCATTTTCCCTGGCATGGCGGATGGCTTCAATTTTGCCATCGATGCCGCGTGAGCCGAATCCGGGCGCGACCAGAATGCCGTGGCTGTCGGCAAACAGCGAATCGACATTGTCCCGTTGCACCTGTTCCGAGTGCACCCATTTCACATTGACCTTGACGCCGCAGGCCGCCCCCGCGTGGGTGAAGGCCTCCACGATGCTCTTGTAACTGTCCTGCAGCTCCACATACTTGCCGACGAGGGCGATTTGGATGTCACCGCTTGGATTTTTGTGGCGCTCGAGGAAGTTCAACCAGCGGTTGAGATCGAGGTTGCCCTTGTGCTCCACACCGAGTTTGTCGAGTACCACCTCGTCCAAGCGCTCCTGTTGCATGAGCATGGGGACATCGTAAATGGTGTCGGCATCGATGGACTGGATGACGGCTTCGACGCCCACATTGCAGAACCGAGCCAATTTGTTGCGGATGCTCTTCGACAGGTTGTATTCCGTCCGGCATACCAGGATGTCGGGTTGGACTCCGAACTCCAGCAATTGTTTGACGCTGTGTTGGGTTGGTTTCGTCTTCAGCTCTCCTGCCGCCTTGAGGTAAGGCACGAGGGTCAAGTGGATCACCAGTGTGTCCTTGGGGTGTTCCCAGCGCATCTGGCGCACCGCCTCGATGTAGGGGAGGGACTCGATGTCCCCCACGGTGCCTCCGATTTCGGTGATGACAAAATCATAGCGGTCTCCCTCGCCCAGGATCTGGATGCACCGCTTGATTTCATCCGTGATGTGGGGAATGACCTGAACGGTCCGACCGAGGTACTCCCCGCGCCTCTCCTTGTCGATTACACTCTGGTAGATGCGGCCTGTGGTGATGTTGTTGGCCTGCGAAGTCGTGACGTTCAGGAAGCGCTCGTAGTGTCCGAGGTCAAGGTCGGTTTCCGCCCCGTCGTCCGTGACATAGCATTCCCCATGTTCATACGGATTGAGTGTACCCGGATCGATGTTGATGTAGGGGTCCAGTTTCTGGATGGTCACTTTCATGCCCCGGGCCTGCAACAATTTGGCCAGCGAAGCACTGATGATTCCCTTGCCCAGGCTGGAGCTTACGCCTCCTGTGACGAAAATATATTTGGTGGCCTTGGCCGATCCCGTAGTCGCATGCATACGGGATTCTAAGGTACTGCCATTCCCGCGTTCAGGCTGTGGACTTTTCCACTCTTTTTACCAGAGGTGCCTAAATGCCATCCGTGAGGGATTGGATGACCTTGAATCCGCTGAGGAATTCCTTGGCCACCACCCGGAGCAGGGAATAGGCGGGAATGGCCAGCATCATGCCCGTTACACCGGCCAAGCTGCCTGCGATGGAGATGAGCAGGAAGATTTCAAGGGGGTGGGCTTTGACACTACCGGCGAAGATGACCGGCTGGGTGAACAGGTTGTCGACCAGTTGTGCGAGCAGGAATACCGCGCCGGCTTTGCCGAGCAACCCCCAGATTTCTTCGTGTTGCAAGTGGGTCGTGAGGATGATGCCAAGGCCCAATCCTGCGCCGATCAGGGGACCGACATAAGGGATCAGATTGAGGAGTCCGGCCAGAAAGCCGATCAGGAATGCGTTGGGAACTCCCAAGATGAGCAGTCCGCCGGTGATGACCGTTGTGATGATGGCCACTTGTGCCGCCAACCCGATGAAATAGCGGGTGAGGAGTTTGGTCGAGTTGGTCAGTACCCGCTGTATGCGCTCGTTGTAATGATCGGGAGTCAGGGCTTGGATGATGGTGGGGAAGAGCTGACGGTCCTTGAGGAAGAAAAAGGTCATGAAGGCAATGCTGAATGTGGCGACCACCAGCCCGCCGATTGCTGAAAATGCGCTGCCCAGGATGCCGCCAATGCCCGAAGGACCGAGGATGGAGGAGAGCCCCTTGCCGAGGGTGGAGGGGTCGAGCCATTGAAAGGGATTGGTGTCGGTGGAAGTCAGCAGGGGTTCGAAGAAGGCCAGATCTTCCTGTAGATCCTCTGCGATGAGCAGGAAGTCCAGGGAGGCGAGCACCTGGGCTTCGGCCGCGACGAGGGGAACGAACAGATTGATGAGGAGTCCGAATCCGGCGAAAAGCGTCATCAAGGCGATCAAGGCCCCGAGGCCCGGCCCGGGGGACCATTTTCCGATTTGGATGCGGTCGACCCCTTGCACGAGCGGCCGTCCCATAAAGCTCAGTGCAATCGAGATGATCAGGTAGGCGGTGAGGTCGGAAAAACGGACCAGCCCCCACAGCAGAATACCGATGCCGAGGGCGCCAGCAATGCGGCGGGTTGTCCAGAATTCCGCTTTGAGGGGCTGCAGCGATGTCGAGGGGACCTTTTCGGTAGATGGCATGTCGCCAAATTAAGCCGTTCGTCCGGGGAGATGCACGGTGGTGGTCCCACATCGTGGCCCCATATCCCGCCAATGTTCCAGGTCGAGGTCGATGTGGACTACGTCGGCAGTGGCCATGCCGAGGTAACCGCCCGTCAACTCCGTGATGAGGGCACTGATTCCGGGGTTGTGGCCGATGATCCACAGGGTGCTGCAGGTATCCGGGACCATGGCAGCGAGGTCAATCCAGCGGTCTGCTGGTGCGAGATACCCGTGAGGGGTGATGTGCATTTCGGGCAGATCGGCAATGCCGGCGCTGTTCCATGCCGCCATGAGAACCTCGGCCGTCTGCCTGGTGCGCAAGGCATCCGATACGAGCATGTGCTCATCGTCGCCCGGAGCACAATGTCCGGCCTGTGCATGGGCGTTGATCACTCCACGGGGATCGAGGGCCCGGTCATGATCGCGGAGTCCTGCTTTGGGGGGTTCCGCCTTGCCATGCCGCATCAAGATGAGATGCTTCAAGATGAGTTGGTTCTAATGGTATTCTTGGCAAAGTGCAATTTATTTTTGAGGTTATTAGAATTTAATTTTTAGTCTCGCCTAAAGATTAAGATGTAATGGCCTAATTTCGTCCCATGCCCACCTCTTCAGTAGAGAATTACTTGAAGGCCATCCTCCATTTGCATGAGGAGGGTGTCGATCGTGTAAGCACCACTTCCATTGCGGAAAAAGTCGAGTCAACTCCTGCGAGCACTTCTGCCATGTTGGCCAAGCTCGGGGTCCGGGGATGGCTGGATCACGAGCCTTATCATGGCGTCCAGCTGACCGCGAAGGGGAGGCGCATGGCCATGGAAATCCTGAGGCGGCACCGCCTTTGGGAGCGCTTTCTGGTGGATCAACTCGGCTTTGAATGGGACCAGGTCCACGAGATCGCCGAGGAGTTGGAGCATGTGGGCAGTACAGAACTCACGAACCGGCTGGATGCCTTTCTCGGATTTCCGAAGCGCGACCCCCATGGGGACCCCATTCCCGGTCCCAACGGGCGTTTCCGTCTGGTTGAGGCCCGGACATTGCTGGCAGAGGCCCCCCGCAACATTGGGCTTGTGGTGGTCGGAGTGGTGGATGGACGCGATTCCTTCCTGCGCCACCTTGGTGTGCTTGGAATCGAATTGGGGACGCGCATTGTTGTGACGGCGCGCCATGCTTTTGATGGCAGTTTGAATGTGCGGATCAATGACGGCGCTGAGGAGGAATTGCTTGCGCCTTCCGTGGCTGAGCGCCTGTGGGTGGACCAGAGCAATCCGGCACCGGTCATTGTCTTTCCCGAAAGTGATAATCCCGATAACTGAGAGACAAGATGTTTGATTGGTTGATGGAATTGGATCCCGTGCTCGCCGCCCTGTTGGCGACGACCTTCACCTGGTTGATGACGGCCGCGGGGGCTTCCCTCGTGTTCTTCTTCCGCACGATGCACCGCCGCGTGCTCGACGGCATGCTCGGATTCACGGGAGGGGTGATGGTGGCTGCCAGCTGTTTCGGCCTGTTGATTCCCGCGATGGAAATGTCAGGGGAGGAGGGAGCCGCGAGTGTCATGCCTGCGGCCATAGGCTTCGTTGTGGGCGCCTTGTTCCTTTACGCCTTGGACAAATTGACGCCCCACCTGCACATCAACTTTGACCGCAACGAGGCCGAGGGCCCGAAGACCGATTGGCACAAAACGACGCTGCTTGTCTTGGCCATCACCTTGCACAACATCCCGGAAGGGTTGGCGGTGGGGGTGCTCTTCGGTGGGGCTGCCGCGGGCTTGGAGGGGGCTACGATTGGCGGCGCCGTGGCGTTGGCCATCGGCATCGGTATCCAGAATTTCCCGGAGGGTATTGCTGTGAGCATGCCGCTGCGTCGACAAGGCATTTCGCGCTTGCGGTCCTTCTGGTTTGGTCAATTGAGTGCCATCGTGGAGCCGATTGCCGGCGTCATCGGTGCGATTGCGGTACTGTCGATACAGCCGCTGTTGCCTTATGCGCTGGCCTTCGCTGCAGGCGCCATGATCTACGTCGTGGTGGAAGAGGTCATTCCGGAAACCCAGCGGGACCGGTTCACGGACATCGCCACCCTCGGCTTCATCTTCGGATTCACCCTGATGATGGTCCTCGATGTGGTCCTCGGTTGATGCCGTCAATGCGTCAATGCAGATTCGATCGCGCCGATGAGATCGGCCCCCTCGAATCGCCCTGAACTCATCAAAAGGAATACAGTGCCGGGAGCGGATGCCCGCTTCACGGCATCCAAAGCGGCTTCAGGGCTCGTGCAGACCCCGAGGTCATCGCGTTGAAAGGCCTTGTGGACATCCGCGGCGGCGAGAGGTGGAAGGCGCTTGTGCTCCAAGACTTCCGGTGACCAGCAGACCCAGGCCTCATCCGCCGCATCCAATGCGCCGGAATAGGTGGGAAGGAACTGGGGGTTGAGGCTTGAAAACGTGTGGAGCTCGAGGAGGGCAATGACCTTTCGGTCAGGGAATTGTCCCTTGATGGATCGGGTGGTGGCCTCGACTTTGGATGGTGCGTGGGCGAAATCCCGGAAAACCGTGCAGCTCCCCGATGGCAGCTGGAGATCCAGTTTCCGCTCCAGCCGTCCGGCGGCCCCGGTGAAGTCGCGCACGGCATCAAGGAAATCCAACGCGGAGATGCCCCACTGACCGCACAGCGCCAGTGCTCCGGCCGTATTGAGTGCGTTGTGCTCTCCGACCGTGCCCAGCGGGAAGCGGCCTTCAGCCCGTTCGAGCACGAGGGTTCCATCCTCGAAGGCATGGGCCGGCATCGCGTAGGGGATGGACCGAAGGTCCGGTCTGCGCGGAAGCACGGTTTCCATGACCTGGGCCAATTCAGGGTCATCCGCATGCCACACGACGGCGCCCCCTTGTTCCATGCGCATCAGATACTCGACGAATTGTTCCCGGTAGACATCCGGCGTGGGAAAGACGTTGATGTGGTCCCATGCCACACCGGTCAGGATGGTCAGGTGCGGTCGGTACCAGTGGAATTTGGGGGTCAGGTCAAGGGGGGAGCTCAGGTATTCGTCTCCTTCGAGGAGGATGTCCTCCGCCCCGCTCAATTGCACCATGCGGTCAAAACCCTCGAGCTGCGCGCCCACCATGAAATCCACCGTGCGCCCGAGCCGATTCAACACATGGAGCAACATCGCCGTGATGGTGGTCTTTCCATGGCTGCCTGCCACCACGACGCGGTGCTGTTCCCGTGCCACGTCGAAGAGGTATTCTGGATAGCTGACCACGCGCAGGCCCAGCGCCTGCGCCCGCGCGAGTTCCGGATTGTCCTTCCTGGCGTGCATGCCCAGGATGACGGCGTCGAGGTCGGTCCCCATGCGCTCGGGATGCCACCCCATGGATTCGGGCAGCAGCCCCGCAGCCTCGAGACGGGCGCGGCTCGGGTCGTGGATGGCGTCATCCGAGCCGGTGATTCGATGTCCGAGGTCGTGAAGGGCAAGGGCCAGGTTGTGCATGGCCGCGCCGCCGATGGCGATGAAATGAATGTTCATGGGACGGGATGAAAAGTCAATCGGGC
Organism: uncultured Flavobacteriales bacterium; assembly: GCA_938082505.1. Lineage (GTDB taxonomy): Bacteria > Bacteroidota > Bacteroidia > Flavobacteriales_D > Sanyastnellaceae > UBA8752. Next base: position 18,292 of record CALLLH010000015.1, read on the forward strand.
GGCCGCCACTGTGCACGGCATCGGGCCGAGCAAGGTGGCCAGCAGCACTCCAATGAAGGGGACGGCAAGCAGCAGGGAGAAAACGGCGCCAATGCCGATGAGGGAGTAACGGTCCTTCCAGCCTGTGCGCAGGGAGGAACTCCAGTCCAATCCTGCCTGTTCGTAGACGGCGTCAAAGACAGCGGCGCCAAAGAAATAGGCACCGATCACCCAACCGAGCACAAGCAGGACCGGCGATAACAGGAAGGCCAGGGGGGCTGCCAAGATGGACAGCAGGAGGGTGGTCAATGCAAGGACCAGCGTCAGCGCGATTTCTGCGGACAGGAGGACGGTGGCGGTGCGGAGACCGCGGAGAAGGTCCCTCATGAGCTGGCGGACAGAGAATGGGACGGAGGTCCCTGTTTCCCGGTTGCGCACGGCTGCGGCCAAAGCGCTCATGATGGGGGCCATCAAGGTGAGGAGCAGATACTTGGTCACCTTGACCTTGAGCCACAGCACCATGAGGGCCACACCCCATTCCAGCATCCACTCCAGCAAGGAGGCGCTCCACAACAGGACTTGGGTCCAACCCGCATCCGGGGACGCGGCAAGAGGCTCCGGATTGAATCCAAGGGAAGCGAGTCCTTCGAGCACGGAGGACCGGAGCCATGCCGACAGCCGCTCGGACAAGCCGATTCCGGCCCATGTGATCAGCAGGAGGGCTCCCGGCCCCGCGAGGTGGAATCGACGGAGTCCATGGTGCCTCATGTATCCGAAGGCCCGCCACCAACCGCCGAGTGCAAGCAGGAATTGGCGGGCTGGGGCCAGCATGCGGGAGTTGGTGGGGCTGATGAACCGTGTCAACGGGTCCAAGATCTGAAGTCCTTGATCAGGCTCGACCGAAGTTGGCACCAACTTCCGACAATGCATCGAAGAAAGCGGGGTAGCTCTTGGCGACAGCTTCTGCGCCCACGATTTCAATCGGGCTGCCCGCCAGCCCCAGCACGGCGGCGGCCATGACCATGCGGTGGTCGTTGCGGCCGTCCATCCGTGCAGATTGGATCGGGCCCGGCTTGACCGCCAAGGTGTCTTTTTCCGTGTCGAGGATGACCTCGATGCCCGCTTTCGCAAATTCCTCTTGGATGGCCTGTCCACGGTCGCTTTCCTTGTGGCGCAGACGGTGGAGCCCCTTGATTTCAGAAGGTCCCTTGCAGAAGGCGGCATAGGCTGCCAGCGGAGGAAAGAGGTCGGGACATTGGGTGGCATCGAACCGGAAACCCCTGCGCCGTCCGCGGTCGATGCGGATGCCGGATTCTGTGCGCATCAGTTTGGCCCCGCTCAGCAGGAGGGCTCCAGTTACGGCTTGGTCGGCTTGCGTTGGGGTGTTGCCGAGGCCGTCGACCTCGAGGAAGGGGTCGCCGCACAAGGCCGCCAGAATCAGGAGAAAGGCCCCGGCGCTCCAGTCTCCCGAGACGGTTGCATCGAATGGGGTGTACAGTTGATTTCCCGGAATGGTGAACGTCTGGTATTCCTCGTGATGGCTCATGATTCCGGCCGCGGCCATGACCTCCAGCGTCATGTCCACGTATGGGCGGCTCTGCAGGCCTGAGACCTGGATGATGGAATCCTGTTCGGCCCTCGGAAGTGCCATGAGCATACCGGTCAGGAATTGACTCGACAGGCTTCCGTCCATGTTGAAGCGGCCGCCTCGCAGCGGGCCCTTGATGCGAACGGGGGGACATCCATTGTCCAAGGCGATGTCGACCCCTGCTGCGCCGAGCACCGATGCCATGGGGGTCATCGGTCGGGAACGCAAGGACCCCTCCGCCTCGAGGGTTAAGGGGGAGGTGGACAGGGCGGCAATGGGGCCGAACATCCTCAAGCCAAGGCCACTCTCGCCGATGTTCAATGCGGGCGTTCTCGGCGCCAATCCGCCTTGGATGCGCAGTGCATCCGAACCAATTTCCACATCGGCCCCGAGTCCGGCGATGACTTCGGTGGCGGAGAGGCAGTCCGCGGCATCGGAAGGGTTTCGGATCCAGCTTTCCCCCTCGGCCAGCAGCGCGGCAGCCAGCAAACGCTGCATGTGGCTTTTCGAAGCAGGCGCCACGATGCGTCCTGAGAGGGCAGAGGGCGCTGCGATGAGGTTCATGCCTTGACCACGACGTACAGGGTGGCGATTCCGCCGGTCAGGGGGTACATGGTGCACCCGGCATATCCGCAATCGAGCAGGATGTCCCGCATGGCGTCTCCTTCGGGAAACGCTTTCACGGACTCAGGCAGGTAGGTGTAGGCCGAGGCATCCTTGGAGAACCACTTGCCCAACGTGGGCATGATGTAGCGGAAATACAGCCAGAACAGCTGTTTCATGGGAAACCACTTGGGTTTGGAGAATTCCAGGATGTACCCGTGTCCGCCGGGTTTGAGTGTCCTGAGCATTTCCTTGAGTCCGGCTTCGAGGTGCTCGAAATTCCGGACGCCGAAGGCCACCGTGAACGCGTCGAACCGGTCATCTTCAAAGGGAAGGGCTTCGCCGTCTGCCAGGACGAGTTCCACGCGTCCTTCTTGTTGGGCTTTGCGGATTTTCTTTCGGCCGATGTCCAGCATTCCTGCGCTGATGTCGACGCCGATGACCTGGATGTCACGGTCCATCCGAGCGGTGCCGATGGCAAAATCGGCGGTGCCTGTGGCCACATCGAGCACCTCATGCGGTTGCCGGGCGAGCATCTTCCGGATGGCCTTGCGCCGCCACAGCTTGTCGATTCCCAGAGAAAAGAAGTGGTTCAGGAAATCGTAGCGGTGGGCAATGTTGTCGAACATCCGCGCCACCTGCGCCTTTTTGGCGGCGCCATCCTCGTAGGGTTTGATTGGGGTTCCCATGGTGTGGTGCAAGCTCGCCCTCAGCCGATCATGGTGTGGCCTTCGGGGTATTTGTAGTTCCTGCTGACGGCGGCACGGGAAAAGGCAAATGCCACCGTGAGGGTCCCGACCCTTCCTACAACCATGCTGGCGATGAGGATGCCCCGTCCCCAGTCACTGATATCCGAGGTGATCCCCGTGCTGAGTCCCACCGTTCCCAATGCGCTGACCTGTTCGAAAAGCAGTTGAATGAAGCCGCGGTCGGAGGCGGCCAGGATGTGAGGCTCGGTGAGGGTCAACGCAAAGGTTCCGATTACGTTGCCGACGATGAAGAACATCAGGACTCCCCATGCCCGGCTGCGCATGGTGATGCTCACGGTGCGCCTGAAGAGCTGTGGATGCTGACGTCCGCGGATGGTGCCGACCACATCGGACAGGATGACGGCAAAGGTGCTCGTCTTGATGCCCCCGCCGGTTGAGGAGCTGGAGGAGCCGATGAACATCAGGATGATGAGCAGGAACAACATGGGTGTTCCGATGGCGCCGATGTCCACGGTGTTGAAGCCGCTCGTGCGGGTGGCGCTCTGGAACACTGCGGTGGTGATGCGCCCGGTCCAGCCCATGCCATCGAGCGTGCCTCCAGGGCCCGACTCCAGGAGCAGATAGCTGATGGCGCCGAATCCCACCAATGCGATGGAGTAGTAGAGCGCAATCTTGGTGGCGAAACCGATTTGCTTCCAGGGCTTGCTCATGCGTTCGCGCAGGCTGTCCCTGCCGAAGAGGTCGAATACGGCCACCATGCCCAAGGCGCCGACGAAGACCAGCAATGTGACGGTCCAGTGCACCAGCCATGCGCTGCCGACCCTGGCATCGGCCAGCCCGCCTGAGAAAAGAGAGATTCCGGCATTGTTGAAGGCGCTGATGGACAGGAAAAAGCTGTTGAACAGGCGGTCACCTGCACCGTCGAAGAGCTGGCCCGGCCAGAAGATGAAGAGCATCAGCGCGCCCACCACCTCGATGGCGATGCTCCACAGGATGACGCGGCCCAGCATTCCCCGGCTGCCCAGGATGGAGCCGCGGTTGACGAAATCCTCGATGACCTCGTGTTGCCGCACACCCACACCGAATCGGGCAAGCACGGCGATGAGCGAGCCGAAAGCGATGATGTTCAGGCCGCCCAGCTTGATCAGGACCATCAACACGACGTGGCCCTTGTGGGAGAAGAAGGTCTCAGCGTCCTCGATCATCAACCCCGTGACGCAGGTGGCACTGGTGGAAGTGAACAGGGCATCGAAAAAGGACATCCCGAGCCCATCCGCGGTCATCTCTGGCAGCATCAGCAGGCCGGTGCCCGATAAGATCAGGAAGAGAAAAGAAAAGATGAACAGGGTGGCCGGATGGAAGCGGAACCGGGGAAGGGTGCGCGCCTTGTCCGAAATTTCGATGATCAGGACCACCAGGAAATAGGCCTGGACGAACCAAACGGTCCAATCCTCTACCGATTCGATGCCCAAAGGCGAAAGTGCCCTGCCGAGGAAGACCTGTCCTGTCAGCAGGTCGCTGAGGCCTTCGAGTATCAGGGTGGCCATCATGGCGGCCTCGAACGCGTGGCGCTTGAGAAACCGGACCGGGTGGAAATCAAAGAACCACCGGACCATGAAATGCAGGATGTAGAATCCAAACCCCGCCTTGATCACCGCGATCAGGGTCTTGGCAATGCTGGATTGCAGCGGATAGCCGTAATAGGCCAACAGGCTGGAGAATGCCAGCAGTGTGACGAACACATTGAGTGTCCTGAACACCCGCAACACGCCGTCCCTCCTCGGATGGAGGAAGACATTGACGCGTTCCCGGATGTCGTTGAGGGTCATGCTTGTATCGGGAGGCGGCGCACTTCGGCCATCAGTGCATCGGGGTCGATGGGGACCACGCCGGGTTTCTCGCAGACGAGTCCGCCTGCCAGATTGGCGACCTGCGCCATCGACACTGGGTCGAGTCCCTGCGCCAGCAGCGCCGTGGCCACCGCGATGACGGTGTCACCGGCCCCGGAAACATCCAGGATCTCCCTGGGATGTGCCGGTTGCTGCACGTCGGCCATGGCGGTTCGGACACGAACGCCCAGTTCCGACAAGGTCAGCAGGATGGTCTCGGGTTGCCAGTTCGATTGGAGACGGTCAAGGCCCTCCGTCAGGGCTTTTTGCATGGCGTCCGCGTCTCCGTTTTCCCAGAGCAGGCCGAGGCCGTCCTTGAGTTCCTTGAGGTTGGGTTTGAACAGCGCAACGCCTTTGTAGAGGTCGAAATGTCGGAATTTGGGGTCCACGGTGACGGGAATCTGACGTTCCCGGGCCATGCCGAGAAGGCCTTCAATGACGGTCGGGGACAGGGCACCCTTGTCGTAATCCTCGATCAGGATGGCATCGAAATCAGCAGTCTTCAGGACTGCCGAAAGCTTTTCCAGAAAATGCTGGGAGGCGTCGCTGTCGAGGTCCATGTCGTCCTCTTCATCCACGCGGAGGAGGTGCTGGCCTCCGCTCATCACCCGTGTCTTGACCGTGGTCCTGCGGTGCTCGAGCGGCAGGATGCCACGGGTGTCCATCTCGAGTCGGGCCAATTCCATCATGAGGTCCTCGCCGTCCTGATCCTTGCCGATGATGCCGGCTACGGTGACTTCCACACCCATCGCCTTCAGGTTCCGCGCCACATTGGCTGCGCCGCCGGCCCTGCGTTCACGTTGGTGCGCCCTGAGGATGGGCACGGGGGCTTCCGGGCTGATGCGTTCGACCCGTCCCAGCAGATAGGCGTCCACCATCAAGTCTCCCACGACGAGAATGCGCAGGTTTTTCGCCCCTTCGAGGGCCGTGAGTACCCGTTCACAATCTTCCGGGGACCAGGCGGTATGCCAGTGCTGTTCGGTGCTCATGAATCGAGTTTCCCGACGGCATCGCTGATGCGCCGGATGGCTTCATTGAGTTGGGATTCAGACGCGGCGTAACTGATCCTGATGCAATTGGGAGAACCGAAGGCGTCTCCGCCCACGGTGGCCACCTCGGCCTCCTCCAGAAGGTACATCGCGAGGTCCTGCCCGCTGGTGATGGTGTGGTCACCATGGGATTTTCCGAACAGTGCGGACACGTCCGGGAAGATGTAGAAGGCGCCTTTAGGGACGTTGATCTCGAAACCGTCGATGGCCCGGAGTCCTTCGATGACGAGGTCCCGGCGCTGGAGGAAGGCCGCCTTCATCTCCTGTGCCAGCGATGGTCCGCCCTGCATGGCCGCTGCCGTGGCTTTTTGGGAGATGCCGCTGGCGCCACTGGTGAATTGCCCCTGCAGTTTGGTGCAGGCAGCCGCGATCCAAAGTGGGGCGGCTACGTATCCGATGCGCCAGCCCGTCATGGCAAAGCCTTTGGAAACCCCGTTGACCGTCACCGTCCGTTCCATCATGCCCGGGAGGCCGGCAAAACTGGCATGCTGTTCGGTGAAATTGATGTATTCGTAAATCTCATCAGAGACGGCGATGGCATGCGGATGTTCGCGCAAAACCTCGGCCAGGGCTTCCAGTTCCGCTTTGTTGTACACGCTGCCCGAAGGATTGTTCGGGGAATTCAGCATGACGATGCGGGTGCGCTCGGTCAGGGCCTCCCTGAGCTGGGATGCCGTCATTTTGAAGTCCTGGGCAATGCCCGTGCGGACGGCGACCACCTGGCCTCCGGCGAGGTTGACCATGTCCGCATAGCTGACCCAATAGGGTGTGGGCAAGATGACCTCGTCACCGGCGTCGACGAGGCTCAGGACCACATTCATCAGGCTGTGCTTGGCCCCCGTGGAGATCACGATCTGGTCGGGGGTGTAGGACAGGCCATTGTCCCTCTGGAGCTTGGCGCAAATGGCTTCCCGCACATCTGCGAATCCCGGCACCGGTGGATAGTGGGTGTGGTTGTCCTCAATCGCTTGGATTCCGGCAGCCTTGACGGCATCCGGCGTGTCGAAGTCAGGTTCTCCCAGCGATAGGCTGATGATGTCCCGGCCTGCAGCCTTGAGTTCTCGTGCCTTGCGGCTCATGGCAATGGTCGCTGATTCGCTCAGCCTTCCAAGCAGTTCTGACGTGCGGGGTTCCATTTTGGCGTATTGAAGGGGCAAAATTACGTTGGACATCAGGCCTTTCGTGAGGCCAGGGCCACCAACGTTGCACCGGCCCATGTCAGGAACCCATTGACCGGAAGCAAGGCGAAGCCGAAACTGAAGCCCCGAGAAGAGGCCCACTGTTCGATTCCCCAGCCCAGGATGGGGGCCAGCAGCGCGATCGACAGGACTTCCCGGTCCAATTCCGCGTTGGGTGCCTTCCGCAACAGAGAGAAGGCGAAAAGCCCCAGCAGCGGGCCATAGGTATAGCCCGCGATCTTGAACAAAGCCGCAATCACGGAGGTGTCGTTCACGGCATGGAACAGCAGGATGATCAGGCCGACGGCAACCGAAACGAGAAGGTGGACCCATTGTCGCCCAGGACGGCCCTCTTTCTGCGTTTCATCGTCGTCATCCATGCCAAGGAAATCCACGCATACCGAAGTGGTCAGGGCGGTCAGGGCGGAATCGGCGGAGGACAGGGCCGCTGCGACCAGGCCGAGGAGGAAGAGCACGGGAAGGGCGTATCCCAGACCGCCGTCCAAGGCAACACGGGCAAAGAGGAGGTCGGCCTTGTCCACTTGGAGGCCGGTCATGTCGGCATGCATCAGCAGCAGGGCCCCAAGCCCGAGGAAAAGCAGGTTGACGAAGACGAGGACAACCGAGAAGGAGGCCATGTTCAGTTGGGCATCCCGCAGGGAGCGGCAGCTCAAGTTCTTCTGCATCATGTCCTGGTCCAAACCAGTCATGCACAGGGCAATGAAGCCGCCGGCAATGAGCTGCTTGACCCCGTGATTGGGGGCTCCCCAATCTTCGAAGAACCACCACCGGGCGTGGCCGGAAGAGGCAATGGCACCCGGAATTTCGGTCAGTCCGAGTCCGAGCTCCGATCCGATCAGGACCACGGTGGTGCCTGCCGCGAGCAGCATGCAGGCGGTCTGAAGGGTGTCGGTCCAGACCACGGTGGAGATGCCGCCTCGCCGCGTGTAGGCCCAGATCACGGCGAGTATCAGCGAGATGAGCAGCGTGAGGCGCAGCCAGCCCAGGCCCGGGTCCACCGGGGGAAGGAGGGTCTCGTTCAGCACGAGCACCACCAGATACAGCCGGAATGCAGCACCGATGCTGCGGGACAGGAGGAAAAAGGCGGCTCCGGTTCGGTAGGCATTGCCGCCGATGCGGTCGCCCAGGAAACGGTAGATGGAGGTCAATTGAAGCCGGTAGTAGAGTGGGAGGAGGATGCCCGTAATGGCCGCATAGCCAAAGAGGTACCCGATGACCATCTGCATGTAGCCGAATTGTTGGTCACCAACCCATCCCGGGACGGAGAGGAACGTCACGCCACTCAGGCTGGTTCCAACCATCCCGAAGGCCACCGCCCACCAGGGGCTTCTGCGCCCGCCCAATGAGAAGTCGGACATGGTGTTGTGCCGGCCTGTGCGGCGTCCGATCCACAAGAGGAGGCCGAGGTAGGCCATGACGGCGACCGCGGCGATGAGGTGCACTCCCATGCCGGCAAGCTAAGTCGAGCGGTTCAGACCGCGGTTGCTTGTCTGCGTCACGCGCTGTAAGGTGAGGAGGGCCGCCATTTTCGCGGGCGGTGGAAGGGTGTGCCGTGCTGCAGACGGGTCATCCCGGTTAACTTCGCGGCTGTGGAAATGCCCTCACGACTCATCGATCGCGCTGTCGATCAGATTGCTGGATTGCCGGGTGTCGGGCGCCGGACGGCCCTGCGTCTTGCTTTGCATCTGCTTGGCAGGTCCGAGGACGAGGTGCGCCGCTTCACCGAGGCGATCCAGGAGATGAAGGAAGGTGTCCTGTCGTGCACGACCTGCGGCAATCTCGGTGAGCAGGAGACCTGCGGAATCTGTGCCGATGTGCGTCGGGATGGCAGCAGAATCGCGGTTGTCGAGGACTTGCGTGACTTGCTCGCCATCGAGGGGACGGGCCATTACAAGGGCCGGTACCACGTGCTCGGTGGGGTCATCAGTCCAATGGACGGCGTGGGGCCTGGAGATCTGCGCATCGAAACATTGGTTGAAAGGGCTCATTCCGAGGTTGTTGAGGAGGTCATCTTCGCGCTTCCCACCACCATGGAAGGCGATACTACCGCCTTCTACATCGACAAGCGTCTGCGTGGATCGGCCGTCAAGGTGACCACCTTGGCCCGGGGTGTGGCGGTGGGGGATGAGTTGCAGTATGCCGATGAGCTGACTTTGATTCGCTCGCTGCAGCAGAGATTGCCTTATTCCGCCCAGTCCGGGGTCAATGATTCCATGTCATGAAGCTTTCGGTCATTGTCGTCAGCTTCAATGTCAAGGGCTATTTGTCCCTCTGCATCAAGGGCGCATTGAAAGCAGGAGTTCGCTTGGGGCCGGGTCAGTTTCAACTGATTGTTGTTGACAACGCAAGTTCTGATGGGTCAGTGGATTGGGTTGCCTCTCATCACCCGGAAGTCGAGCTTTTAGCGCTGGAGGAGAACCTGGGCTTCAGTGCGGCCAACAACAAAGGCATGGAGCGGGCCCGGGGTGAGTGGGTGTTGTTGCTCAATCCCGACACCATCGTCTCTGAGGACACCTTCTCGAAAGTGCTGGACCACGCCGATTCAGACCCGTCCATCGGAGGGTTGGGTGTGCCCATGTACGACGGAACGGGAACCTGGTTGCCTGAAAGCAAGCGCGGGATCCCGACGCCCTGGGCCAGCTTCTGCCGGTTGAGCGGTCTGTGGCGTTTTGCGCCGGGCAGCAAGCGGCTCAACGGGTATTATTTCGGGCATGTGCCTGCGGATGAGACTGCGGATGTGGAGGTCCTGAGTGGCGCCTTCATGTGGATGCGGCGGAAGACGCTGGATGAGGTGGGGTTGCTCGATGATGCCTTCTTCATGTATGGTGAGGATATTGACTTGAGTGTCAGAATACTGAAAGCGGGTTGGGTCAACCGTTACTACAGCGATGCGCCTATTGTCCACTTCAAGGGTGAGAGTACCAAGAAGGGCAGCCTTTCCTATGTCAGGATATTCCACGATGCGATGCGGATCTTCGCCCAGAAGCATTTCGCAGGGGGGCAGGCGTTGGCCATGCGGTGGATGATCCGTCTGGGAATCCGGATGCGGGCCATTTCGGCCTTTCTGCATGCCCAGGTCGTTCGCCGCGCGGTGCCCATGCTGGATCTCGTCCTGGTAGCGGCTGCAGCCTGGGGTGTATTGGAATTGCACGGGAAGTGGGCCATGATGGTGCATCCGGTGCGGCCAAAGTTGGTCTTGGTGATGCTGTCCGTGCTGTCCGTCTGGTGGTCTGGTGTGTGGTTCGGATCGGCGGATCGGCCTTTCCACAGGCTGCGGATCCTGATGGCCGGCCTCGTTGGCGGACTGTCTCTATTGATACTTTATTCTGTTACTCCTGAATATTTAAGAGTCAGTAGATTGTCGGCATTGATCGTGGCGATTTTCATGGTCGTTCTGCCCCTTTTGTTGCGCGGTGTTCTCGTGGTCTCGAGGCCGTCGGTTTTTAGGTGGCGCACGGCGCGGCCCCATGTCGGGATCGTGTCCTCTTCACTTCGGAGGGGGGAACTCGCGGAATGGGTGCGCTCCTCCTACGGGAGTTCCCTGGATTTGACGGAATTGGATTCCGCCACCACGGAGGCGCAATGCTTGGCGCTGGACCGTTGTGACCTGGTCCTGTATGACGCCCGCCTGGGGGGGGCGGCAGCGATGCGAATGATCCGCTCCGGGGAGGACCGGGGTTGGGATGTGCGGATGGTTCCGGAGGACATGTTGTTGGCACTCGGAGGGACCCGTCGAGAGGGGGCTCCTGCGGCGCGGCTTTCGTGGGGTGCTGATGGCCTGGGAAGGCCGGATCGGAGAAGGGTCAAGCGCAGGTTCGATGTGTTGAGCTCATTGGTCGTCTTGTTGCTTGGCAAAGGCAAGGGCCGTTTTGGGTCGGCGTTTTCTCGTCGAAATGCGATGCGGGTTCTTCGGGGCAGGGCAACGTGGCTGGGATTCCATGGGGGATGGGAAGGGGACGACCGGTTGCCCGGGTTGCCTGAGAGCATCCTGTATGCCGGTACCGGAAGTCGCGCCGATCATGTCGAAGAGGCGCGGCGATTGGATTTGCGGTATGCATCGGACTTCGGTTGGATGCGCGATGCCGAGCTGTTGATGAACTTGCGGATGGATTGATTCAAATCGCCCAAGGCTAAGGTGGTGTGGTGCCTACCTTTGTTGTGTTCAAAACACCCCCTCCGGGCAATACATCCATGGAGATTCTGCTACCGAAAATGGGCGAGAGTGTGGCCGAGGCAACCATCATCAAGTGGTTGGTTGAGGAGGGCCAGACTGTAAGTGCCGACGAGCCGATCATCGAAATCGCGACCGACAAAGTCGATTCAGAAGTTCCCGCCCCGGAAGATGGGGTGGTGGTCAAGCATCTCGTCGCCGAGGGGGATGTGGTACTGGTTGGCCAGCCGATCGCGGAATTTGCGGTCGAGGGCGAAGCGGGGCCATCTGCGGCTGACTCTGCAGTGGAAGCAGCACCGATTGCTCCGGCACCCCAGCCGGCACCCCAGGCCGATGTGGATGTTCCGGTCGAAGTGGTCGAACAACTCGTTGCGCCCTTGGAAATGGTGGCCGCCAATGGAGCGGCACCGGGAGGCCGTCCCGCGAGAATGAGTGGAGGTCGGTTTTACAGTCCATTGGTGCGCAGCATTGCCGAGAAGGAGGGCATCTCCCAAGCGGAATTGGATGCCGTCCCCGGCACGGGAAAGGAAGGCCGTGTCACCAAAGGTGATATGTTGGCCTATCTGGGCAACCGCTCATCAGGGCCGGTCCAACCGATACCCCAAGCGGTGGTTCCGACTTCTGCGCCGCGCAAGGTCGAGGCTTCCGCAGTGTCCCGGGGCCCGGCGGTCTCTGTGAGCGGTGAAGACGAAATCGTGGAAATGGACCGGATGAGGAAACTCATCGCGGACCACATGGTGCGCAGTGTCCAAACGAGTCCGCATGTGACCTCTTTCGTTGAGGCTGACGTGACCCGCATCGTGGAATGGCGCAATCGCCACAAGGCGGAATTCCAGAAGAAGACCGGACAGAAGTTGACCTTTACCCCCTTCTTCATCGAAGCCGTAGCGAAATCGCTCCGGGACTTCCCGGGTGTCAATGCCTCGGTCGATGGCGACCGGATCGTCCTCAAGAAGGGCATCCACATCGGCATGGCGGCCGCCACCCCGGAAGGCAACCTCATCGTTCCGGTCATCCGCGATGCGGACCGCTACAACCTCAATGGTCTGGCGACCCTCGTGAACGACCTCGCCCAGAGGGCCAGACAAGGCGCCTTGAAGCCGGATGAGATCAGCGGGGGCACTTACACTGTGTCCAATGTGGGCACGTTCGGCAATGTGTTCGGGACGCCCATCATCAATCAGCCCCAGGTGGGGATCCTCGCCCTGGGCGCCATTCGGAAGAAGCCTGCGGTCCTGGAGACCGAAGAAGGCGATGTCATTGCGGTGCGCCACATGATGTTCCTGTCGCACAGTTACGACCACCGCGTGGTCGATGGTCAGCTGGGTGGCAGTTTCGTGCGCCGTGTGGCCGACTATCTCGAATCGTTTGACCCGAACAGGGTTCCGGTTTGAGGAAAACTTGTGGATTTGTAGGACTTTACCTGCGGTAATATGCGCCGTTGGTTGACGTATTTCACCGAAGCCAAGTGCTAATTTGGCGTTTCCGATGATGATGCGTTTCACTTTCCTGACGATGGTCAGCACCCTCTGTCTTTTGGCCCAAGGCCAGATGGATTGGAATGACCGATGGCCCGATCCCCTCATGCTCGCTGAGGGCATCGAAGGCGAATCAGGCGATGCCGAGATGAATGTGGCCGAGACCTACACGGAAGCGAACCGTCTCATCATTGAAGAAAACTGGATCGAAGCAGAAGTCCTGATGGCTTCTCTGCTCGCGGACAACCCGACCAACCGGAATTTCGCGTTCAAGCGAGCGCTCTGTCTCAGGGCCCTTCCCGGAAGGTTGGCCGAGGCGGTGCCCTTGGTGCACCTGGCCGTGGATGGTCCTTTCGCGAACCGGTACAATGCGTTTGCCATTGATGAAGTGTTGCCGCCTGAGGAGGCCTTGGAGCTGGGTTTGGAGGTGTTGCAGTTCTCTTATCACTTTGCGGAGGCGCAGGCGTTGGCCGAAGTCATCATCGGACGTTTCCCCAAGCGGGATTACCGCCATCAGCGGGCGATGGAGGTTGTCGAGGAATGCTCTTTCGCCATGGACTGTGTGCGCAAGCCGCTCAATGTTGCCATCGAATCCATGGCTTCCCTGAACAGTCCGCAAGCGGATTATGCTCCGGTCGTTTCACCTGACGGTGAGACGCTGTATTTCACCTCTCACCGCGAACGCGATGGGGAAAGGGGCAATGGGGAAGGTCGGATCTACCGTTCGATGAAGGTTGAAAATGGCTGGTCCAAGCCGGTGCGTCTGGATATCGGAACCCCGGGACGGGACGTGACGACGGTGGGCATCATCGGCGACGAGGAGGCTTTGCTCGCTTACCAGAGTTACAGGAATGAAGGCAGTGTCTGGAAATTGTCCCAGGATGATGTGGGGGGATGGACACAGGAGGAGAAATTGGGGTTCCCGATTGACTCACGCCATTGGGAGACGTCCATGACGGAGCGTTTTGACGGTTGGGAGCGCATTTTCGTCTCGAACAGGCCCGGTGGTCAGGGCGGACGTGATCTCTACCGTACCGTCAAGCTGCCGGATGGCACCTGGTCGGAGCCCTTGAACCTTGGGCGCCGCATCAATACATTGGGCGAGGAGGAAAGTCCGGTCCTGAGTTCAGATGGGCAGACCTTGATTTTTGCGTCCACCGGACATCCGGGCATGGGTGGTTTTGATCTTTTCCGGTGCAAGCGCTTGGACAATGGCAGCTGGAGTGACCCGGAGCATTTGGGACACCCCCTCAACACGCCGGGGAACGAAGCGGTTTTGACGCTGGATGCCTCAGGCAGTGCGGGCTACATCTCGAGTACGCGCGGTGGCGGTGACGACCTGAACATCTACAAGGTGGAATTCCAGGAAGATCCGGGAGAGGAGTTGGCCGTCATGATCGGAGAAGTGCTCGCATGGAGGGATGGAGATGTGATGGAGGTGCGCTCCTTGGATGCGGGCTCGGCCATTTTCAGGGTGTTTCGCGCCAGGAAGCAGACGGGCAAGTTTCTCGCTGCCCTGCCTCCATGCCGCGAATACTCTTTTTCTTGGGTGAGACAAGGCGAGACTTTGTTGAAGCGGAAAGTGTCCGTCGGTTGTGATGCCGCCTATGGAGCGGCAGAGGAAGTCCTCAGGTTGGCGCCGTTCCGTTGGGATGTCGGGCCGGAAGAGCCCGCCATCGAGGCTGAACCGATGGAGGAGCATCCTGAAGTCTTGGCCAGTGCGCCTGAGGTCGAGGAGGAGCTGGAGGTATTGGGTCGTGCCTCGGATCCGGCCATTGTGGTGCCGTCATCTGCTGTTCGGTCGGAAGATGTCGTCGTTCCGAGTCATGCCTTCGCGGATGACGTGGCCGATGTGCAGGATGTTGAAGCCTCACCCGCAGCTGCGTCGAATTCCAATGCCGCCGGAGGAACGGAGGTGGAGGAATCGGAAGTCGCAGTTGCTGCCGAGTTGGAGCCTGATGGTGTGAACGAAGGGAACACTCCTGCTGTGGCTTCCGTTGAGCCTGCCCCTCTGGTGGAGGTGGCGACGCCGGTGACCATGGTGGAGTTTGCGGCCACGACGGAGCAGGTCGAATTCGGCTACGGGAAATACATGACCCAATCTGGATCGAGGGAAGTGGTGAGCATGGCGCTCAGTATCGTCGAGCGCAATATGGCCGGAGAAGTGCCGGTGCTGCAGATTGAGGGGTCGGCGTCGTTCGTGCCGGTCAAGAACAAACGGGCGTATGAGACCAATGAGCAATTGGCCAAAATGCGCGCGGAGAATGCCCGGGATGCGATGATCACGGAAATGGCGAAGCGCGGACTTCAAGTAGGCGTCGACTACCAGATCGTGCTGGATTGGGGCGTGGCAGGGCCAGATTACAAAGGCGATGCCGTGAAGGCGGCCGAGGAGTACCGAAACTATCAGTTCGCAAAGTTCTCCCTGTCCAGGACGATGGTGGAGAAACGCGGCTGATCCTCCCCATCTTCGCCGGATGGAGCGATTTGATCTTCCCATAGCGCTGGAGCGTCCGCTGGTTTTCTTCGATTTGGAGACGACAGGAACGGATGTGGCCACGGACCGTATTGTAGAAATGGCCTTCATCAAGGTCATGCCGGATGGCCAGTGGCAAATGCGCCCGGACAAGGCACAGGGGCAGGGACGCCTTTTGATCAATCCTGAAATGCCCATTCCCGCGGAGTCTACCGCCATTCATGGGATTGGTGACGCCGAAGTCAAGGACGCTCCGGTTTTTTCGTCGCTTGCGGCGAGGTTGTTCCGTTGGCTTGAAGGGTGTGACCTCGCAGGGTTCAATTCGAACCGGTTCGATGTGCCGCTTCTCGCCGAAGAATTCTTGCGTTGCAACATTGCATTCAAGGTGACCGACCGTCACCTCGTGGACGTACAGAACATCTTCCACAAGATGGAGCAGCGCACCCTCCGGGCGGCGTTGAAGTTCTATTGTGACGAGGATTTGGCGGACGCACATGAGGCGTTGCCGGATATCGAAGCCACACTCAAGGTCTTTGCAGAGCAGCTCAGCCGTTACAAGGACCGGACCATCTTGGATTCAAAGGGGGATACGGTCGGGCCAATGCCTCAGGATGTGCCGGGGATCGCGGAGTTCGGAAGTCGCGGCCGGAACGCGGATTTGGCGGGCCGTTTCGTTTTCGATGATGAGGATCATGTGACGTTCAACTTCGGGAAATACCGCGGGGTTCGGCTTCGTGATGTGCTCAAGCGGGATCCGGGTTATTACGGTTGGATGATGAACGGAGATTTCCCGCGGTACACCAAGCTGGTCCTCAAAGAGGAAATGGACGCGTTGAAGTCCGCCTGATGGGACAGGGTCGCATCGCGGTCCTGGTTTCGAACGACCTTGAATTCGATCAGCGGGTCCGAAAGACCTGTTCGACGCTGGTGGATGCGGGCTGGGAGCCCGTGTTGATCGGAAGGCGCTTGCGCCGGAAGGACCCCTGGAGCATAGGTCGTCCTTATGGAAGTCGCCGCATGTGGCTCGGCATCCGCTCCGGACCGTTGTTCTATCTGTTGTTGCAATGGGGAATGTGGCGCGCCCTGCGCCGCATCAGGAACGAGGGCGGATGCAGGGCTGTCTGGGCAAATGACCTCGATACACTCGGGCCTGCCGTGCGGGCAGCGCGGAAATGGGGATGGGGCTTGGCCTATGACAGCCATGAGTGGTTCACCGAGGCGGAGGGATTGAAGGGAAGGCCGGTTCGAAAGGCGCTGTGGTCTTGGTGGGAACGGCGGTGTTTCTCCGCGTTGGACCGCATGCTGACGGTGAACGAGGCGATTGCAGCGGCCTATCGCGCCCGATATGGCCTGCAGGTCCAGGTGGTGCCGAATGTGCCCGAGCGCATGAAGCCGGCGGTTCCCATGACGCGTTCATCCTTGGGATGGCCGGAGGATCGCATGGTGCTGCTGATGCAGGGGGCCTTCATGGACCGCGACCGGGGAGCCTTGGATGCAGTGCGGGCTTTGGTCCATCTGCCGGAATGCCACTTGGCGTTGATCGGGGCCGGGCCGGAGCACGCAGAGGCCCGCTCGGTGGGGCGCGAACTCGGGGTATCCGAGCGGCTGCACGTTCATGAAAGGATGCCTTTTGAACAACTGAGGCGATGCACGGCCACGGCCGACGTGGGCTTGTCACTGGACCGACCGACGGTCGACAATTACCGATTCAGTCTACCTAACAAGTTGTTCGATTATGTGCATGCAGGGATTCCCGTAGTCTGCTCCGACCTTCCGGTGGCCGGGCGATTCGTGTCGGATGAAGGTGTTGGATCCGTGGTGTCGGCAGCGGAAGGGCCGGAAGCCATAGCCCAGTCCATTGCCGATGCCGTCAACAGACTGAAGCAATCCATGCCGGCCAAGGAGCATCTGGCGGCTGTGGCGGAACGCCACCATTGGAATGCCCATGCGGCGGTGTTGCTGCAAGCGATTCACGCCCTGCGCTGACGCTTCCAGCGCGATTTGAAACCAATCCAGAGGGGTTGCAGGCTTTTGGTGAGCCCGGGTTTCAGTACGGCCTGTTTCATCAGGAGTTCTTCGGCATACAATGCCGGTGTGAATTTGCGGGAAACGCCGCCTGGTGCGGCGCTGACCCAATCTTCGCCAAAGCTCCAACGGGCCTGGACGGATTCCTGCCACATGTCGAGATTGAGGGCATAGTCTCCGAGAACCGGGTATTCCAGCGGGAAGCCACCGAATGTCCGGATCAACTGCAGGGGATAGGCGATGCCTTGGTGGTGGGCGATGTTGCGCCACCGCAATCCCCGGTCCCATTTCGGGGGGTAGTGCCGGGGCACACCGGGTTCCGCATCCGGGATGCGCACCCCGCCCAGTTCGAGTGTGTCATCGACGTGGCTCCACCGCTGCAGGGCACGGCCCAAACCTGAGAGGGGCACATCGCCGGCCCCAAGGAAGAGGATGCGATCGCCCGTGGCGCGTTCCACGAGTCGGTTCATGGCATCGTAGATCCCTCGGTCTTGTTGGAATTCTCCGCGGGGTGTGGAGGGGTGATTTTCGAGCAAGGTGCGGATGGCGGGCGCATCCGGTTGAGCCACCTGCACCAGGATTTCAATTTCCTGGTCCCCCAGAGCGCGGTGCGCCCCCTCCAACGTTCTGCGCAGGGGTTCGCAATGGGCATCACCTGAAATCGGAATGGCCAAGGTGAGGGGGGCATGTTCAGCCATGAACTGCCGTCGGCTTTGAGGCCATTTCCTGGAGCTTGCCCTCGGTACAGCGCAACACCCTTCCTGGGTGCCGTTGCAGGATACCGTGGTTGTGGGTGGCCATCAGGACGCAACGGCCTTCCCGGGCCAGGTTGTGGAGGAGTTCGAGGATGCCTTCGGCTGTCTCGGGATCGAGGTTCCCGGTGGGTTCGTCGGCGAGGATCAGTTCAGGTGAATTGAGCAGCGCCCTGGCGATGGCGAGGCGCTGGCGCTCGCCGCCGCTGAGCTCGAACGGCATCTTGTAGCCTTTGTTTTCCAGCCCGACATCTTCGAGCACCTCGGCAATTCGGCGTTCCCGATCGGCGGGATCCTTCCAGTCGGTGACCTTGAGTACGAAGTGCAGGTTGTCCTGGGCCGTGCGGTCGGACAGGAGTTCGAAGTCCTGGAAGACGATGCCGAGTTTCCGTCGAAGGAGGTGGACTTTGTGCTGCTTCAGATGGCGCAGGTCCACACCGCAAACCGTGCCCTCGCCATTGGTGAGGGGAAGCTCTCCATACAAGGTTTTGAGCAGGCTGCTCTTGCCCGACCCTGTCCGGCCGATGAGGTAGATGAATTCTCCGGCGCGGGCCTGAAGTTCCACGCCGCGCAGGACGACATGCTCCTCCTGGTGCAGGTTTGCGCCGGAGAGGTGGATGAGGGGCTGTTCGTCCACCGGGGGTTATTCTACCGAATAGGTGGCCGGATCAATCTTGGCGTTCACCTTGATCTCTGAAAGGGTCATCTTCATTTGCTGCCCCGACGTGGACATGGTGACATTGCCTTCAAACAGCATGCCTTTGGCTTCGGTGGGCTCGCCGTAATCAAGCGTGACCGACATGTCGCCTCTGGGTGAACTCTCGCTGCGCACCGTTCGGGTCCGAAGTCCGGAAGCGACATCGAACCAGTGGCTTTCGGCCACCTTGCCATCAAGGCGGAGTTCCACGAGGTACTGTGGTGCTTCGTCGATTTTGTCGATGCCGAGCAGTTCTGCGCTGAGGCCGTAGTTGGAGAGGTGGAGGAATTCCGTGAGGTCGTGATTGCGCTGGACATTCTTTACCCCTTTCTCATCCATGGGCGTGTTCTGTCCCATGGCGGTTTCTCTTCCTTTCGTGCCGTCGAAACGGGTTTCCTGCATCACGTTGCCTCCGGCGCTGATTTTGTTGTAGCCGGCGCCACCGTTGAGATGGCCCTGTTCCATGACAAGTTCCATCGGACCGGCGGCCATGGTCCCTATGGTCATGAGGCTCTTCACCTTGGCCAATTTCTCAGCACCACCACGCGCGGAATAGTAGGCGTTGAAGACGTCCATCGCGGTCATGCCCTCAGGGGCAGGATCCAGATCCTTCAGGGGTTCGCCGAAGGCATCGAAGAATTCCACCTGACCCGAAGCTGCGAACCGGGCCAAACCGTCGGCTACGTCGCGGTTGCCCGCGATGGTGATGTTCATGTTGTCCGGGCGCAGGTATGTGCGGGCGACGCGCTGGACATCTTCCACGGTGACGGCGTCCAATCGGGCGAGGTACGTGGCGTAGTAATCATCCGGGAAGCCGTACCGCTCGATGTTGAGGGCGAACCGAGAAAGGGTCTCCGGTCGCTCAAGCGAGAGGGCGAAGCTGCCGTTCAAGTAGTTCTTGACGAATTGGAGTGTGCTGTCCGGGGCCGGACTGTCGACCATTTTTCGGATTTCGGAAAGGAACTCGACGAGAGAACTGTCTGTGACCTCGTTCCGAACACTGGCACGCGCACTGAAGTTGGCGACGAGTTTATCCGGTCCTACGGAACTGCGCGCGCCATAGGTGTAGGCCTTGTCTTCACGCAGGTTCTGGTTGAGGCGGCTCCCGAAGAATCCGCCGAGCATGGTGTTCATCACGCTCACGGCGACGACATCCGGATGGCCCGGCTTCAGGTACACCGGGAAGGTGATGTTGATGACGCTTTGAACAGCGCCCGGAACCGGGGCGAAGCATACGCGGTTCCCCGCAGGAGGCACCGGGCGTGGGAAGCGCTGGGCCTTCACTTCATTCGGGCGCCAATCCCCAAAGTACTCCTCTGCTTGCTTCTTGGCTTGGGCTGGGGTGATGTCGCCGACGACGACGAGGTAGGCCACATTGGGCTTCCAGACGGAAGCGTAATGCTCGAGCAGGTCGCCGCGGGTGATGGCCTGTACCGTGGTCTCGTTCGAGCTCTCACCATAGGGGTGGGAGAGGCCAAAGCACATGGCGCGGGACAGTCGGCCCGAAATCTGGTTGGCGTCGGTGGCGCTGCTTGCGAAACCGCTCAGGGTCTGCTTGCGCTCCTTCTCGAGTTCCTCCTCTGGAAAGGTGGGGTTCATGAGCACGTCCGACATGATCTCGAGCAGGGTCTCGCTGTGCTGCACAAGGCAACGGCCGTTCATGCCGAAGCCCGATGTGCCGAAGCTGGCTCCGATGCGGTCCACGGCCTCATCTATTTCGGCTTTGGTGCGGCTGGCGGTGCCGGCGCGCATGAGCGAACCTGCCATCGAGGTGTAACCGGCGCGGGCCCCTTCGAAGATGGGATCGACGTCCAGGGTCAGGCGGTAGCTGACGCG
>CALLLH010000016.1 GCA_938082505.1 uncultured Flavobacteriales bacterium
TTCAATGGATGGTGCGGTCCTTGCAACCCGCTCCTCGATGAGGATGGAGACGGCATTTACAGCGCCACCATCGAGTTGGCTTACGACTATTATGAGTACAAGTACACGGTGAACGGGTGGAGTGCCGAGGAGAACCTGGCAGGTGTCGGAAGTTGTGTGACGGAGAACTTCGGCTATACCAACCGCGTCTTGCAAGTGGCCGGGGACCAGAGTGAGCCCTTGGTCTGCTGGAATAGCTGTTCTGACTGTGAGGGCAGTGACATCCTCGGATGCATGGATTCTGCAGCTTCGAATTACTCGGACGCTGCCACGGCTGATGATGGCTCCTGTCTCTATCCTGTCACATTCAAGGTGGACATGGATGGCTATGACGGCGGCTGGGGAACCGTGAACCTGAATGGAAGCTTCGCAGGATGGTGTGGCGGTTGCATCGAGATGACCGATGCTGATGCCGACAACATCTACGAGGTGACGGTTAATCTTGGCATCGGTACGGTCGAGTACAAGTTCACCGTGGACGGCTGGTCGGACCAGGAGTTCTTCACTGGCACGGAAACCTGCACCAGTACGATTGATGGATTCGTCAACCGCACGCTTGATGTCGCGGGTGCCGCTGCCCTCGATGTGGTGTGCTGGGAGACTTGCTACGCCTGTGATGCCCCTGTGGGATGCACCGATGCTGGCGCTCAGAACTACGATGAGTCAGCGCTGCTTGACGATGGCTCCTGCTCCTACCTGGTCACCTTTAGGGTGGATATGAACAATGCCGGCGGTGTGGCAGTGGAAGGCGTCCATGTTGCAGGCGCATTCCAAGGCTGGTCTCCCGGTTCGACGATGCTCACTACACCAGGCCTCGGTTTGTACGAGATTACGTTGCAGTTGGCCAACGGCTCCTATCAGTTCATTTATATCAACGGGAACGATTGGCCCGGACAGGAAGCAGTTCCTGCAGAGTGTGGCGAGGACAATGGTCTCGGAGGATTCAACCGTTTGGTGACGGTGGATGGCGCCAATATGACACTCGATGTGGTTTGCTTCAACAGCTGTGATGCCTGTGCGGGATGTACCGACCCGCTCAGTGCAGAGTTCAGTCCTTTCGCGGGATCGGATGACGGATCTTGTGCGACTCCTCTTGTTTTCGGTTGTACTTATCCTGACGCAGACAATTATGATGCGACGGCCACCAGTGAGGATGGTTCCTGCAGTTTCTCGGGAGCGAGTGATTGCCCCACCGACATTGATGGTGATGGATCTACGGCGGTCGGTGACCTGCTTGTCATCCTCGGCGCTTTCGGACAGGCTTGCGAATAAGGCCATCTCTTTGAGAATGGAAAAGGGCTGCCTGAATGGGCAGCCCTTTTTTTATGGGCATGATTGGTGACCCCAATGAGGAGCTTCGAGGCAGGGCAGTCGTAATTTTGCCCCATGGAATTGCTGGTCACGAGCCGTTTGCCTTCCGAGTGGGGTGCTTATCTCATTTCAGCCTTTGGGTTGGAAGGTGACCGGACTCCACATGTGGTGTTGCACAGAGAGGTAAGGGAGGCGGTGGAGGCCGGAGCGCATGTACCTGTGAGAATCCACAGTGAATGCATGACAGGAGACATTTTTGCCAGCAAGCGGTGTGATTGTGGAGCCCAGTTGCACGCGGCCTTGCAGCACTTCAAGGAGGAGGGGGGAATGTTGATTTACCTGCGGCAGGAAGGACGGGGAATTGGCTTGGTGGAGAAGTTGAAGGCCTACAACCTGCAGGATGAAGGGATGAATACATTCGAGGCGAATGTGGCGCGGGGACACCGCGAGGATGAACGCGATTATGCGGATGCGGCTGCAATCCTGAAGCACTTCGGAGTAAAGAGAATTCACCTCTTGACGAACAACCCTGAGAAGGAAAGGGCCATGCTCACCCACGGAATTGCGGTGGAGCGCAGGGTGCCTGTCATCATGCCCACCAATCCTCACAATGAGGATTACATGAGGGCCAAAGAGGAAATTACAGGACACATCTTGTAACCGGGGGGCTCATGTCCAGGCATCGCGCGCGGCGCGAAAGGTCTGGAGGTGAGCGTCCACGATGGTGTTGACTTCGGTCGAGTATCCTCCACCCATGGCGCAGACGGCTCCTATTCCGGCCGATCGGCATGCGTCAAAGACCATGATGTCCCGTTGCTTGCACCCCTCCATGGTGAGCGAAAGTCTGCCCAGACGGTCCGTGAACAGCACATCCACACCGCACTGGTACATCAGGACTTCCGGGCGAAAAGTCTCCATGATGCAATCCAGGGCGCTGTCGAGCTCCTTGAGGTAGTGTTCATCGGATGTGCCGTCCTCCAGTGGGATGTCCAACGTGCTGATCTCCTTGTGCAGGGGGTAGTTGTTCGCCCCGTGCATGCTCATCGTGAAGATGCGGGCCTCATTTTGGGTCATGCTGGCCGTACCGTTGCCTTGATGTACATCGAGATCGATGATGGCAATGCGTGCCACACCGAGGTCCAAAAGATGGTGTGCTGCAATGGCGAGATCATTGAGCAGGCAGAATCCCTCTGCTCGATCGGCAAAGGCGTGGTGCGTGCCTCCAGCGATATTCAAGGCAACACCTCCGGCCGCTGCGATGAGGGCACAGCGCCGGGTGCCTTCCATGATGATGCGTTCCCTTTCGATGAGGGCGTGTGACCAGGGGAATCCTGATTTTCGCTGTTCCTGTCGAGTCCATGTGCCGGTATTCAGCTTGCTGAGGTAGTCTGGGGGGTGGCATCGGAGAATGTGGTGGTCCTGAATCGGAGCCGGCCGGATCCAATGTGAGTCATCAATGATGCCTTCGTAGGACAACTGCTGTTGAAGGAGTGCGTATTTCGGCATGGGGAACCTGTGCTCAGCGGGCAATTCCAGCACATATTCGTCGCTGTAGGCGGCGAACGGAGATGCGTTATCACGCAATGTGAGGCGAGGGTTTTCATGCTTGGGATTCACTGTCTTCATTTGCTGATTGTGTGAATTCAGGTAAATGCCAATACGTGGAAACGCATCACACTGAATTGTGTTTGCACGCACATTGATCTGTGCATTTGCTTTGTATAAATGTGGAGAGTTGGGTGTAGTCTGCTTTTTGCGATGCAGGTGGGGGGACTCATCAGCCAGAATCCCCTGCGCCGCATGGATCCGGATGCATGGAAGGATACGGAGGCCGTCCAAAATGCGATAGCGATGTTTGGCAGCGCTGATTCCGCATACAGTTTCAGGATTTGGTTTGATTCAGGATCGTTCAAGATGCCGGCAGGCGCAGGAGGTGTTTGGTTCAATCGGGAGGAAGACATGCGTGTGGTCCTTGATTCTGCAGGGACCAGCATAGGTAAAAGCCACAATCATGGGTTCAACTACTATGCCTATCACTTCTATTGGAAGGATCGATATTATGCCCTCGGGGGGCGGGGATTCTGGGAGGGACATTCAAAGTTGATTGAATTTGTTCCGGGTACGGGCGAGTGGGAATTGCAACCATGCGTCAATGCTCCTCATGCAGTGACAAACGAATTGTGCTGGTTCGATGGTTCGGGAGACCGGGTGGTGGCCATTCCTGTTGAAGATTTGAAGAAGGGATGGGGTGAGGAGGAATTTCCGTACGAGGTTGCCAGCTTGGATTTGAACTCGTTGTCGTGGACGGAATTGGGGGTGGTAAACCCTGTATTGGAGCATTATTTGTCGGGCAGGACGGGCAGGGTAGATCTTGAAGAGTATTTCATGGTCTACGGGTTGCACAAATCGGTCATCATCCGGAAATCCGATCTCATGGTGGTGGTGTCGGATGCGTTCAATTTGGAATTAGTCGATTGGGGGAGGCTTGGTTTTGAGCGGGCTGTAGATTATTGGATTGAGACGGGCCGTGCAGGGATTTTCACGGTTGAAAAGGCGACGAACCAAGGGCAAGAGCGTTCGACGTTGTTGTCATGGAATGTCGATAGTGTGTTCGCCCAAGGTTTGAAGGAGGCCATTCCATTTGTGATGCCCAGGACACAACAGAAAGATGTGGAGTTGGATTATGGAGCGTTGGAATGGCTATGGAAACCCACGCTTGCTTCGGTGTTGATTGCCCTGGCGTTTCTTGCGGGTAGGAGGACTACAGTGTGGCAATCAAGTAGGAAGAGCCAGGCATCCCTGCAAGCAGAGGGAGAGAGGCCTGATCGGCCCAAATATCCGGAGATGAGCCCATTGACGGCTTCATTTCTTTCGTGCGGAAAGAAATTCATGGATACAGCCGAAATCAATGCCTTTCTGGGCCTGGATGAAGACACTTCGGAAGAGTCAAAACGATCCAGGCGCGCACAGGCCATCAGAATGGTGAATCAAGAATATCAGATGGGCTTTGGGCAGGATTTGATCGTGCGAGAAAAAGACAGCATCGATCGCAGGAGAACCACCTATTTCATCCGACCGCACTCAGATAGCGCATGATTTCCATGCAGACGACGGCTCCGACTGTGCCGACGGCATATCCGAGAACGGCGAGCAGCACGCCCACAGGAGCCAATGCAGGGCTGAAAGCGCTTGCCACAATCGGGGCGCTGGCCGCGCCGCCCACATTGGCCTGACTGCCAACCGCCACGAAAAAGAACGGGGCTTTGATCAATTTGGCGACCGTGAGCAGGACCGTCACATGGACCAACATCCACAAAAGGCCAATCATGACAACAGGCGAATATTGGTTCCATGATGCAATGAGCTCACCAATGTCCATCTTGGCACCGATGGTCGCCACCAGGACATACAGAAACACACTGGCCAGTTTGCTTGCACCTACGCCCTCGTATGAGCGCATGGGCGTGAAACTCAAGCCCACGCCGAACATGGTCGAGAGAAACACGAGCCAGAAAAAGGAGCTGGCAAGAGAACCCAGAAAACGGACGAATGAATCGGGGTCTGCGGCCATGGACCGTTCATACCATGACTCCATGCCAGAACTGATGCCGTTGCCCATCAGGTGTGCCAGCCCCACCATCGCGAAGATCACTCCGAGGAGGACCATGAGATCGTTGAACGTGGGGATGCGCGCTATGCTGCTTTGGTAATCTTCCACCTTTTGCTTGAGCTCTTCGACCGCAGAGGAGTCGGCTTTGAGTTTTTTGTCGATCACGGCGCTCATGCCGGCCCCGATCAGCAGAAAGGGCATCCAGAGGTTGGCCACGAAGACATCCACAATGATCATGACGCTGAATTGATCATCCTGAGCCTGGGCAATTTCTTTGAGTGCCGTCTGATTGGCGCCTCCGCCAATCCAGCTGCCTGCAATCGTGGACAGGCCCCTCCACAGGGCGTCGGGGGCATCACCCCCGAATACGTCCGGCCGGATCTGGCCCACCAGCCACAGGGCCACGGGGCCGCCTATGATGATGCCGAAAGTGGCGGCGAAGAACATGATCAGCGCCTTGGGGCCCAGATTGAGGATGCCCTTGATGTCAATGGAGAGACAGAACATGAGCAGACTCGCCGGCAGCAGATACCGGCTGGCCACATAGTAGAGGCTGCTGTCTTCGCCGGCTTCAATAATGCCGGTGGAATTGAGGATGGCCGGAAGGAAATAGGCCATCAACAGGGCGGGCACATACTTGTAGAAGCCTGAGAATCGGGGCAGTCTCGAAGTATGGAAAACGAGGGCAAGGCAAGCGAGGAGCAAGCCGAGAATGGGGGCGTCTTGGGTGATCACGGAAGCAAGATAGCGGCTGCAGGATGTCATTTTGGTGTGTCACCCCTGAGTTGGATGCTACTTTCGGGGTGTGCGATTCTCCGTCATCGTCCCCCTGTACAACCGCCCCGAAGAAATCCGGGAACTGCTGGATAGTCTCACGCGGCAATCCAAGCGGGATTTCGAGGTCATTGTCGTGGAGGATGGCAGTACGGAGGATGCCCGTGACATCGTTGAATCATTCGCGGACAGGCTCGATTTGCGCTATTTCTGGAAGGAGAATGAACGGCAGGGCTTCACCCGGAATTTCGGGTTTGAACGTGCCCGGGGAGAATGGCTGGTGGTATTCGACTCGGACTGTCTGATTCCGATGCGCTATTTCGAAATCGTGGAGGATTTCCTGGATCGGCACCCCGAGGTGGAGGTTTACGGAGGTCCTGACGCCGCCCACCCCTCGTTCACCCCCATTCAGAAGGCGATCAGCCACGCCATGACTTCACCCCTGACCACAGGGGGCATTCGCGGTGGAAGGAACACCATAGGGGCTTACCACCCGCGCTCCTTCAACATGGGCATCTCCAGGAAGGCCTATGAGGTGAGCGGGGGATATGCCATCACGGTCAAGGGAGAGGACATAGAGTTCTCCATGCGCCTTATCGCACACGGTCTGAAGAGTGCATTGATTCCAGGGGCCCACGTCTATCACAAGCGCCGAACGGATTTCGGCCAGTTCCGAAAACAGGTGGAGTTCTTTGGCCGGGCGCGGGTCAACATCCGCCGGTTTTTTCCGGGCAGTCTGAAGCCGCTCCATTGGATGCCAACCGCATTCCTGGCCTATGTGGCCGGCATGCTGCCCGCCTCATTGCTTCTGTTCCATTTCGGACGTTCACCGATGTGGGCTGCCGCACCGGTGCTTCCTTACGTAATCTGGCATTTGGCCCTGAGCATAGAGGCGGGCGTCACATCGCGTTCGCTGCTCGTGGCCCTTTTGGCGCCGAGGGCGGCAAGGATCCAATTGACAGGATACGGATGGGGATTGCTCTCGGAGTACCTGACCGTGGTGGTCCTTGGACGCAGGGATTCGGTGATGGGTGAAATCAGAACGGTTCCGCCCGTTCCCACAAGAGGGGCTGGTTCATGAAGGCATTGCTGTGGTTCGGCTTGATGGCGTTCATCACAGGCCTGGGGTATCTGGCATTGTGCATTGCGGCGCCTTCGGAGGCACTGGTCCGCGTGCAGTTGGAATTGGCGGAGCACCCGTCCGTGGTCCGGCCGGCGTTGCGGACCTTGGCCATGGGGCATCCCCTTGTGGAGGGCCCGGTCACGATGACGCCGTCGTCAAGCGGCAGAGGAGCAGATACGCTGCGCTGCAACGGCATCATTGGAAGCCCCGGTGCAACGCTGTCCTGGTGGGTCGAGGCCTCCGAAGGGAAGCCGTCCTTGCTGCATCAGGAG
The DNA here is from genome assembly GCA_938082505.1 of uncultured Flavobacteriales bacterium. GTDB lineage: Bacteria > Bacteroidota > Bacteroidia > Flavobacteriales_D > Sanyastnellaceae > UBA8752. Next base: position 7,130 of record CALLLH010000016.1, read on the forward strand.
TTTCGGCAGCCCATCAATGGGTTGCAACGGGGCCTGTTCGGATTGGAAGGACCCCCCAAGATCCCGGAGTTCAAACTGGACGATGTGCATGAAGCAGTCACGGCATTCTGGGGGCGTGGGGAGGTCCTGCCGTTTGCAGCCGTGGAATTGGAGGCGGTTGGGCTGCCCGGAAAGGCCGAGTCAATGGAAAGCCCCTCTCCGCGTTCCGATACGTTGCATCAATGGCTGATGGCTCCAGGGTATCCGGCCGGCGATGTATGGCGGTCTTATCGGACGGTGGCGACAGAAGCGGAGGATGACCTGGGAGATGGGGAGAGGCTGCTTTTGCCGCTCGATACCGTCAGGGTTTGGCGGGACCTTGCCGATGAGAAGGTCGCGATGCACTTGGCCGAATTCCTCTCGAACTCAAAACCGGAGGGGCATGCTCCGTGGGCGAAATGGGCCGTTCGCTATCGACCGGTGTCGGAGACCGATACCAACGCAACAGCGCCGCAGTGGAGTGCTGCGGCGCTGTTCGGATTTTCATTCTGAGGGGTCAATCCACCAGTACGCGGCCGATTGCCGGGGGATGATGCCCCGGGGCGTCAGGGCGCACCCGGATGATGTACAGTCCTGAAATTGCGGGTGCCGGCAACTGCATGGACCAGCCGAGCAATCCATCCTGGGCCCCCACGCGCAACTGACGGGTCAGTCTTCCTGAAGCATCCCACAGTTCCACGCACCAGGGTCCGGCGCCTTGGAGGCCTTGCAAGCTGATCGGGCCGCCCTGCTCCACCGGATTCGGGAAGCTCGTCAGTGACATGGGGCCGGCTTGCATGTCTTCGACTGAGTTGGTCAAGGGGTTGCCCTCGCAGTCATAGCCTTCCGCAGCGTATTCGCACCCACCATCTTCCTCCGTGGCTTCCTCATCGAAGTTGCACGCCTCGGCATCGGTGCACCCCAGGATCTCCGCATTGTCGCAGATGCCATCGCCATCGAGGTCGGCTTCGCAATCGCCGCCGCATTCGCCGAGGGCGTCGAGGTACTCGCAGCTGCCATCCTCCGTATTGGCTTCCGCATCATAAGTGCAGCTTTCGGGATCGGTGCATCCTTCGACGACGACCAGTGGGTTTCCATCGCAGTCGAAGCCTTCCGCCGCATACGCGCAACCACCATCCTCTTCTGTCGCCGTGGCGTCGAAATTGCAGGCCAGCGGATCCGTGCACCCCAGGATCTCCGCATTGTCGCAGATCCCATCTCCGTCGAGATCGGCGGCGCAATCACCACCACATTCTCCAAGGGCATCGGGGTATTCGCAGCTGCCATCCTCGGTATTGGCTTCCGCATCATAGGTGCAGCTCAGCGGATCCGTACATCCCTCGACCACGATGAGGGGGTTGCCATCACAGTCGAGCCCGGGGTCGGCGTAACTGCAGGCACCATTGTCATCGGTCGCCTCAGCGTCAAAATTGCACGCTGTGGCGTCCATGCAACCGGGGATCTCGGCATTGTCGCAAATGCTGTCTCCATCGGCGTCGCCGGGACAATCGCCGCCACATTCTCCTAGGGCGTCGAGATAGAGACAACTTCCGTCATCGGTATTCGCACCGGCATCGTAGCTGCAGCTTGCCGCGTCGGTGCACCCATTGACCACCACGGTGATGTTGCCGTCACAATCATAGTTGGTCGGCGGATAGGTGCAGTTTCCCGCATCATCGGTGGCCGCGGCATCGTAGTTGCACGCCGCAATGTCTGTGCAGCCTGGAATCTCGGCATTGTCGCAGATGTTGTCACCATCAGCGTCACCGGGACAGTCGCCACCGCAATCGCCGAGGGCATCCAGGTACAGACAGGTGCCGTTGTCCGTATTGGCGTCGGCATTGAAGGTGCAGCTTTGCGGGTCGGTACAGCCTTCTACGACCACAAGCGGGTTGCCATCGCAATCCAGCCCTTCATCAGGATAGTCGCAACCGCCATCCTCATCCGTTGCGGCAGCATCATAATTGCAGGCGAGGTAATCCGTACAGCCCGGAATTTCCGCGTTGTCACAGATGGCATCACCGTCGGCATCTCCCGGACAGTCGCCACCGCAGACCCCCAGGGCATCCAGATAGTCGCAACTGCCGTCATCGGTGTTGGCTCCTGCGTCGAAAGTGCAGCTCGCAGGGTCCGTACAACCATCGATCACGACCGTGATGTTGCCCTGGCAGTCGAAGTTGACGGGAGGGTAGGAGCAATTGTCGGCATCATCCGTGGCCGAAGGATCGTAATTGCATGCATCGGCATCCATGCAGCCGGCGATTTCGGCGGTATCGCAGATGCCATCACCATCTGCATCCCCGGTGCAGTCGCCACCACATGTGCCCAGCACATCGAGGTAATCACAGCTGCCATCGTCGGTGTTCGCAGCGGCATCATAGGTGCAGCTTTCCGGATCGGTGCAGCCCGGCACATCCGGAATCACGATGTCTTCGTCAAAGTCACAAACGCTATTTTCATTGAGGTCTGTGCACGGTTCGATAGAACCGCCGGAAATACAGAAGGGGTGCACTTGTTGAGCGCCAAAATTCCCAGCACCGGCGCCGAGCGTATTGCCATCCGAGTCCGTCAGCTGATACCATCCCGGAGGCCAATAATGCATTCCATTGCCAAAGAGGTCTGTCACGGTGAGTTCGTAACACCCATTGACGGCACAGTTGCTCTCGGAGATCTGCGTGCCTGCATAAACACCGTTGGTGTAATTCCCTCCGGACATGATGGTCTCACCATTGTCCACATTCTCTATCGACCAGGCAATTCCATACGGCAGGGCATCGAACTGTATGTCCATTTGGAGGAAGTCCCCTTCCAACACGTCGAAGGAGACGATCATGGTGTCATTCAATCCATAGCCGTCATTGGGTACATCCGTCCAAATGACCAGCTCGTGGGTGCCGGCGCCTGCGGACAATGAGGGCAGCAGGATCATTTCGTTGTCTCCTGCATCGATCGTTCCGGTCCAATTGAGGGTGTTCTCCGTTCCACCATCGAGCGCAAATTGGATGGTGACCTCGGTCAGGATGTCACTGCCGAAATTCTGAAGGAAGATCTCAGGAGCCACCGTTGCGGCACAGCCTGAACCAAGGATGCCTTCGATCGAGGTGATTCCGGCATCCACCGCGGAAACAGGAATGGTGCCTTCGCTGGTCAGCAGCGATGAGCGGTAGCTCTCCAACGAATTCCTCATTCGCGTGCGCTGTCCTTCCGTGAACCAATGCATGCATTGGTCACTCGAGTAGTCCATGAAATTCTCGACCATGGTCTCAGGACATGAGATGGGCGAGCATCCGATGGCACCGGTCGTAGGTGGTGTATCGCAAACTTTGTCTCCTTGAGAAGAGCAATTCGACTCATCCGCACATGAGCTGGTGCCCGCAAAAGTGTGCAGCAAACCCAGATAGTGGCCGAGTTCGTGGGTCAGCGTGCGATTCAGATCGAAATTGACCATCAGGTCGTATTCATCTCCGACGCCGAATACCTGGTGATGGACCACAATGCCATCATGGATGCCGGATGTCGGGGGGAGGTAGGCAAATCCAAGAGGGGACGCACCACTGTTGATCTTGTAGAGGACCCAGACGTTGATGTAGTCGCTTTCAGGCCACTGGCTCAATGCCTTCACATTGAGTTCCGCGGCGGGGTCCAGGAGGTTGTTGGTGACCATGCCCGTGGTAGCGAAGCTGGGTATGACGGCCGCGACATCAGTCCGGGTGATGCCGGAGGAAGGGTTTCCTTCCGGATCGCGCGATGCCAGCTCAAACTCGATGTCAATGTCCGCACCGCCAAATTCTCCTTGGAAGTCTGCATTGAGCGCATCAATCGCGCTGAGAATCTGTGATTCCGACAAATTGGAGCCTGAACCGATTGAACTGCCATCGTGCATGATGTGCACGACGATGGGCAGGACATGGGGGGTGGTGGTCCTCAGTGTACTGCCTTGCATTTCGGCAAGGGCAGCTTCGAAGGCAAAGTAGCTTCGGGCGAAGGTCGTGTCCTCCATCAATGCCGCCTGCAATTCGGCGGATTGGCAACGGTCGGTCTGACCTTGGAGGGCTGCGGTCGAGAGGACGGCAAATAGAATCGAAAGGAAGGATGCCTGAAAACGCATGTTGGAACAGGTTGTTTGTCTCCCGTACTCCGGTTTGCAAGTTCAGGTTTCAATTTTCACGTTTAAACTGCCTTCATGCTGTTTTTCAAACAGTTACAATTAAAACCCAGGCGTATATAATCGATGGCTGAAGCCTGAAATAATAAGGGCGAAATCTCCTTTGCAGAAAATTTCGCCCTTAGGATTGAATATTTCTTTGAAATCAGTCGGCCGGCTCGACCTCGAGCAGCTCCACTTTGAACACAAGGGTGGAATTGGCGCCGATGACATCGCCTGTCGCGCGGGGACCATAGGCGAGGTTCGAAGGGATGTAGAACGTGGTCTGCCCTCCTTTCTTCATCGTCTGCAATCCTTCGGTCCATCCGGAGATGACCTGATTGAGGCCAAAGGTGGCCGGCTGCCCGCGGTCGTAGCTGCTGTCGAAGACTGTGCCGTCGATCAGGGTTCCGTGGTAATGCACGGTGACGCGGTCATTGGCATCGGGGCTGTCACCGTCACCTTCACGGTCAACGCGGTACTGCAGGCCGGAATCGGTCTCCACCACGCCGTCCTTGGATTTGTTCTCCGCGAGGAAGGCTTGTCCGGCTTCAAGATTGGCGTCACCGGCCTTGGCTTCCAAGGCTTGCATGGTGCTCCGCACGAATTCGTTGGCTTGTTCGGGCGTCATGTTCGCATTGCCTGCCTGCACGTCGGCGAAGGCCTGTGCGATTTGAGCGGGCACATAATCCTTGATGCCCTGGCCTTGGACGTTGGTGGCGAAGAGCACACCAAGGGCATAGCTCAGAGAGTCATTGTTGTTTTCCATAATCGGATTGGGGGTGTTCTGACCGTTGACGGAACAGCCGGTCCATGCAAGGGGCGTGAGGACCAGGCTGAAGGCCAAGACCATGTTGTGAATCGGTTGGATTTTCATGGGATATTGAGTTGGCGGGTGAAAATGAAATTGGCGTCCCCGCTCAACGCCGGATTGAAAACATAGCCGTCTTCATTGAAAGAACAGATGGCTTCAGGTGATTCTATGCGTTCCTGGATGAGGTAGCGTGCCATGCGACCACGGGCGGTCTTGGCGTAGGTGCCAATCATCTTGAAGTTGTCACCACGCTGCTCCTTGAATTGGATGTGGATGAACCTTCCCTTGAGGGCAGGCCGTTCAATGGCCTTGAAGTACTCCTGGCTCGAAAGGTTCACGATGGTGTCATCCTCCACTTCCGTGGCGAGCTGTTCTGCCAGGAGGTCACCCCAGAAGGAATATAGGTTCGCGTGGTCATCCGGTGCCCATCGCCCCCCCATTTCGAGGCGGTATTCCTGGATGAGGTCCAGCGGTCGCAGAACGCCATACAAGCCGCTGATGATCCTCAGTTTTTCCTGTGCGTGGGCCAAATCGCTGGAATTCCAGCGCTCTGCGCCCAAAGCCCGGTATACTTCACCGTGAAAGGCGAGCACTGCGGTGCGGGCGTTTCCCGGATGAACAGGGCCTCCCCAGTCCCGGTGCCTTTTGGCCGTTTCCTCTGCGAGATCCGCACTGATTTCCATGGTGTCCATCAGATCGCTCACCTGCATCAGGGAAAGGGACTTCATGAGCGATTCGGCGTGCCCGCCAAACAGCGGTTGACTGGCGCCGGCATCCACGGGCAAAACTTCGGTCCTGAACGTCTTCGCAGGTGAGAGCAAAATGCGCATGGGGCGGCAAATCTAAGGCAAGCGATGTCCGTCGTGCCCTATTTTGTCCCCATGATTTCCAAGCTGCTCCCCGTTCTTTTTGCTTGTGCGACGTTCATCGCGATTCCCGCAGTGCTGGCCCAGGATTGTCCGGAGGGCCAGAGTCCGTTCGAAATGAGGATCCATACGGACGCTTGGGGCTACGAGCTCTATTGGGAACTCGTCCCTGAGGGGACCGCTTGCGGTGTGAACACGCTGTACTGGGGGGGCAATGCGGCCGATGTGGGCTGCAGTGGAAACGGCACGGATGGGGCAGAGCCGGGCGCGTATGCGTCCAATGCGACGTTCATTCTCGATACCCTCTGCGGGACCCCGGGTGAAGCCCTGGACTTGCATCATGTGGACAGCTACGGCGACGGGGGCACCTATTTCGAAATCTATGCGGACGGCGTGCTCACCCACAGTTTCCCCGGGACTGGCGTCGGGAATGTCTGGACTCTGGACCCCTTCGAGTTGTTCGGCCCGGCTTACGATTCGCCTTGTGGTGCGGTGGAGGTCGTGGTCGATGGTCCAGTCGTCGTGGTCTCCAATGACAGCTGCACAGCGGCTTATGGTGAACCGGGAGGGCCCAATTTCCCAGGGGTTTACAGCTGCCAGATCAACGGGGGGTGGTGCGAGGGTGCCGTGACCGGTTCAGCCTGGCTTCATTTCACCGCCACTGCCGGCAATTGCCGGGTGAGCGCGTGCACGGACACGACCGATTTCGATACCCAGCTTGCCTTGTGGAAGGCGGAAGACTGCGGTGATTTCAGCACATACACGCTGGTTGGAGCGAATGATGACCTTCCGGGCGGATGTGGTCCGGGGGCATACTATGCCAGTGCACTCTGGACGGGCTGCCTGGACAGCGGAGCCACCTACCTGATTCAATTGGATGGTTGGGCAGATGCGCGCGGAACGGCCGGAATCACGGTGGAAACGGACGACCAGCCGGAAGAGATCACCAGCGTGACCAATGGCCTCTCCTGTGCCTTGGGCAAGGAGGAGGATCCGAATGGAACCATCGTGCTCAATCCCATCGGGATGGGCTCCGATTTCACGGCCGCGTGGATCGGACCCAATGGTTTCACTGCATCGGGACAGCAGATCAGCGGGCTCTCCAGTGGCAGCTATTCTGCCGTGATCGTGACCAATTGCGGGACCACCTTGACCCATTCCGTGGTGTTGACCGAGCCTGATCCCATCATCGTGGATTTGGACCTTGTCCAACCGGGTTGTCCGGAATTGCCGGATGGCAGTGCGGCGTTGGGAGCAGTCGGGGGCGTTGAGCCCTACGCCATCAATTGGAACGGACCTTCAGGAGCAGTGGGGACAGGCACTGTGGTCGACGGGCTCGGAGAAGGAAGCTACACGGTGACCCTTGAGGATGGCAATGGCTGCACGGAAACGCTGTCATTCACGATGGAGGCATCGGATGAGGCCTTCACATTCAGCCTTGGGCCCGACACCACGATTTGCGACGACGGGCAATTGGTGCTCTCCGCTCCAGCTGGATTGGATTACATCTGGAGCAATGGCAGTGTGGACCAGTTCATCGTGATCAATGGCGCTGAACTGGGCCCGGGAACCTATCCGTTCACCGTGGAGGCTTCGAATCCCTTCGGATGCTCGCACGCCGATGCGATTTTCGTTACCATCTATGATTGCACGACCGATTTGGATGAAATGGCATTCCCGGCCACGGGACTCCAGGCCTTTCCGAATCCGCTCTTGGGTGGGGGCATGTGGACCGTCCTGTGGACGGGGGCAGACCCGAATTGGAACGGTGAATGGACGCTGCGTGACGCCGCAGGCAGAGCCGTGCGCAACGGGCGTGCCGTGCCCTCTTCCGGAGAAGTGCGGATCCCCGTCGACCCGGCAGGACTGCCTGCGGGCCAGTACATCTGGAGCGCTCTGGGTTCCGAGGCTTCCTTGCGCCTGCAGCGTCGGTAATTCATCAGTGCGAGACCAGCATTCAAAGAAGCCATGACGATTGATTTGAGGAGCGATACCGTCACACGCCCCACCCGGGGCATGTTGAAGGCCATGATGGAGGCCGCTACCGGCGATGATGTGTACGGTGAGGACCCCACGGTGAACCGCTTGCAGGACCTGCTCGCCGAAAGGTTCGGTCACGAGGCCGGACTGTTTTGTCCTTCCGGAACCATGGCGAACCAGATCGCCATCAATGTGCACGTCTCACCGGGCGATGAGGTGATCTGCCACCGGTTGAGCCATGTGTACAATTACGAGGGGGGAGGCATCGCGCGAAACAGCGGGGCAAGCGTGCGGCTCGTGGATACGCCGCTCGGCACCATGCCCTCCGACGTCATCCGCGCTGAGGTCAATCCTGCCGACAGCCATTTCGCGAGGACGGGGCTGGTCTGTGTCGAGGATACCGTCAACAAGGGTGGAGGGGCAGTACAGGACCTCAAGGTCCTGTCCGAGGCTTCGACGACCTGTCGCGGCATGGGAATGCCGTTTCATCTGGATGGTGCACGCGCATGGAATGCTTTGCGGGAGACGGGGGAGGATTGGACGCGATACGGCAGGATGTTCGACAGCATTTCCCTCTGTCTGTCCAAAGGAATGGGCACGCCCGCAGGCTCAGTGCTGCTGGGTTCCAAGGATTTCATTGCGGAGGCACACCGCAGCAGGAAGGTCATGGGGGGAGGAATGCGTCAAGTGGGCATTCTGGCGGCGGCCGGACTCTACGCCGTGGAGCATCATTTCGACCGGCTGGCCGAGGATCATGATCGGGCGCGTCGGATTGGGGCGCTGCTGGCGGGCCATGATGCCGTTGAGCGTGTCGCTCCGGTGGACACCAACATTGTCATCGCCCAGCTCGTCCGAGGACGCCAGGCCTCCGAATGCGTGGAGGCGCTGACCGAGCAAGGCATCCTGTGTTCGGCATTCGGCCCGGACCGCGTGCGTTGGGTGACCCACCTTGATTTCGATGAAGAAGCGCTGGAGCAGGTGCTTGCGGCACTCCGGGATTGGCACTGAAGTCGACGCGTGCGGTGTGCCGTAGGCTCGAGACAGGGCCTTAATTTGCCGGCATGAACACCACCCGGAAGACCGTAAAAAAGACCCTCCTTCGAGTCGCCTTGATGTTGACCTCCAGTTGCTGCATCCTTCAGGTGCATGCGACCGAAGGCATGTGGATTCCCGCCCTGCTCAAAGCAGTCGAGGGGGACATGCAGGCCATGGGACTCAAGCTCACGGCAGAGGACATCTATTCCATCAACCGCAGTTCACTCAAGGATGCCATCGTCCAGTTCGGAGGGGGCTGCACGGCCAGCGTCATCTCCGATCGCGGATTGCTTCTGACCAACCACCATTGTGGTTTCGGCCAGATCCAGTCCCACAGCACGCTGGATCGGGACATTCTGAAAGATGGTTTTTGGGCCATGACCCCTGAGGAGGAGTTGGTGAATCCGGGGCTGACGGCCATGTTCATCGTACGCATCGAAGAGGTGACCGATTCCGTCCAATGGGCGCGGGAGCAGGGTGATGAAGCCGAGAAAGCCATGCGGGAGCGCCTCGTGGCCTCGGCGACTGAAGGAACGGATCATGATGCTGTTGTGCGTGATTTCCTCTATGGCAACCAGCAATTCATCATCGTGACCCGCACGTTCAAGGACGTGCGGCTCGTCGGAGCACCGCCCAGTTCCATCGGGAAATTCGGAGGCGACACGGACAATTGGGTCTGGCCCCGCCATACGGGTGATTTTTCATTGTTCCGGATCTACAGCGGTCCGGATGGGGCCCCCGCAGCGCCTTCTGACGACAACATTCCGCTGGACCCCGCGCACCACCTGCCTGTCTCCATGCACGGTGTGGATGAGGGAGACTTCACCATGGTGTTCGGATTTCCCGGCACAACCGAGCGCTACATCCCATCCCAGCAGGTCGAGCACCTGATTGAGACGCTCAATCCGACCCGCATTGCGATGCGTTCGGCCAGCCTCGAGGTCATCAATGCGGCGATGCAGGCCGATGACGCTACCCGCATTGCCTATGCCGCCAAGCAGAGTCGCATCGCGAATGCATGGAAGAAGTGGATTGGTCAGAATGAAGGGCTGATTGACTTCGGGGCAGCCAATGAAAAGAGGCAGTCCCAGATTCAATTGGCCAAGGAAATCCGCCGACAAGGCTTGGATGAATACACCACCGTGGTGGGTGACCTGTCCAAGGATTTCAATGCGCTCAGGCCTTTTCTTGAGGCCCGATCCCTCTTCATCGAGTGGTTCTATTACGGACCCGAGATCCTGCGCTGGGCGGCTCAGGTGGGCGACATTCTCGACATGGCGGCAGACAAATCCGTCGCGGACAGCACTTTCGAGGGCCGGGCTGCTGAGGTCCTCGAGGCGGCGGTCGCATTCTATCCCGATTACCGGGCTGAGGTGGACATGAAGGTCTTTGCGGGGATTTTCCCTCTATACATGGCGGCATTGCCGGAGGGTTTCGCTCCCGAAATCGCCGCATCTGCTTGGGCTGAAGAGGGCGATGCGAAGGCCATCGCGTCCGCTTTGTACGGGGGCAGCATACTCGACGACGGCGGGGAATTCATGGCGATGCTCGAAGCGAGGGACCGCAAGGGACTCAAGAAGTGGTCCAACGATGACATGGTGGAGTGGGCGCGACAGACAAGCGACAGTTACTGGGTCAAGGTGCGGGACGAATATGGGCGGCTACAGTCCGCCATGAATGACGATATGGGCAGATACCTGAGGGCCTTGTCTGCCATTTATCCGGACAGCACCTTCTGGCCTGACGCGAACAGCACGTTGCGCCTGACTTTCGGTAAAATGGAGGGAAGCGAACCGCGCGATGCGGTCAGCTACAAGCCATTCTCCACCGCTCAAGGCGTCCTGGCCAAATACGTTCCGGGCGATGCCGAATTCGACTTGCCGGAAGAACTCGTGGCCAAACTCGGTCAACGTGAATACGGCCCATATGCAGATGCCGACGGGGAGCTGAGGGTGTGCTTTCTCGGGTCCAACCACACGACCGGCGGCAATTCGGGTTCACCGGCGATCAATGCGACGGGGGATCTGGTCGGTCTGAACTTCGACCGGACCTGGGAGAGCACGATGAGCGATGTCCGATTCGATGCGGACCGGTGCCGCAACATCATGGTCGACATCCGCTACGTGCTGTGGGTCACGGACATCTATGCGGGGGCCTCTCACCTCGTCCAGGAAATGACATTGACGGAGCGGGACCCTGACCACCTCAGCCCGAATTGGCGTCCCTTTGGCACCGGAACGGGCATGGGCCGCGGATACGAGCAGGATGAAGAAGAGCTCCGGGAGGAATTCCGCCAGCGTTCCATGGAGCGCATGAGGGAGCGCCGCCAGAAGATGGAGACTGGAGGGGGGCAATGATGAAGCCCCGGAGAATTCCTCAGCTGAGGAAGTAGATCACCGTGATGACGAGGGCGAAGAGGAACAGCGCGAGGACAACGGGTCCCCCGATTTCATTCTGTTCCGCTTCGGAGTGGTCGTGATGGTCGTGATCGTGTGACATGATGAACGCGTCGTTTGCTGGCCCAAAAATAGCACACGTTCCGGTCCTTCTGCACTGACAAGCAGAAGATGCAACCCTGTGTGGAGGGGTGGGGTTCTTGGGTAAATTGCCTGCATGACCCTCAAGACTTGCGTTTCTGTATTCCTGCTGTCCATCGGTTTGTCCTCCTCATTGTGGGCACAGGATCCTTGCCCGGATGGTGAGCTTGGCTTCACTGTCATCATTCAGCCCGATTCCTGGCCCCACGAGATGAGCTGGACCTTGACCGACGGCGATGGGAATATGGTGGTCGAGGCGAATGTCGACAACGGGGCCGACACGCTTTTCACCTTCTGCATCGATGCGGACGACTGGTCCGACTGCATGTTGTTCACGATGAACGACAGCTATGGGGACGGGTTGTATCCCGGCGCATTCTATCAGGTCTGGCTCGAAGGGGAGATGCTGGTGGAAGGCAGCGGCAACTACGGATACGGCCAAACCCATGCCATCGATTGTCCACCGGGCTGGACCTGCGAGGAGGCGATGGTCATCGGATGGGAGGACGAACCCCTCACCATGTCGGCCGATGCCGATGTGCAATGGTGGCTGTTCACGCCCGAGCAGAACGGCATGTACGCGTTGTCCAGCTGTGGCACGGGATGCAACACCCGACTCTGGATCTACGACTACTGCAACATGAACAACTTCGACGACACCAACGAAGGGTCCATCTATTACGACGACAACCAGGGGGGCTGTGGGGATGATGTGGAAAGCGCCCAGTTGACCGTCCTGCTGGAGGGGGGTGTTTCCTATTGGATCCGGTTTGCGGACATCACGGGGGGCTGCGATGGTTTCGAATGGACCTTGGATTACGTGGGGCCACCGGAGGGCTGCATGGATGAGGAGGCATGCAACTTCAGCCCTTCAGCGGAAGTCGACAATGGAAGCTGCATCTATCCCGGGGATCCCCTGTGCACCGGACCCGATCTGCTCGTCGTGGAGAGCGCCATCGAGAACAGCCTGCAGGCCGAAACCATGATGGTGGATGAGAACAACTGTTACATCGTGGAGGGGTGTCTGAATGGATACGGAGAGCGGGAATTGGTCCGGTTCACCACCCACATCAAGAACATCGGCGACATCGATTACTATATCGGATCCACGTCGAATACGGACTCCACGCAGCAATTCGAGTGGGGAGACTGCCACAACCATTGGCACTATGAAGGCTATGCCAAGTATGACCTTTTCACACTGGATGGCCAGATGCTGCCCATCGGTTTCAAGAACGGCTTCTGCGTCATGGACCTGGAATGCGGCGATGGCGGTACGGCTCAATATGGCTGCGGAAACATGGGCATTTCAGCGCACTGTGGTGACATCTATGGCGCGGGCCTGTCTTGCCAATGGATCGATGTGACGGGCATTGCCGACGGCATTTACCACTTGGTCGTTCGGGTGAACTGGGATTACAGCCCGGACGCCTTGGGCCGCCAGGAGAACAGCTACGAGAACAACTGGGGTGTGGTCTGCATCCAGATGGACCGCAGCTCAGGCGAATTGGAGGTGGAGGTCTGGGACGATTGTCCCCAACTCGTGGATTGCGAAGGCACACCATATGGCATGCAGCAGATGGACTGCACCGGTGAGTGCGGCGGTACAGCCCTCATGGGCGACCTCGATGCGGATGCCGACCAGGACCTGACGGATGCCGAGGCCTATGTGGACGGCATCCTGGGCAACGACCTCGAGGCGCTCCCGTGCAATGACCTCGATCAAGACGGTGAGTTGACCGTCTCCGATGCGGCCCTGATGGCCCGGTGCCAATTCTGGGACTTTGCCCACAGTCATCCCGACAGCAGTGGATTCCACGACAAATGCCAATTCCCCGCACCCCACGTGGTCAATCCCTATGACTCGGTGTGGTTCACCCTCGGGGATGTCAATTGGGAACAGGGATTCTTCGACGTGCATGTCCTCAATCCCCACAACAGAATCGTGGGTTACCAATTCGATGTGAGCTGTGGCATCCAGCAAGTGGTCAGCATGGTGGATCCCCTGGAGTACATGGTGCAGCCGGAGTTCGCCCTCGGGGGCAACACCATCATCGGACTGAGCTATGACAACACTTCCATGCCCAAGCATTATGAATGGTCGCCGCTGTGCCGCGTGTATTGGACGCAGGCCCCGGAGACGGAGTTGTGCATCAATGGGATCACCGAAGTCGTGAACGGCATGTACCAGAACGCCGTGCCTTATCTCGTCAATCCCTGCGCGACGACCAATGGGATCGGTGGAGTTCTGGCCGGAACCTCATTCCAGGTGAGCCCCAATCCGGTGCAGTCCGGAGAGGCCCTGTGGCTGTCCTTTGGCGGGGGAGACCTCACCGGCGCCGAGGTGCGCTGGGTGGATTTGACAGGACGCATCCTCCACCGGACGCTGTGGTCCGGAGGCGACCGCTTCCTCCTCGCAACAGAAGGCCGGGCAGCCGGATGTTACCTGGTTCAGGTGGTGGATTCGCGAGAGGGGACTGAGGTCCTGCACACGCGCCGGGTTACGGTGCGCTGAGTTTCCGACGACCTGCGACCGCATTGGCCGTCACGGCGGCCAGGACAATTCCGATGCCTGCAAGGGCCCAGCCGGTGATGTATTCGTCAAACAAGACCCATGCTGCGCCCAACGCGAGAATGGCGCCCAGGTATTTGATGGGCATGACCCGCGCGGCGTCCTCGAGGTGCAGGGCCTTGGTCATCGCCACTTGCGCCAACAGGGAGAGCACGCCAATGCCGGCGGCCATGGCCCATTGAGAAGGGGTCATCGGATGCCATACCGCTGCGCTCCATGAGCCCATGACGGGGGTGGCGATCATGTGGAAATAGGCCACGATGCCGACCGGGCTGTCGGTGTCTCTGCACTTGATGGTCGCGAGGTAGGCCACACCGGCTCCGAGGGCGCTGCCCATGCCCATGAGGAGGTACAGCCAACTGACACGGGGGTCGAAACCTTTGACCATGAGGATGCCTCCGAAAGCCGCTGCGAAATACAGCCACCGATGGGGCCGGATGCGCTGTCCATCGAACAGGATCGCCAGCAGCACAGTGAAGATGGGCGAGAGGTATTGAATGACCGTGGCGCTCGCGAGGGGGATGTGCCGGATGGTATGGAAGAACAAAGTCAGCGCCACCATTCCCGTTGCGCCCCGGACGACGAGCCATTTGCGGTTGTGTCCCAGCAGGGGGTCACCCTTGCGCCACAACCACAGGACACAGAAGAACAAACTGACCGCACTGCGGAGGAAAACCAGTTGTGGCGTGGGCAGGATGGCCAGTGCCTTGACCAGAAGGTTGGCGGAGGTGTACAGCACCACCGATTGCAACATGAAGACCAACCCGCGCGACATCTGCGACAAAGCTCGGTGATGTCAAACGAGTCGCGGCAGGTGATTCAGGGCTTGGAGCGGAACTGCAGGGCGAGTTTCCATCCAAGCCATCCGACAGGGAGGTATCCTCCGATATCGAGGAGGAGGAATCCCACGGGCTGCCCAGGCAGCATGAAGGCGTTCAATAGGCCTCCCAACAGGACGAATCCGGCTACGATCAGCGGCACCTTCGGGCCGCGGTCGGCTGCGATCAATGCCGCCACGAAGGCCCCGCAGAAGGCCCCATTCCAATGGGCGAGCAAAGGCCCCACCATGTGGACGGCGTCCAATGTCTCGAAATAGGCGCTCCAGGTTTCCTGCATGATGGCGGGGTCCGCGGTCGGATCGTATGCCGGTGCGGCGGGTGCACCCGTGAGTTTCGCCATTGGAGAGAGCAGCATCGCGTTGGCGGGGATGCTCGCGACGGCACCGGCCACGCCGGCGATGATGTTGCGCAGGGTTGGAGACATGGTCGTTCGTAGGATTCACGAAATGTACATGGAAACGATCAGCACAACGGCAAGGGCACTGCCCGGTCAAAGATCCTTTCGTCATAGGCCTGCTGCAGTTGGCGGGTCAAGGGGCCTTTTTCACCGCGCCCCACTTGGCGGCCATCCACTTCGATGATGTGGGCGATGGCGCCCATGGTTCCGGTGGTGAACGCCTCGTCAGCAGTATACAGCTCAGTCAGGGTCAGGTCGGCTTCAGCACAGGAAATGCCGCTGTCAAGGGCTGCATCCATCACGAACCTACGGGTCAGGCCCGGCAAGCAGGCATGGGCAAAGGGGGTCAGCAGTCGGCCATCCCGAACCACAAACAGGTTGGTGGCATTGGTCTCGGCCAGGAAGCCACGGTCGTCCAGCATGACGGCATCGTCCACGCCGGCCACATTGGCCTGGATCTTGGCGAGTATGTTGTTGAGCAGGTTGTTGTGGTGGATGTGGCTGTCCAGGAATTCCGGGCTGTTGCGGCGGATGGCACTGGTCACGAGTCGGATGCCCTCATCGCCATAGACCATGCCTTTGTACTCCGGGACGATGATCAGGGTCGGGCCATGAACGTTCAGCCGGGGATCCATGCCGCTGGTCGACTTGCGCCCTCGTGTGAGGGTGATGCGGCAGTGCACACCGTCCCGCATGCCATTGGCCTGGAGGGTATCGAAAATGGCGGAGCGAAGGGCCTCACGGGAGGGGATTTCGGAAAAGGCCAACGCGTGCGCGGAATCGATCAGCCGGGTCAGGTGCTCTTCGAGCTGTATGGCCCTGCCGTCCGTGATGCGCAGGCCTTCCCAGACCGCATCGCCGCCTTGCACAACGCTGTCGAGCACATGGACCGAGGCCGCATCCCGGGCAACAAGGCCATTGACCCAGCACCGGGTGTTCTCATTGCGGGCATCAGGTTGATTGAATCGGGCCATCAGAGTGCGTATTCAAGGAGTTGGGTGTAGGCCTGCAGGCAGCCGTGGTAAAGGTCGTCAAGCCCGGGTGGAACATCCGGATTTGCGGGAGGTCGGGCCTCCCATCCCGCAGAACGATGGACGCCTCCATACCACCAGGGCGCCCATGGGCCATCCTCGGGACGAGCCCCGGCTTCCCAATGTAGAATGGCCGGATCCCATTCCATGTCCAATGCGGCACAGAGCTCCTTCAACTGAGCTTCTGGGGCAGTCTGGAGTCGGTCGCTGCACACGACAACGGGCCGTTTGCCGTCGGCTTCCAGCCGTTCCAGGATTGCGAGCTGGTGCCCATAGCACAGGTCCTGCATCGTTGGGCGTTCGATGTGGGCTGAATAGGAGGCCATGACGGCGGCCGGATTCCGGAAGAGCAGCACGTGCTTTCCTGATTCGAGTCGGGACCAGGGCAGTCCATCGATATGGTTGGCGATGTGCTTGCAGAACAGGATGCGCTCCCCTTCGCACTCCTGAGCGGACGGACGGATGTGTTCAAGGGCTTCGTCCGGGGCACTGGGCCAGGAGGCCAGGGTGGCTTCTCGGTCTGGACGGTCTACGCCGGAATGAACCAGGAAGTGACCATACAGCGGTTCATCCAGCACACGGGTGTCCTGCCGTTGGGCGAAACTGTACATGAGCGCGGTGCTCATGGAGCGGGGGCCGGACCACAGGTGGATGACCACGATTCACATGTTGCGCCGGTAGGCTCCGCCCACTTCGAACAGGGCTTCCGTCAGTTGGCCGAGGGAACAATATTTCACCGCAACCATCAGCTCCGCAAAGAGGTTGCCGTGCGCCACCGCCGTCTCCATGACGCGGGCAATGGCGTCTTCGCTTCGCTTCGGAAAGGCGCTGTGCAAAGCGACCAGACCATCGATCTGGGCCTGCTTCTCCTCGGGCGTTGCACGGATGACTTCGCCGGGAACGAGGGTAGGGGACCCTTCCTTGGAGAGGTACGTGTTGACCCCGATGATGGGGTATTCACCGGTGTGCTTGAGCGTCTCGTAATGAAGGGACTCTTCCTGGATCCGGCTGCGCTGGTACATGGTCTCCATCGCCCCGAGGACTCCGCCGCGCTCGGTGAGCCGGTCGAATTCGAGCATCACGGCCTCTTCGACCAGGTCGGTGAGTTCTTCGATGATGAAGGAGCCCTGAAGCGGATTTTCATTCTTGGCGAGGCCGAGCTCCCGATTGATGATGAGCTGTATCGCGATGGCACGCCGCACGCTGGATTCCGTGGGTGTGGTGATGGCCTCGTCAAAGGCGTTTGTGTGCAGCGAATTGCAGTTGTCATAAATGGCATACAGCGCCTGCAACGTCGTGCGGATGTCGTTGAAGTCAATCTCCTGGGCATGCAAGGATCTGCCGCTCGTCTGGATGTGGTACTTGAGCTTCTGCGCCCGCTCGTCGGCACCGTACTTCCGGTCGAGGGCCTTGGCCCAGATCCGGCGTGCCACCCGGCCGATGACCGCATATTCCGGATCAATGCCGTTGGAGAAGAAGAAACTCAGGTTGGGTCCGAAGGCATTGATGTCCATCCCTCGGCTGAGGTAGTATTCGACATAGGTGAAGCCGTTGGACAGGGTGAAGGCCAGCTGCGTGATCGGGTTCGCTCCGGCTTCTGCGATGTGGTAACCGCTGATGGAGACCGAATAGAAATTGCGGACCTGCTGGTCGATGAAGTAGGCCTGAACGTCCCCCATGAGCCGCAAAGCGAATTCCGTGGAGAAGATGCAGGTGTTCTGGGCTTGGTCTTCCTTCAGGATGTCGGCCTGGACCGTGCCACGCACCTGGCTCAGGGCCTCCGCGGCCAACCGCGAGTACGTGTCGGCGTCGAGGACCTCATCGCCGGTGCAGCCGAGCAGGAGCAGGCCCAGCCCATTGTTGCCATCCGGCAATTCACCCCGGTACACAGGGCGCGCAAGCCCATGGTCGTCCCACCGGGCCTTGAGCACTTTCTCGACATCGCCTTCGAGGCCATGCTCGCGGATATGCAGCTCACAGCGCTGGTCGATGGCGGCATTGAGAAAAAAGGCCAGCACCATCGGCGCAGGCCCATTGATGGTCATGGACACACTGGTGGAGGGGTCGCACAGGTCGAATCCACTGTAGAGCCGCTTCGCGTCGTCCAAAGAGGAAACGCTGACACCCGAATTGCCCACCTTGCCGTGGATGTCCGGCCGCAGGTCCGGGTCGCGTCCATACAGGGTCACCGAGTCGAAAGCCGTGGAGAGCCGCTTGGCCGGCATGTCAGAAGAGACATAGTGGAACCTGCGGTTGGTCCGTTCGGGGCCGCCTTCGCCCGCGAACATCCTTGTCGGGTCTTCTCCTTCCCGCTTGAAGGGATAAATGCCGGCAGTGAATGGGAAGGTCCCGGGTACATTTTCCTGCAGGCCCCACCTGAGCAAGTCCTGCCACCCCGTGATTCTCGGGACGCTGACCTTCGGGATGGACTGATGGCTCAGACTCTTCGAGGTCGTGGGGATCCGTATTTCCTTGCCGCGCACTTCGAATATGAAGTCCTCGGCCTTGTATCGGGCAGCCTCTTCGGGCCACGATTCCAGCCAGTGGAGGTTTTTGGGGTCCAATTCCCGCGCCAGGGCAGCCGCTTGATCCAGGATGGCATTGTGGGTGTGTTCGTCTCCCTGGAGCTCTTCCGCGGCCTTCCGCAAGGCCTGAAGGCGCCCCGCAACCTGCGCCTGGGCGTCCGTCCAGTCGTTGTAGCCTCGGACCGTGTCGGCAATCTCGCTGAGGTAGCGGGTGCGCTTGGGAGGGATCACATGGACCTTCTCGCTTTCGCCCGCAGTGGCGCCGAAGGTGCTGGACAGACCCGCACCGGTTCTTTCCGCCAGCACATTCATCAACTTGCGGTAGAGCCTGTGGGTGCCCGGATCGTTGAACTGGGAGGCGATGGTGCCGAAGATGGGAAGCGCATCATCTTCCGCGTCCCAGAGTTCGTGGTTGCGCTTGAATTGTTTCCGAACGTCCCGCAGCGCATCCTGTCCACCGCGCTTGTCGAATTTGTTGATGGCCACCACATCCGCGAAATCGAGCATGTCGATTTTCTCGAGTTGCGTGGCCGCACCGAATTCCGGGGTCATCACGTAGAGGGCTACATCGCTGTGGTCCATGATCTCCGTGTCGCTCTGGCCGATGCCGGAGGTCTCCAGCACGATGAGGTCGAAGCCCGCCACCTTGAGGATGTCGAGGGCGTCCCCCACATGTCGGCTCAACGCGAGGTTGGACTGACGTGTGGCCAACGAGCGCATGTAGATCCTGTCCGAAGCGATGGCGTTCATCCGGATGCGGTCACCCAGCAGGGCTCCTCCGGTCTTGCGTTTCGAAGGGTCGACGGATACGATGGCCATGCGCTTTTCCTCGAAGTCAAGGAGGAAACGCCTGACGAGCTCATCCACAAGGGAGCTTTTTCCCGCTCCTCCCGTGCCGGTGATGCCGAGAACGGGCACATGCGCCTCTTTGGCGGCGGACCTCAAGCCATCCAGAATGTCCGCATAGGCTTCGGCGCTGACTTCCGCAGCGGTGATCAAGCGGGCCAGATCACCGGGGCGCTGCTCCCCGAGGCGGTCAGCTTCTCCCGAGGGCTGGGTCACCACAGGGAAGTCACAACGCCGTATGACATCGTCAATCATGCCCTGCAACCCCAATTCCCGGCCATCGTCCGGATGGTAGATGCGCTCGATGCCATACTCCTGGAGTTCCTTGATTTCCTCGGGTAGGATGGTGCCACCACCTCCGCCGAAAATCCGGATGTGACCGGCTCCCCGGTCATCCAGTAAATCTTTCATGTACTTGAAGTACTCCATGTGTCCCCCTTGGTAGGAGGTCATGGCGATGGCCTGGACATCCTCTTCGATCGCGCAATTCACCACTTCATCCACGGACCTGTCGTGTCCCAGGTGTATGATCTCGCAGCCAGAGCGCTGAAGGATGCGCCGCATGATGTTGATGGCCGCATCGTGGCCATCGAACAGGGAGGCAGCGGTGACGATGCGGATCGGATGTCCCGATTGCGTGGCCGCTGGGGTCGGAGCGTCTTTCGGTTGAGAGGATTCCATGCGCGTTTCAATGGAGCAGGGTAAAGTTAGCCCAGCCCAAGAGGTCGTGCAGGTTTTGCAGGCAGCCCTTGAAAGGGATTATTGACAGGGGTCTCCAAATAGGCCCAACATGATGAGCAGGTCATTGACCCCGACGATGCCATCCGAGTCGACATCGGCAGGACCGCAGTCGACATCGCAGCCAAAGACGCCAAGGGCCACGAGCAGATCGCCCACATCGCGAATGCCATTGTCATTGACGTCACCCAGGCAGAACGTGCCGGGGATCACGCATCCGGTGGCGGTGGCAGCCACGTTGTGCCGGTCTTGGTTGGCGACCTCGGCCATGTCGAGCAGGCAGACCTCCTCCGCAGCATCGGTGAAATGGATCCTGACGAGGGGTTGCGGAAGGGTGCTCTTGTGGACAAGGCTGTCCTCCAACGCCACGCCGAAAGCGAGACCGCTTGAGCCGAGATGGAAGTAGTGATGGTAGCCGGTGGTATCGAACAGGGGCGTCATCTCCGTGAACGTGGCGCCCTCCAGTTGGATGGACCAGGCGCTCAACCACGTTTGCGGATTGTGCACGTAAATGTCCACGAAGCTGGAGTCCTCATGGGGAAAGGTCATGGAAAAGGCCACTTCCTCGTCCGGAACGAGAAGGGGACCATTCCAGTCGCAGTGGTCTTCGATGCCATTGTCTCCGAGGTGGTTGTGCCCAAGGTGGGCGCAGTCGGCCGCCAGGGCGATGTCCGTGACGCTCAAAGCACCATCGCCATTCAAATCCACGCAGGGTGCCGAGGTGGTGACGCCATCAACGAGGAGATCGGCATAGAGCAGGGGGTCGTCGGCATCGACTTCACCATCCTGGTCGAGGTCGCCCTTCACGAGGAACCCCGGACAGTTGCCGGCACAGTCGGGCTCTTCACTGCCAAAGGGGTGTCCGAGACAATCAACGGGCACCGGACAATCCTGGTACTTGGCGAAGTTCACGGCATTGCCACTGCCATCGCGCTCGAAGGAAAAGCAGACCGCGACGGCGTTGTTCGCATAGTTCAACTCGTAGCTGCCATTGGCGTCCGGACTGTAGTCCCAATTCACGCGGATCACGAGGGTGTAATTGCCTCCCGGCAAGTCTGTGATGTCCACCCATTGACAGTCCAGAAATCGCGAATAGATGTCTTGGCATCCCGCTGTGATGCCCATGTTGGAGCAGGTGTACTTCTGGGGGCCACCGCCGTAATTGCAGCTGCCCAGGTCGAGCACGCAGAAGCCGTTCTTGAATCCGATCGTCGGCAGGGGAGAACCCCCGTCGTCGTACAGGGCATACTCGGCATAGCCTTCATAATGGTAATGGTTGTGGCAGACATCCCACTCGAATTGGTCCGGCTGGGCAGAGGGGGCTCCGATGAAATAATCCTCGGTGCCGATGTTCGCGATCTCGGTATCGAACCGAACGATTTCACGGGTCCCATAGCCCTGAATGCAGCCTTCCGCGATCATGCAGGCATCACTGCTGTTCTCGGTGGTCATTTCCAGCGTGCTGTAAGCCCTCGGTCCATTGATGATGAGGTCGGGACCAATGTTGGGGCACTCGGGATCTCCCGCGAGAAAGCAGGTGTCCGGTGAGGTGGCGATCGGCAGATAGTTGCACGCTTCTATGTTCATGCAACCGGGAATTCCGCCGAGATACTCTGCCACAAAAGGAACACCGTCAGCGCCACTGTTGCAGTCACCGTCCCCTTCGATTCTGATGTAGATGGTTTCTCCGGCGATGAGCACGGGGGTGACCTCGCTCTCGAGGCCACAGTCGTCATCGGACATCGTGATGAAGGCCTCGGAAGAGGTCTCGAAGACGGCCATGTCGCAATAGTCGTAAAGGTGGATGCGCGTATCACACCCCGTCAGTCCGCAGGTTGAGAATCGGTATTGTCCCGTCGTATCGACCTGGAAGAAGTACCACGTGTCCGCCATGGGGGCGACGAGGGATTGGAGCTCCGGATCGGGACCGAAGGTCAAATCCAATGCGCCGTCACAGCTGCTGCCTGGGGGGCAGCCCACCAGCGTCAATTGGGCCGCATCGAAATGTTCACCGTCCCTGAGGGTGGTGCCGTCGTAGCGGATCTGGTAGGTTCCGCCAATGGAGAATCCATCCGCACCGGAGTCGAACATCCAAACGGATAGACAGCCCTCAGGGACACAGACGTCCAACCCTTCCACGCCGCCGAGGTGCAGGGTGTCTCCCGATTCATTGAGGATGGCGAAAGAAGTCTCCTGTGGGAAGGCGTCCGGCGTGATGTCAATTTCGAGGCGGTGGAGGTTCTCTCCGACACTGATCTGGTCGATGAACGTGGAAGTCCCTCCGAGACCGTCACCCACGGTCAGGGTCACATCATAGATGCCCGGAGCATCCCACGTGACTTCGGGAGCGGCTTCGGTGCTCGTCGCGGGGTCGCCGGCCTCAAAGGACCAATCGAGGGTGACCACGTTGCCCATGCTCGCGCTGCCGAAGGTCGCCACCTCGGGAAGACCACAGGTGGAAGTCCAGTTGAATCCGGCCGAAAGCGGGGGATACAGACAGCTGCCATCATCGGCCATCGCACACGCGTTGAAATTCAATGCTGCAGGGTCCGTGCAGCCGGGAGCATCCCCTTCGTCGCACAGGCCGACGAGGTCGAGGACCATTGTGTACTCACTCAATGCGCCACTGGTCCAAGCGTTCATCACTTCGACCAGCCAACAACCAGAGCCGGAAAGGCCGTAGCCGGCCAAGGGGCCGATGGATGCCGTGAAATTCGCATCCGCAGTGGTGTTCCAGGAGGAAGGCCAACCGCCTGCATCGACGTAGCCGAAACCGGTGTTGTATCCCCCCACCTCGATGCGGTTCCCATTGGGTGCAGTAATGGCCAGGGCCATGTCTCCGGCCCAGTTGCTGCCCGGGGCTACAATACTCAGGCTGATATCGAAGGATTGCAGGTCGCAACCGGCCGTCACTTCGAAGGCTGCGGATTGACTGCCTGACAGGGCCCCCGCCCAGTTGACTTGAATGGTGTCCTGTGCAACCATGGCGAAGGACGAGAGCGCAAAGGCGATGCCGAACACAATGGCCGGAATTGGGCGTGGCAATAGACGGCGAGCATACATAAAAAGTAATTTACGATTTCCGGGGCAATTCATCGGCCCTGTTGGCCGCAAAGCGGAACAATTCAACCTGTTTGACCAGATTGAGCCGGATGTTGTCCCAGAAGAGGTTGTAATCGGCCACATGCCAATTCTTCATGGCGAACATGCCGGCACCGAGCACCCTCAGCGGTTTGATCCACAGCATGCCCCGATGCAGCGCTCCCGACAATGCCCCCTTGTGGCGCAATTTGAACCCCCGCGTGATGATGCCTTGATGGGCATCCCAATGGTTCCATTGGCCTTCTTCCGGAGTCCAAAGGATGGGATGCACCATGCGGGTATTGCTCATGTGGGTCGCATGGAATTCAGGAACGAAGGACTCTGAAAAGGTCATCCAACAATGCACGGCACCGACATGGGCCTCACGGTCTGCGAAAGGAATGTATTCAAGGCTGTCTCCGGGAATGGGATAGCCCGGCAGATATGCAGCAACCAGCCTCGATTGCAGATCGGTGCCATCAAAGAAATCCTGCAGCAAGCGCCATCCATGATGAGCCCCTTGACTGTGGCCGGCAATGATGATGCCTGCGTTGTCATCGAGCTGATGGATGAAGTGGGTGAATGCACTTCTGATGTCTGTGTAAGCAAGCTCGAGGGCAGCCCGGCTGTCTGCACCGCGCAGAAAGAAGGTCCTCAGGTGAGCTTGACGGTAGCGGGGAGCGGTGACCCGTCCAACGGAGCGGAAGAGGCTGGCCTGGTGGCGCAAGGGCCATTCATCCGTGATGTCCGCAATGGCCTTGTCGTCCCAAGCGGCATTCCAGCCGACATCCAACCCCCTGAAGGTGGTGGGGTGGATGAAAAACGTGTGGACCTGATGGGTTTGCTGATGGGGAGATACCGGCATCGCAGGAACGCGGGCAGGCCAATCCTTGATGGGGTCGTGCACGGGATGTCTGGCCCAGGCATCTTGCCGGGAATAATCCGGCGCTGGTGGGGGAGGAAAGGAGGCGAATGGCCCCGGATGCTCCGTTTTGTCCCTGTGGTCACTTCCAAAAATCATGGCCGTTTGGTCACTGCAGCTTTCTTGCTCCCCTTGTCCTGTTTGAACCCGCCGAAATTCCATCCGGTTGCTTCGGAGATGTTGCCCCAAAGTTCAGGTGAAGCAGCGGTGAGTTCGACACGGTTTCCATCCGGGTGATTGAAATGAAAGCGGTGCGCGTGCAGCAGCAGTCCGCTCACCCCGACTTGTGAGGCGAAGGCGCGGTTCTGGGGTTTGTCTCCATGTTGGGAATCTCCGATGATGGGGTGTCGGAAATGCCGCATGTGCAGGCGGATCTGGTGGTAACGTCCCGTGTGGGGTGTGCAGGCGAGCAGAGAGAACCGCGCACTGTCGTAACGAGAGACCGGAAAGGGCAGTTCGCATTGCGCGAGGGGGTGGAACGTGGTGCCCGAAGGCCGGGGTGGACCGGTCATTCCCTTGGGAAGGGGCTTGGCGATGCACCCCTCGTGGTGCACATGTCCGCGTACCACGCAGAGGTACTCCTTTTCTGTTTCCCTGAGTTCGAATTGCCTTTTGCAACAGTCTATCGCCTCGGAATCCTTGCCGAATACGATCACACCGCTGGTGGGCTTGTCCAACCGGTGAACGGGGTCAAGTCGTCCACCGTGGTAATCGCGCAGGATGTCCCGAAGATTCTCCTTTTCGTGGGCATCAATCGGGGTTCGATGTACGAGGAGACCGGGGGGTTTGTTCACGGCGAGGTACCGCTCATCCTCGAAAAGCAACCGAATCTCCCCGGTGCGCGATAATCCAATGGGAACTGCCGGCATCAATTGCATTAATTTGCGCGACCCTCCGGGGAAGCACTGTCAGTGAATTTCAGCGCAAAGTACCGGACCAATCGCCATGGGAGCACAACGCAGTATCCTCATTCTCACACTCCTGCTCGGATTGAGCTTCGGGAAGGAGACCAACGCCCAATTGAATTTCGACCTCGAGGTGGATGTGGTCCTCGACACCATCCTGTACGATGGACTGGGGGAAATTCCGGCGGGCCAGCGGCGCTACCTGCTCTATGCAGTCCTGCCCGAAGATGATTTCCTTGTTCTGGGTCTGGCTGCAGATTCCGACAGCGACCCCATAATTCCGGGCTTTGGATACAATGCCGATTGCGGTTGCTACAACTACACATCGGACATCGTACCCAGCGGATACAACAGCGGCGCGAGTGTGCTCGGAGCCTTCATCAACATCGATCCGGAGTTGGCCTACGATACGTGGTGGACCACCCACATTTCACAAGCGACGCCGGGCGTGACCGTCTTTGAGCCGCCGGGGACGTTTCCGGTGGGGTTCAACAGTTGCAGTCAGGAAGTGACGCAGGGCGCCCTCCTGGTGACCGCGGCCGATCCCGTTCACAATACAGTGACGGATGGACGTGTGCTCATCGGACAGATCACCACGTGCTCCAGTTTCGAGTTCAAGGCATGTGTTGCCATGCAGCCCGGACTGGGGGAGGATGTCGAGACCTATTGCACGGATGGATATGTACAGGTGGAGGATTTCTGCACACCGATTGAGAATCCAACCCACATGGTCATGGAGGAAATCGACTGCTACGGCGAGACGGCGACGGTGCAGGTCTTGCCCAATGATCCGGCGCAGCCCTTCATTTCCACAATCGAGTACAGCCTCCTCCAATTGACCGGAGCCGACACCATCCTGGTCCAACAACAAGTGGGCAACCCCGTGTTCGAGGGCATCACGGATGGAAATTATTTCATCTCATTGGTGGATACGGCCCAGACCGTGGCATTCTCCAGCAACACCTGTCGGGACACCACGGGGGTGTTCGCCTTCCTGTCTCCTGATGAGATCCAACTGGAGGCCACATTGACACAGGACAACCTTTGCGGCGATCTGGATCAGGCGTCCATCTGTTTTACTGCAGAGGGAGGAACGGGAGGATTGATCACGCAGGCATCCAATGCCTTGGGCCTGATCCTGGAACCCGATGCGGGCGATTGTTTCGGCCCCTTGTCCTGTTTCGGGGGAGACGGGGACTACACGGTGACGGTCACGGACCAGGCCGGGTGCTCGACGGACACGACCATCACCATTTCCTGCCCTGAACCTTTCTTTTTCGATGTCTCCTCAACGGAGATCAGCTGCACCGGATATAGCGACGCTTCGCTGAGCGCGTCTGCTGCCGGTGGTTCGGGCAATGTGGTATTTGAGGTTCCTGAGATCAACGTCACCATCGATTTCGATGGCAGCATCGAATTCGAGCAGGACAGCCTGCCCAGTGGAACGTACAGTTTTTCTCTGACCGATGACAATGGATGCACCTACAGCGAGGTCCTCGTCATCGAAGAACCGGATGGACTGCAGGTCGAATATGCTGTCACGGATGTGGATTGTGCAGGGGACTGCAATGGCCTCATCCTGGCGGACATCCAAGGCGGTCAGCTTCCATACATCATCACGGTGACCGACACCGAGGGTGGGTCTGCCAATCCAGGCCAACTCTGTCCAGGCACCTATGTGCACATCACGGAGGACTTCAATGAATGTCTGGTGACGGACACCCTCAGCATTGTCGGGCCGGATACCATCCAGTTCACATTCAACGTGTCCAATGTGCCGTGCAGCGGCGCCAGTGGAGGGCAGATCTGCGTGGACAACCTGGAAGGTGGAACCGGAACATTGACGCCTCAATTGGTCCCGCTGCCCACCGGCAGCCAGGATGGCAATTGTTTCAATGTCCCCGCAGGGGGCTATGACCTGCTCGTGCAGGATGAGCTCGGATGCACCAGTGAATTCATCGATGTGGTCGTGGAGGAACCCGGCCCCATCCAGATCATTCCGTCCATAACGCCGATTTCCTGCACCGGAGCCGGTGACGGCATCCTGGTTGTGAATGCATTGGGTGGCAGCGGCTCCCTGGAGCTGATCTCACCGTTCATATTCCAGAGTTTGCCCGATACCCTGTTCAATCTCGGTCCCGACTCGCTCATGCTGGTGGTTGGCGACACCCTGGGGTGCATCGACAGCCTGGAGGTCGGCATACCCGAGCCGCAGCCTGTCGATCTGGACATCCTCACCACCGTCTTTCCTGAATGTGGGGGTGATTGCACGGGTGGAATCGAGGTGGCCATAGAGGGGGGGACGGGCTTGTTGAGCCTCTATCAGACGAGCATATCGGATTCCACGAATGTGGTCCCAAGTGGTCTGGTCAACCTCTGCGCGGGAGTCTATCCCTTGTATCTGAGCGATGAGAATGGATGTCTCGACTCCGCAACCGTAGACATTGAGGAGCCGGACCCCTTGGTTTTCGACATCACAATACAGAATGTGACGTGCACGGGCATGGATGACGGCGTGGCCATCATCGGAACAGTCGGCGGATCGGGCGAAACAGCTTGGGAATTCGTTGGCGGTCCTGTGGATGTGCTCAACCTGTTCGAAGGGGAATACTTCGTTTCTGCCGCGGATACGGCGGGGTGCACGGCGGATTCGAGCTTCATCGTCGAAGCGGACATCGTCACCGACATGCTGGTGGAGATTTTCAGTACTCCCGTGACCTGCTGGCAAACTTCGGACGGAACGGCCACCGCGGCCGTCACCGGAGGCCAACTGCCGATTGCCTATGAGTGGAGCGATGCCCAGGGACAGACGACGGCCACGGCCATCGGCCTTCCCGAGGACGTGTACAGTGTGACCGTGACCGATGACATCGGCTGCACGCTGGGATTCCTTGCGACGGTCGATCCCACGGAAGACTGCCTCTTCATCGCCGACGCCCTGACGCCGAATGGAGACGGCATCAACGACCGTTGGGTCGTGGGAGGATTGGAATTCTTCCCGCAAAGTGAAGTCGAGGTGTTCAACCGATGGGGACAGCTTCTGTTCCGGTCAAAACCGGGAACCACCTGGTGGGATGGCACATTCAACGGCGCATTGTTGCCCCCCAGCGACTATTACTATGTGATCAAAGTGGAACCCGGTGCGGAGCCGATCACGGGAACGGTCACCATCAAGTACTGATTGTCATGAGCCACATTACTCCCCCATTCATGCTGCGTGCAGGCCTGATGACCCTCAGTCTCGCCTGGATTGGACTGTCCGGCATTCAGGCGCAACAATTGTCGCGTCAGAGTCAGTTCGTTCAGAATCCTTTCCTTGTCAATCCGGCCTTTGCGGGCACTGAGCTGGGCACTTTTGCCTCCATCAGCCACCGCGAACAGTGGGTCGGTTTCAACGGGGCACCCTCGACCAGCAACGTGACGCTCACTTCGAGCCTGCCCAACCGATTCGGTGTCGGATTCACCGTGGAAAGGGATGACCAGGGCGGAGCTTACAGCCGCACCGGCATGGAGCTCTCTGGGACATACACCATCGACCTCAACAACCAGGACGCGGTGGCCTTCGGAATCGGCTTGATGGGCCGGAATACGGCATTCGATGGAACGGATCTTGAATTGTGGACTCCCGATGACCCCGCCATCACGGGAGCCCGCGAGAGCAGTTTCGCGTTCGATTCTCGCTTCGGTCTGATGGTGTTTGGAGAATACTATCAGTTCGGCCTCGCGGTGTCCAATCTGCTCCAGACGCCCCTGGGCCTGGAGTCAGAGCCCACGGGAAGGCGGAACCGGGGGGTGAGACACTATGCACTCACAGGCCGTTACGATTACGCCTTGGACAACAACTGGGTGGTCCAACCCGCCATCATGATGCGGTTCACGGAAATCACCCCCATACAGCTTGACCTGCATGCCAGGGCCCTGTTCCAGAACCGCTACTGGGGTGGACTGGGTTTCAGGCAGGGCGACGCCCTCATCCTGATGGCCGGTATGGCTTTCCAGGACATCCAGGTCGGGTATTCCTATGATGCGGGTACAGGAGCCGTTGGGAATCTTTCACCGAACACCCATGAAATCACGGTATCTTACGTCTTGCCGAGAAGGGGAGCCGGATTCTCCAGCCGCGGAATGGGCGGCAGGCTGCTCGACCGGAATTTGATCATCCGCAATTGACCCAGAATATGTTGAAGAATTTAGCCCTGATGTGTGGAGCCGTGCTCTGCACCTTTTCGGTCCAAGCCCAGTTCAAGGAGCTGGTGGTGGAGGAAGTGGACAACAAGGGATTGGTCCCGGGAAAGACGTACCGCATTTATGCCCAGATGGAGGCCGAAGGGGACGTGGTCGACGCCATCTTCGGCGATGGAGAGGACTACCTCGAAGTGAAGAGTACGGCAACCTTCTTCCAGCATGAGCGGGGCGCCAACTCTGCCAATGAGCTGCAGCGTTCGGATGTTCAGTCCATCGAGGGCTTGGCTTACGACAGCTGGGTCACCATTGGATACGAGGACAACTACATGAATGCGTTGACGGCGTTCTTGATGGATTTCAGCGAATTCGCCTCCGGCGGGAAATTGTACACGGACAATGGAGCGTGGTTCGTCACCCCGGACATGCGGCAGGCCGTCGCCGGTCCCGACGGACGGCTTCTGTTGATGCAGTTGACGACGGAGGGGGACATCACCGGCAGGATCAACCTCCATGGCCGCACCCGTCCCATTCCGATGAAAAGCAATCCGGACAGCTTGGCCCCAAGGCTGATCGACATTCGGAACATCGAATTCAGCATACCCCAATGAGCCTCGACCTTCGAGGAATGAAAAAGGCACCCTCGGGTGCCTTTTTTGTTTGGGCATCGGCGGGGTCAGTCGAAACGTATCCCTTGAATTTCCTCTGACCTGGTGGAGTCAGCCTCGAATTTCAGGGCCGCTGAGTTGATGCAATAACGCAATCCCGTGGGGCGGGGACCATCCTCGAAGACGTGTCCCAAGTGACCTCCACAAGCGGAACACAGCACCTCCACACGGCGCATGCCCCAGCTGTCGTCTTCATGCTCCGTGATGGAAGCCCCCTCCGCTGGTTGGAAGAAACTCGGCCATCCCGTACCGGACTCGAACTTGTGATCCGAGTCAAACAGGGCGTGGCCGCAGCCGGCGCATTGATAGACACCCTTTTCGTGGTGGTCCCAATAGTCCCCTGTAAAGGCGCGCTCCGTGCCCTTTTCCCGCAGGACGAAACAAGCCATATGGGGCAACTCTTCCCGCCATTCCGATTCCGATTTTGAGACGCCGGAGCTGTCGGAAGAGGCTCCGTTTGCATCGATGGGGGCATCCTGGGCACTGCACGAAGCCAGGCATGTCACCGCAGCAATCAGGGTCAGGGGGAAGGAGAGGAGCTTGTTCATGAGCAAAGGAGTTTCAAAGTGCGAGGCGCTCCCGAAGGAAGGACCCGGTTATGGATTGCACGGATTGTGCCACAATTTCAGGTGACCCCATGGCAACGCAGGACCCCCCGTGCTTTCCGCCACCCGGGCCGAGGTCGACGATGTGGTCAGATGCGGCCATGACATCGAGGTTGTGCTCCACGCAGATGACCGTATGGCCTTGACGGATGAGGGCGTCAAACGCCCCCAGCAGCTGCGCTACATCGTGGAAATGCAGGCCGGTGGTGGGTTCATCGAAGATGAATGCCGTGTGTCCTGCCCGGTCACCCTTCGAAAGGAAGGCACCGAGCTTGATGCGCTGGGCTTCCCCTCCGCTGAGCGTGGTGGCACTTTGTCCCAACCGCACATAACCGAGGCCCACATCAAGGAGTGGGGCCAGCTTGCGCACGATCGAGCGCTCGGCGGCCGAAGGTTTCTTGCGGGCTGCAAAAAAGGCAGAAGCGTCCGATACGGTCATTTCAAGGATGTCGTGGATGTTGCATCCATCCACCTCGATCTCAAGCACGGCGTCCGTGAACCGCTTCCCCTTGCACGCGTCGCAGGTGAGCGTCACATCGGCCATGAATTGCATGCCGATGGACACCCGGCCTTCCCCCTCACAAGTCTCGCAGCGGCCTCCGCTGGTGTTGAAGCTGAAGACGGAAGGCTTGTATCCCCTGTTTCTCGACAAGGGCTGTGCGGCGAAGCAGGACCGGACATCATCCCATGCCTTGACGTAAGTCGCGGGGTTCGAACGGCTGCTTTTGCCAATTGGGTTCTGATCGATGAATTCCACGGATTCGATGCGCCCCACATCTCCGGACAGCCCATCGCTGATGCCCGGCCTGTCGCCCCCGAGATCGAGGTGACGCAGGAGCAAGGGGTGCAGAATGCGTTTGACCAGGGTGCTTTTACCGGAGCCGGAGACCCCGGTCACGACGTTGAGTGCCCCCAGCAGGAAATCCGCATCCACCCCGAGCAGGTTGTGCTCCTTGGCGTTGAGGATCCGGATGCGGCCTATCCCTGCGCGGCGGTTTGCCGGAACGGGAATGCGCCGTTCTCCGCGGAGGTACTCGGCGGTGAGCGTTGACGCCGACATCATGCGGTCAAAGGAGCCGGCGTAGACGACCTGTCCTCCTTCGGATCCCGCAAGAGGGCCGAGGTCCACGATGTGGTCGGCCGCTCGGATGACGGCTTCCTCATGCTCGACGACCACGACGGTGTTGCCGAGGTTGCGGAGACCGGTGAGCACCTTGATCAGACGTTCCGTATCGTGGGGGTGCAATCCGATGCTCGGTTCATCGAGGACATATGTGCTGCCCACAAGGCTGCTTCCCAAGCTGGTCCCCAACTGGATGCGCTGACTTTCACCACCGCTCAGCGTGGCGCTCGCCCTGTTCAGGTTGAGGTAGCCCAGGCCCACATCAATCAGGAACTGCAATCTGTGCTCCAGCTCGATGAGGAGCCGGCGGGAAATGGCCCGCTCGCCCTCGCTGAGCATCAGTCCCCGCAGAAGGGGCAAGAGTTCATCCACGGGCATGGCCAGGAGGTCGGGGAGGGCATGGTCATCCACGAGCACATAGCGTGATTCCTTTTTGAGCCGGCTCCCTTCACAAACGTCACATCGTGTGCGCCCCCGGTAGCGGCTGAGCATGACCCTGTTCTGGATCTTGTAGCTCTTCGCTTCAAGCCGACTGAAGTAATCGTGGATGCCCTTCCACCAGCGATTGCCATCCCAAAGGGCCCGCTTTTGCTCGGCGCTCAGGTCCGCGTAAGGGGTGTGTACGGGGAAATCCGCGGCGTGGGCGTCTTCCAGAAGGCGCTGCTTGTAACGGCTGGCTTTCTCACCCCGCCAAGGGGCTACGGCATCTCCATAGACAGATTTGGAGGGGTCCGGGATGACCAGGTCCTCGCTGATCCCGATCACATGTCCGAAGCCTTCGCAGCGGGGGCATGCGCCTTGAGGGCTGTTGAAGCTGAACATGTCGGGAGAGGGCCACTCGAAAGCCATGTCGTCCAGCTCGAAGCGGTCGCTGAAGTGGTCGGTTCCCGTTTTGCCCTCTGGGTTGACCCAATGAAGGAGGCAATGGCCCCGGCCTTCGTAAAACGCCGTATCCACGGAATCTGCAAGCCGCTGATCGAATTCCTCTCCGCCCGAACGCTCCTCCGCGGTAGGGGTGGAAAGCCGGTCGATGACCAACTCCAAAGGCGCGTCCGACAGGGTCCCGTTCAGGTCGTCCAGCAGGTCGTTCAGTGACATGGGGCGCCCCTGTACCAGGATGCGGGCAAATCCTTGCTGCTGCCAGATTTCCAGTTGTGCCTTGAGGGGGCGGTCATCCGTCAGTTCGACCGGGGCGCAGACCATGAAGCGTTCTCCCGGTTGGACGGCCCGCACGGCATCGACCACATCCGTGACGGTGTCCCGCTTGACCTCGTTGCCGGATATCGGACTGTAGGTCTTGCCGATTCGAGCCCACATCAACTTGAGATGGTCGTGGATTTCGGTGATGGTCCCCACCGTCGAGCGGCTGCTTCGCGATGTCACCCGCTGCTCCACTGCGATGGCCGGCGTCAGGTTGTCGATCCTGTCCACATCCGGTTTCTCCATGCGGCCGGCAAATTGACGCACATAAGCACTGAGGCTCTCGACATAGCGACGCTGGCCTTCCGCATACAAGGTGTCAAACGCGAGCGAACTTTTGCCGGATCCACTGAGACCGGTGATGACGGTCAGCGCTCCGAGGGGAATGTCCACATCGACATTCTTGAGGTTGTGCATTCGGGCGCCCCGGATTCTGATTTCCCGAGGGGACGAATCAAGGTCCAGTTCCGCCAAGCCTGCATTGGCTGTGTGTCCATCGGGCTCGGGTTTCTTGGAATGCTTGGGCATGGTGCGAATTTCGGTTACCCGGAACAACAGGGCGTTAACACGCTTTGGGGGTGCGCTGTTCGCCTCGGGCGGAATTTATCCGTATCTTGAAGTCAGAGCTGCAGGAAGCAGCATCGGAAAACAGAAGGCCATAAGTCAGACACTACCCTCACCGCACGTCACTTCTTGATCGACAGCCGTTCAACGGTGCGTGCATAATTCGTAGTGTCATGGCCCAACAGCCCACCCCAGACCGAGCGCTCATTGCGCAATTCCAAACAGGCGACCAGCGCGCCTTCGAAACCTTGTTTGCCCGTCACCGGGACCAGGTGTACACCAAGTTGTACCTCCTTGTCCGGGACCATGATGTGGCCGCAGACCTTTTCCAGGACGTATTCATCAAAGTGGTGGACGTCCTGCGGAACGGCAAATACAACGAGGAAGGGAAGTTTCTGCCATGGGTACTCCGCATTGCACACAATGCGGGAATCGACCATTTCCGCCGTCTGAAGAAGATGCCGATGAGCAGGGGTACCGAAGAGTACGATCTGTTGGGAGGATTGCAGGACGACATGCCGACCCGGGAGGAAGAGATGATTTCAGAGCGGATCCTTGAGGATGTGCAGCACCTGGTGGATCAGCTGCCTGAGGAGCAGCGGGAGGTGGTCCAAATGAGGATGTACCGTGAGATGAGCTTCAAGGACATCGCAGAAGCCACCGGCGTCAGCATCAATACCGCATTGGGTCGGATGCGCTATGCGCTGATCAACCTCCGGAAAATGATGGTGGAACAGGAAGTTTCCCTGACGCTGGATTGACGACAGAGCGCGACACCGAAAAAAAAAGGAAGGCCGGGCAATAACGCCCGGTCTTCTTCGTTTCAAGGGTGTTCGGTACCAAAAACGGACAGAATTGAACAGCGCATGGAGCATCCTACCCCGAATTTCCCTTCCAACGCCCTTTTGTTTCCTCCGAAAGTCGACCAATGGTCGGCTCCTGCTCACGCCGTGGCCAATGTGCTCGCCCATGTCCGTTGCACCGGACGGGGCAGTCAGTCCCTCGGCGGGGCCGTTCACCTGAACTGATCAGGTGGTGGGGTTGCTTTCCATGAAGTAGCGGTCGAGTGCGGCGTCGATCCGTCCGGAACCCGCATCGTACTCCCAAGGTTCGTCACCCGTTGCGTTGAACCGGTATGCCCGGAACCGACCGGACTCCATCAGAAGCTGGGGTCGGATTCCGTGCGGTGTTTCCCCCAGAGAGAGCACTTCGAGTGCTGACTGCCGCTTTTTCGCCGCAGCCATGGAGGCCTTCCACTGCGTGAACCGCTCGTTGTGAAGAGCACGCGATGCGGAGTTGTCTGCCCAGCCGTCCTTCCATGCCGTGCCGGGAAGACCGGTCCAGCTGGGGTTCAGTCTCCAGGATTCTACGACACCCCTCAGAAAGGCCTCGCCCTCGCCCTTGCTCCGGAAACGCTGGATGGCGGTCGGTTTTCCTCCTTTTACGAGGGACAGCCGCTCGATTCCTGCCCGGCAGGCGAACTGTTCGAGGGACCAGCCCTTGCCGACGACCTTTTGCGCCGCATTCAGGGGCGGGTGGTGTTTCCGGATGAGCACGTCCTCCAGGACCAGCGCCATCAATTCAGTCCCCGTTTCCTGCCAGGTGATGTTGTGCACGAGCCTTCTCAATTCCTGTGAGCGGGATGGATTGGAGGCGTTGTTGAAATGCTGGCGAACCCGGGAGGACAGGTTGCGGCTCATGCCGATATAGGCAATGCGGCCCGCGTCATCGAGGAACCGATAGACCCCCGGTGTCGAGGGGAGGTCTGCGAGTGCATCGGGCGGAAGGTGGGGCGGCCACCAGGACCGGCCGTCGCCGCGGCCGATCTCCTCCATGATGGCTTCCGAATGGCCCGACCAGAGCTTTGAGAACAGGATGGACGTCGCTGCCGCATCGCCCCAGGCTCGGTGGTGGGCCTCGTTGTCGATGCCGAAGTAGGCGCAGAGTGCCCCAAGGCTGAATCGCTGGGGGCCATCGAGCCATTTTCTCGACATCCGGACCGTGCACAGCCTACGCGGGTTGTAGTGCATGCCGGATCGCTTGAATGCAGCTTGCAGATGCCGCAGGTCGAAGCTCACATTGTGTGCCACGAAAACGGCATCTCCCAGGAATGCGAGGAGGTCTGCGGCCAGCGCTCCGAATTCCGGAGCGTCCGCCACCATGTTGTTGTCGATTCCCGTGAGCCGGGTGATTCCAGGAGGTATCGGCCCATCGGGATGAACGAGGTGGACCCAACGGTCGAGCTCCCGCTGACCATCATGCAGGATGGCCGCGATCTCCGTGATATTGGCGCCGTCAGGCGGTCCGCCATTGGTCTCGATGTCCACGATGACGAATTGGAGAGGTGGGGAGGACATGATTCAAAGGTCGGGGTCCGGTACGCCGTGGACTTACGGTGCTAAATTTCCGCCATGATGGTCATTCAATACCGATGGAAGTCCATGTACCTGGTGCTTTGCCTTTGTCTCGCGGGTGGGGCCAGTGGACAGGTGTTCAATTACGAACCCTACGATGACAGTGACCTGCTTGGTGAATTCGAGCGTCCAAAACAGCTCCATTTCGGCATGAACATCAACGTGGGCAGGGCAGGTGGAGCGTCGAGCGTCTTCTACAATGGCACCGGGTCAAGCGATCTCGGCGACGTATTCCGGGAACTGTTGAGCATTCCTGAACGCCTGGATTGGAACAGCCTGGCAGGGGGGACGGCCAATACCGTTCGGAACCAGATCGCGCAATCCCTCGGCATTGCCAATGCTGGAGGCATGTCCGTGGCGACCTATCCGATCGACCAGCGTTATGACGTCGGATTCGGCTTTGGCTTGCGGGTCATGCAGCGCTTCAACCTCGAGAATGCGGTTGTGTGCGATGTGGACATCTGGCGGTTGAAGTCACGGGGGGCCTGGCAGTTGAATACCGGGGAATTGCCCGATCAGGGACAAGGCAGCACGGACCTGAGGGACTTCGGGATATTCGGGGCCGAGGATCGGATGGGCTTGTCGCTTGGTTACAGGACCGCAAGTCCAATCGACCGCAGTACCAGCTGGATTTTCGAGCTCGGTGGAACCATGATGGCTTCCCGGATCCGCGATCATTACATCGAAGTGTCCGGCCAGACATACGACCTCATCGTTCCGAGGGGCGGTCAGGTTGGGGTGGGGGCCATTCAGGACCTGACATGGGGTGTGGGGTATGGCGGCTACGTCCGGATCGGGGCCGAGGCCTACATGGATGCCGGCGCTGGATTGGAATTGAGCTATCGGCTCGGGTATGATTCCGTGGTATTGGGGCTGTCCGATTTCCGTGTTTTCAATCACACGCTCCAACTCACATGGCTCTTTCCGCCACCCCAAGTGTCGAGTGCGAGTTTCTGAATCGGGAAAACGCATTGGTTAAGGTATCTTGCCCCTGATTCGCCATGGAGATCATCGAACGATTGTCTGCCGGGGACCCGGAGAAGAAGAAATACTACATCCGGTTGTTTCTCGACACCCTTGAACCGGAGCTGGCCAACCTGAAGACGGCCGACATCAGTGTAGATCAAGAGCCCATCAGGGCCATCCTGCACAAGCTGAAAAGCCAAGTGCAGACCATAGGAGCGAGGGAGGCTCATGCCATGATGGCTGAGCAGGAGCACCACATCAAAGGTGGTGGCCGCATCGACCAAGCGCAATTGGATGAAACCTGTCGTCAGCTTTCGGACCTGATTGGCGACCTGCAAGAATTACTGAAATGAGCAAGCACCTGAAAGTCGCCCTGGTCGACGATGACATCCCCAATACAGAGGTTCTGAGGGACTTCTTGATTCGCAATGGATACAGCCACGTGGACAAATACCACGATGGAGAGAGTTTTCTGGAGTCTCTCGATCGTTTCGACGAGCGCGCCGTCGTCCTGGACTTTGATCTGAGCGGTGGTGGTGAACTCAATGGACTTGAAGTTCTTGAGGCGATCAAGGAACGCAGTCCGAACATGCACGTCGTGTTCTTCAGCGGCCAGGACAGCCTCGAGGTGGCCGTCGAGTCATTGAAGAACGGAGCGGATGACTACATCGTGAAGTCGAATGCCGCATTTGCATTGGTCAAGACTTCACTGGACAAGGTGTACGACATCCAGGTCCTGAAGCTCAGTGAGCGTCGGAATCAGCGCATCAGCTGGATCATGGCGATCGGATGGATGGCCACGATAGCAGGGGTTGCCCTGTATTTCGCCGGCAAATAAATTCCGGGCTTTTCGGCCCTGAAGCAAAGAAACCAGCGGGCCCGCCCTCACTTCCGTGAGAGGTGGGCCCGCTGTATTTCACCCAGCAATTGCTCCACCCGGAAGGGCTTGGGTACGAATCCATTCATGCCCTTCTTGAGGTAATGGTCCGTCTCCTCCTTGAGGACACTGGCCGTCATCGCAATGATGGTGATGTCGGCTTTTTCTGGATCGGCCAGTTTGCGGATGGCGGCTGTGGCTTCGAGGCCGGTCATTTCAGGCATGGCGATGTCCATCAGCACGAGGTCCCAATCGCCATCACGCACCGACTCGAACGCCACCTTGCCATTTTCGGCTTTTCCGATGGTGACGTCAGGGATTTCCGATCGCAGGGTGTCTTCCGCCACAATGACATTGAAGGGGTTGTCCTCGGCAATGAGGATGCGCAATGGAGGAATGGTCGGCTTTTCCTTGACCATTTTCTTTTGCGCCTTCCGCAACCGCCGGATTTCACTGATGAGTTGCTCCACCTGGAATGGCTTGGGGACGAATCCATCCATTCCATGGCGGATGTAGCTGTCCGTTTCCTCCCGCAGCACGCTGGCGGTCATTGCGATGATCAGGGTTTCGGCGCGTTGGTCCGGTAGCTTGCGTATGGCGGCCGTGGCTTCGAGACCGCTCATTTCCGGCATGTGGACATCCATGAGCACGAGATCCCATGCTTCGTCGCGGACCTTTTCGAAGGCAATCCGACCGTTTTCGGCCTTGCCGATGGTCAAATCCTCCAATTCCGAGCTCAAGGTGTCCTCGGTGACGATGACGTTGAAAGGGTTGTCCTCGGCGATGAGGATCCGCAACGGACCAATCTCGGTGTCGTCCGTGACCTCCTCCGCATCTGCGATTTCCCCTTCCGACACCAGCGCAGGCAAGGCGAAAGCAAAGGTGGAGCCCACACCATCGACACTCTCCACCCAGATGACCCCGCCCTGCAGCTCGACGATCTGTTTGGAAATGCTGAGGCCGAGACCTGTACCACCGAATTTGCGCGTCTTCAACTGGTCCCCCTGATTGAAGCTCTCAAAAATCTTCTCGAGTTTGTCGGCAGGAATACCGATGCCCGTGTCGGTAACGCGCACCACGAACCAGTGGTCGAAACTCTTGGGCGGAGCGGGACACCATTCCGGAAGGGGGGGCAATGGCGCCATAGCGGCGTTCATGGTGACGCCTCCGTTCAAAGTGAATTTGATGGCATTGCCGATCAGATTGATGAGGACCTGATTCAAACGGCTT
Organism: uncultured Flavobacteriales bacterium; assembly: GCA_938082505.1. Classification (GTDB taxonomy): domain Bacteria; phylum Bacteroidota; class Bacteroidia; order Flavobacteriales_D; family Sanyastnellaceae; genus UBA8752. Next base: position 46,209 of record CALLLH010000016.1, read on the forward strand.
GCATCTCCCATCAGATGGCTGGGCAGGCTGGCGTCGGCTTCCACCTTGAATTCGAGTCCTTTCTGCTCGGCAGGAATGCGCATTACGTTTTCGGCGACTTCCAGGGCATCATTGACGGAGAAAGGCTCCAGGGCGATTTCCAGCTTGCCGGCCTCGAGCTTGGAGAAGTCCAGGATGTCATTGACGATGTCAATCAGGTTGGAGGACGCCGTAACGATGTTGCGGAGATATTTGCGCGCTCCTTCGGCCATCTCCTCCTTGGTCGCGAGGTTGGACATGCCCACGATGGCATTGAGCGGCGTGCGGATTTCGTGGGACATATTGGAGAGGAAAACCGCCTTGTGGTTCAGGGCGATTTCCAATTCGGCGTTGGCCCGGATGAGCTCCCGCTGACGGTCTTGAAGTTGCTTGCCTTGGATCGAAATGAGCTGGCTCTGTCTCCGGGTGAACCGATAGCGAGAGGTGATGAAGATGGCGAAAGCGATCAGCAGCAATACGATGACCACGAGGAGGGTGCGTTGGTCATCGCGCTGTTTGTCCAGCATCCGTTGCCTCTCCTGGGCCCTGAGACTCTCATATTCGTACAGCTCCATACCCAGTTCTGCGCGGCCCTTGTCGGCAATCGATTCGTACGCATTCATGGCGCTGTCACGGCGTTCAAATGTGTTGAATGCCGATTTGTATTCCTCGAGGGCAAAAAGGGCGCTGCCCAAACAGTCCCAGCAGTCCGTCAGGCGGGTCGCCCTGAAATAGTCATTGAACCTTGGACTCCTGATGACATCCTTGGCGAGGGAGTCACACAATTCGGCTGCCCTGGTTGCCTCACCCAGTGAGATCAGTACTTTCCCCAGTTTGGTCAACAGGTAGACCTCCCGGTTGTTGTTGTTTTCACTGTCAAGCTCGAGTCCCTTGAGGAGAAGGTCCCGCGCATCCTCGAATCGCCCCTGGTCCGCGGCGATCTGGCCCAGGTATTCATAACAGGTCACTTTGGGTCCCAAGCCGATGGCCATGCCGAGGGCGACTTCATATTCCTGCTTTGCCTCGTCCAGCCGGCGTCCACCGCGCAGCAGGTTGGCGATGCTGACAGTCGCCCGACCCTCCTTGCGTCGATCTCCCAGTCGCCTGAAAATTTCCCGGGCATCCAGCATATAGCTGAGGGCCGTGTCCTTGGTCCCGGCATCGTCATCATACTGCAAGGCGATGTTGTACCTCGCTTGGGCCAGCGCCTCCTCGGAGTTGCTGTACTGCATGATGAAGGTGTAATGGTTCAGTGCGCTGGGCTGGTCCTTGAGTTTGGAGTAGACATAGCCCAGAGCGTCATGTCCCTTGACCTGCAATGCCACATCTCCCATGGACTCTGCGATGTCCAAGGCAGCCTGGAATTCATACAAGGCTTGCTTGTATCGGCGGGGCGAGGCGTCCCTGTGCGTCCTGCCCAGTTCGAGCCGAAGGTTGAACCCGTCCAAGTTCTGCGTCTCTTCCAGCAGATCCTGCGCTGCTGTCAGGGCCTCCATGGCTTCGTCATTCTTGCCGTCCATGCGCAAGCACCCTCCCAAAACGGTAGAAATGCGCACGAAGGCAGTTTCATTCTTTGCGAAAGGCAACAAGGCTGCAGCCAACTCCGCCAATTCCTCAGGATCGTCATTGTGGTCGGTCCACAGGGCGAGCAGTGCGTCGGTTCGATCGTTGAGCGGCGCATCGGCAGCGCCCACGATGGCGCGCAATTCCGTTGGGGTGACCTGGGCCAACGGGGCTGCCATCAGGGCGACGAGGCCAGCAAGAATGCAGGTGAAGCGAATGAAACCTACCATGGGTACGGCCCTAAAATACGGCACCGGCTTTCGCGGTGACCTTGAAGGGTTGTTGGGGTCGAAAATTGCTCTACATTTGCGCTCCCTTTCGGGGGAAAAGCTGACTCTGTAGCTCAACTGGATAGAGCACCTCACTACGGATGAGGAGGTTGAGGGTTCGAATCCTTCCAGGGTCGCCACAGCTTACAGAAAGCCTCCACTGCAATGTCGCGGTGGGGGCTTTCGCTTTTTGGACAGGGGGGAAGCATCGCCGAACCCGGGTTAAATTGACCCATGCCTTTTCTGCTCGATTCTCCAGAGGCCGTCGCCCAGGCCCGCAAGAATGCCTTGGCCGACCCTGAGAATTTCTGGGCCGACATCGCCGGCCATTACGATTGGATGTCTCCGTGGGACACCGTGTGCGATTGGGAATTCGAGACGCCGCGCGTGCGCTGGTTCGACGGTGCCGAGCTCAACATCGCCGCCAACTGTCTCGATCGCCATGTGACCGCCGGCCACGGGGACCGCACCGCCATCCTCTGGGAGCCCAACGATCCGGTTGACCCCACGGCCTCGATCACCTATGCGGACCTGCTTGACCGGGTCTGCCGATTTGCCAATGTGCTGAAGGCCCGGGGTGTGAATAAGGGCGATCGGGTTGCGCTGTACCTGCCGATGGTGCCTGAACTGGCCGTAGCGGTGCTCGCTTGCGCCCGCATCGGTGCGGTGCACAGTGTGGTCTTCGCCGGCTTCTCCGCGCGCAGCCTCGCGGACCGGATCCAGGACGCCGGCGCCGTGTGCGTCATCACCAGCGATGGCATGAAGCGCGGTGCCAAGGGGCTCGGCCTCAAGGCGGTCGTTGATGAGGCCCTCGCTGAATGCCCGACGGTCACCACCAACCTGGTCGTCCGCCACACCGGCGAGGCCGTCGATTGGACCGAGGGCCGGGACATCTGGCTGCACGAGGCTTTGACCACCGCCTCCGCCGATTGCCCGCCGGAGCGGATGGCCGCCGAGGACTTGCTGTTCATCCTGTACACCTCCGGCAGCACGGGCAAGCCCAAGGGGGTGGTCCACACCTGCGGGGGCTACATGGTCTATGCCGGCTACAGCTTCGCCAACGTCTTCCAGTACCAGCCGGGCGACATCTACTGGTGCACCGCCGATATCGGCTGGATCACCGGCCACAGCTACATCGTCTACGGGCCGATGCTCAACGGCGCCACGACGGTCATGTTCGAAGGGGTGCCGACCTGGCCCTCGCCGGCCCGCTTCTGGGAGGTCTGCGAAAAGCTGAAGGTCAACCAGTTCTACACCGCACCCACCGCCATCCGCGCCCTGATGGCGTGCGAACCCCGCTTTGCCGAAGGGCACGACCTGTCCGCGCTCAAGGTCATCGGTTCGGTGGGGGAGCCCATCAACGAGGAGGCCTGGCAGTGGTACCACGACGCCATCGGCGGCGGCCGGTGCGCACTCGTCGACACCTGGTGGCAGACCGAGACGGGCGGCATCCTCATCAGCGGCCTGGGCGCCCACAGCCCGATGAAGCCGGCCCACGCCGGACTGCCGCTGCCCGGCATCGAGCCGGTCTTGGTGGACGGAGACGGCAACACGCTGGAAGGAGAGGCCGAGGGCTACCTCTGCATCGCGCGCCCCTGGCCGTCCATGATCCGCACCACCTATGGAGACCATGAGCGGTGTCGCAACGTCTATTTCAGCGCGTTCAAGGGCAAGTACTTCACCGGCGATGGTGCCCGGCGCGATGCGGACGGGATGTTCCGCATCATCGGCCGCGTCGACGACGTGGTCAATGTCAGCGGCCACCGTTTCGGCACCGCCGAGATCGAGGACGCCATCGATTCGCATCCCGCTGTGGCCGAATGCGCCGTCATCGGCTACCCGCACCCGATCAAGGGCCAGGCCGTCCATGCTTACGTCATCCTCAAGGATGGCGCCCTGCCCGACTCGGCAGAAGGCATTGCTCTCCTCCGCAAGGAGATCGGCGTCCAGGTCAACACCGAGATCGGCAACATCGCCCGCCCGGACCGCATCCAGTTCACGCCAGGCCTGCCCAAGACGCGCTCGGGCAAGATCATGCGCCGCATCCTCCGCAAGGTGGCCAGCGGCGAGCACGACCAGCTCGGCGACACCTCCACGCTGCTCGACCCGACGGTCGTCGACGGCTTGGTCACCGGCGCCGCCGAATTCCTGGGCTGAATTATCTTTCGGGAATGCGATTCCACCACCTCTTCATACTGGCCGCAGTGCCCGCGTTCTTGCTCGCCGCCTGCGGCAACGATGAGTGCTGCTCGGCCCCCGGCCATGACCACGCCACCCACGAGGGCCATGACCACGGGGATGTGGCGTCCGACGACGATTACCACGCCACTGGAAACTGCGCGATGGAATTCACCGCCGCCGACAGCGCCCGGCGCGAGGCCAAGTACGCCGAGCCCGGTGTGAGGATGGTGGAGCTGTCCAACGGTTACCGCGTCTTCACCCAGACGGTAGGGGAGAACCCGGATGTCAAGATCCTGACGCTCCACGGAGGCCCGGCTTGTACCCACGAATACATGACGGCCATCTCGAACGTATTGCCGGAAGGGCAGGGCTACGAGGTCATCCTGTACGATCAGCTCGGCAGCTTCTACAGCGACCAACCAGCCGAGGACATCTGGACCATTGACCGTTGGTGCGAAGAAGTAGAGGAGGTGCGCCTGGCCCTCGGCCTGGACGCTTCGAACTTTTATCTGCTGGGCAACAGCTGGGGCGGCATCCTCGGCATGGAGTACGCGTTGCGATACCAGGACAACCTCAACGGACTCATCGTGTGCAACATGGTCACGAGCATTCCGGAATACGCCGCCTACAACGAGGAGGTCCTGCGTCCGCAGATGGACCCTGAGGTGCTGGCCAAGTTGGTCGCCTACGAGGAGGCAGGGGACATCCAGAATGAGGAGTTTCTGCAGCTGGTCCAGGACCACTTTTACGCCAAGCACATCTGCCGCTTGGAGGAGTGGCCAGAGGACATCACGGGCTCCTTCGAGCGGCTCAACTACAAGCTGTACGACCTGATGCAGGGCCCGAGCGAGTTCCGCGTGGGCGGGCGCCTCATCGACTGGGACATCACGGCCCGCCTGGGCGAGATCACCGTGCCGACCCTCATGGTGGGTGCCGAGCACGACACGATGGATCCCGACAAGATGACCCAGCAGGCCAACCTTGTGGCCAACGGCCGTTCGCTCCACTGCTACAACGGTTCCCACCTGTGCATGTGGGACGATCAGGAGGCCTTCATGGGCGGCGTCGCGAACTTCATCGAGGACGTCGAGGCCGGCCGCCCATTGCGCTGATCACTCCGGGGAGCAGGGCGGATCGAGGAGGTCGAGGCCGTGCTTCCGGATGATGTGCTCGATGCGGCCGTCGGCCCCTGTAGGATCGTAGATCCGATTGAGCCGGTAGCCCGAAAGGCGGCTGAACATCTTGATGGTTCTCCAGAAGGGCAAGCGGACCGCCTTCGCGTAATCGTCGGCGAAGTCGAGCATGCCCGGGTTCTGACGGTCCAGCAGATGAACGAGAAGGAAGCCTTCCTTCATGCCCAGCTCTCCTTCGAAAGCCGTGTCCTCAACCATCATCCTGTAACCGCGCCCATCGAGGCTGTCGGTGCTCATGTACCCGTTCTGTTCCTGCAGGGCGAGCATGCAGGCGTCATCCTGAATGAACAGCGTATCCGGTCCGTCCGCGTCTCCTCCAAAAGACACGCTGACATCATCCGACTCGGTGTCCGAAGGGGCAGGGGCTGGGTCCGGCTCATTCTTGCGCGCCTTCCGGTCTGCCTTGCGTTGCGCCTTGGATTCGGCGCGCCCCTCGCTGATTTCCTCCCTTTGGGCGAGCAACGTGTCTTGTGGCACGGCGTCGATGCCGTTCAGGAAGACTGGACGGAGGCTGTCGAGCATGACCGTGAGGATTTGAACTTGGGGCCAGACCTTCAGAACGAGGGCTTCCAGCTCCTGGTACTTGCTGCGGCTTTGGTCGTAATCCTTGATGTCCATGGACCGCCAATCGGGGCCGGATGCAGGCGCAATGACTTCCGCTGAACCGAGGAGATGGACATAGGGCCGAAAGGCCGCGGGCACCGCATTGGTATCCACCTCCTGGCCTTGCATGGCTCCGGAGAAGCCGATTCCCAGCAATAGGAAAAAGCATGCCCCTCGCGCAGCAGCCATGCCATGTCTGGACGGATTGGACGGATTGGACGAATGGAGCGACCCCAACATGCCGCAAGTTAATTTGCACCCATGGACCATTCATTTTCCGTGGGCGACCGCGTGCGCTTCCTGCACCAGACAGGGGAGGGCGTTGTCATGGCTTTGGAGGAAGGCGGGAAGTCGCTGATGGTCGAGGACGCTGATGGTTTTCCCATGCGTTTTGCGGCCAAGGACTGTCTGCCCATTCCGGACCTGGCAGCGGAGGCCAGGGCATATGCGTCCAAGGAGATCAGCAAGGGGGAATTGCTGGAACGCAATGTGGATGAAGCCGTGTTGAAAGCCTCACAGCGGGATTTCGATCTGAAATACCGGAACCCCGATGCCACGAACAAGCGCAAACGGGACGAGCACATGGAGGTGGACCTTCATTTCCATGCCCTGACCGGCGCGCGGGATTACGCCTCACCCCACGAGATGCTGACCCTTCAGATGGAGCATTTCGACCGGATGATGCGAAGGGCCGACGAGAAGCGGATTCCCCGGATCGTGTTCATCCACGGGGTCGGTCAAGGAAGGCTGAGACAGGAAATACGGGACGCATTGAACGCCTATTGGCCGGACTGCAGCTGCAAGGAAGGGGATCCAAGGAAATACGGCCACGGCGCCACCGAGGTGCGCTTCGGTCAGCGGTGAATCACGGGCGCTCCGCCTCGAGGCGCTTCCGCATCATGTCCGCCTCCGTCACCGGAAATACAAAGCCCTCAAAAGTGATCTCGAGGGGCTCATCGAGGCTGTCTGCTCCCTTGAATTCGAGCACGATTCGGGGCTCCCTTCCGAACTGTGTGTCAATCGAAACCCAGCGGGTGGCCATGCCCTCGTAATTCCCAATGGCCAGGCTGGCGAACCCGGGTTCGAACCGGGGCCACAAGCGCCCGATGGCCTGCTCTTCTTCGGTGGCCTGGCTGTCCGCCCACAACTCATCGATGATCGTGCCCGATTCATACCAGTAATGGGCGCTCATCCGGCCATCGATTTCGCGGTCTCCGGAGACACGGGACAGGATGAGGGTGTCTTTCATCTGCTCACTGAGTCGCCCCTCGCCCCCGATCTTCACCTCTCCCAAAGCAGTCAGGCTGTAGCGCATGCCCAGATCAAGGTCCCCGATGTGGATGACCCGCGTGTCCCCCGTTTCGACGACGCGTGCATAGGCCCCATGCCCGGGTGAATAAAAGAGGTCCATGGAGCCCTCCACTTTCTGGGGAGGTCGGCCCTCACCCGAGCCGGTCCGCTGGAGAAGATTATAGTGGATGACCTTGGTGAAGGTGTATCCTGCGGGACGTTCCGGCGTGACGCCATACACTTTTTCCAGCATTTCACCGGTTGTGGTCTGGCTTGAGGAACCCAGGGGAAGACCACCCACCAACAGCATCAGCACAAAGGGAAAGACTCGCGAATCCATGCGCTGAAGATAGCCAAGGGACGCTCCTTCAGCGTCGATTGTTGCGCCCGTTTCGCGTACGGGGATCATTGAAGGGGCGGCTGCCAGGCAACGCCTGGATCACCGTGACGTTCTGCTGCAATTGCCAAGGTGTGCCCGGTCGATTGCCTGGAACGAAGGCGTCAAAAGTCATGTCGGGACCGTAATAGGCGGCAATGCCCGTGAGGTGGGGCGCCTGTGGCGCGAGATGGTCGAACACGATCCTCTCCGGATGACCATCGCGCCCCCTCTCCATGGGTTGGAAGCGCAGCGATGCCTGGACTGCATCCGCGTATTCGAGGATCCATCGCTTGGCCATTCGGCCATCCGTGCTCAGGACGGGCGCACCGAAACGCATGCCCCGCGGCCGCATTTCCACGGGTTCGATGACCTTGCGCGTGACCTGGGCGTCGGCATCGTCCCAGCCCAAAAGAAGCCAGGTGTCCTTGTCCACCGCATCAGGCACCATGCCGAAGTAGAGGGCACCATGCCACTCTTCGGCCTTGTAGGTCTGGTTCAATGCGGGTGCGTCGGAGCTCTTCAGGTCGAGCAGTGGAGTGAATTCCAAGGGGGCATCATCGGACCGACGGAAAGCGACCAGCCCTGCATAGGATGAAGTGCGGTCGGACTGGGGCCAGTTCCATGTGAAGACCTTGAGCCGCCCATCGATCGACTCAATGGCGGCCATGAAATCACAGGGGCTGATTTGCCGCGTTCCATTTTCCTCGGCCGCCACCAGGAGGTCCTGCAACTTCAAGGAGAGTTCAGCACTGGCAGCCGCACACTCCGGACCTTCACAAGTCGAAAGGACGGCGTGCAGGGGCTTCAGTTCTGCAAGGTCCAGCACCTGAGGAGACTGTGAGAATACACAGCCCATGGACATGGCCGTCAGCAGACAGGACAACAGCGGATGGGATGTCCAGCGGCCGAAACCTTCAATTCGCTCTTTCATGGTGCACTCGATGTCCAAGGGCAGAACGGCATTGGCGCCGTTCCCAGTGTGTGTCCCAAATTAAGGGTTGAGCCAGACGGTTGGCGCATGGCCCATGCTTCGGTGTATCCGTGGCGCCCTGCATTCCCCAAGGAAGCCCATTCGTGTCCTGCCCTCAGGTGCACGAGCAGGGGAGGGCCTTCCGATTCGAAAATCAGAGGTGCATGAAGGCCTTCTTGGCGAGGAGCTGGTCCTCCGACTCGCGGTGGTCGGGGTCGTCGACACAGCAGTCCACCGGACAGACGGCGGCGCATTGGGGTTCGTCGTGGAACCCGACACACTCGGTGCACTTGTCCGTCGCGATGTAATAGACGTCCATGCTGCCGGGGTCTTGCATCGCATCGGCACTGATCGCCCCGGCGGTGGGGTGATTGCCCTCACCCTTCAGCCCCGTTCCGTCGGCAAAGGTCCATTCGGCACCACCCTCGTAGATGGCGTTGTTCGGGCATTCCGGTTCGCAGGCCCCGCAGTTGATGCAGGCATCCGTTATCATGATGGCCATGGCAGAATTCTTTGTGCGGCAAGTCGCCGGTACAAAAATAACCGGTGAACCCCTCAGGATGTTGGGCCCATCTTTGCAAATCCCACAACAAATCCCATTCATGCTTCAAGAACAGCGCTCCGTGGATGTCCAGCGCGCACGAAAAGTGCTGCGGACTTTGGCCGATGGGCTTCAATCGGTGCTCGACGAAAACCCCGGAAATCACTGGGAGGCGCTGCATGCGGCCACGGCAGTTGCTTCACATGCCAATGGTTGGTTTACCCCTGACAATGTGCGTTTTGCCCTTGAAGTTTGGCGTGAGGCCTTGACGTCGGATGCGGTCGAGGCCTGGCTGGAGCAACTTCCTGAGCAGCGTGGGGATGGCGCACCCCGGAATGTGGGCATCATCACGGCGGGCAACATTCCCCTGGTGGGGATGCACGACCTCATCTGTGGCGTGGTTTCTGGACATCGGGTCCAACTCAAACCGAGCCGCGATGATGCGGGCTTGACCCGCGCATTGCTTTCGGGTTGGAGTGCGGCTTCACCGGGCATCGGCGAGCAGGTGGTCATTGCGGAAGCGGCCCTCAAGGGATTCGACGCCGTCATCGCCACAGGCAGCCGGAACAGTGGGCGCTACTTCAAGCATTACTTCGGGAAGGGGCCGCACATCATCAGAGGACAACGCACTTCGGTGGCGGTGCTCGACGGAACCGAATCCCACGAGGAACTGCAGGCCTTGACGGAAGACATCTTCCGCTATTTTGGTTTGGGCTGTCGCAATGTGACACAAGTCTTCATTCCTGAGGATTTCGACCTCGACCGTCTTTTTGCCGCCTTTGTGGATTGGGAACACCTGGCAAACCATCACCGCTACCACAACAACTACACCTATCACAAGGCCCTGTGGCTCATGGAGGCAGTCGATCTGCTCGAGAATGGATTCGTCCTGCTCAAGGAAGATCCCGCTTGGGTGTCTCCTGTGGGCGCCCTGCACTATCAGCGCTACAAGGATGCCGCAGAAGTAGAGGCCCGGATCGGGTCGGGAAGGGAGGAAATCCAATGTCGTGTGGGCAAGGGGGGACTGCCATTCGGAAAGGCGCAACATCCAGGGCTGGCCGATTATGCGGATGGCGTGGACACGATGGACTTTCTGCTGGGGCTCGGAGCCTAACTTCGCGGCATGATGCGAAAGGCCATCGGAATTCAGGTGAAGTGGGCGTTGTTCGTGTTGGTGGCCCTCAATGCGGGCTGCAGCACGGAGGTGGAATTGAACGCACCATACGAGGAGCGCACCCTGGCGTTCTGTCTGCTCGATCCCGCTGCTGAGGAACAATGGGTCCGGGTCAACCGGACCTGGTTGGGCGAGGGAAACAACCTGGAATTCGCATTGGTTCCCGACAGCAGTGAATACGCCGACGGTGAAGTCACCGTGACCGTGGACCAATTCGGGCCCAATGACATCGCCTTCGAGAATCCGCTGTTGACCTTCACTGCACAGGATACGATCCTGCAGGACAAGGATGACGATGGGATCTTCTATGGCCCGGAATACAAGGCGTACCGCTTCATGACCCCGGGTGGCCTGGATGTGAATGCCGGCAACGACCCCGAGGACCTGTATCTCTACCGCATGACGGTCGCTTTTGCGGATGGGCGTCCACCGCTGACCGCCCTGACCACGCTGATCGGGTCCTCTCCTGGCAACATCAGCAATCCGCCCGCGGGCATCCCGGGGTTCAATCTGAATTTCGCCAGCGGTTCCGGCAGTCAGGTGACCTACCCCAACATCAACTTCAAATGGTCCTCGACATCCGGTGCCAAGCGCTATGAAGCGGCACTGCTCATCCATTTTACCGAGCGGGTCTGGGTCGATGCGGCTCACACCGAGTTGGCCTCTGAAACGGAGCGGACGATCCGTTGGGATCTCGGAGAGGAAACGGCGGATGATGATGAGGGTGGAGAGGAAATCAAGCTGCCGACCAATGGAGAGGCCTTCTATCTCTATTTGGCGAGTCGCCTCGAGGCCGACCCTTTCATTACCCGGGAGCTTGGAGTCTGGAACAACAACATCGACCGGATCCGCGCCTTTGATTTTGTCTTGAGCATCGCCAACGAGGAACTCGATATTTATCTGTCCGTCAATGCGCCGGTGACCGGCATCATACAAGACCGGCCGGTGTACACCAACATCGCGGGTGGACTGGGCCTGTTTGCCAGTAGGACCCAGCAGTCCGTGGATGGATTGGGCATCTCGAAACCGGCGGTGCAGGAGCTCGTTGAGGGCCAGCATACGGCCGTTTTGCAGTTTTGTCTGCCACCGGAAACCGAGGGGGATATCGCGGAATACGCCTGTCCTTGATAAATTCGGTGAACAATCCGGGATCTGTTGTGGATAGCTGACGTCCCAAGACGTCATTGCACCGTCACACTTGTCTCAAATTGTCTGCCATGTCACATGCTTTCACATACAAGGCGCCGTACGGAGTCTTCCACCTCTCGGATGGACTGTTGACGGTTGAGTTGGCGGAAGACCTGATCGTCGATCTTCCCCTCATGCAACGTGTGGCAGCCCAGCGCATGGAGCTGCTGGGCTCTCGCGAAGTGGCCGAGCTCGTCGTCATTCCCCGCGCCCATCTGCTGTTGGACCGCGCAGCACTGACATGGCTGGCACAGGCTTCCAACCTCAACGGAGTGCACCACCGTGCAATTGTCGTTCCGGCACACCTGCTGGTCTGGCGCGATAGATTGTACCAGATGATCAGCAGGATGCGCCCCAATGTCCGCGTGTTCCGGAACCGCCGGGTAGCCAAGGGGTGGCTCCAGGAAAGGTCAGGTTCATTCCTGTCGGTTCAGGTGGCGCAACCAGCACCTGAGGTCGTCTCGGAATCCATGGCCGTTCAAACAGCCGGGGTCAGCGAAGGATGAACCGGATGGGCGGCATCCCCGCGATGACAGCCGTGTAAGTTCCTGCAGGCCAAGAGGCGCAGGGAAGGGTCAATTGGTCGTGTTCCGATTCGATGGCCGATTCCATGACCGTCCTTCCAGAGGCATCCAAGACCTTGACCATCACCACGCCCTGTCCGCTGAAGGCAAGAAGGGCGTCACGACCCGAAGGGACAGGGTTGGGGAAGACCTGGGCGGGAATGATACGCGGTTCATTCAGACCGAAGGGCGTTCCGTCCGGCTTGAATTGCCACACTGCAGGAATGCCGATGATGGATTGCACGGAGAGGACGGGCATGCCCTCGCCGGGGGCATACCACTCGTAGACCGTTCCCTCCCTCGGAAGACTGAATCCAATTTCGGCTGCAGGAATGTTCACGGAGTCCTGCGCTGAGAAAGTCCGCTTGACCCTCAAACAGTCATAGCTCCCGCCGGGAAGCAGCACGGTGCCCCAGGCATCCACTTCGATGTCCGTGACTTGCTCCGTTCCGTAATACAGGAGCTCCGGCAGGTCGACTTCAAAGGCCGAAGTGCCCTCCAGGGAGGCGCCATAAACCAGGGGCAATGGGAGGAGTTCTTCCTCATCCTCATAAATGACGGGCAGGTCGAAGATGTCCGTCGTGATGCCCAGACCGACCACGGTATAAGCGGAGCTTCCAAATTCGAGGTAGGTGGTGGCACCCGATATGGGCAGGGGATTCTCGGTGCCGAGATCCGGCAATTCGAATGCAGTGAAGTGATCCGCGGAGGAAAAGACGAATTGGGTCGTAATGCTGGCTGAACCCATGGGGAAGTACTCCGTCTCCTGATCCCCTGTGGAAATCAGTGCGGTGAAATCCCAGGTGAGGTTTTCTCCTCCGTCCTCGAGGAGGTCTGAAAAAAGAGGCGGGACAGCATTGGCACGGATGTACGTTTCCCCTCCTTGGGGCAAATCGGCAATCCCAATGGCGGGCTGTGCGGCGGCATGACTGCAGATGATGCCAAGGGCGATCAAAGCGATTCCCTGACCTGTCTGGTGGTGTTGCGACATGCCGAAATGTACGGCATCGACAAGCCGGGTCACTGCTGTTTCGCGGGCCTGCTCCGCAGAAACAGCTCGGACAATCGGTCGAACCGAACCTGATAAACCGCACCGATTCCCCGTATGGGCTGTGGGTCGAGTGCACTCTCCGGCTTTTGATACCCAATGAGTTCCCATCGGCCGTCCGGTGTCAGTTGGTACCGCACATCGAAGGCCCGTTGAAGCTTGTCCTGCTCGCCGGAGGGTCCTTCTCCGCTCTGAGCGCCCAGGGTACCTGAAATCCGGAGTCTGTCGTTGAGCAAGTTGACACCGAGGTCCATTTCGAAACCATCTTCCGTCCTGATGGACTGCAGGTCACTTCCGCCACTGAGGTTGTCTGGATCCGCCGGGCCTGAGGTGGAGGGGAGGTAGCGCACCCCGATGTTCACCTCCTCCGACAGGTTGCTCAGCAACTCGGAAACCCCGGTGGACAGCAGGTCCGATGCTTGGGCTGCCGCTGTCATTCCGATGAGCTGGGCATTCTGCTGGTCGGGGGGAATGAACTGTCCGGTGGCCAGCAGGGCAAGGGCCTGACGTTCGGTTTCTTCCGGTGTGGAGAGTGCCGCGTTGAGCTGTGCCAGCATGGAGGCGTTGGACCGCTCATATTCTGGGAAGGAGACCGAAAAGTCAAAGAGGGGAGCGGTCAGGTTTCCGAAAATGCCCAAGCCGACTTCCACGTCCGTCTTGCCCGGGTCAACCATGCGGGGGAGGAGGGGCAAAGGGTTCGTTTTGACGGGGTCGACCGCCAGCAAGCTGAGGCCGGCGTCATAGGGGTTACCGTCCCAATCAATGCGCCCGCCAGGTGCGATGGCGATGTTTTTGGTGAACAGGTCCCAGAAGCTGAAACTGTACTGGCCCGATTCGATTTCGAGGCCTCCTTGCATGAACAGGGACTGGCTTTCGTTCTTGACGATGGAAAGCGAGCCGGATGCCCGCCCTTCGACGCGCTCCTCCGCCTGTTGTCCATCGAGGATCAGCGAAAGAAAGGCATCGGGGGTCACCTCCACCACCAAATCCAATGAGACACCGAAGGCCTGTTCATTTGGTGCGGTCGGCCCTGGGGACGCCCCTCCAATGAACCGGATCCCAGAAGGCATTTCCGGTCCCCCGATGGCGCCGAGCGGCATTGTAAATCGGGTTCCCGGCATGCTGCGGACCTGGGCCTGGACCTCCATGGCTTCGGAGGACCCGAAAACATTGGCGTCTCCGGTTGCCATGACCTGGCCGTAGAACAGGGCACCCGGGTTTGGTTTGACATCCATGACATTGAAGGTTTCGGGGAGGTCGAGTCCGATGTCATAGTTCCAATCGGTCCAGCCGTCGTGGAGCACCGAGAGGTTCACAGCCGCTTCATGGCCATCCCGGTCCAGCAATTTCGCTTGGTCCATACCCAGGTACCCCGGACCCAGCTGAAGCCCTCCCTGCAGTGCATAAGTCATGCCCGTCGCGTCCACCGTGAGGCGGTCAATATCGACCGACACGCGCCCGCTGAGTTCGGATTCCATTCCTGAAAGGAGGGGGAGCGAAATGGTATCGTTGATGCGGCCCTCGACGTGCACGCCGAATGCATCCAGTTGGGGTTGGAGCGATTCCAAGGGCCAATCATCCAGCGCGATCACGAGCAGGCCGGCATCCCCTCGATTCGATGCGCGCAGGACCTCGCGTTCTCCCTGGAACTGCTGGAGTTGGATTTTGGGGTCATCACCGCTCCAGTCCGCGGAGAGACAGACATCTCCGAGGTGGATGTTTTCGACCACGGCATCGATCCATTGAACAGTCCCTGCGATTTCGAGGGGCGAGAGGCGCAATTCCACAGCGCTGTTGATCAGGCCGGAGCCCTCCGGTAGATCCATGGCCAGCGGGGCTTCCAACAAATCCAACCAGGGACCGACGGGGAAATGGTCCAGCTCGATCAGCATGTCCTTCCGGTCATCGGACCGGAGCCCGGGATTTCCGATGGCAATGCTGCCCTGCTCACCCATCAGCTTGAAATTGCGGATATCCAGGGCGGAATCAACGGGTCCGCTCCATGTGAAGGTGGGGGCGGTTCCCGGCGCCAAGGACCATTGCGCGCCCTCGTAGGTCCAGTCCAATTGCATCGGACGCACCACGTGACCGCGGGTTGGTCCGAAAACATGCTCGAACGCGAGGAATCCCGCGATCATGCCATCCCAATCCATGCGGATGACCGAAACAGAATCAAAAGGCGCTTGAGCGGATACGGTGAACCGGTCGAGGGTGGCCCACCCGCGGTATGCCAGGTTTGTTGCACTTGCTTCCAAGGAGAGGGGGGTGTTTCCGCCTTGTCCTTGGATGTTGAACGCATCGGAGTTTACCGGGCCGAGGTGCAGCGCATTCAGGTCCAAATCGAAATCGAGCAGGCCATCGGCGTGGGACAACACCACATGAGAACCCGGTCCTACGGACCATTGGTCATGGCTGAAACGCTCCAACAGGTCATTCCGCGAGAGGGTCAGGTCAAGCTGCCAACGCCCGGCCTCTTCGAGCGGGGCCATGGGGCCCAGCCAATCTTCCACGGGGCCAATGTCGAGCAGCCCTCCCGATTCAAGGGCTTGCGCCAAGGGGCGGACCCATGAGTCCGGGTCGTACGGCCCTTCGGCATGCCCCCGAATGAAATCACCTTCGAGGTCCAGGTCGAAGCGCTGCGCATCCCCGCGCCCCATGAGCATCAGGCGCCTCATGGAGAGGGGGCTGCCCTGTCGTGTCCTGCCGTCGAATCCGGGAAGGGGAATGAGCGTCGCGCCTGTCACGGTGAGGTTGCTCCACCAGGATTCCACCGAGCCATCCCGGTCCCAATCTGCTGCGGCGTTCAAAGTCCACGGGCCATGGAGTTCGAGTCCTTCGGTGATGACAAGAGGGGCTGAACGGGCCTCAAGCGAGAGGGTGGCGTCGACACCACTTTCGCTGAATTGCGCTTCGAATGCCACAGCGCCCCCCGTTGATCCCGATCCGGCCATATCACCTGAAACCGCGGCATTGCATCGGCCCATCAGAGACAGGGCGGGAAACGCTTCAGGTTTGGCCAGCACGGCAAGGGGGACGAATTGGCCTTCGAGGTCCCAGTCCACCTCCAATGGACTGTCGATGATGTCCGGTTGAAGTTTTCCTTCCACCTTCAGGTCACCGGTAAGCAGGTCCCATTCCAAGAGCCCGCGCCCTGCTGCAAGGGGGCCGCCTTTTCCGGTCCAGGCGATCTGGGGTTGACCCGTCAGGGCGGCCCAGCCCGGCGGATTGCCCACACTGTCGGACACGGGACTGAGGGGCCAGGTCAAAGGTCCCTTGACATCGAGTCGCCCCGACGTGGGCATCCACTCCGTTGAGGGAAATGGAATTTCCTGGTAATCCAGCCATACCCGGTCCAGGGTCAAGGCGCTGTCGCGCCAGTCCAATTCCACACCCAAGGAGCACCAGGGAGCGTCTCCAAGGATGGTGGCCTCGGCATTGCGCCAATTGCACCGAACGGTCCATGCGGCGGGCAGGGAGGTCAGCATTCCTGTGTCGTCCTCCACCACGGAGGCCAGCCAGGTTGAGGGTTCCAATTCCACATGGCCTGTTATTTCGTCCAGGGCCCAATCCAAAGAGAATCGGGAAGTATCCGAGCTTCCTTCATCCGAGCGGGACACCAACCGGATTTCCCCGTGTCCCGAACGGATGGGGTCAATTGAACTGAAGTCAAGGCCTGTTGCGGTTACCGCGTCCACCCACAGGTCATGCTGCCTGCCGTCGGGAATCCATGACGGATCCAAGGGGAATCGGATCTCCCGGAGGTGAAGCGCGTCAATGCGGAATTCCACTGCGGAGTCCTGTTTGGTCTGCCCCCCTTGTTGCAGGCCCTGCAGCCATTCGAGACCGGAAGGGGTGATGTCGATTCCGGCAAGCCCGATGTTGGACCAATGGGTACCGGTTCGCCCCACGGGCTGCAATGTGGCCGATTGGATTCGACAGAATCGGAGTTCGCCTTCCCCTGAATCATGCAGTTCGAGTCCTTCCAATGCCAAGCCGAAGGGAGACCAGTTCAATCCGACACGGTCCAGCCTGATGCTGACCGGAGCGCCGGGACCACCAAGGGCATTGGCCGCCTGCTCGATCACGAACGAGATCGCCCAACGCTGGCCTGCCTGCGTGTTCAAGAGACCAATGGCCATGACCGACAGCAGCAAACTCCCGCCCAAAACCACGAGCCCGCGCCTCACCCAGGTTCTTCCAGGGGCAGCGGCAGCATTTTGTGGCGTGTCGGGTTTCATGTTCATGAACGCTCTGCGAACTTCGCCCATACAGAAATGATGCCACGTTGGTCATGGACCTTGACGAGAACCGAATGAACAGCGGGACCTTCCCTTTGCCCGACCGTGTGATGCTCGGCATTGAGAGTTCCTGCGACGACACGAGCATGGCCATCCTGAGCGGCAACCGGCTGCTCGGTCAGTTTGCCGCAGTCCAGCATGTGCATGCGAAGTACGGGGGTGTGGTACCCGAGTTCGCATCGCGGGCACACCAGGCCCACATCGTCCCGGTGTTGGAGGGGGTGTTGGATCAGGCGGGGTGCAGCCTCAATGACCTGGAGGGGGTGGCCTACACGAGGGGGCCTGGCTTGCAGGGCTCCTTGCTCGTAGGAAGTGCCTTCGCACGTTCACTGTCGTGGTCCCTCAACTTGCCTCTGTACCCCGTGCACCATATGCGCGCCCACGTGGTGGCCCATTGGATGGCGGACGTGCCGAACCTTCCATCGGGGCCGATGATGGCCCTCACAGTCTCGGGAGGCCACACCCAGTTGTTGCACGTACACTCGCCCTTGAACATGGAAGTCATCGGAACGACGTTGGACGATGCGGCCGGTGAGGCCTTCGACAAGGTGGCCAAGATGCTGGGTTTGCCTTATCCCGGTGGTCCGGAGGTGGACCGGCTCGCCGCCAAGGGGAACCCGGAGGCGTTCCGTTTTTCGGCTCCGAGGGTGGATGGCTTCGATTTCAGCTTCAGCGGGCTCAAGACCTCGGTGTTGAGGGTTATGGAAAAGGAGCTCGCAGGGTCCACCTCCATTTCAGAAGTCATGTTGCAGGATGTCTGTGCGTCCGTTCAGGCCACCATCGTTTCCATGCTGGTGGACAAACTGGAGGAGGCCGCAGTGGCATTCGGACTGGAGGCCATCGCCATCCAAGGAGGAGTCAGTGCGAACAGCGGGCTCAGATCGGCCGTGGAAGCTTTGGGAAAGCGTCGGAATTGGAGCGTGCACATTCCCCCATTCCGGTATTGCACGGACAATGGCGCGATGATTGCGCTGAGCGGTCAATATGCCGCAGAGCATGGAGAGCCCGGGGCGCTCAATGAGGCGCCATTGGCCCGTTGGCCGCTGGCCTGAGGTCAGGCAGGAACGAGCTCCGGGGAGAAGTGTTTGGCGAGGAGGGACCAGTAATTCCGGTTCCAGGATTCCGTCATCCAGCCGTCATCTCCGGATGGGACTCCGAGGTGATTGAGGATCAAAGTGGTATTGCCTTCGGCATTCTTACTCAGACGCAAATCCACAGTGGTGAAGTGCCCAGCGGGAAATTTCTTGTGCGTCCATGCCAAAACAATGCGCTTGTTCTGGACGATATGCAGGAAGTAGCCCGTGTGGTTCTGGTTGCACAGGGAGAAAGCGCCTCCCTCGTGCGGTTGGATGAAGGCCTCCTTTCCAGTGAAGGCCACATGGGCATCCTGGTCCAACAACGCATCGAAGACCCGGGCGGGTGGCACAGGCAAATCGATGACCTGATAGATGTTCTCCGTGGAGAGTTTCATGATGCAAGGTGTTGCCCCTAAAGTAGCCGGTAGGAATACACGTCCTGAAAAAGGTGTGAACGAATAATCAACCGACATCATGAACAGGGCACGATGAGCCGGGCCACAGTCTTTTGTCTGTCCTTGCGGATGACAAATCCGCTGTCACCATGACGGTCCAGGAGCCGCAGCCGCTGTCGGATCAGGTCCGTTGCATGGCGCCTATCGGATTGTTCCGCTGCGGGACGTACGGGGTCCGGAGCCTCCGTTTCCCCGGTCGTGGGAGCATTGACCACTTCAATGCAGACATGGTTCCCGTCATGGGGTTTCGCGTGAACTAGGATGGATCCGGGTCCGGTCATCGAGGTGCCGCCCAAACCATGCCAAAGGGCATTTTCGACGAGAGGTTGGATGAGCAATGCCGGGATTTTCCTTTCGCCAAGCGCCAAAGGGAGGGGTGACAGCTCCCACGCGATGGGGCGGTCGAGGCGCCTGATTTCCAGTTCGAGATAGTCGGTCAAGGTGGCCCATTCGGCATTCAAGGTGATCCAACCATCATGGCCTGATTGGATATGGCGCTCAGCCAGGCGGTTGAATGCCTTGAGGTGCCGCATGGCCCTGTGCCATTCTCCTTTCATCATGTCGTGCATGATGCCGTTCAGTGCATTGAACAGGAAATGAGGATCCATGAGCCTTCTCAAGGATATGGACTGGACGCGGTCCAGTTCCTGCAAACGCATGTTGGCCTGGTACGCAGCCCTGTGCTGCAGTGGTTTCCGCACCTCCCAATGCCGCATCTCCCGATGGCGCAATTCGGTCTGTGTCTCGATGTAGCGGCGGACACTGTCGTCCAGCAACACCGCCAGCATGATGCCGCACGCACCGCCGAACAGGGTGAACCAAGGCTGGTGCATTGCCCATCCTAAGGACGGGAAGACCACCATCCCCATGAAGGCTGCCATGGCCAGGTTCCGCCCGCTCCCATGGGATTCATTGCGCCATTGCCGCCACCACTTCCTTCGTTCCACAAAGTGGAGCCTCCGCAGGGACAACAGCATGGCCAACGACAATGCAGTGGCTGTGACAAGGCCAAAAAGCAGCACGTTCGAAATGGACAAAGGGGCTTCCATGGGCGGGCTCGAACCCATGAAAGCAAAGCTGCTTGAAGAAACCTGATGGAATCAGCCGTCAATTTGTTCCCGCCCGGCCACAGTTTGTGGATGTGTCAATCCTCAAAGGCTTGCCGGACCAGCTGGCGCAATTTCCGCTGATATTCATCCATGAGCCATTGACGGTAATTGTCCGTGGTCTTGGAGATGCACTTGGTGTAGTCTCTGATGCGCTGCTCAATGTCCCCGTCGAGCTTGTCGATGAGTTCTATGGCATGGAATTCGTCTTCTGCCACTCCCGCAAGCACTTTGACATGGTGACGAAGGCTGGCCTCGATCGCATCTTTCGGACGCTTTCCGAGCCTGGTCACTTCCATGTAGGCATCCCTCATCTTGAAGTGAGGGTAGTCGTCGTAGCGCAGCAGCTTCCGCAAGGATTCAGGCATTTCGTAGACGAACGTCTCCTCGATTTCATCATCGGTGTACAGGCCCTCGAGGTAGGCATTGGGCGCCCGGAAGATGTCGGGCCAGTTCACATGGGCGTCCCACAGACCAAACCGCCTCGCGTTGTTTCCGAGGTCGATGACCGTGAATTCCTTCTTGTTCTTGAGGATGCGCGAACCCCGACCGATCATTTGATGGTACAGGGTGAGTGACTTGGTCGCCCTGTTGAGTATGATCGTATCCACCGTGGGCTCATCGAAACCAGTGGTCAGAATACTCACGGAGGTCAGGATGGCATCCGGCTTCTCGTGGAACCAAGTGAGGATGTCTTGACGCTCTTTCTCCGAGTGCGTATTGTCGAGGTGCTTGATTTCGTAGCCTTCCTCCTCGAACAATTGGGCCACCTGCAGCGAAGTGTGGATGCCATTGTTGAAGATCAGGGTTTTCTTGCCCTTGGCTTTCTCCTCGTAGGCATACAGCAGCTTCTCCTGCATGAAATAATTGCCGTAGAGCCGCTCCGAGCTGGACACCGTGTAGTCGCCGTTGATGCCGACTTTCAGTGACTTGAGGTTGACATCATAGCTGTACGTCTTGGCGCGCGCCAGGAAACCATCATCCACGAGTTTGGAAATGGACTCGCCTACAAGGAGCTCCTGGTAATTGTCTTTGAGGGGAAGCTTGATGTTGCTCGACAGGGGTGTGGCGGTCACGCCGAGCAAATTCTGTTTCTCGAAGAACTTGAACAGCTTGCGGAAGCTGTTGTAGTGGGCTTCGTCTATGACGACGAGTCCGAGGTTGTCGAACCCGATGTGCTCGTCATTGAGGCGGTTGTTGAGGGTTTCCACCATGGCGACGTAGCACCAGTGGTCCTTGTCCTCATCCAGCACCTTGACCTTGGAGTCGATGATTTTGTTCTCGACCCCGATTTCGGTGAGCATCCGGCTGGTCTGCCCGAGCAGTTCGATCCTGTGGGTCAGGATCAGGACTTTCTTGCCTTTCTCAAGGATGAACCGCTTGGCGAGTTCGCTGAAAATAACGGTCTTACCTCCGCCTGTAGGCAGTTGGTAGAGCAGATTATAGGTCTCAGTGGACTTATTCATGCGCCCGATGATCTCCTCGATGGCGCGGGCTTGATAACCGTAAAGCTGCTTGCCTACGGTCGATTCCAGTTTATCCTTGAGCGCTTCCAACATCATCCGGCGAGGTGCAAAAGTACCGAGGGAAATGAGGAAGCCCAATCGGCAACCCCCTGTATTTTCGAAGGTTTCACACATGCCGTTCATGGAAGAGCAGATTTCCAAGGCTTTGCGGGCCGCCATGACCATGCCTGGTTGGGGACCTTTACTGGCGCAGGGAATCTCCGCCGAACTCAGGACGAAACTTGTGAGCGCATATGGCGGAGGTCCCTGCCACCCGGCCATCCATCGGGTGTTCCATGCGTTTTGTTCCGTGGGAATACCCGAGAATGTGCGGGTTGTCATTCTCGGTCAGGATCCTTACCACGGCCCCGGGCAGGCGGACGGCCTCGCCTTTTCCGTGCAGAAGGGGGTGCCGTTGCCGCCATCCCTGCGCAACATATTCCGTGAGGTGGCCTCTTCATGCGGAGGCACACCTCCGGTCCATGGCAACCTGCAACATTGGGCGGAACAGGGTGTCCTGCTGCTCAATGATGTCCTGAGTGTAGCAGCATCCACACCGCGGTCCCACGCCGACTTTGGATGGCAGAATGTGACCGGAATGGCCCTTTCCGCTCTGTCTGTGAGGCCAGCGGCATTCATGCTGTGGGGGCGCCACGCTCAGGACCATGCCGCACGGATCGGGGCGTTGCATCCTGGACACCTCATCCTCAAGGCGCCGCACCCGAGTCCTTTGAGCGCCCACCGGGGGTTCTTGGGCTGCGGTCATTTCAGTGCGGTGAACCAGTGGCTGGAGGAGCGTGGGGAAAAGGGCATTGATTGGTTCCCATCCTGGCCGGGCTGAGCAGGCATGGTGCGGATAACTTTGCGGACATGAGCGCAGCGCGCCCCCCATCAGAACAAGGCGGTATCGAAGTATCCCTGGTCCAAACATTGGAAGGACATCAGGGGGCCATCTACGACTTGTGCCTGGACCATCGGGGTCACCTGCTCAGTGTCGGTGGAGATGGCCTGCTGGTGAAGTGGAAGCGGCAAGGCGACGCCTTCGAGGAAGGCGGGCATGCCCTGGCGAAATCGGACGCCCCCCTGTTTGTGGTTCGGTCCCTGCCTGATGGCGGAGTTTTGGCGGGCACGGGAGATGGCGGGGTCTTGAACGGATCGGAAAGGGACGGATGGACCCTCGCCCCTGCAAATGCCGGGGGCACCTACGTTCTGACGGAACAGGCAACAGGAGGTGCTGATGGCCGGTGGTTGAAGCGCAGCACCGGCGAGACTTTGGCGACCGTCAATGGCAGGATCCGCTGTTTTCTGGCCCTGCCGGAAGGGCAATGGCTCGGCACATCCGAGGGGTGCATTCACGACATGGCCCGGGGGGTGAAGACGGATGCCCACGAGGGCCCGGTCCGCGCCATGATTCCTTGGCCGGGCAAGCAGGCCTTGGCCAGCGTGGGAGGGGATGGTCAACTGCGCATCTGGAAGGTGGGGCCCGAGGGCGGACTCCGGCCGATCATCGCCATCCCTGCCCACAAGGGCACCATCTATCGGGCGTCGCCATCACCCGATGGAAAATGGGTGGCCACCTGCTCAAGGGACCGGAGCATTGCACTGTGGGATGCGGACTCGCTCGCCCTTGTCCAACGTCTTCAAAGACCCGGGATGCCGGGGCATGTCCGCTCCGTCAATGCGATCGTTTGGACCGGTGCGCATACGCTGGCTTCGGCGGGTGACGGTGGGCGCATCCTCATCTGGAAGTTGCTTGGTGCCGACCGTCCGCCATCCAACTAAATTTGCCTGCAACATGAGCAAGCCAAGCATCCCCAAGGGAACACGGGATTTCACACCGTCTGTCATGGCCCGGCGCCAGTGGATTTTTTCGGTGTTGCGTGATGCCTTCGAGCGTCGCGGCTTTCTGCCCATCGAGACGCCGGCCATGGAATCGCTGGCGACGTTGACCGGGAAATACGGGGAGGAGGGCGACCAGCTCATCTTCAAGATTCTGAACAATGGGGACTTCCTGTCCAAGGCGCAGGATGATAGCCTGGCCGCCAAAGACAGCAAGGCCCTGGGATTTCAGATCAGCAAAAAAGCCCTGCGCTACGATTTGACCGTGCCCTTCGCCCGCTTTGTAACGATGCACCGCAATGACATCGCAATGCCATTCAAGCGTTACCAGATGCAAACGGTCTGGCGTGGGGATCGGCCTGGAAAAGGGCGCTATCAGGAGTTCGTCCAATGCGATGCGGACATCATCGGTTCGACGGGGGTGCTGTGCGAGTTGGAACTCGTCTGCCTCTTTCATGAGGCCCTCTCCGAACTGGGAATCCCCGGCTTTCGCATCATGGTCAACGACCGGCGCATCTTGGCCGGCATCGCGGAGCACTTGGGGGTTGCGGACCGCCTGACGGAGTGGACGGTGGCGGTGGACAAAGCCGACAAGGTCGGCGTGGATGGCGTCTGCGATGAACTGGCCTCGCGGGAATTTCCCATGGAGGTGCAGCAAGGAACCCGTCTGCTCTTCAGCTTGGGTCTGGAAGGAATTGACGGCATGCGGGCCCTCGCCCAGTCATTTCCCACGGCGCAGGTGATGGAGGGAACAAGGGCGTTGGAGCAATTGTGGAAGCTGGCGGAAAGGGAGGGGCTTTCGGCTCCGCAACTGTGCTTTGCCCCGGCGCTGGCGCGTGGATTGGACTATTACACGGGCGCCATATTCGAGGTGCAGGTGTCCGATGCTCCTGTCGGCAGCATCTGCGGCGGCGGACGCTATGACGACCTCACGGGCATTTTCGGAATGCCGGACGTGAGCGGGGTGGGCATCAGTTTTGGTGCTGACAGGATCTATGACGTGCTCGAGCATTTCGAAGCCTTTCCACTGAACCTGGATGTAGGGCTCGATGTGCTGTTGCTCAACATGGGTCAGGAGACCTTGGATCCGGTGCTGGACGCCGCGGGACACTGCCGCAGAAAAGGGTTGAGGACCGAAGTCTATCCGGACGAAGCCAAACTCAAGCGCCAGTTCAAATATGCCGACGACCGCAAGGTTCCTTTTGTCATTCTGATCGGTGAAGAGGAGGCTGCAGCGGATCATGTCACCTTGAGGGACATGGGGACGGGCGAGCAGCACACGGCGACCTTGGCCGACGTGCTCCAAAAAATCCAGGGCCGGACCTAGGCCGGTAGCAAGGGGAGCTCGAAACTCCAGATGCCCCCCGCGTGGGCGATGCCACCGTGCCGCAGCATGAAGGCAGCGTCCCAATCCTTCAATTCATCCGAAGGCAAGACGAGGGTCGCCCCTCCGTGGGAGGAAAGACGGACGGTGTGATCTTCAAAGGTCCACTCCCATTGGGTCGGTTGGGGTTCCGGTTGTTCCAGTGCACACACGCCCAACCGCTCGGTTGCACCGAGGATCAGCATGGCGGGTACCCGGCGGAGTGCAATGGCGTCGGAGGAGAGGGGAGCACCCACAATGGCGATGGGGGGTGCCCCGAGGGCGCCGAGGACATTCGCCCACCGGTCAACATGGGAGCAGGCCTCGGCCACGGTGATGTCATCCCGGTCCGATTCCATGAAGACATGCCGCAGGTGAGCGGCGAAGGCCCCGACGACGGACGCGGCCTCCATGGGCTCTGTTTGCATGGCCGCCACGCGTGACTCGAGCCTCCGGAAGAGCACGCTGAGGTCCTCTCCTCCGCGGCGGGTGAGCATCAATGTGGATTGACACCTTCTCAGCCGCCGTTCCATGGCTTCCTGTTCGCATGCGCGCATGATCTGGTCCTGGACGGATCCGCGCTGCTGAATGATCCAGGCCATTTCCCTTGATTCAGCTTTCCACCGCAATCGGCGCGCCTGCTCAGAGGAGCGGAGCCAAAGGAAGCCGGCGACCAATGCGGCACAGGCCAGGAATGTATTCGGAATCCAAACTGTCGGAGGGGACGCCCACAAGCCCCACATTCCCGTTGCCGTCAACAGGAGGGCCCATCCGACGAGGGCGGGGACGGGAATTGCTGTCTCCCGCTCCCATCGGGTCGACCAGGCAATGGCGATGGCCATCGACCAGGCGGACAAGGCAAGAAAGTGGGGCAGCAACATGGTCTGATTATTCGGTACAGGCATCAACCTGAACCTCAATCTAGATCATCAAGAAGCTTTCTAACCTGTTGCACAGGAAGGATTTGTGAATGTGGTAGGTCGGCTTGCAACCGTTTCCAGGCCGCTTCGAAATCGGGGTGCTGCCGCACCTGTCTCAAGGCTTCCCGTGCCAGCAATGAATCGAGCGCGTCCCGCCTTTGCCGGTCGCGGCGCGCCTGGAGGTGACCGCTGAGTTTCGCTTCCGAAAGCCGCCCCTCCAATTGATCCAGCAACGTTGCGATCTGACTTCTGTCCAGCGCCGAACCGACCCCGAACAGCGGTGGGGCACCATCGGCAGGGGGAGCGAGCAAGGAAAGGGCGCCCTTGTAGACCGACAGTGCGGCATGGGCTGCTTCCATGCGTTCTGCCCCGCCGTCGGCTTTGTTGACCCAGACTGCGTCGGCCCACTCGAGTATGCCCCTTTTGATGCCCTGCACGCCATCGCCACCGCCCGGAATGAGCAGCAGGAGGAACAGGTCGGTCATGCGGCGCACTTCCGTTTCACTTTGTCCGACCCCGACCGTCTCAATGAGGATGCGGTCGAAGCCTGCCGCCTCGCAGAGAATGGCCACCTCAGCCGTAGCGGCGGCGACACCCCCCAAGGTGTGTCCCGAAGGTGAAGGTCGGACGAAGGCACGCGCTTGCTGGGACAGTTCCGACATGCGCGTCTTGTCTCCGAGCAGGCTGCCTCCCGTGCGTGAACTGCTCGGGTCCACGGCCAGCACCGCCACGGAATGGCCCCGATCGATCAACGCCATGCCGGCCGCCTCAATCCAGGTGCTCTTGCCCGCTCCGGGTACGCCCGTCACGCCATAGCGCAAAGCCTGACCGGAAGAGGCCGAGGCCGCCGCAAGCAAGGCCTCTGCAATCGGACGGTCTTGGGGTTTCTGGCTTTCCACCAGGCTGATCGCCCGCGCCAAGGCTGGTCTGTCTCCGGATTTCAGGAGGGTCAGCCAATCCTGGGCCTCCTCCCGGGGCTTGGATCGGGCCTCCCTAATGCGGGCCAGGGCGCGGTTCCGTGCTTCATTTTCGAGTTCGTTGGCCATGCCGAGCCCAAGTTAGCGGTAGTTTGCACGCATGGTGAATCCATCATCATTCAGGTCCATCATATGGAGAGGATGCAGCTGTGCGGTCCTGCAGGGATGGGTGATCGCATCGGTCGTGGGGCAAGGTGTGACGGGGCAGGTCCAGTCTGCGTTGAAAGACACGACGGTCGTCACCGTTCGGGGGGAGGTCCTGGGACCCGATGGAAGGGGATTGCCGGGGTGCATGATCGTCAACAGGAGCACGGGAGAAGGGAAATTCGGGAGTGCCAGCGGCAGGTTTGCCTTTTCGGTTCATCCTTCGGATACCCTGCAGTTTGCTTCCATCGGGTACCGCACCATTTCGAGGATCGTACCGGGGGATGGTGCGCCCGCAGGCGGCTGGTCTTGGACGGTGCACCTGGTCAGGATGTCAGTGGAAGTGGGGACCGCCGAAGTGATTGCGCCCCGCGACCTGGGCGCGATCATCCGTGACATCGAAGCCTTGGGATACGATGAGCGGGAATACCGCACCAGTGGCATCGACGCCCTCACGAGCCCCATCACTTTTCTGTACGAGCAGTTCAACCGCCTTGAGCGCAGCAAGCGCGAGGTGGCGCGGTTGGAGAATGAGGACCGGCGCCGTGCACTGCTCAGGGAGTTATTGGGGAAATATGTGGACTATGACATCGTGGACCTCGAGGAGGGTGAATTCGATGATTTTCTCGACTACATGGACCCCGGTGAAGCCGTGCTCAAGGCCCTGACGCAGTATGAATTCATCCTCTGGACAAGGGAGCGGTTCACCGCTTTTCAATCCCGCCGCGAAAATTTGGAGGACGTGGATTTCGAGTACCAATGGGATGACTGACCCATCGGACGGGCGTCATTCGAGGTAGGCAGAATCCAGATAGAAGGTGAATGCCTTGAAGACGAATCCGGCCAAGGACAGCGCCACGCAGGTCACTCGGAGGTTGCGCCTCCGCTGCTCGTAGGCATCGAACCGCACAACAAGGTCCACGAATATGGAGAGGGCGGCGATGGCTTCGAACAGCGTGACCCATCCACGCCGTTGGTCGATGAAGGCCATGACATGGTGAGCCCAGCGACCTGCTTGGCCATCTCCCAGCATGACATCGACGAGAAAGACGGTGTTGTACCCCACCAACAGGACGAGGCTGACGTCAATCAACCATTGTTCACTCCCGGATTCCTCCTTTTCCTGCATGGGGCGAAATTACGTTCGACCGGGCGCGGCACCCCAAGGTGTCTTCTTGGAGTGGTGCACAACAAATCGGGACTTAACTTCGTTGGTTCCCCGTTATGCCGAATCCGAGCCCAACCAAAATCAAAGGCGGTGCCGTTCATGTGCGCACGGCCTCCCTGGATGCCGAACAGCTTCAACGTCATGCTAAACTGCAACGGATGTTCGTGGTGACCATGGGCTGCCTCTGGTTGTTGGCTTTTGCTAGCGGATGCAGCCGGAATTCCAAGAATTGCAGTGCCTATGATGGAGTGCAACTTGAGCGCTGTGTGGAATTCGCCGAGCCCTCCGTGGACTGATCCACGGCTTCAGAACTGGAAATAGATGAAGGGTGTTCCGCCGGCCGAAAGGATGGCCGAGGCGACGCACACGGCAAGGATGGCACATCCAATCTGAGCGCCGAGTGGCGCATGGATGTAGGCGTTCCTGTATCGATTCTTGGTGCGGGTGGGCAACAGGTGGATGGCATAGCCGATCCCCATGACCGCAAATACATGGCTGTAGTGGTGCAGGACCTCCTGGACGACAACGAGGGGGGTGGATTCGACCAATTTTGTCAGGATGAGGTTGGCCTTGTCCCATTCGCCCAGCATGTCGTGTTCGGTGCCGAATGTGGCCCAGGTCGTATGCGAAGCACTGCGGAACCAGATGCGCGTGAACGTGATGAAATGGAAAGTGAGTCCGACCGCGATGGCTTTTTTCCAGAAGGTGTCCTTGGCCTCCCAAGGGCTCACCTTGCGCCACAGTTTGTACACCGTGATGCCCAGTCCATTGAGGCCGCCCCAGATGATGAAATTCCAGCCGGCGCCATGCCACAGCCCGCCGAGCAGCATGGTCATCCAAATGTTGATGTTGGTGGTGACCCAACGGTGGAATGCCGGAATGCGGGCCATGGCGACCGTGGCGGTGAGGACCACCCCCGCAATGCTGCCGAGGACCCTCGGCTCCGGCCACATCAGGGCGACGAATGTGAGCAGAAAAACGCCGCAGATGGCAGTGAACCAGGAAGCCTTCCGATTGCCACCCATGGGGATGTAGAGGTAATCCTTGAGCCAACCTGACAGGCTCATGTGCCATCGCTTCCAGAAATTCCCACAGCTGTCTGCCTTGTATGGGCTGTTGAAGTTCTGGGGAAGGTGATACCCCATCAGCAGGGCCACACCGATGGCCATGTCCGTGTATCCGCTGAAATCGGCATAGACCTGCAGCGAATATCCATACATGGCCATGAGGACCTCCAGACCACTGTGGGCTTCAGGTTGGGCGAAAACGCGATCGTTGAAGTTCACCGCAATCCAATCGGCGAGGAGCACTTTCTTGAGCAGTCCATTCAGGATCCAGAATCCTGCCCGGCCAATGGTCTCGCGCGTGACGGCGCGGGGGGTGAGGATTTGAGGGATGAAATCCGCCGCCCGAACGATGGGGCCCGCCACGAGTTGGGGAAAAAAGGACACGTAGAAACCGAAATCCGTGAGCCGCTTGAGGGGCGCGACGAGGCCACGGTGGATGTCGACCGTATAGCTGATGGTCTGGAAAGTGTAGAAGCTGATGCCCACCGGCAACAGGATCCGGTCCACCGACCAGGAGGAGCTTGTGGCCGCATTCACGCCGATGGCGAGCCAATTTCGCGGAATGATGTGGCTCCCTGTGGCCGCATTCCACGATTCCGTGAGGAAATAGGTGTATTTGAAATAGAACAGGACAGACAGGTTCAGGATGATGCTGACCGCAAGCCAAGCGTTCCGTCTTCCGCTGGCTGAGTTGGAGGCAATGCGGTGCCCGATGAAATGGTCGCTGACCGTGGAGAAGACGAGGATCAGAAAGAACCAGCCCGAGGTCTTCCAATAGAACAACAGGCTTGCCGCCAGAAGCCAGATGTGGCGCAGCGATCGCTGACGGTCCCGGTGCAGGAGAGCGTCCACCGCGAGCACTGCAAGCAGGAAGAGCCAGAAGGAACCATCGAGGAAGGTCCACGGCGAGCGCGCATCATGGTCGAGAAAGCTCCAGAAGGCATTCATGGCATTCCGACTGCAAAGGGGATGGAAGCGCGGACCAGAAGCTCATACAGCAGTTCGCCCATGAGCACATAGCCGTCCCTTCTCATGTGCAGGCGATCGGCAGCGGCATATCCGATTTCACCGAGGCGTTCGATGGAACCGGGCCCGCCGAGATGGCCATACAGGTCCCAGCAGGCCACCTGCTCGGATTCCACAAGCTCCAGCATGACCTCCCGTACCGCCGCCGCATTGGGGTTGTGTTTGTGCCGATAGTGACTGTCGTTGTTTGTCACGAGCAGGATGTCGACCCCGGGCACAGCGCGGCGGATCGCCTGGATAAGGGATTGGTAATGTTCCTTGAAGCGCTCAGCGCTGAACCTGGAGGGGGGCATGTGGGCGTCGTTGATGCCCCAGGCGAGGACCGCCAGATCGGGATTGACGGCGCTGAGCTGCGCAGGAAAATGGGGGTTGCGCAACCAGGACGTGGAGTTGGCACCATTTGCCCCGAGATCGTGGAAGATGAGGTCGGCGCCGTCAGGAATCCACTCCACACCTTGCAGGGCGGCTGCGCCGGCTGCGCTGGCCCACAGCTCAACCGTGTCGGGCAGGACAATGCCTTCCGCCCAGGTCCATTGCACAATGCCGGTGGAGCCGAGCAACGAGGTGTCCTGAAGCCATCCTTCAGCGGGGTCCGGGCGCCAGTTCACGACGCTGTCGGGTGGTGATAGGACGCGGAAGGTCGAGGCGCATTGTTCGCCAGCGGGCGACCCCGTCCAGCAAGAGACGGTCGCCGCACCGGCGCAGGACGCCTCAACACCGGTGATGCCCCAGCTTCCTTCATGTCGCCTGTTGGCGCAGGATTGCATGCTGAATTGGACCGGAGACGTCCATCCGCGCTCAGGGGGGCCATTGCTGCCCACGAGCCTGTACGGGGCGTGAATGCCGCGACCGATCACAAGTCCCGGCCGGTCCTGAGCGAGCCGGTTCCGGAAGGACCAACCGATGCGTCCGGCCTGCACATGTGATCCGCCGAAATGGACGATTTGTAAGGGACCTTCACCGGACGCGGTCCCCGATTCAGCCGAAACCGGACCATCGAACAGCAGACGGCCCCAGACCTCGAGGAAGGAGGCCATGTGCCCGCTTCCATGCAGTGCCTGTTCCATTGGGCCCAGATGCCACAGTTCATCCGCCCTGTGAACATCCCCCCGGACCAATGTGGCGCCGATGGCGCCCTGGTCCGATTCCGTGGCGGCGGAATCCCGCTGTCCATGCGCGGGCATCGCGAGGCAGCCTATCGCTGAGAGAGCCGCGAGATACCGGATTCCAACCAGTCCGGGGAAGGAATCAACCAGGGCCATGCAGCTGCAATTGAGGGCGTGCCTGACTGGTTGCGGGAAGAGGGCGTGCGGCCTGTTGATGCAAAGTGTCCGGGGCGGGCTTGGCCCAGTGCTGTTTCCATTCCCCGTAAGCCGCGAGGAATGACCGGTCGAGCAAAGTCCCGACCTGCTTGGCTCCGTGCGGGGTGAAGTGGACATGGTCCGGACCTGCAAGCGGGGGCGCGCTGGCGACCCAGGCGGGCATGCTGCCCGCCCCCCCCATGACGTCGAACAGGTCCCAAAACGCCGCACCTTCTTCCATTGCTGCTTTTTTGAGGGCATCCCTGATGTCTGTGAGGAACGGGTAGGTGGTCCATTCCAGTCCCCTTTTCTCGGACATGTCGGAGGGCCCGATCACAAGAATGGCCGCTTCGGGCAACACCTGATGGAAGAGGCGGATCTGACTCGAAAACCAGCCGGCATAGCGGTCAGCATCAGCCCGGTCCTTGCAATAGGGGACCATGTTGCCTCCGAATTGGAGGATCACGAGATGGGGAGCCACGGTCCGGAGCTGCCGGGTGAAGAGGGGGCGCTCGAGCCGTCGGAACAAAGTGCCGGAACTCCCCCTCATCGGAATGCCGTGCCATTGAACGCCCTCACCGATGGGCTCTATGGCGAAGATCCTCGGGGGAATGCCGGAAAAGCACAATTCCGAGGGTGCGAAAGTCCTGTGGACCGTGTCCATGGGCGAAGGGAACAGGGTGATGGCGGAAGGCGGGGCGCCGGCGGTCAACGTATCGACCGGATGGCCGTCCAACAGCAGGGGGCAGGTCATGCCCACGGAATCATGCCAGAGCCGAAGGCCATTCCATCGGCCGAATTGAACATGGTTTCGGTTCTCCGGTGCAATGGTCAGGCAATTGAAGCCGGACGCGCTGTCTGAAATGGAGGCATAACAGGCCAACAGGCCGTATCGCTCGTCGCGGTCGGTGGTGTCCCTCCGACCATAGCGCGTGTGCCGTTCCCATGCGCCCTCATGGGATTGCTCCACTGCAAAACTCTGCACGAGTGGAACGGCGGCCTGCAAGCCGGGACCATGGCCGCCCCATCTGCGTTGCCATGCATTGCGCATGACGCCGGAGATGCGGTCACCTTCGATCTGGCTGTCCCCATAATGGAGGACCTCGACCTGACCGTGTTCATCCAAACCGGAGAAGAGCCGCCCGAACGCGGGTCGGGCCTCCGTCGGGATGGACATCATCAAGGCCGATGGCAGCGCCTGTGCATCGGGAGCTACGGCAATGGGCCGCTTGGGTGAAGGAAGGAACCCCTCTTTCCGATGGGGCCCCGACGGTGCCGGACCGATGACGCTCGTCGTGTCGCCGTTCGGGACGGCGGGGGCCATGACCAGGACATCCTGGACACCCCCCGTGTCTTCCCGGGCGGCGGACACGGCACTGTCCGGGATCTGTTCAGCCGGATGTTCCCCCGGCAAATCTTGTCCGTTCGATGTGGCCTCCTCCCAATCTGAGTCATACCCCGCAAGGAGCGCTGCGACATCTTCCGGACTCCAGGAGTCCTGCTCCCCGTCTTCAGCATGGGTGCCCATGAGCTTGGAGAAGGCACTGGGCAATTGGACCTCGATGCGCATCCCGAACAGGTCGATGCCCCCCGGGGGCATCGCCGATACAATCAGAACGGCAGCAATCCCGACAACAGCAAGGGCCAGCGCACCCATCCAACGGGCATCTCGATCCTTTCCATGTTCGGTCATGGAGGGGGGATTTTGACCTTCATTCCCGGCTTCAATCCTGCCGGGGGAACCACATTCATGCGCATCACATCGTCGAATCCGGCGTGGGCATATTGTCTTGAAATGGTCCAATAGGACTCACCCTCCTTGACGGTGTGCCAAATCCAAGGCCCCGAGTCCTCATTGGTCTCCACCGGAACCGTGGGCTCCTGATGGCGTTGAACCGCCCCTGGAATCTCGAGCAGTTGTCCTACCCGGATCACATCCCCCTCGAGTTGGTTGTGATGCCGGATCTCATCGATTCTGACGCCATGTTCGCGGGCGATCGTGCCGAGGACATCGCCCGGGCGCACGACATATCGCACGGTTGGGATGGGCCGGTTTCGTTCTGGACGGATGCCGCAAGGCATGGCGGGAGGGCCATCCGCAGTCATGGCTGATGGGGGCATCAGCAGCAAGGGGCGGTCTTCGGTGAAGGCCACGGAATCCGTGGTATACCAAGGGTTTTCGTGACGAATTGAAAGGCGCTGTTCTCCTTCGCAAGGCAACTGACTGAAAAAGAGGTCGCCTTCTGGGCAGGTCGTCCTGACCATCCGCTTTTCCCTGAGCAGCCAGAGCGACTGCATGTCATCGCGGTTGAAATTCCGGTCCACCTGGAGGATGACCCTCAACAGGTGGAGCCATTCCAACAAGCCGGAATCGAGGGCTTCGAGGTCCAGTTTCTCTGCTGCCCGCCGTCCGCGCACGAAGCAGATGACCTGATGCAGGGGGAGGTCGGGAAAGGCCAGGGTGGCCTGCCGGGCATGGGCCACTGCAGCGGGCGTCATTTTTTCGGGCAGGTGTCTTTCGTCCCAGCCTCTCCTGATTTCGAGTCCGTGATACAAGGCGGAAGGGAGGTCCATCGCCCAGGGGCCCGCTCGGCGGCCCGGCCCATAATAGGCATTGTCCCAACCGGTCAGGGCCATGGGCAAAATGGCCCATTCCCCCGGCATGCCCGCGTCTTGGAAGGCCGACTCCGTTGGGTTCCTGTAGCGATCCGCGGCAGCCTCCATCAGCCTGAAGGCGAGCATGTCGTCGGCAAGCAGATGGCGCAGTGCCCGGTCCGCATGGTACTCCGCGAGGGGGAGCCCCTCGAGCAAATCGGTGAGCTGATGGGCCCAACTTGACCGGACACGCCAACGATCGGGTTCCAGATTCGGCTCGAGAGGAGCCAGCACGCTCCCGGGTTCAAGGGATTCGAGATCGTGCACCCATGCCTCCTCTTGCATGGAACGGATGAGGTGGTTCCACCCGCTCATGTCGGGTTGTCCAACCGCCACTCCCCGAAATGCAAGAAGGGCAACCGTGAAGGCAAACCTCGGCATGCACGAGTTTATCAGCATTATCGGACACGAATATGGTCCAGATCCGGAGTATTTTTAGGGCACGCGCCAGCAGCGCGCTGCAAGATGCCAACATCCTCCATATCCGAACTCAAGGCACGTCTTGCTGCGTTGCAGGAAGAATGGCGGGAGGTCAATGATCAATTGGAGCGGGAGACGGGCTTGCCATCGGACCATGGAGGCTTGGAGGCATCCCGCTTGGAAGCGGCACCGGAAGTGCGCATTCTGGACAACGCCGCGGACGGAATTTTCACTTTGGATGGGGAGGGATGCCTACGGTACATCAACCTGGCCGGGCTCCGCATGCTGGCGTCGAAAGGAGAGGACCTGATCGGGACCCAATTGATGAAGATGCTGGCGCCACGGGCCAACCGCAGGCTGATTGCTGAAGTGGGCCAATGGCTGAAGGAACCTTTGGAGTCAAAGACCTTTCTCATGGTCGACATGCCGGTGATGAACCGGTTCGGGGAGAAGCGATGGCTCAGCTTGCACCTGCAGAGGGAGTCGGATGCGGAAGGCAACATCACGGAGATCCAGGGCATCGCCAGGGACATCACCGAACAGCAAAGATTGCAATTGGCGTTGAGGCGCTCGGAGGAGCATTACCGGGGCATCATCGAGAACATGGAGCTCGGCATCCTCGAGGTGGACAATGAGGAGAGGATCATCAGGGCCTTTCCCAAGTTCTGTGCAATCGTGGGCTATTCGGAAGAAGAGCTGCTGGGGCGCAAGGCCTCGGAAGTCTTCATGCGGGCGGAGGACGCGCTCAAGATGGACGCCCGGACCGCGGATCGGAATGCAGGTGAGTCGGGGCTGTACGAATGTGTGGTCAGGAAGAAGAATGGAGAGGATGTCTGGCTGCTCATCAGTGGAATTCCGATTCGGGACGAGCACGGAGAAGTGGTGGGGTCAATGGGAATCCACTATGACATTTCCGCAAGAAAGAAGGATGAGCAGGAGCTGGAATCAGCCCTCAGGGATGTGGAGGCGGCACGGCGCTCCGAGCGGGTATTCCTGGCCAAGATGAGCCATGAGATCCGAACACCGATGAACGCCATCATCGGGATGTCCCATCTTTTGGAAGCCACGCATCTGAATGAGGAACAACAGGCTTTCGTCGGCGCCATCTCCAAAGGGGGGGAACTGCTGAAGGGGCTCCTTGATGACATTCTGGACCTTGCTCGGCTTGAGGACGGACAACTTTCATTGAACCCGCGAACGACCTATGTGAAGCCTTTGTTTGAAGGGGTGGTGAAGGTGTACGGTATGATGATGGCTGAGAAAGGGGTGGACTTGACATTGAGTTGGGATGGGACATTGGATGTGCCCATTGGAGTCGATCGGAGCGCCCTCTCCCAGGTATTGCTCAACCTGGTGGGCAATGCTGCCAAGTTCACCGAGAAAGGCAGGGTGGTGATCCGGCCGACACTGAGGCTTGGGCAGGATTCGGATGTGATGGAGGTGGCTGTCGAGGATACGGGCATAGGAATTCCGGCCCACGCCATCGACCGCATCTTCGATCGGTTCCAGCAATCCGATCAGCCGAAAAGTGGGGGCGGAGGTGGAAGTGGGCTCGGCCTTTCCATCGTCCGGGAACTATGCACCCTTCACGGAGGTCGGGTGTTCGTGGAGAGTGAGGTGGGGACTGGGAGTGTATTCACATTCAGTTTTGTCGTTGACGTGGTGCAGGGGCAGCATATCGAAAACAAGGGGCTGGATGTAGCTGCACTGAAAGGCAGAAAAGTGTTGATCGCCGAAGACAATGCGGTGAACGCACTCTATCTGTGCAAGTTGCTCTCTCGATGGGAGATGGAGTACACGGCAGTAGAAGATGGTGAAAAGGCGGTGGAAGCGTGGAAAAAGGGGAGCTATGACTTGATCCTCATGGATATACAGATGCCTATGTGCGATGGGATGGAAGCGACAAGGATTATCAGGTCAGCAGAATCAACCGTTCATAGCCGAACGCCCATCATCGGTTTGAGCGCGTTTGCGTTCCATGAGGACGTGGTGGATGGATTGGCGTCTGGCATGGACGGATACCTCAAGAAACCCTATTCCCCAGATGAATTGGCCGGAGCCATAAACGCTTGGTTGTGAACGACTTTGTGAAAGGACCAATGCGAAATATTTGCCCTCTGTCTTTGCTACAATGACTACTAAATGGGTATATGAGTAGATAAAACTCATATATAATATTGCCTAATCGACATATTATATATAAATTGCCATGTGTGGTTGACAGGCACTTCAACTCTGTTGGAGTCAATCACAGTTGTGAATCGTAGAGAAGCACCCGCAACGGCGGGTGTTTCCATTTCACCCCACGCCTCCCCGCCGGGCCGCATTTTGGGAACTTGTGGAGAAGCCCGTTGAGCAGCCCGTTTCGGCCCTCCCATATTGACATAAATTGAACGCATGGACAGTGACAGATCGCGCAGACGCTTCAAGGTCATGGGGGGCAGAAGGACCTTCGATGTATGTTCTTATGTTACTGAAATGATGGGCTCTGGCTTGGAATTCAACCTCTATGTCGGTTGTGACAGCCAGAATTACCGGAGCCACACAGTCTATGTCACCACGGTGGTCTTCCGCTATCCCGGGTCCGGCGCCCACGTCATTTTCCGCAAGGAAAAAGTGCCCAAGATTGATGACCTGTGGACCAAGCTGTGGGGAGAGACCGAACGGGCGGTGGACATCGCACATCTTCTCAGAGAAGAGACTGGGGTGGAGGTGGAGCAGATCGACCTCGACTTCAACACCGATCCGAGCTATCCGTCCAACAAATTGCTCAGTGCTTCCGCGGGATATATTCATTCGCTCGGCTTTCAAAGCGGTGCGAAACCGGGATTGCTCATGGCGGCCTGGGCCGCAGATGCGCTGTGCCATTGAGGGCGGCTACATTCTGTGAGGTGGTCGCATTGCAGGCTTCACTGGATGAACTTTGGGCGTTTTTTTCAACGGCGCGGAACCTCGAACACCTGACCCCGCCTTCCCAAGGTCTCAGAATTGTCCGCGGAGGGGATGAGCCGATCGAACCTGATGCGGTCATCCACATTTCAGTCCGTCCCATTCCGGGCATCAGAGTGGGTTGGAAGACCCGAATTCTGGAAGTCAACCCTCCCGGTGGTTCCATGAAGGGTGAGGCTTGGTTCATTGATGTCCAGGAGGGTGGTCCGTTCGCTGCGTGGCACCATCGACATGCATTCCGGAGCATCCCCGGTGGAGGTACGGCCGTGATGGACCTCGTGGAGTATGCGCTGCCGATGGGGCGCGTTGGGCAATTTCTGGCCGGCTCATGGGTGCGCAAACAAGTCGAGGACCTCTTTCGGTTCAGACGCGAGGCTTTGCATCGGCAATTCGGGCAAGCGGGTATTCCGGATGACTGGAGGACGGGATGGACCGTTCAGGA
Source organism: uncultured Flavobacteriales bacterium (assembly GCA_938082505.1). Taxonomy (GTDB): domain Bacteria; phylum Bacteroidota; class Bacteroidia; order Flavobacteriales_D; family Sanyastnellaceae; genus UBA8752. Next base: position 83,900 of record CALLLH010000016.1, read on the forward strand.
GCAGCCCGTCTGAGGTCGAAGACGGGCGGACAAAGCGCCGTTTGGGGTCACAGGTTTCATGATGGGGCGCAGCCCTTGGCCTAAATTGCTGGCGAATGAGACACCGAAAAACATTGTTCATGGGTTTGGCACTTCAAGCGATGGTATTGCTGGGGTCCTTTTCGGTGGCGACGGCTCAATTCGACATCACCCCCACGGACAGCCTGGTGGACGTTTTTGGTGTAGACAGCATTACCCGGATTTTCCAGGTTGATTTCCCCAATACATCCGGCGACTCGCTCGGGCTCAGTTGGCGTTGGATTGATGGGGGCTGGACCGAAGGCTGGGATGTGAATCTGTGCGACCTTGGCGAATGCTACACGGGTGTTCCCGCGGATGCGGACATGTTGCCCATGGGGCCGGAAGGCGCCGGTTTTCTGAAGCTCATTGTCAATGCGCTCGAGTTGGAAGGCAGCTGTTTCCTCCACTTCTGGGTCTGGCCGACAGGGAATCAGGACGCCCTGGTCCATGTGTTCTTCGACCTCAGGAATGAGACCGCGATGGGGCAATCAGAACATACCGGGGCGCCCTGTTCGGGAATCTCCGCCTACCCGGTGCCGTGCATGATCGGGAGACCCGTTTCCGTCCGGGGGCTGATCGATACCGGGTTGGAAGGACAGATGCAACTGTTCGACGCCCAAGGGACGTTGATTCCCTGCAGGATGAATGGGGACGTTGGAGAATGGCGGTTGGAAACAGCCCATCTCGTTCCGGGGATCTACCTGTTGAAATATGACGATAACCGGCCGCCTTTGCGGCTATTGATGGAATAACCTGCCTCAAGAAACCATGGCATCATCTTATCTGTTCCGCAGCATTGCGACGCTCAGCCTGTTTTTATTCTGTTCGGCCTCATGGGGCCAGACGGTCACCCTGCTCTCCGATGACCACGAAGGCATCGTCGTCAGGTTTGATTTCTCCGATCCCCAGTTGCTGGAAGTGGAGACCCCCAGCGGCCCAGCCTTCATACCGCGGGTGCTGGGAGATACGCCACTGTTGCGTGCAGGGGCGCCCGACCTGTCCAAGGTGGACGCCACCGTGCTCATTGCCCCGGAAAGCGGAACACTGCTGGAAGTGTTGAGCAGTGAGTTCGTGGAGATGTCGGACATCGAAGTGGCACCGAGCAAGGGCAACCTCTACCGCAACGTGGATCCGGCTTCAGTGCCTTACGAATTTGGAGAGGCATACGGCATCGATGCTTTCCATCCGGCAGCACCGGCCTCATTGCGCACCCCATTCGTTGAACGCGGAATGCGCGGGCAGGCCATTTGGGCCCACCCTTTTCAATACAACCCGGTGACACGGGTCTTGCGGTCGTATTCCTCCATCACGGTGCGGGTTGTCGAATCCGATGCAGAAGCGGTGAACCCGGCATTGGCCGCGGTCCGCATTCACCCCATGGCGTCAGGGCAAGCCGGCCACCGCTTTCTCAATGCGGGAGGCCTTGAAGCCCGCTACGACTACATCGAGGAACATGGCAAGGTGGTCGTGGTCACCGATGCGATGTACGACGATGTGCTGGCCCCCTTCATCCAATGGAAGCGGGAGAAGGGCCTCGAGACCGAGGTGGTGTACGCCGCTGACTTCGGCAACGATTTCGATGCGATCAAGGATTTCCTGTCCGACCAGTATTTCAATGAGGGATTGACCCACGTCATCCTCGCAGGCGATGAGGACCAGGTGGCGGCCACCTTGGTGACCAACGGCGGTGGATCGGGCTATTGTGACCCCTGCTATGGTTTCGTCGAAGGAAACGACCATTACCCCGAGTTCTTCGTGGGACGCATGCTGGTCCATACCGTGGAAGAGATGCAGACCTTGGTGGACCGCACACTCGAATATGAGAAGACCCCCTTCCTCGGCGAAGAGTGGTTCAACATCGCAGTGGGCATCGGGTCCAATGAGGGTGCCGGAATCGGCGACAACAATGAGGCGGACTGGCAGCACCAGAACGTCATCAAGAATCAGCTTCTTGATTACGGGTTCGAGGAGGTGTGGGAGCTGTACGATGGCAGTCAGGGAGGCAACAGTCCGACCGGTGGGGTCACAGCCGATGAGGCGGGCAACCCCAATGCGAACGACATGGTGGAGCTGGTCAACAAAGGGTTGAGCTTCATCAATTACACAGGCCATGGATACCATGGAGGCATCGCTTCGAGTGGCTTCGACATCAACGCCATCGGGCAGACGACCAACGCAGGCATGTACGGTTTCTTCGTTCCCGTCGCTTGCTGTGTGGGCGATTTCGATGAGGGTGAAGGCTCCGGAGACTGTTTTGGCGAGGTGTGGATCAAGCACACGGCCAATGGGGCCCCCGCCGGCGGCATTGGAGGGGCATTCTCGAGCGTGCTCCAGAGCTGGGCGCCACCCATGAGGGGGCAGGATGAGATGGTGGATCTAGTCGTGGAAGAAGGGGAAGTGGAGATCCATCACACCTTTGGCTCCATCGTGGCGCACGGCTGTGCAGGCATGATTGATGCATATGGAGGGGCAGGAGAAGAGATGATGGACACCTGGTGCGTCTTCGGAGACCCTACAACCGTGATGCGGACGGCATTCCCGGAAAACCTGGCGCTCGACCATCAGGATGTGGTCTTTCTGGGAACCCAGTCCATCGCGGTGTCGTGTCTGACCGATGGGGCGCTGGTGGCCCTGACGTTCGGGGATGAGATCCTCGGCACCGGATTCGTATCCAACGGCATGGTGACCCTTGACCTGCCCGCACCCATTTCCATTCCGGGAGACTACCTCATCACCGGAACGGCCTACAACACCATTCCATACCAGGCAATCATTCAAGCGGTCCCCGCCGAGGGCCCCTATGTCCTCAACAATGGCAACGCGACCTTGGACGCGGCCGGCGATGCCGACGGACTGGTCGACCAGGGTGAGAGCATCACGCTGTCCTTGGACCTGACCAATGTCGGCGTCGAAACCGCGATGGACGTCATGGTCAACATTTCGACCGAGGATCCATGGGTGGTCATTACGGACGGAGCTGAATCCGCCGGAGACATTGAGGCGGACGGCAGCCTCACCTTGCCGGGATTCGCTTTCGATGTCATCCCGGGAGTGGAGGACCAACACCTCGCCTTCTTCGATGTGGAAATGACCGATGCGGAGGGCAATGTCTGGAACACCACTTTCAGCGTCATGTTGAATGCCCCGCATTTCTCCGTGATGGACCTGGTTGTGGAGGATGGCGGCAATGGCATCCTGGAAAGCGGTGAGGTTGCGAACCTTGTGGTCACGGTCATCAATGATGGCCACGACGCCACCGTCCCCAACCCATTTGCCATCCTGTCGTTGGATCATCCCGACCTCGCGCTTTATTTCAACGGGGTTTATCTGGATGCGGCCATGTTGCCCGGGGAAACAGCCACCTTCTCTTACACAGTAGAGGTGGCGGAGGATGCAGCTCCCGGAGGCTTGGCCCAGATCATCTTCGAAGTCCAGGACGGAGTCTATGCGGCAGCGGCCGAATTCTTCGAGCCGATCAACCTCATCATGGAGACTTGGGAGAGTGGGGATGACCAGACGTTCCCGTGGGCGTATGATGGCAATGTCGAATGGTTCGTTTCGGAGAACAACCCCTACCAGGGCGACTTCTGCATGGAAAGCGGGGACATTGCGGACAACCAGAGTACGGCGCTCACGATCGGCCTTGAGTTCCTGGGGGGCGGAGCATTGAGTTTTGCCCGTCGGGTTTCGTCAGAGGATGGATGGGATTTCCTCCGGATGTACATCGACGGTGACATGGTGGGGGAATGGTCCGGAGAGTTGGACTGGGCGGAGGAATCGTTTGAATTGACGGCTGGATTCCACACCATCTCATGGTCTTATGAGAAAGACAACATCATTTCTTCGGGAGCGGATGCATGCTGGGTGGACGACATTGTCCTGCCCCCGTTCTGCTTCATCGATGCGACCATTGTCCAATCCGGTGAGGCGGGCATCCTGTGTCCGGGTGAGACCGTCACATTGAGCACCGTGGAAGGATTTTTGACGGAGTGGAGCACAGGGGCCTCGAGCTCCTCGATTGAAGTGGATGCCGCGGGGTCCTACACGGTGACCCTGACGGATGAAACCGGGTGCAGCTTCACCTCGGATCCGCTGGAAATCCAAGTCTTGGAGCCTGTGACGCCCACCGTGGAATTCGATGGACAACTCGGATTCTGTGAAGGGGGATCGGTCATCCTGAGCGGACCTGAGGAGGGCGTCTGCCTCTGGAACGTGGGCGTGGAGAGCACGTCCATCGAAGTGTCGACTGCGGGCACCTACCAATTGGATTTCACCGATGCCTGCGGCAATACGGCGACGAGTGATCCGGTGGAGGTCAGCGTGTATGCCATTCCGGAATCCCCGGTTGCAGAGGACATCACCATTGTGGATCCCGCCGAAGTGGACCTCGATGCGGATGGCGAGAATCTCCTCTGGTACGACGCCGAGGATGCCGTATTCCCGATCGGTGCAGGACCGGATTACCCGGTATTCGTGGACCAGACGACGACATTCTGGGTGGAGAGCGAATCCTACAACCCGGGAACGGTAGGCACGGGCGGCAAGGATGAACGGGACGAGGAAAACGGCCAGTATCATCAGAATGCAGGTTTCTGGCTTGAATTTGACGCGTATCAGAACCTGAACATCCAGAGCGTGAAGGTCTTCGCCAACGGAGACGGAGACAGGACCATCAGTCTGGTGAACAATGCGGGCACCTCGATGGCTTCCGTGACCCTCGACATCCCGGATGGCGAAAGCGTGGTGGAACTGAACTTCTTTGTCCCGGCCGGCAGTGGATACGGGCTTCGCTGCAGTTCTGACAACCCTCAATTGTGGAGGGATGGCATCGGGTCCAATCCCGAATATCCCTATGCCCTGGGCGATTTCGGAGCGATTACAGGAACCAGTGTCAATGGTGCCAACGGGCAGAATTATTACTACTTCTTCTTTGATTGGGCCGTGTCCGTGGATGGGGTGGGGTGTCCGTCCCCGCGGGTGCCCTTGACCGTGACCGTCACCAATCCGGTGGGTGTGGGTCAGATTGAAGGCCTGGAAGGGGTCCGTGCATATCCGGTTCCGACAACGGGCGAACTCAACCTGGACCTCGACCTCGGCGCGGAACAGAAGGACCTCACCATGGAGCTCCGCGACGCTTGCGGGCGATTGGTGATGGGTGAACAGTGGATCGGCCAGTCCACCGGAAGACGCCAGCTGGATTTGGGTGCCGTCGCCCCGGGCCATTACACGGTCCGCCTCTCGGACGGGGCAGGCCAATGGCGCTTGCCGGTCATCCGTCATTGAGCAGCAGCGGCCGACAATGAAAAAGCCGGGCCCCAGGGTCCGGCTTTTTCATGCGATTGCCCCCCATCGGGGACTCACTTCATCCCGCGTTGCATTTTGATGGCCTCGTAGGCATCAGAAATGCGCTCGAATCTGTTGCGGGCTTGCTTCTGGTATTCTTCGCCCATGTCGAGGACCTTGTCCGGGTGGAATTTGAAGGCCATGCGGCGGAAGGCAATCTTGACCTCGGCATCGGTGGCGGTTTCATCAAGCTCCAGCACGGCGTAGTGGGAGGCCTTGTCGGTATAGAAGGAGGCTTCGATCGACTTTCTGTCCTTCTCACTGATGCCCAGCCATCCGGCCATCTGCCGGATCACATCGACCTCGCTCAGGTCCACTTGCCCGTCGGCTTCAGCGATACCGTAGAGGTACTGGAGCAGCAGCAGACGCTTGCTGTGCTCCATCATACCTCCAATCTGGCGGCATACGGCGCGGGTGTCCACATCCTGCTTGAGCACCTCGCGGAGGGTCAGGACGTACCGTTCAGCCTGTTGCTGCCCGAAGTTGCTGACGAAGAAACGCTTCACGTAATCGAGCTCGGACTTCAGGATGCGGCCATCGGCCTTCATGACCGCCGCACTCAGTACAATCATCGACGCGGCGAAGTCGCCGCTGCCGGTCTGCCGTCTCCGCGGTCCACCACCATGGGGCGCCTGCCGGTATTCCCGGTAGGCACTGGGGTCGTTCTCCTTCGAAAGGCTCTTGTCGGCCACCATCGATCCGAAGGCGTAGCCCATGATGGCCCCGACCGGCCCGCCGAGCGCCCACCCGAGGGCGCCTCCAATCCACTTTGTGTAACTCATCGGTTCAATTCCTTCACCAGCTTCCCCCGGCACCGCCTCCTCCGAAGCTGCCGCCTCCGAATCCGCCGCTGCCTCCGAATCCGCCGCTTCCACTGCTGAAGTTGCCGAAGGATCCCCTGCTTCTGTTGGCGGAGTGGTTGGCCAAGAGCATCAGGGCCACCAATGACCCGACATTGTTGTTTCCGGCATAGCGCCGCACGCCCCCCGCCATGATGATGAGGGGCACCAAAAAGACGAAACCGAAGAAGAGGAGGACCACAATCATGTTCATGGCGCCGAGCGGGGCCCCAGGTTCATAGCCTTGGATTTCACCGCTGGCCAACGGGCCGAGCACAGCGAGGGCATTGCGGATGCCCCTGGCATAGGCACCAGCGCCTCCCGCCTTGAATTCGGGAATCATCTCCAGGTCGATGATGCGGTTGGCGGTCACATCGGGAATCGCCCCTTCCAGTCCGTAACCCACGGCGATGAACACCTGTCCTCTGCGTTCAACGGACTTGGGGGACAGGGCCAAAACGATGCCGTTGTCGAATTGTGCATCCCCCACACCCCATTTCTCACCCACTCCGGTGGCGAATTCGAAGGGCTCTTCCCCACAGAAGTCGGGGTGGGTGATCACCACGATGCTGTTCGGTGTGGTGTCGTTGAGGGCGCGGATGGACTGGTTGAACCCCGCTTCATCCTGAGGGGAGAGGATGTCGGCAAAGTCGTAGACGAATACGCCCGGCGTGCCTTGGTCGGGCAGACATTCCAGCGGGGCTTGCCCGAGCAGCCCTCCTGATCCCAGGATCAAGACGAAAAGGGTGGAGGCAAGTCGGGTCATGATCCGTAGCTGATGTCGTCAGAGAGTTCGTTCACGTCATCTTCCGCCACGGGGAAGTGGGCGGCGAGCTGTTCACCAGCCAGGCGGATGCCGGCGGCAAGTCCTGCCCCGACCTTGCCAGCGGCAAGCCCATCTATGACCGTGTCCTTGACGTCATCCCAGAAACCCGGTGGCACTGCAGCGTTGATTCCACCATCGCCGAGAATGGCAAACTGGCGGTCTTCCGTCGCGAGGTAAAACAGCACCCCGTTGCGCAGTGCTGTCCTGTGCATGGCCAACGTCTCAAATACCGCGGCTGCACGGTCGAGCACATCTCCCTTGCAGCGGGACTCGACGTGAAGCCGAATCTCGCCGCTCGTCTGGGACTCGGCGTCGGAGATGGCAACCAGGATGTCGGCCTTGTCCTTCTCGGAGAAGAAGTCCTTCGCCGCCATCACGAACCGAAGCTCACTGCGGGTGCGGCTTCGGATCCCTCCACGGACTCGAAGTAATCGTGCTGGTCGAAGCCGAACATGCCTGCCCACAGTGCGCCCGGAAACCGGCGCACTTTTCCGTTGTATTCCTTGACGGTATCGTTGAATTTCTTCCGGGCCACTGAAATGCGGTTCTCCGTGCCTTCCAGTTGGGCCTGAAGGTCGGAGAAGTTCTGATTGGCCTTGAGCTCCGGGTAGCGCTCGCTGTATCCCAGCATGCCGTTCATGGCGCGGCCGAGCACCATGTTGGATTGCTGGAAGTCGGCGAGGCTGCCTGTGCCTTTGCCCACCGCCTGCATGGCGTTGAAGGCGGAAGCCCGGGCTTCGGTCACGGCGGTCAAGGTCTCCTTCTCGAAATCGGCAACCCCCTGAACGGTGGCCACCAGGTTCGGAATCAGATCGAAGCGGCGCTGGTACTGGGTCTCGACATTCGCCCATTGGGCATCGACTTCTTCCTCAAGGGAAATCAAGCCGTTGTAGCTGCCAACGGCACTGAGGCCTGTGAAGACGACGAGTGCGAGGGGGATGATCCAAGCCAGATGTTTCATGTCAAACAGGGGGGGTTAGGAGAGGGCGTCGTACCCTTCCGCGATGAAGTTAGTGAGTTCCTCACCTGTCAACAGTCCCTGTGACAGGCGGGCGAGTGCGAGTGCGCGCTCGACCTTGGGTTTGCGCGCATCGGCGTCGCCCTCCGCCCAGGAGGTCACCAGCGGGTGGTTTGCATTGAAGACCACATCATAGCTGTCGGGCATGTTGCCAAACATGGCCATGCCGCCTCCGCCGACGCGCTGCTGCTCCTTCATGCGCCGCATGAACTCGCTCTGCGTGATGGTGACCGGTGGTGCTGTGGGGGACATGGGGGCAAAGGCCACCTTGTAGACCATCTTGTCCGGCACGATGCCTTCAATCTCCTCCTTCAGCGCCGTCTGCTGGTCTTCGGTAAGGGCGCTTTCAGGCGCATCGTCCTTGGGGATCAAGCGGTCGATGATATCGGAGTCCACCCGGCGGAATTGCACTTTGTTGTCGCCTGAGGACATCTCGAGCTTCTGCACGAGGTGGGAGGTCAGCGGGCTTTCCAAGTGGAGGACCGTGTATCCGGCATTGCGGGCTGCGGAGACATATCCGTGCTGGGCTTCGGGATCCGGAGTGTAGAGCAGGACCACATTGCCGTCTTTGTCCGTGTGGGCTTCTTTGATCGAGTCAAGCAGCTCCTCCATCGTCCGGTGGTTTCCTTCCGTGTCCTTGTACAGGGCAAATTTTCCTGCGCGCTCGCCGAATTTCTCGTCCATGAGCATGCCGTATTCGGTGAAGACCTGGATGTCCGCCCACTTGGCCTCGAAGTCGGCACGGTCGTCCTTGAACATCTTGGCGAGCCTGTCGCTGACCTTCTTGGAGATGTGGGCGGTGATCTTCTTGACGTTGGCGTCCTCCTGCAGGTAGGAGCGGGAGACGTTGAGCGGGATGTCCGGCGAATCGATGACACCGTGCAGCATCGTCAGGAAGTCCGGGACGATGTTCTCGACGTTGTCCGTGATGAAGACCTGGTTGCTGTACAGGTGGATCTTGTTGCGTTGGAGGTCCATCTCCTTCTTCAGCTTCGGGAAATAGAGGATGCCCGTCAGGTTGAAGGGGAAGTCCACGTTGAGGTGGATCTGGAACAAGGGCTCCTCGAAGTTCATCGGATAGAGCGTCCGGTAGAAATCCAGGTAGTCCTCGTTCTCGAGGTCGGCCGGCGACTTCAGCCAGATGGCGTCCGTATCGTTGACGATGCGGGGTTCCTCGACGGGCACCCGCTTGACGTTGCCCTCGTCATCCTTGGCGCCCTCCGGATCGTCCACATATTCAGTCCTGGTGCCGCACACGACGGGCACCGGCATGAATTTGCAGTACTTCTCCAGGATGCCCATGATGCGGGCTTCCTCCCCGAATTCTTCCCCATCCTCACCGAGGTGCAGCACGATGTCGGTGCCGCGAAGCTGGTCCTCGTTGCGGCCGAGGGCCGAGAAATCGTCCTCGGAGATGGCGCCCATTTCGAAGTTGGGGGATCCGTCGCAGGTCCACTTTACCGGTACGGCGTCCTTCCGCTGGCTCCATGAGTAGATGTCCACCCGCTCGGCCACCATGAAGGCACTGTAAAAACCGAGGCCGAAGTGGCCGATGATGGCTTCCTTGGCTTCCTCCTTGTCGGCATACTTCTCCTTGAACTGTTCCACGAATTCGGTGGCGCCGGAGAAGGCGATCTGGTTGATGTACTTGTCGACTTCCTCCTCGGTCATGCCGATTCCGGAATCTCGGATGGTCAGTGTCTTGGACTCGCTGTCCAGAATGACGTGGACCTGGGCTCCTTCGGCGTCGCCTTCGAGCTCACCGACACGGAGCAGGGCCCGGCGTTTCTGGGTGGCGTCCACGGCGTTGGACACGAGCTCCCTGAGGAAGATTTCGTGGTCGCTGTAGAGGAACTTCTTGATGATCGGAAAGATGTTTTCCGTCTGTACGTTGATTTGGCCTTGTTGCATGATGAATCAATGTCGGAACAGCCTGTAGTCAAATCCCGTGCCGATGCCTGAGCGTGCAACGAAAACCGCCGACCTGTCAGCAGGCCGGCGGCTTCCAATGACAAGCTGTCAGTGATGTCAGTGGCGCACGATGCGCACGACACGACCGTCGTCGAGATGGAAGAGGTAGGTGCCTGCTTCGAGTGGTTCCAGGTCGAGTTGGACCCCTTCTTGCGCGGAGCCTGTCATGAATTCCCGTCCCATCGCATCGGTGATGGCCCAATCGTGACCTCCTTCGAAATCGATGCGGACACCGCCGCTTGTGGGGTTTGGCCAAACGCCCAATGGGTGCGCCAATCCTTCTTCCACGCGGAGGGTCTGGGCGTTGGGTGTGAAGCGGTACACGGTGCCATCCTCGGGATATCCGGTCAGGAACTCTTCATAGTAGAGGTCGTAGAAATCGGTGACGAGGGTGAGCTCGGGGCTGTCGGGATCACCGATGGGCATCAGGAAGGACCCCGCATAGTAGTCGTAATCGAAACTCAGGACCAACGCAGCCCAAGTCGGTTCGGTGATCGCCGGCCCGATGTCCGAAGGTCCGTAGTGGTACTCGATGACGCCTGTAGCCTCGAAAACCCGCATCTGCACGTTCACATAACTGGGGGACGCCGGATCGCCTGCGAAGATCTCCTCGTAGAAGCCGGCATGCGCCCACTCCATGGAGAAGACCTGATTGCCGGGGTCGCCGGTGGTTTCCCAGCGGATGAGGGAGGGCGTCTTTGGATCGATGAACCCGATGTCGGCGAGGTCATAAGAGATGGGAATGAGCCCTGCGAATGGGGTGGTATTGGAAAAGAGGAGGGTCCCGGTTGCCGTTTGGAACAATTGATCGAAGGCGATGCCATCGAGGTCAAGTTCAAATCCGAGGCTCACCGAAAATTCCGGATCATCCCATCCGTCGACATAGTCGTAGCTGTCAAACTCCAGGGGAGCGGCGTCAACCAAGGGGGAGTACGGCTGGTTGAGGACCTCCAGGTTGTAGGGAAGCTGGGCACCTGAAGCAAGGCTGATCAGCAGGGCGGGCAGGAGCAGGTATTTCATCGCGCGGTTACGTGCTTTAAAGAAAGGGCACTCATTCCACGTCAGCAATGCCGATGTTGAGGGTATGATCGAACCGGATCCAGTTCCGCCCTTGATCGGTTGCGGTGATCCAGTCTCCATGGTCCGGATAAGCAAGCCAGCTGTGTCCAGCGAGTTCCAGCGTATCGACCCAAAGCATGGGGGCATCCAACCCGAAACAGCCGTGGCACTTACCACGCATGTCATAAGTATACAGGGTGTGCATCTGCTGAGGCGGAAGGACCACATCCGCGGAATCGTACCAAGGCAGGCTGTCGAACCGGGCAAGGAGCACGAGGGTGTCCGTTGTCCGGTTATGGAAAGTGTGGGTCATCATGGTACTGCCCTCACACCCGGACAGCACCAACGCTGTGACCAGAAGGGAAAAGGCAGTCCACTGGGGATTCATGTGGGAAGAACTGTTCCGATGGCGAGGACGTTGCGTCAAAAATTGGGCTTCATCAGATAGTCCTCGTAGAACTTGTTCAGGATCGCCACCGCTTCGTCGGCAGTGTCGACCACTTGTATCAGGTCGAGGTCTTCGGCTCCGATCGTGGCATTCTTGGTCAGCAAGGTGTCCTTGATCCAGTCAACCAACCCTCCCCAGAATGCCGAACGCACCAATACGATGGGGAAGCGCTTGGATTTTCCGGTCTGGATGAGGGTCATCGCCTCGAACAGTTCATCGAGGGTGCCGAAACCACCGGGCAGGACGATGTAGCCTTGGCTGTACTTCATGAACATGACCTTCCGGACGAAGAAGTAATCGAATTCCAGGCTCGTCTCCGGGTTGATGTACGGGTTGTGGTGCTGTTCGTGGGGCAGATTCATGTTGAGCCCTACGGAGACACCGTCCGCTTCATGGGCGCCCTTGTTTCCTGCCTCCATGATGCCCGGTCCTCCACCTGTGATCACGCCGTATCCGTTCTCGACGAGTTTGTAGCCGATTTCCGTGGAGAGCTTGTAGTCCGGGTCATCCGGGTCCTTCCGCGCCGAACCGAAAATGCTGATGCAGGGGCCTACGCGCTGAAGGCCTGCGAAGCCTTCAACGAACTCGGACATGATCTTGAATATGGACCAGCTGTCATGCGCTTTGATGTCATTCCAGCTTCGCGGGTCAAGGTGCGATTTTCTAACCATGACCCATCAATATACGAAATTATACGGGGCTTCGGGACCCAAGCGTGGCCTTGATGAAAGGAGCAGTGGCACCGATGGCATTTTGGGCGACGGATTCAGGGGTTCCTTCACAGACAATGTGGCCTCCTGCATGGCCCCCTTCAGGCCCGATGTCCACCACATGGTCAGCGTTGCAGATCACGTCGAGTTGATGCTCAATCACCAATACCGTGTTGCCCTGGTCCACCAGCCGGTGGAGCACATTCAACAGCATTTCCACGTCTTGGAAATGAAGGCCAGTCGTGGGTTCATCCAGGATGTAGAAAGTGTTGCCGGTGTCCTTCCTTGCCAATTCTGTCGCCAGTTTGACGCGCTGGGCCTCTCCACCCGACAAGGTGGTGGAAGGTTGCCCCAGGGTGATGTAACCCAGACCGACATCGCGCAGGGTACTGCACACCCGCTTGATTTTGGGATGGGCTTCAAAAAAGGTCAGCGCGTCCTCTACCGTCATGTCGAGAATGTCCGCGATGGACTTACCCCTGTACCGGATTTCCACCGTCTCCCGGTTGTACCGTTTGCCTCCACAGTCCTCGCAAGGCACGTGGACATCCGGGAGGAAATTCATCTCGATGGTCCTCAAGCCGGCGCCTTTGCATGTTTCACAGCGGCCACCGGTCACATTGAAGGAGAACCGACCGGGTTTGTAGCCCCGAATCTTGGCCTCGGGCAGTTGGGTGAACAGATTGCGGATCTCATTGAACACACCGGTGTAGGTCGCCGGATTCGAACGGGGGGTGCGGCCGATGGGACTTTGGTCAATGGCGATGACCTTGTCGAGGTGCTGCAGCCCATTGATCCGGGTGAAAGGCAAGGGGCGCTTGGTTTCCTCGTAATAATGGTTGTGGAGGGCAGGGTGCAGCGTCTGGTTGATGAGGCTGCTCTTTCCGCTGCCGCTGACCCCGGAGACGCAGATCAGGGTGCCCAGCGGCAACTTCAGATCCACGGATTTGAGGTTGTGACCGGTGGCACCGAGCAAGGCCAGCTTCTTCCGATTGCCCTTGCGTCGCTTCTCGGGGATGGGGATGTGCCGCCTGCCGTCTATGAACTCGGCGGTGATGCTACCCTGGGCGAGGTGGCTGGAGGGCGGGCCTTCGGCGACGACGAGTCCGCCGTGTCGGCCGGCCCCGGGACCGATGTCGATGAGGTGGTCCGCTTGGCGCATCATGTCCTCATCGTGCTCCACGACGATAACCGTGTTGCCGACATCACGCAGGGTCTTGAGGCTGTCGATGAGCCTCTGGTTGTCGCGCTGGTGAAGCCCGATGCTCGGCTCGTCGAGGATGTACAACACGCCGGTCAGCTTGGACCCGATCTGGGTGGCGAGCCGGATGCGCTGGGCTTCCCCGCCACTGAGCGAGCGGGCGGGACGATCCAGTGTGAGGTATTCGAGCCCCATGTCCAGGAGGAAGCGGAGTCGCCCGCCGATTTCCTGCAGGGGTTCCGCAGCGATGGCCGCCTGTCGGGCATCCATTCCCTCGAGGGCCTGCTCGGTCCATCGGGCCAGGGACGCCAGGTCCATGGACACCACGTCGGGGAGGGTAGCGCCCGCAATCTTGAATTGGTGGGCGGTGGGTTTGAGTCGTGACCCGCCACAAGCCGGGCAGGGGCGCTTGTGCAGGAACCGCTGTGCCCAGCGGCGCAACGGCGCCCCGGATCCATCCTTGGCTGCGCGTTCGATGGTGGCGATCAAACCGTCGAAACGGACGCGGCGCTCCTTCGTTCCGGCTTTTCCCGGCATGACCACCGGGCGGTCCGATCCATAGAGAATGACCGACAGGGTGGCTTCGTCCACGTCGTCGAAAGGGGTGCGGGCGGAATGTCCGCCCTCGGTCAGCAATACCTCTACGACATCCCGGGTCCAGCCTGCCTTCAACGCACCGAGCGGGGCAAGGCCACCTTGGCGGAGGTTCATGGACCCATCCGGGATGATCAGGGATCGGTCGGCCTCTGCAACCTGTCCCAATCCATTGCAGGTGGGACAGGCTCCATAGGGAGAGTTGAAGGAGAACAGGTTCGGCTCCGGCTCCGGATAACTGATGCCGGTGGTGGGGCACATGAGTGCGCGGGAGAAATGCCGTGGCAGCGCGTCATCCAATGGGAGCACCATCATGCTGCCTTTGCCCATGGCCAGTGCCGTTCGGACGGAACGCATGATGCGGACAGCGTCCTCATCCAACGGTTTTCCTTCGTCGTCCAGCTCAGGGTCATTCGGCATGACGATCCGGTCGACCACCACCTCGATGTCGTGCACCTTATAGCGGTCCACCCGGTACCCGGGCTCCAGTTCAATCACTTCGCCGTCGACCCTGGCCCGCAGGTATCCTTGCTTCTGGATGGACTCGAACAATTCGCGGTAGTGCCCCTTCCGCCCGCGGACCACCGGAGCGAGCAGAAGCAGCCGTTCTCCGCAATGGTCCTGCGCGATGCGGGACAGGATGCCCTCATCGGTGAACCGCACCATGGGTTCTCCCGTGGCGCTTGAATACGCGGTTGAAGCCCGGGCAAACAGCACCCGCAGAAAATCCAGGAGTTCAGTCACCGTGCCCACCGTTGAGCGCGGGTTGCGGCTGATGGTCTTCTGCTCGATGGCGATGACGGGGCTGAGGCCGGTGATGCGCTCCACCTTGGGCCGTTCCAGCCCCCCCATGAACTGACGCGCATAGGCGCTGAACGTCTCCAGATAGCGGCGTTGCCCCTCTGCATGGAGCGTGTCGAATGCGAGACTGGACTTTCCCGATCCGCTGACGCCTGTGATCACGACCAGACGGTTTCGGGGGATGGTGACGTCAATATCCCGGAGGTTGTTCTCTCCGGCTTGCTCCACCCGGATGACCCGATCATCCTGCAGTGAAGTGTAGACGTCCTGTTCCATGATGGTTTCCAACAATTGCGCAGCCGATCGGTTCCGGGACCGTTCAATCTTCGGCTCCAGCCTCCGCGGCGTCTTGCGCAGGCATCCGGAATCCCACAGCGGCAACGAGCAGCGTCATCAGGGGCGAGACATAATTGAAGACACAATAGGGGGCGAAAGCGAGCACCCCGACCCCCAGCACACCGCTTTGCGCGACCCCGCAGGTGTTCCACGGAATCAGCACGCTCGTCACGGTACCGGCGTCTTCGAGGGTCCTGCTCAGTACTTGTGGAGCGACCCCCCTTTGCTGGTAGGCTTCACGGAACATCCGACCCGGCACGACGATGGCGATGTACTGGTCGGCGGCGATCACATTGAAGACCACACTGGAGCACGCCGTTCCAAAGACCAGGGAGAATGTGCCACGCACCCCGGTCAGGATCGCATCGGTGATCCGTTCGAGGAATCCGGCGGCGCCCATGACAGCCCCGAAGGTGAGGGCGCAGATGATGAGCCAGACCGTATTCAACATGCCCGACATGCCCCCCGACGAGAGTAGATCCGTCACCACGGGATTGCCCGTTTCAATGGTGGTGCTCGATGCAGCTGCGGACATGAGGGCAGTAAATGCAGTGCCCCAGCGTGTAGGACCCAGTCCCAATGCCGGCCCCAACGCATCATCGGCCAGGGAGGCGAGCAATTCCGGTTGTGCGATCGCGGCAGCGACTGCGCCACCGAGGACCCCGAGGAACAAGGCGGGCACCGGGGCGACCCTTCGTGCAATGAGGGCGATGACCCCCAAAGGCACGAGAAACAGCGTCCAATGGAGATTGAAATGTTCGGCAAGAACCGCCTGCATCACTTGGGCGCCGCCCAGGTCAGCCGCACCGTCTGCCGCGCCGATTCCGGCGAAGGTGAATACGAGGAGGGCGATGAGGATACTGGGCACCGTGGTCCAAAGCATGAACCGGATGTGGGTGAACAGGTCCGTTCCCGCAACGGTGGGCGCGAGGTTGGTCGTGTCCGAGAGCGGGGAGAGCTTGTCCCCGAAATAGGCCCCCGAGATGATGGCACCTGCCGTCCAGCCCTCCGAAAGCCCCAAGGCTTGGCCGATCCCAATGAGGGCGACCCCGACGGTCCCCACCGTACCCCAGCTGGATCCAGTGGCGAGGCTGACCGCAGCGCACAGGATGCAGGCCGCGGGCAGGAAGACCTCCTTGGACAGGACATCAAGGCCCACATCAATCAAGGTGGGGATGATGCCGGACACCAGCCATGTTCCCGCCAGCGCACCGATCAGCAGCAGGATGAGTACAGCCCCGATGGCATCGCCCAGGGTGTCCTTGATTCGTTGTTCGAAGTCCTCCCATCGCTGACCACGCCGAAATCCGATGGCGACCACCAACCCGGAGGCGAGCAGCAGGGCCACCTGATTGCTGCCATAACTGCTGTCTTCACCGAATGCGATGACATCCGCGGCCAGCAGCAGGACCAGGAAGCCAATGGGCAGGAGTGCGGTGCCGAGTGCGGGACGTGATCTGGACATGGCAGGGGCTCAGTTCTGTTTTCGTCGGCGCACATCAATGGCGAGTGTGGCCGGGATGATTTCTTCCACCCTTGCCGATCCTCCGAGTCGCTTTTCGATTTCTTGCCCGAGTTGTGCAGAGGGCACCTCGGTTCGGGGCGTGCGCAGCCCTTCCACCTTCAGTCGGACGGGGTCGTAATTGGGAGAGAGGCGACCAACGAGGTGTTCCCAAGGGGACAGGACCACTTCCGCGCGGGCAATGGAGTCGATCAATACGGCGCTCAACCCGGTGTTGTCCTCCGCGCCGACCAACTCGATTTTGAAACTGTAGGTGACCTTGCGGTCATCCTGGAGGTTGCGCAGCATCCAGAGGAACGAGGCCAAAGCCAGGCAAACAATGAAGGTCCGCCCTCCAATCTTTTTGGATGTTCCTGTATGCTGGCGAGGGGCCATCAGCGTGCGGCGTTAATCGCTTCACCATCGGCCACACCATCGGCTGAAATGCCGCCGAGGTCAACCCGAATTTCCCCTTTGGATACCTGTAAAAGGGCGGTTTTGTCATTGACATCCAGCACTTTGCCGTGAATCCCCCCCACGGTCACTACGCGGTCGCCCTTGGCGATGTTCTCCCGGAATTTTCGGGCTTCCTTCTGCTTCTTCAGTTGAGGCCGCATGATGAAGAAATAAAACACCAGCATGGTGCCCAGGATGAACACGAGCGTGCTTCCCCCACCCGCAGGTGCGGCTTGCGCCAGAATGGATTGGAAAATGGACATGTTGAAGTCGAATCTAAGGTGTGGAGGTGGATGAGCCCGGTCCCATGACCCGGGCAGTGAATTGCAATGTGGTGGAGGAGGGCACGGCATTGGTGACCACGGTGGCATATTCGGCCACTTCACCAATGCGGTCCCCGGCATCGAACTCGAGGGTGACGGTTCTTGTCTTGCCAGGTTGAATCGGCCCCTCATCCCAATTTTTGGCGACCGTGCAACCGCAGCTGGGAAGAACTTGTGCGATGACCAGCGGTGCACGCCCTGAATTCGTGAGGGTATAGTGCGCCTGGGCGATTTCACCGGCAGCCAGGATGCCGAGGTCCACGCTATCGGATGCCCAGATGGCTGCTGGGGCCGTGGGGTCGGGCTGGGCTCCTGGTATGTGGATGTAGGATGCGTCGATGTCACTTCCTCCGCTCTGACCACACCCCGTCAAAAGAAGGAGGAAAAGGACGAACGGAAGCGGGATGAAGTGCTGCCGCTCCAGAATCATTCGATCAGCCCTCTGCCGGTTTTGACGATCGTGCCGGAATCCCTCATGGACGTGAACAACTTGTCCAGAACCCCATTGACAAAGGCGCTGGATTTGTCGGTGCTGTAGAATTTGGCCAGGTCGATGTACTCGTTCATCGTCACCTTCAGGGGAACGCTGGTGAAGGTGCGGGCCTCTGCGAGCGCCATCCTCAGCAGAATGAGGTCCATGGAAGCGATCCGTTCGAGGTCCCAGTTGGCGGCGGCCTCTTCGATCAGGGCATTGTGCTCATCTCCCAGGGCCAATGTCCGGCTGAACAGTTGCTCCAGGAATTCCTTGTCATCGCCCTCGGGCTTCCACATTTCGGCCAGAAGAAGTTCTTCGGAGTCTTCGGTGATGGTCTTGACCGTCTTCAGCACGATCGAGCTCGTCAAATCGAGGTCGTCGCTCCACAGGATGCTCTGTTCCTCAAGCCATTCGTGCAGCATCTCGTCGTTGGCGATGTGCTTGCGGAACATGCGGTTGAGGGATTCACGGTCGTGTTGGAACCCCCTTTCCTCATTGGCCATGTAGGCGCGGTATTCATCGCTTGAGACCAGCGATTTGAACAGCCTTTTCACCAACTCCTGCTCCTGACCCCAGCCCAAGTTGCGGTTGGATGCAGCGGATGCCAGCGCCTTACTCTTGATGATGACCCTGAGCGGCTTGTTGTTGACAAATTTGGTGTTCGGATGCAGGTCCTCGGAGGTAGGCTGCTGCTTGCGCCTTCCTGCCTCGATCCGCTCTATGGCCGCATCCTGGAATTCCCCAATCAACATGAGGAGCAACAGGTAGAGGTCGTAAGTCTTCTCCAAGGAGGACCTGAGCATCTTGTGGATGTCCACCACGGAAGCCTCTTTGTCGGCATGGAATGCATACAGAGCATGCAATACCTTGATGCGGAGTTGGCGGCGGTTGAACATGGCGATGAACGAGGCGGCAAGTTCGGGAAAACGGACTGTGCATTCACAATTTCGGGCGAATCCCTTGGCCTAATTTTGAACATGTGGCGAGGTGAGCCGTTCTCATTCCGACCTGCACGACTCCATGTTCCCACAGTCTTCCTTCACGATTCTGTCACGTTCCATCCTGATGGTGGCCGTATTGGGCCTCGCCTCATGCGAGACCCCCATTTCCGTGACATTGCCGGACACAAGTCCGATGATGGTTCTGGAGGGACGGATCGAGCCCGGATCGCCACCGATTGTGCTGTTGAGTCGCTCCCAGGATTATTTCGCTCCGGTGGATGCCAGCTTGCTCGGGTCGTTGTATCAGGGGGGGGGCGAAGTCGTGCTCACGGTGGACGGCACGCCTTATCCATTGGATGAGATTTGCGCAGGCGACTTGGGGCCCGCAGAGCTGATTTTGGCCTCTGAATTGTTGGGGGTGCCTCTTGAAATCTTGATTTTGAGCAACCTGTGCGCCTACACCAGTTTGTCCATTCAGGGTGAGGTGGGCCGGACTTATGGCGTTACCGCCATGCTCGATGGAGATACCGTTCAGGCCGTCTCGCGCCTCAACCCCCATGTTCCGTTGGACAGTCTGTGGTTTGAAGCTCCAGGCAACATCGATTCACTCGGGTTCATATACGGGGACTTCACGGACCCGGACTCTTTGGGCAATGCTTACCGTTGGAGCGCCATGCGCATCGGGAAGGACCCCGGGTTGTTGTACCCTTCCCTTTCCACGGTTGACGATGCCCTGTTCAATGGTCTGGCCTTTGAATTCTCGCAGTTCCGTCCCGTGACGGCCGAGGATTTCTCGGAAGACGCCAATCCTGACGAAATCGGCTTCTACAAACTCGGCGACACCGTCATCGTCCGGTGGGACCACATCGATCGCGGGGCATTCGAGGCCATTTCGTCCATGGAGGAACAACTGCAATCGCAAGGATCGCCCTTTTCCAATCCTTCCGATGTGGCCACGAATGTGCAGGGCGGACTCGGGCTTTGGGTGGCCTATTCACCTTTTATGGATACGGTGATTTGCACCCCTTGATGCGAATGGGGAAATTGCCGCCATGCGCTCAATCACCACCAAGGCCCTGACGCTTTGTTTCATGGCCGGCTGCGGGGCTGCTGATGGGGTCCATTCGCAGACCCTCCATCACGTGGACGTATTTCGCGATGCTGCCGTGGTCACATGGAAATCCGAAGTGCACCCCGGCGGGAATGTCGTGGCCTTGAGCCTGCATTCCAATCGCGCGGAAGATGTCATGCTGTTCGGTTCATCCATGAATGAACGCGGGGCGCTGCGGCTCGAAGAAGGCCTGTGGTGGCCGGATGGGACCGGAACTGAATGGACGCAGCAGGGAGAGGCCCTGAACAGTGCGGGGTTGGAATTGCAATTGAAGTATGCACAGCGCGAGTTGGTGGAGGAGGACCTGGCCCTGTTGAGGGCCAACCGCTCGGTGGCAGGGACTTCAGAGCCCCTCCTGGTCGAAGATCTTTCGGATGTGGCCGATTGGATCCACAAGGAAACGAAGGAATTGCTTTTTCGAAGGGTCGAGTTGAAAGCGGAGATTGACGAGGGGGAGGAGCGCTTGGCGCAACTGAGGGAGGAACGCAACCAAGCGGCATCGCGGCCGCTGTTCAGGTGGCAGGTTGATTTGTCCGAGGGGGCTTCGGGCGAACTCTGGACCCAGGTGGTGGAATGGGGTGGCCAGCAATGGGCGCCTTCGGACCTCGTGGAGTTGGTCTCCACGGGGGCATCTCCTTCGGTTGTCTGGCATCAGCGAGCCACTGTCGGGTTGGACCTTCCCGTGCAGCAAGGCCCTGTTCCCATCCGATTTCACGATGCCCTGTATGCGGGTTTGTCGGAGCGCCCGGATGCCCTGCCAATGCCCTTGGGGTCCTATGAGGTGCGCCGGGAAGCGCCGGCTAAAATGAGCGGTGATGCCCGGGCTGGTGCCTCCTCGGCTTGGCCGGGAATGAATTGGTTGGTGGAAGGCCTCGCTCCGGAAACAAATTGGAACAGGGAAGTGGCGCTGGGGGAAATCGAGGTCGAAGCCATGGTCAGGCTCCATGCGGTGCCGGCCCAATCCGATGTGGTCAACATGCGCATCATGATGCCGCGTCCGGCGGCTCCAGTGGCGCAGATGGAAAGGGCACTGCTCCTTGTCGATGGCCGGCCGGCGGGCAGGGTGTGGTTGACCGAGGACGGTGACAGTTTGAGGGTCGATGCCGGAGCAGTGCACGACTGGGATGTGGAGCGCAAGAGGCAAGCCGCCATGTGCAGCAGGACCACGCTCGGCAACCGCATCAAGCATCACCGGGCATACAGCATCACGGTGACCAACCGGAGCGCTTCGGCAGGGGAACTCATCCTGGAGGAGCCGTTGCCCGTCTCGCGGCAGGCAGAGATCGAGGTGGTCCCGGAATCGCTCGATGGAGGAGTGCTGGAGCAGGCCACGGGCATCCTGCGTTGGCGCCTCGCGTTGTCAGCCGGTGAAAGTCGGACTGTTCAGTTCGCCTACGACCTCAGCCACAGCCGCGACCAGGCTGTACCGGATTTCGATTGACCCTTGACCGGCGTCCCGGTCAGCGTCATCTGCCAAGCAGGCCGCGGGCAACAGCCTCGGCGGCCCCTTTCTTCGAAAGGACTTTCCGCAGGTTTTCCTGATGGTTCCGCTGACGGTACATTCCCTGCTCGGATAGGACGTGCCGCATCGTTTCCTCCAGGATGTCCGGAGTGCACTGCCCTTGGATCCTTTCCGGGACGGCTTCCTCGTCGAGGACGAGGTTCACGAGGGAAATGAAACGGACATTGGTGTACCACTTGGCCAACCGATAGGTCAGGCCACTCGTCTTGTACGCCACCACTTGTGGCAGGCCATGCAGGGCGGCTTCCAAGGTTGCGGTGCCACTGGTGATGATGCCTGCTGTGGCTGCCCTGTACAGGGTCGACGTTTCTCCGAAGACCACGGGCAAGGTCGTGGCATAGTCACTGCTCGATCGGCCCGGCGCACCGGCCACCACGGGAACCAGTTCGGGAAATCGGCGTGAGACGGAATCAAGGATGGGCAGCATCCGCTGGATCTCCTGGGGCCTCGATCCCGGCAGCAGAGCGAGCAGGGGGGCGTCTGAAGGGAGGCCCGTTTTCTGGCGCCATGCGGCATGAAGGGTTTCGTCCTGCCCCACCGGGGACGGGATCACATCGGCGAGTGGATGGCCCACATATTCGACTTGAAGGTCGACCTGACGATAGTGGGGAGGTTCGAAGGGGAGGATGACATACAACCGGTCGAGGTCGCGGGCCATCTGATGGATGCGATGCTGTTTCCAGGCCCACACCTGTGGGGCGATGTACATGTCCACTGGATACCCCTTTTGTCTGGCCCAGGCCGCCATCCTCAGGTTGAATCCGGGATAGTCCACCACCAGGATGCGGTCCGGCGCGAAGGCGAGGATGTCCGCCTTGACCCGGTCCATGAGCCGGCGGATGAACCGGAGTTTGCCCAGAACCTCGGCAAAGCCCATGATGGCCGTATTCCTGACATGCTCGACGAGTTCGACGCCTTCCGCAGCCATGGCGTCACCCCCCATTCCGCGGATTTCGATTGCCGGGGCCATAGGCCTCAAGGCGCGCACGACAGCGGCTGCATGGAGATCTCCGGAGGGTTCACCGGTGATGATGTACAGTTTGTGGAGCGCGATTTCCCCGGGAGTGCGGACTGGGTTCATTCTCCGTACTGCAGCATGACGATGGACAAGACCATGATGATCATCACCAGCATTGTTCCCCGGGCGAAACGGTCCATTTCCTTCCGGTAGGCAATATGGAATGACGGAACGATGGCCAGGACACACAGGCTGATGATCCGGTCCTTGAAGAGCGGACTGTTCATGAAGACCTCACGGTGGAAATAGGCGAAGGATTCATCCTGCAGCCAACCCCACGAGATCCCGAGCAGGACATAACCGAGGGCTGCTGAAATCAGAGCGCCCAGGATTCCGGCCCCCATATGGTCCAGGTCCTCAATCTTCATGGCCGAGGTTCCAACCGTTGAGCGTACCGATGGTGTGGTGTGCGGTCAGGTCGAATTGGACGGGCACGACACTGGCATAGCCCTCATTCAAGGCATGGATGTCGGTGTCCTTTCCCTTGTCGGGGTTGTGGAATTCACCGCGCATCCAGTAATAGGGACTGCCGCCCGGGGTCTGGCGCTGATCGAAGGTGTCCCGCCAATGGCCCATGGCCTGTCGGCAGATCCGGATGCCCTTGAGTTCGTCCGGGGGGAGCTTGGGTATGTTGACGTTGAGGCAGGTGCCCGCCGGCATGCCCCGTTCGAGTACGGTGGCCGCGAGCGTGCGGGCGACATCCACCGAGGCCGTGAAATCGGCATCCCAACGCTCGTCCAGCAGAGAGAAGCCAATGGAGGGGATGCCGCACATGGCGCCCTCAACCGCAGCGGACATCGTTCCTGAGTAGATGACGTTGATGGACGCATTGCTGCCGTGGTTGATGCCGCTGACGAGCAAATCCGGCAGGTTGTTCTCCCCGAACACCTCGGCGACAGCCAGCTTCACGCAATCCACCGGGGTTCCGGAGCATGCGAGGGATTCCACGGAGCCCCGACCGAACTCGAAGGGGTGCAGGCGCAGGATGCGGCTGAATGTGACGGCGTGTCCCATGCCGCTTTGCGGGCTGTCCGGAGCAATGATGTAGACGTCGCCGAAGTCGGTCATCGCTTCCGCCAGGGCTTGGATGCCTTTGGCGGTGATGCCGTCATCATTGGTGACGGCAATGCGGGGTCGCCGGTTGGAGGTCTCTTCCATCATGACTGGGCAGGGGTGCGGGCCAGCGCTTCGAGCAACCAGGCCCAGTACTTCGTCACGGAAGACACGCATGCCCGCTCATCGGGACTGTGCGCACCGAGGATGGTGGGACCGAAACTCACCATGTCCAATCCTGGATAGCGGCTTCCGAGAATGCCGCATTCGAGTCCCGCATGGCACGCCAACACAAGCGGTTCCTCTTGATGGAGTTCGCGGTAGAGGTCCGTCATCATCCGGACGATTTCACTGTTGGGATCGGGGGTCCATCCGGGGTAGGCACCACCCCGTGTGCTGCCCAGGCCCGCCATGTCGAATCCCGCCTCGATGCGGCGCGCGAGGTCCATTTTCTCGGTGTCGACGGAACTGCGCGTCAGGCAGTGCACCTCAACCTTTCCTGCATCCAGCTTGATGCGGGCAAGGTTGTTCGAGGTCTGAACCAGACCGGGGATGTCCGGGCTCATGCGATCGATCCCATTGGGACAGGCGTCCAGGGATGAGAGCAAACCGTGTTGTGCCGGTTGGCCCAGCACAAGGTCCGGTGCTCCGGTCTCGTGGAACAACACGACGAGATCCGGATCGGTTGTGCGGTATTCCGCCTGGAGGTCCTCAACGAGGGAAGACATCCGGAGTGCCCATTCCGAAGCGGGGATGTCCGCGGCGATCACCGCCCTTGCCTCCCGGGGGATGGCATTGCGGAGCCCACCGCCATCCATCCCGGCGAGCTCCACCGATGAGGACGGATTTCCGGCATGCTCCATCTCTCGGAGCATCCGCACCAACAGCTTGTTGGCGTTGGCGATTCCCTTGTGGATGTCCATGCCGGAGTGTCCCCCGCTGCCTCCTTTGACTTCGACGATGATTCCATGCTCACCGGTACCGGGGGCGGTGGCCAATTCGCTGGAGAAACCGAGGTCGATGCCGCCTGCGCAACCGATGCCGATTTCACGGTCATCCTCCGTGTCGAGGTTGAGCAGAATCTCACCGGTCAACCAGCCGCGCTGCAATTCGAGGGCACCGGTCATGCCGGTTTCTTCGTCGATGGTGAACAGCAACTCGAGCGGCGGATGGGGCACATCTTCAGATTCCATGAGGGCGAGCATGGTGGCCACGCCCAGGCCATTGTCCGCACCGAGGGTCGTGCCTTCGGCCCGCACCCAATCGCCATCCACCTTCATTCTGATGCCTTCGGTCTCAAAGTCGAACACCGTGTCATTGTTTTTCTGGCACACCATGTCCACATGACTCTGTAGAATCACCGTCTTGCGCGATTCCATGCCGGAGGTGGCGGGCTTGCGCACAAGCACATTGCCGACGGCATCGGAGGAGACGTCCAATCCGGCCTGCTGGGCAAGTCCGGTAATCCATGTGCACACGGCCTCTTCTTTTCCGGAAGGGCGGGGAATCGCGTTCAAATCGGCGAACCGCTCCCAGAGGGCAGTCGGTTCCAATTGGCGTACAGCTTCTGACATGGCTCGAAATTCGCCCAAAAACCGGGCGCAGCCATGGTCACTCGAAGCATTCCAACCCAAAAGCCGCCAACAGGATCAGCAGGTCTCCACTGGAGACGATGCCATTTCCATCGACGTCCTGCGTGCAATCGACCGTGCAGCCGAATTCGCTGAGCAAGCCGAGCAAGTCGTCGATGGCGGTGATGCCGTCCCCGTTGATGTCGCTCGAACAGGGAGCGAGCTCCGATCCGGATACGAATCCATCACAGTTCACATCTCCTCCGAGGGGTGCCACGGGTGCACCGGGGTAGAAATTGGCACTGGCATCGTTGCAGTCTGCATCGTTCGTCACCCAGCCGGGAGGCGGCACACCGCAGAACCCCTGTTCCGCACCGGGCGAGTCATCGCCGTAACCGTCGCCATCCACATCGGGCCATGCAGCGGTCGGAAAGAAGCAACTGCCATCGTCCTCCGTGGCCCCCAAGAGGAAATTGCAGGCATCGGGGTGGGTGCAGCCGGCAAATTCATCGCCATCGCAAACGCCGTCGCCGTCGACATCGCCCCCCAGGCAGTTGCCGGAACAGTCGAGTCCGGGATCGGGGAAGATGCAGCCGCCATCATCGCACAGGGCGAAGAGGTCGAAGTTGCACGCGGCGGGGTGGGTGCAGCCGGAATTGGCAATGCAATTGCCATCGTCGACCGTGGCATCAAGATCGAAATTGCACGCGGCCGGGTCGGTGCAGCCGTAGCATGAAAATTCGCAGGGGGCCGGTCCATCCGCAGTTGGATCGAAGTTGCAGGCCGAGGGCACCATGCATCCAGCTTGCGTGACGGGTGGAAGGCAGATTTCGGTCTGGAGGATGGACGCGAATTCAGGGGCGACGCTGTGGAACAGTGTATCGTCAAGGCATGTGACGGTGATGGAGGGCGCAATGGGGCCGCATGGCGTCCAGCCATCGGCCATCTGGTCCTGGATCTGCAGGGAACGACAGCCGCTGTCGAGGCAGAGGTTCCATTCCTGGCCGTTCGATGGGACACCTCCCGGTGCAATGGAGAGCCCCCCCGGACTCAGGCTCCAGCTGATCTCCCCCGGGTTGCAATCCGGCAGGATGTGTATGCTCAGCGGATAGCACGTCGGCTCACAGGTCCCGTTGTCATAGACTGCCTGGACATCGAAATTCGTGGCATAGGGATCCTTGCATCCACCGGATTCCAAATCGCCGAGACAGATCGGGTAATCGCCTTCCACACCCGCCAGGGGAGATTCGATGAACGGCGCATCCGCTCCGACCACAGTCATCGAAAATGACAATCCCGTGCCGCAGTCAGCCATCAGGCTTTCGTAGCCGCTCAGTTGGTCACGGTGTACTTCGAAGGAAATGCAATCGAGGGGAAGACAAAGGGTATCCGTCTCTGTGGAGAGCGGTGAGAGCCATCCGCTGCGGTGCAGGACCCGGCCCAGGCCGTCCTTGAACAGCCAACCGTTTTGGGATCCGAAACAGTCGGAGGTGAAGGTCAGGGCGACCTCCACTTGCTCGGGAGCGTACATGACCGTGGTGGAGCGCGTGTTGTTGGAGGTCCGCGCATCGGCCGTGCCATCGACCGAAGAAATGATGACCGAGAAGTCCGACCATCCGACCGGAACGGGCAGGGGCGCGAGGTGCAGGTGGATGCTGTCTCCTGGAGCAAGGGTGCCGTTCCAGAGGGTGTCAGCCGAAGCGCCTCCGAAGTAGCCGAACTCCAGTGCCAACTGATGGATGTCCGAGGTGCCGAGGTTCACGATCGGCAGGATGATGTCCGGATTCGCGGAGCAGACGGAGCCCCGGAGGCCGAGGATGCGCTCCAGCGCCGCGTCCTTGCTGGGCGGATCGGGGAGTTCGAAACTGAAGATGCCACGACCATAGGTCGCGGCTGCCAGGCGCCCCGAGGGGGCGTGCAATGTCAGGTCGGAGATGACGACATTGGGGAGGCCCTCGGACATCCTTTGCCATTGCATGCCGGGCGCATTTTCCAGCATGTAGACGCCGACGTCAGTGCCGGCGTAAAGGGCTCCGGAAGCGGGGTCCCGCTCAATGCAGTTGACCGGAGCCGGGGGCAGGCCGGCCGACAGATTGTCCCAGGTGTTGCCGCCGTCCTGGCTGGTGATGACCTTGGTCGAGTCGTTGTAATTGGACAGCGCCGCCCACAGTTGATCGGCATCCTCCAGCGACACATGCACATCGGTGAACCAAGAGAACGCGTTGGGCGGATCCAGCTCAGAGAAGGTCTGACCGTCGACCGAACGGTACAGTCTGAATTCCTTGGCTGCATAGATGCGGCTCACGTCGGAGGGAGCGAGTGCGAGCGCCGTGCAATCGCCTCCGGGGAGGATCTCGAGGGGCATCCACTCCTCACCCCTGTTCGTGGAGCGGTAGACCCTGTCCTTGGCCATGTACACCCAATCGGGGTTGAATTTGCTCACCTCCCATGGCGTGAGCCAGGCGCCTTGGCTGTCCTCGCCGCTGGCCGTGTTGCCCGCGATCTCCTGGAAGGCATTGCCTCCGTCATCAGACCGGAACAGCTGCCCATAATACAGGGAGGCGTAAACGACTTCATTCAGCGCTCCATGGAATGAACACTGGAAACCGTCACCACCAAGGACATGCTCCCATTGTCCCTCGTGTTTCATGAAGGTCCCGTTGTCCTGGGTGCCCACGAGATAACGGTCGATGGCCTGGGGATCGAGGTCAACCCTGTAAGCCTGTGCGATGGCAAGTCCGGCACTCAGGTCCTCGGTGGTCGCTGCGGAGGGGTCCATCACAAAGGCACCACCGTCATTGGCGATGAGGAGCCTGCCGTCCTCGAGGTATTGCAATCCGTGCTGGTCGGCATGCAGATAGGGAAGGTCGCCCCCCGAATACCAGTGTCCCTCACAGGACCAGTGTTCTCCTCCGTCCTCGGAACCCCACAGGTTGACGCCTCCCAAGTGGATTCGGTCCGCATCTTCCGGGTGGACGGCAAGGGAGAGGTCATACCACGCTTGGCCACCGTTGTCGACCCCATTGACCGTCCAGCCGAGGAGGTTGGGACCTTCTCCGTCCAGCATGCGGGGGGTCCAGTTCGCACCGCCGTCGGTGCTGCGCCAGAAACCGGAGAATCCCTGGTCGCTGTTCTTTCCCGCCACTGCGTAAACGGTATCGGGTGCCGAGGGAGCAAAGGCCAGGGCGATGCGGCTGATTCCGAAGGAGGTGCCGTCCAGGCTGTTCACGCTCCACGTGGCTCCGGCATCATGGCTTTCGGCGATGTGATTGCCGAACTCGCCCGCCAGGAGGTGTTCGGGATTTGAGGGGTCCATCTCGAGCGCGGCATAATCCCCGGTCAAGGTCCTGACCCAGGATGCACCGCCATTGATGGACCGGTAGACCCCAAGACTCGAAGCGACCCACAACGTATCGGGGTGTTCCGGGTGCACCAGGATGCGGGTGAGCGTGCGCCCCATGTAAGCCCCCCAGTTCAGGCCGGTGGACTGCCACGACTGGCCACCATCATCGCTGGTCCAAACGCCGATGGAGCGGGTGTCCCCGAAGTCCCCGTCTCCAGTGGCTATCCACAGCCGATTGGGATCGGCAGGATGGAAAGCGACATCGGAAACCCCGATGGAACCGAGCTGGTCGTTCCCCATCGCCACCCAGGTCGAGCCGGCATCCTGGGTGCGCCACAGCCCTCCCGCGGGAGCACAGGCCCACCATTCATCCGGGTTGTCTGGACGTGAGTTGAGCCGGTTCAAGCGGCCGCTGCCACCCAGTCCAGTGGGACCGTGGGGCCCGGCATATTCCCAGCTCGGGTCCTGGGCGTTGCGCTGCGCTGATTCAGCCAACCTGTCCTCATCGGCCTGTTCCATTGCGCGCAGGACCACACCATTCGGTGGGCGCATTCCCGCGGCGTCGACACGGGGCCCCATGAAATTCAGCCATCGGTTGAACGGCTTGAAGCCCTTGCCTTTTTCCAACGGGTCCGCAGGGTCTGCTGCATGCAAGGCCTTGATCGAATCCAAGGGGATGTTGCCATCCCGCATGGCCGCACTCCAGTGGGGTGTCGATTGAGCCGCGATCTGCGATGACACATTCAGGAAAAGCAGCAGCGCGAGACAGCCCCACCCCCCAAGGGGGCAACGGCTGAACAGGATTTCCTTTTGCGGTGCGCGGGGCATTGCGTCTTCAGCGTTTCACCCCCAGCAATGGGGGAGGATCAATTCGAACAGGGCAGACCGAATGCTCCGAGGAGGACCAGGAAGTCTGCCACGTCCACGCCGGGGACGCCGTTCAAATCGAACGTACAATCCGCGACGCAACCAAACTCGCCGAGGAGCAGGAGGATGTCGTTGACGTTCACGAGACCATCATTGTCGAGGTCTTCGGGACATTGGCTCTCCTCTTCAGGGTCCAATGGTCCTCCGCTGCAATCGTTGTCGACGCCATCCTGCGTCCCTGGCGCGCCAGGATAGACGTCATTACGAGAATCATCGCAATCGGTTGCATCGAGCACATATCCGATGAGGCTGCCATCACAGCCTGTAGTCGAAACGGCAGCATTTCCGAATCCGTCTCCATCCGCATCCGCATACAACGTCGATGGGGGAATGCAGGAACCATCGTCGATGGAGGCCACCTCCATGAAATTGCAGGCCACGGGATCCGTGCAGCCTTGAATGGCGGTCAGGTTGAAATTCGCGTTGGAGATGTCGAAGAAAACCGATCCGCTTCCCTTGACTTTGATGCGGGCACCGCTGGTGGTGACGGCCGGAAGCAGGACGGATGTCTCTCCGGTGTTGGGCACACCTTCGGCCAAGAGGAAGGGCCAGGTGTATCCCCCGTCCACACTACAATACACGTCCACGTTGGCACAATTGACGTTGCCGCCATCCGTTCCGGCCACATCCCACTGCACGGTCAGGGTCGAATTGCCGGCCCGTGAAATGGTGGTGTTCGGATAGGTCACGAGGAATGGGCCCGTCGAAGCGTCAATGTAGAAGGTCTTGGTTCCCACCGCGACGCCACCACACCCCGGATTGTTGTCGCGGACAGTGCACTTGAAGGTCATCGTGCGGTTGTAATCCGGCAGGTGTTCACCGAAGGAGATCTCGTTGGCGAGCAGCTTGTCCACCTTGGGCACCACACGGATCGGACTCGATACGGGAGAGAAGGAACGGATGCAGGGGGCATTGCCGGAGGGGTTGTCGAGGTTGTTGTCCCCTGTGGCGGTGGCAGGCCCCAGGTTGTATTGTTCCCAACTGTAGGTCAACACCGTACCCGGGTTCGGGTCCGATGCCGTGGCCGTCAGTTCGAAAGGCGTGCTCTTTGGAATGCTGAAAGCACTGCTCCCCACATCCACGGTTGGGGCCGAGTTTCCGCTTCCGATCTGGGTGGCACAGGTATTCCCGAAACCGCTGTGGAGATAATCCGAGCCCTCGATCAGGCTGTGGACGTGGTACACGTCGTCCGAATTGGTTTGCAGGTTGGGGGCGCAGATGCCGCTGTAGCTCATGATGGTCGAACCGCTGCCCGGCTCATAGGCATCCGAGGAGGATCGGTTGCCACTGCATGAATTGTTGAAGGTGTGGTTGCACCCGAATTGGTGCCCCATCTCGTGACCTACATAATCGACGTCGAAAGGGTCCCCAATGGGAGCGGGAAGCCCGGTAACACCTCCTGCCTTGAAGCTTGTGCAGACGGAGCTCAGGTAGGCCACGCCGCCACCACCCGTTGAGAATACGTGGCCGATGTCATAGCTGCTGAATCCGATGATGCCGTCAATGGTTGTCTGGTTCTGGGATAGCATGGCCCCTCCATTCGAATTCGTGTAGGGGTCGGTTGAGCCGTTGAGGAAGATGAGGTCGTCATTGTCCGGAATCAGGGTCAGTCGGATGGCGAGTTCGGGCTCCACGATGCTGTTGATGCGGTTGATCGAGGTGTTCATGGCGGAAAGGACACTCGAAATGGTGCCGCCGTGGAATTGGCCGTATTCACCGGTGCATGCCAAGGCCAGTGAATAATTGCGGCGCGTCTGGCCATAGGGCGGTCCGATGCGCTGGGTGATCCGCCCATCGTCGAGCCCGAGTTCTCCGTCCGCCGTTCCTCCCTTGCCGATGCCCATGGTGCGCACATCACAGTCGTCACGGCGCTTGCTGGTGGAAGCCATGAATTCGGAACGGGTGTAGACCATCAGCTGGTCGAAGCTGCCGACATTCCATGGATCGATGTAGACGGTGCCGTCCGGAGTGTGGAGAATGCCATGAAACCCCCGGGGACTTAGATCCACACGGCCGAAAATCAAGCTGTTCAATTCCGATTGGACCAGGAAGCTCCGGATTTCGGGGTAACGCGCGGCCAGTTCGGGCGCCATCACATCAGAGCGGACAGCCCTGAAGGGGTGGGACTCCCAGCCCGCAATGCCTGACTGTGGCAGGGGCAGGGTCAATCGGCAATCGGATTGGTCCAGGGAGCGGCCTGTCCGGGAGGATTCATCCCATTCCTGAGGAGCAGATTGCAGGATGTCCTCCAGGACCTCATGGTCATACGCCACGGCGCGCGCGGCGGGAACGCTTTCCCGGGCCTGGCTCCTGGCCGCATTGCCCTGCTGCCATGTGGCACTCCTCAAAGCGGGGGTGGGGGCATACCATTGGGACCAACTGACTGAGGACCAAATCAGCAGCGGAATGAGGATGAGAAAAACGAAGGGGTTCCTATTCAGGGACATGGACATACAACAAGATAACTTCCAATTTGCTTTCGACAGGTGCATGAAGGGGAGGCAAGGGGGCATGAGATTTGTCATCGTCGGAGGGAAACATGAGGACCACATGTGGAAAACGGTGGCGGCGCGGCTTGCTGTAAACACTGAGTTTCCAGTACTTTTCATGTTCGCAAATCAGGAAAGGGAACGTGGCGCAGCAAGCAAAACAGGATTACACGGAGAGTGACATCAGGTCACTGGACTGGAAGGAACACATCCGGCTGAGGCCGGGCATGTACATCGGCAAGCTGGGAGATGGGGCCAGTGCGGACGATGGAATTTACGTCCTGCTCAAGGAGGTCATCGACAACAGCATCGACGAGCACCTCATGGGCAATGGCAAGACCATCGAGATCACCATCAGGGAAGGAGCGGTCCAAGTGAGGGATTACGGCAGGGGCATTCCACACGGTGCCGTGGTGGACTGCGTGTCCAAGATCAACACTGGCGCCAAATACAGCGAGGGCGCTTTCAGCAAGACCGTAGGACTCAACGGGGTCGGAACGAAGGCGGTCAATGCCCTGTCCACGGAATTCCGCATCGAGAGTTTCCGCGAGGGCAAGGTCAAGGCGGCCCGATTCGAAATCGGCGTGCTCAAGGATGACGAGGCGGTAGTGGACACGTCGTTGCGCAACGGCACCCGAACCTGGTTTCGACCGGACCCCGCCGTATTCAAGAGCTACCAGTATCGGCGCGAGCATGTGGAGCGCTTGTTGTGGAATTACGCCTACCTGAACAGCGGATTGACGCTGGTCTTCAATGGCGAGAAGATCCACAGTGAGGACGGATTGAAGGATCTGATCAAGCAGAACCTGTCCGCCGAACCCGGTTATCCCATCATTCACCTTCGGGGCGATGACATCGAAGTGGCATTGACCCACACCCAGGCCTACGGGGAGGACCATTACAGTTTCGTCAACGGCCAGTACACCACGCAAGGTGGAACCCACCAGAAGGCATTGCGCGAGGCCTACGTGAAAGTGCTGCGTGATTTTTACCAGAAGGAGTACGATCCGGGAGACGTCCGCATGGGCCTCATGGCCGCCATAGCCGTGCGCGTGCAGGAGCCGGTGTTCGAGTCCCAGACAAAGACCAAGTTGGGCTCGTCCGAAGTGCGACCGGGAGGCACCAGCATGCGGTCTTTCGTCTACGATTTCCTGAAGGTGGAATTGGCGAATTTTCTCCACCGAACGCCTGAGACGGCGGATGCCCTGCTCAAGCGCATCCTCCAGAGTGAAAAGGAGCGAAAGGACCTCGCAGGCATCAAGAAACTCGCCAGGGAGCGGGCCAAGAAGGCCAGCCTCCACAACAAGAAACTGCGGGACTGTCGGGTGCACCTGACCAAGAAGCACGAGCGCGCGGAGGAGTCCATGTTGTTCATCACCGAGGGCGACAGTGCATCGGGAAGCATCACCAAGGCCCGCGATGTGAATACCCAGGCGGTATTTTCCCTAAAGGGCAAGCCCCTGAACTGTTACGGGCTGACGAAAAAGGTCGTCTACGAAAACGAGGAGTTCAATTTGCTCCAGGCAGCACTCGACATCGAAGATGGGCTCGATGGACTCCGCTACAACCAGGTGATCATCGCGACGGATGCGGACGTTGATGGCATGCACATCCGGATTCTGCTCATGACCTTCTTCCTGCAGTTTTTTCCGGACCTCGTCAGGAAAGGACACCTGTATGTCCTGCAGACGCCCTTGTTCCGGGTGCGCAACAAAAAGGAGACCCGGTATTGCTACACCGCAGAGGAGCGTCTGAATGCCATCGCCGATCTGGGACCAAAGCCGGAGATTACCCGATTCAAGGGGTTGGGAGAGATCAGTCCCGACGAATTCTCGCACTTCATCGGCGAGAACATCCGACTGGATCCGGTGGACCTGGGCGGAGAGCACCAACTCGACGACATGCTGGCGTTCTTCATGGGCAAGAACACGCCGGACCGCCAGAGATTCATCATTGACAACCTTCGGGTCGAGAAAGACCCAGATGAACCAACCGAACCCAAGGAAACCACCGAAGCGGCATGAGCGAGGAAGCACAAGACCCTGAGGAGCACGAAGAAAAAGACGGCCTCGATTCCGATGGAAAGGAGGGGGACGCTGGGCGCGACGGTGTGGACATGGAAAAGGTCGTTCGGATCAAGGGGATGTACAATGAGTACTTCCTCGACTATGCATCCTATGTCATCCTGGAGCGGGCCGTACCCCACCTGCACGATGGCCTGAAACCCGTGCAGCGGCGCATCCTGCATTCGTTGCGGGAGTTGGATGATGGCCGGTTCCATAAGGTGGCCAACGCCATCGGGAATACGATGAAGTTTCACCCGCATGGTGACGCCAGCATCGGAGATGCCATGGTCCAGATTGGCCAGCGTGAGCTCGTGCTCGACTGCCAGGGAAACTGGGGCAACATCCTGACGGGGGACAGTGCGGCCGCGCCGAGGTACATCGAGACCCGGCTGAGCACCTTCGCCAAGGACGCCCTGTTCAACCCTAAGACCACCAATTGGCTCGCCAGTTATGATGGCCGGAACCAGGAACCGGAGACGCTTCCGGTGAAGTTCCCCCTGTTGCTCCAGCAGGGAGCCGAGGGCATCGCCGTCGGATTGGCGTGCAAGATGCTGCCCCACAATTTCATCGAGCTCATCGACGGGGCGGTGGCCTACCTCAAGGGACGCAGCTTCAAGCTCCTGCCTGACTTTCCGACGGGAGGAGAGGCGGATTGCGAGCAGTACAATGATGGCCTCAGGGGAGGCCGCGTCCGGGTCCGGGCCAAGATCCGAAAGGAGGACAACAAGACGCTCATCGTGGAGGAACTCCCTTATGGAGTGACCACGACGTCCCTCATCGAGAGCATCCTCAAGGCCAACGACAAGGGCAAGATCAAGGTCAAGCGCGTAGAGGACAATACCGCCGAGTTCGTGGAGGTCATGATCCATCTCGCATCCGGTGTATCGCCGGATCGGACGATTGACGCCCTGTTTGCCTTCACCGATTGTGAGGTGCGGATTGCGCCGAATGCCTGCGTCATCGAGGACGATAGGCCGGTCTTCCTCGGGATCAAGGAGATTCTGAAGCGGAGTACAGACCGCACGCGCATGCTGCTTGGGCGCGAACTCGAGATCCGCCTGGGTGAACTCCAAGAGTCGTGGCATTTCGCTTCCCTTGAGAAGATCTTCATCGAAAAGCGGATCTACCGGGACATCGAGGAATGCGAGACCTGGGATGCCATCCTGCAGGCCATCCACGAGGGTTTGGCGCCCCACATCAAGCATTTGATCCGCCCCGTGACGGACGAGGATGTGACCCGCCTCACTGAAATCAGGATCAAGCGCATCTCCAAGTTCGATTCGGACAAGGCGGACCAGCGCATTTCCAACCTCGAGGTCGAGATCGAGGAGGTGAAGAATCACCTCGATCACCTGACGGATTACACCATCGAATGGTACCGACAGCTCAAGAAAAAGTATGGCAAGGGGCGCGAACGGAAGACCACCCTCAGGACCTTCGGCAACATCGACAGTGCCAAGGTGGCCGTTGCCAATCACAAATTGTATGCGGACCTCAAGGAGGGTTTCGTGGGCATCGGCATGCCCCGGGGAGAAGGAGAGTACATCTGCGATTGTTCGGACATCGCCGACATCATCGTGTTCCGTCAGGACGGCACGATGCAGGTGTCCAAGGTCAGCCCCAAGGCCTTCTTCGGAAAGGACATCCTGCACGTGGGGGTCTGGAAGCGAGGGGATGAACGCACCACCTACAACCTGGTCTATCGCGATGGAAAGAAAAGTGCCGGGGGACGCACCTATGTCAAGCGGTTCCACGTCACTTCCATCACGCGGGACAAGGAATATCACCTCACCAGGGGCAATCCCGGAAGCCAGATCCTCTGGTTCACGGCCAATGCCAATGGCGAGGCCGAACAGGTGACGGTGCACCTCAGTCGGATGCCCCGACTCAAATCGCTCAAGGTCGACGTTGACTTTGCGGAAATCGCCATCAAAGGGCGCAGTGCGGCAGGCAATACGGTGACCAAGTATGCCGTGACCGGGAAGGTTGATCTCAAGAGCGCGGGCTCGAGTACGCTTGGAGCGCGCAAGGTCTGGTATGACGAATCGGTCAAGCGGCTCAACAGCGAGGGGCGGGGCCGCCTGCTGGGCGCCTTCGGGGCCGATGATCGCCTGCTGGTGGTGTTGTCTTCCGGAGCCTATGAGCTCGTCAAACCGGAGTTGAGCACCCATTTTCCCGACGACATGGTGCTGCTTGACAAGTGGATGCCTGAGCGTCCACTGACCGTCGTGCACCTGGATGGGGAAAAGAAAGCGGTCTACGTCAAACGGTTCCAAGCGGAGTCCTCTCTGAAGACGGTGGAGTTCATCGGGGAGTCGGAGGGGTCTTCCATGCTGCTGTTCACGGACCACGGGGCCCCTGTCATCAAGTGCAAGGCCAAGGACCTCGGCGAGCAGCGATTCAGCCTGAACGAATTCATTTCAGTGAAGGGCGTGAAGGCCCGTGGAAAGCGCATTTCGACCGATGCGAGGGCCAAGGTGACCCTGGAGGACACGCCGAACCCCAACGTGCCCGAAGAGCCCGAGGACACGCCTCAGGACCTGGTGGATTCCACCGTTTCCGCGGAAAACCGAAGCGACGGGGAAGAGATGGAGGGCGATGCCGGCGATGCGCAGGTGACCCTGTTCTGAGAATACCTTTGGACCATGATCCGCAACCCCATCTTCTGGAGCCTGGCGCTCGGGCTCACCGCCTGTGCCACGGCCCCCGCTGACCGCGATTCAGCGCAGGCCGAGACCATCAACGGGACCGACACTTCGGATGTCCTGATCCATCCTGAATGGTCGGAACGGGCTGTCATATATGAGCTCAACTTGAGGCAGCATACGCCCCAGGGGGACTTGCAGAGTGCCATGGCGGATCTGCCGCGGATCAAGGAGTTGGGCAGTGACATCATTTGGTTGATGCCGGTCCACCCGATCGGCGAGGTGAACCGGAAGGGGGGAGAGAACAAGGACAATTACCTCGTTCAGCCCGGGAGCACTTCGCTCGGCAGTCCTTATAGTGTGCAAGACTACAAGGCGCTCAATCCGGACTACGGTTCGTGGGAGGATTTCGACGCCTTCGTGGCCAAGGCCCATGAGTTTGAGATGCGCGTCATCATCGACTGGGTAGCAAACCATACGGCTTTCGACGCGGTATGGACGCGCGATTCTACAGGACTCGGGTATTACCTGCTGGATGGCGATGGCCAAATACAGCCTCCTACGGGAACCGACTGGGTCGACGTGGCCCAACTCGATTGGGAACGCGGCGAGGAGAATGGACTGTACGACGCCATGGAGGATGCCATGGCCTTCTGGGTGCGCGACCACGATGTGGATGGCTTCCGGTGTGATGTCGCCATGAAGGTGCCCACGGCATTCTGGAACAGGGTGCGACGGACGCTGGAGTCCTTGGAGCCTGAGGTCTTCATGCTGGCCGAGGCGGAGCAGCCGGACCACCATGACCGCGCCTTCGATGCGAGCTACGCTTGGGAATTCCACCACATCACCAATGAAGTGGCGCGGGGTCACATGGATGCCGACAGCGTGCGGGCCTATCTCGACCGGGAATTCGCACGTTTTCCCGCTTCGGCCTATCGGATGACCTTCATCACGAACCACGACGAGAATTCATGGAATGGCACCGTTTCCGAGCGCTATGGAGATGCGGGAAGGGCGATGGCGGTCATGTGCGGCACCCTGTTCGGCATGCCCCTTGTCTATGGAGGACAGGAAAGCCGAATGAACAAGCGCCTGCGTTTTTTCGAGAAGGATACCGTGCCTTGGGGTGACTTCCGGGACATGTCATTCTATCGCATCCTTCATGACCTGCATCACCGGCATCCACCCATGTTCAATGGAGCCTCGGGCGCCCGGCCCGTCCAGTTGGCCGAGGAGGGGGACATCCTGTATTTCGAGCGCGCCGCTCAGGGCACCTCCCTCCGTGTGGTGATCAACCTCAGTGATCGAGAACAGGAATTCGCACCCCCCGGATTGGAGGGGTACAGGACGACCTTCGACAAAGGGTCCCTGAGCCGCAAGCGTTGGGCACCATGGTCCTTTGAGGTCTTCGTGAAAATGGACAGATGAAATACATCGCATTGATTGCCCACGATGGAAAGAAAGCGGAGCTCGTGGAGTTCGTCCTCCGGTTCCGCAAATTCTTTACACAAGTGCCCACATTGGCGACCCAGACTACGGGCAGCAAACTGGCGGAAAAGGGCATCCTCGTGGAAACCGTGGCCTCGGGACCAAGGGGCGGTGACGCACAGATCGCGGCCCGCATCACCGAAGGCCTCGTGGGCGGGGTCATCTTCTTTCGGGACCCGATGGGAAAGCACCCCCACGAGCCGGACATCAACATGCTGCTCAGGTTGTGCGATGTCTACAACATTCCCCTGGCGACCAATCCTGCTACGGCGGAGTTGATTGCCCGCAACATCGCCTGATTCCGCGATGCGCTCCTGGTCGGATTTTCCAGCGGACAACTCGGATCGAGCGGTGAGGAAATGGCTGCAGGCCAAGTTGTCCGCTTCAGGCAGTCCCATGTGTTCAGGGGAACGCGAATGCCATGCATTGGCAGACAGGATCATGGCGGGGGTGGACGACCGGAGCCGCACATTGCTGGAGGCCATGGACCGGCGTTATGATGAGTCCGAAATGAACCAATTGGCCGGCTGGATGGACAGGGTAATCGGGGGTGAGCCGGTCCAGTATGCGGTCGGTTGGACGGAATTCCGGGGACTGCGCATCGCGTGTGGCCCGGAAGCCTTGATTCCCAGACCGGAGACGGAGGAACTGGTGTCTTGGTTCCTCGAAGGCATGGAGTCGTTGGGGCACCGGGCCAAAGGCACCCCAGTAAGGGTGCTGGATGTGGGCACCGGGACGGGGTGCATCGCATTGGCCATCAAGCAAGCCAGGCCCGATTGGGAAGTGTGGGGCGTCGATGTTTCTGCAGGCGCCCTTGCGCTCGCCGAGAGAAACGCGAGGGCTTTGTCCCTCGATGTCCGCTGGGCCCGGGGCAACGCCCTCGAAGAGGGATGGCCGGAATGGCCCGGGCACTACCAGGGCATCGTGAGCAATCCTCCGTACATCCCGGTATCCGAAGCGGAGTCATTGGCTTCCCACGTGAGGGATCACGAGCCGGGTACGGCCTTGTTCGTCCCGGACGGCATGCCGCTGGAATTCCATGCCGCCCTGGTGCGGGAGGCTGGTCGTGCATTGACGCCGAAGGGGTGCATGGTCGCGGAATGCCACGTTGATTTCACGCGAAAGGTGGCGGATTGTTGGCAACTCGAGGATGCGGAAACCGAGGTCCTCTGCGACCTTCAAGACTTGGAAAGGGCCGTGCGCCTGATCCGCCATTGAACACGAGTCCCATGCAGGAAGAGCACCGCATCGCGGAGTTGCGCCGCATCCTTCACGAACACAACCACCGGTACTATGTGCTGGCTGAGCCCATCATCAGCGACAGGGAGTTCGATGCCCTGCTGGCGGAGTTGACCTTGCTGGAATCCGCGCGCCCAGACCTTTTTGACCCCAATAGCCCCACGCAACGTGTGGGTGGGGGGCTCACGGACCAGTTCGAGAAGGTGCCCCACAGCCGTCCCATGCTGTCACTTGCCAACAGCTACAGTCGGGAGGAGGTCGAGGAGTGGGCCGACCGGATCCACCGTGAATCGGCCGGAGAGATGCGGTTCACCTGCGAGCTCAAATACGATGGGGTGGCCATAGCGCTGCAGTACGAGGGACGCAGGTTGACCCGGGCCTTGACCCGGGGCGATGGCACCGTGGGTGAGGACATCACGACCAACGTCCGAACCATACGGACAATACCGCTTGCATTGCCGGACCATGCGCCTGATCGCCTTGAAATCCGCGGGGAGATCATCTTGCCTTTTGCGGAGTTTGAAAAGCTCAATGAAAGCAGGAGGGAGAAAGGAGAAAAGCTGTTTGCAAATCCCAGGAACACGGCGGCAGGAACCTTGAAATTGCAGGATAGCGCAGCCGTGGCCCGGCGTGGGTTGGACTGCTTCCTCTACGGCGTGTGGATGGATGATTCGGGGGAAGCCGGAATATCGGGTCATGCAGCGGGGGTGCAGGCCGCAGCGGATTGGGGATTCAAGACACCCCTGGCCCTGGTTGGGGCATTCGAGGTGGTGGAGACGGTGGAGGGGGTCATGGACTACCTGGCATATTGGGATCGGGCTCGGAATGCCCTGCCGTTTGCCGTGGATGGCGTCGTACTGAAAGTGGATGGTTACGCCCAACGGCGCACGCTGGGTTCCACAGCCAAGGCGCCCCGATGGGCATTGGCCTACAAGTTCGAAACCGAGCAAGGCATCACCCGGCTGGACCACATTGCCTATCAGGTGGGCAGGACTGGCGCAATTACCCCTGTGGCCCACCTCGATCCCGTGCCGATCGCAGGTACTACCGTCAGCAAGGCTTCGCTGCACAATGCCGATCAAATCGCGCTGATGGATATTCGGGAAGGTGACACCGTGCGCGTGGAGAAGGGTGGGGAGATCATTCCCAAGGTGGTCGGTGTGGTGCTCGATCAACGGCCCGCGGACAGCGTTCCGCTCGAGTTTGCCACCCATTGTCCTGATTGCAAGGCCCAATTGGTCAGGGCAGAGGATGAGGCCAAGCATTACTGTCCCAATACCAGTGGATGTCCGGAGCAGATCAAGGGGGGCATTCAGCACTTCGCTTCGCGCAGGGCCATGAACATCGATGGCCTTGGGGAGGAGGGCATAGCCCAGCTCTGGGCGGCTGGCATGGTCAGGGATGTGGCCGACCTGTATGCACTGGAGATGCCGGCCCTATTGACGTTGGATCGCATGGGCGAAAAGCGCGCAGGAAATCTCCTGTCGGGCATCGAGGATTCAAAGGAAATACCCTTCGAAAGGGTGTTGTTTGCACTGGGAATCAGGCATGTGGGAGAGACTGTGGCCAAGCGGCTGGCGCGGCATTTCGGCTCGCTGGAGTCCCTCATGGCGGCAGGGGAGGAAGAGCTGCTTGAACTCGATGTGGTCGGTCCGGTGATCGCGGAAGCGGTGGTGATGTGGTTCGCTGACGAAGTCAATTTGGAGCGCGTCCAACACTTGCGTTCAGCGGGATTGCAATGGACTATTTTGGAGGAGGAGGAAGCCGCCAACAGTCAAGTGCTGGCAGACCGGAGTTTCGTTGTCAGTGGTGTATTCAGCATCCCGAGGGACGAGCTGAAGCGCATGGTGGAGCAACATGGCGGACGGCTCCTGGGGAGTGTCTCGGGCAAGACGGATTTCCTGCTTGCGGGTGAGAAAATGGGGCCCGCCAAAAGGGAGAAGGCGGAGCGGTTGGGGGTCTCCATCTTGAGCGAAGCTCAATTTTTGGCGCTGCTGGGCCTGTAAGGTCGGAGTCTGTCGGAATGTTCCGCATGTGGCTCGCAGTTTGCTCTCGGTGCATTTCTTGGGCTCCTGTTTCTTATATTGTTCAGACTTAATCACTGATGATGAAGCACTTGATTCATATGGTGGCCGTATTGGTCAGCACCGTTGCGTTTACCCTCCAATTTGACGCTCAGACATGCTCTGATCCGTCTGCTTGCAATTTCGACACCATCCCTTCCGGGGGCATGGCGAATGCTTTGGAAGACTACTGCCTGATTACCGAGGTGGTGACGGAGGACGTGGGTGTCTTGGTGGGTGCCTTGGGCTCCATCGACCTGACGGGGTATTCCACAATGAGGGTCTATTTGCAGACGTCGGACCCTAC
The DNA here is from genome assembly GCA_938082505.1 of uncultured Flavobacteriales bacterium. Classification (GTDB taxonomy): domain Bacteria; phylum Bacteroidota; class Bacteroidia; order Flavobacteriales_D; family Sanyastnellaceae; genus UBA8752. The sequence continues at coordinate 125,644 of CALLLH010000016.1, forward strand.
GGACTTCGTGACTTCCGTGTCGGGAAACTCCGTGAATCCGCTGAACATTTCGACGACAACCAGCTTTTTCCAAAGCCAATTGGGGGCGGTGACACCAGAGAACGTCAATCCCATACTGGTGCCGGTTTATCCGGACCTCGCCCATGATTCCTGGGTGACCATTGGCGTTGATGGACCTGCAGATGCATCGCTCGGTCAGACCGCGGTGTCCGTTGTGAATTCTCCGAACCAGAACTGGTCACTGGCCTTCGATCCGGGTGCAGGTGCACCGGGCGGCAACATCGTGATTGACGACGCAGTGGGCGGAGTGTGGTACATCCTGAACGGGGATTCCAATGGTTTCCCTGACGCGGATGGCCGCGTCTTGCTCGGACAGTTCACCACAGATGGAGATGTCTCCGGATTGCTTCACATTCAAGTATTCCCTCAAGGCGACAATCAGAACTTCCTGCTTTTGTCCCTGCCATTTGGTGCTGGAGAAGGGTGCTCCGGCGGTGAGGACTGTCTGTATGACGACGCGCTGGGCGTCTGCGGCGGCGACTGCACGGCAGATGCCGATGCGGATGGCATCTGTGACGACGTGGACGACTGCGTGGGCGATGTGGACGCATGCGGAGTGTGCAATGGCCCCGGTGCGGTTTACGCTTGCGGATGCGATCCCATCCCCGCTGGGGACTGCGATTGCGACGGCAACCAGTTGGATGCCTTGGGTGTCTGT
>CALLLH010000017.1 GCA_938082505.1 uncultured Flavobacteriales bacterium
CGCGGGCAGGCGAGGCCGTAGGCGGCGAGCACCTGGAGCACGTCGACCACGGTGACGTTGCCGTCGTCGTTGACGTCCATCGGGCAGTCCCCGCAGTCGGTGGCGAAGTCCTCGGCGTAGACGCAGCTGCCGTCCTCCTCCGTGATGAACGGGTAGTAATTGATGGCGAGGGAGTCCGTGCAGCCATGCAGCTCGTCGAGCAGGCATACGCCGTCGCCATCGGAATCCAGGCAGTCTCCCGCACAATCGTAGCCGTACTCCGCGAAGGTGCAGGTGCCGTCCTCGGCATCGGCCTCCGGATTGAAGTTGCAGGCCGCCAGGTCCGTACAGCCAAACGTCTCATAGCAGTCGCAGATGGCATTCCCATTGACATCGTCCAGGCAGGCGCCTGCGCAGTCCTCGCACGCTGCGGCGTAGATGCAGTCGAGATCGCTGGGCGCCTCGGCGTCGTAGTTGCACGCTTCGGCATCGTTGCAGGAAGGCAGGCAATCCCCGCCAATCGCATTGTTCTCCGTCCACGAGGAACAGGGGGTGGGGGTGTCGATGCCGCAGGCCCCGATTCCTCCCGAATAGGACAGCATATCGGGGGTGTACAGGCTGTTGTCACATCCTTCCACATCCCCGCAGTACACACAAGTCGCATCGAAACAACAAGGGGGAGGAACCCCTTGCGCTTGGGCGCCCAAAAAGGCAACCAAGGCAACGGCTAGCAAGGCAAGTCGGAACATCAGGAGTGGGCGGTTTGGCTCATCTCTAAGCTACGACCACTCACCGCCAAATCAGGCGACGTATACAAGTTTCAAGGGGGATTGGAGTATGGGGCCCCGTTGGCCCCATACCTCCAATGGCCCTGCATCACGGGCATTGCGAATCGTAGTATGACAGGACGAACAGGATATCGAGAACACCGATGATCCCATCTTCATTGACGTCTGCCGGACAGGTGTCGATGCAGGGGTTGAAATAGCAGGTTCCATCGTCATCCGTTGCGGCCGGATGGTAATTGTCGGCTTCCGACTGCATACAGCCGCGGACTTCAAAAGAATCGCATACGCCGTCTCCGTCCTGGTCCTCCAGGCAGGCGCCGTCGCAGCCGTATCCGCAATCCGGGAACAAGCAGCTGCCGTCATCCTGGGTGGCCAGGGTGTCGAGGTTGCAGGCTCCGGGATAGGTGCATCCGAGGATTTCATCGCTGTCACACACGCCATCACCGTCGATGTCGAGACCGCTGCCTCCGCATTCGCCGCACGCGTCCAGGTATTGGCATCCCGTGTCCTCATCGGCGCAGGCATCGTAGTTGCAAGCTGTTGCGTCCATGCAGCCGGGGACGGGAAGGCAGGAGCCGTCGTCCAACGCTGCGGCCGCATCATAGTTGGAGGCGCACGGGTTGGTACAACCGGCGGAAGTGCAAGCCGTGTTGGCGGGATCGGCATAGTTCGGAGCCGAAGTGTCCGAGCAGAGGTCGTCATCGTTGCAGATGCCGTCTGCATCGTCGTCATTGGCCTCGATCGTGCCATCCGCATTGCAGCTTTCGCAGCCCGTGACGAACACGCAGAGGGAGTCGTTGGGTACACTGAAGTTCGGCGTGTAGTTGCACGCGAGGGTGTCGGTGCAGCCTTCCACATTGCACAGGCCGTCCACGCTCCATGTGAGTGAGGAATACTCAGCAGGTGAGGTGTTCAGGTCACCGTTGTGGAGTCCGATGGTCCAGTCGCCGCTGCCCGCGAGCGGGGTGCCCGTGAGGTCGATCTCCGCCGTGTAGGTACCCGCAACATTGGTGTCCCACTCTTCCGGCCAGACACTGCCCGGCACCTCCGTGCAATTGTTGGACGCCATGTAGGGCCCCGTGGCCCCATCGGTCTTTTCATTGCCCCCGAAGAACATGCAGGTCCCGCTAGGGTCGATGAAGCTGACCTGCAGGTCGGACACCCAGTTCTTCATGCTGCCCGTCGCCTGGAAGTCCAGGGAAATATCGAAAACGCCAAGTCCGCCGATGCTGGACGCCGGCACTTGCCAGGTCGTGCTCTGGTTGCCCGAAATGGCTTCGCCGAGCACCTGGGAGAAGGAGCAGCAGCCTACGATGAGGTCCTCGATCACGTTGCATGACCCATCGTCGAAGAGGGCCTCTGGTTCGTAGTTGCAGGCAAATTCATAGGTGCAGCCGGAACAGTTGCTGTTGTCGCCACCACAGTCTCCACAGGCATCGACGGTGGCACACCCTCCGTCTTCCACCGTTGCGAGGCTGTCATAATTGCACGCGGCGGCATCGGTGCATCCCGAGATGACGCCCCCGGGACAGATGCCGTAAAAGGTCAACCCGACATCGTAGGTCACGGCGGCGGCACTGCCGTCGCCGTTCCGCAGTTGGACGGTCCATTCGCCATCACCGGAGAGGCCGGTGCCCGAGAGGTCCAGGGTGGCCGCGTAGTCGCTGGAGAACGGGTGCCGCCAATCGGTGGGCCAATTGGTCCAGCTCAAGGTCTGTTCGCATCCGATGGTAACCCCGATTCCTCCGACTTCGAGGCACTCGCCCGTTGGCGAGGTGAGGCTCAACATCAGGTCGGAAGGCCAGGCATCCCCATTGCCGCTGAACGTCAGCGTGACGCCCAGATCGCGCAGGGTGCCCGACCCATTGAAGGTCGAAACGGTGCCGGCCACACCGCCGTCCAGGGTCTCCGTGGCGGATACCGTGCTGTTGCACGAGCAGTCTCCGAACGGGTTGTAGGCACAGGCCCCGTCATCCACGAAGGCTGCAGCGTCGTAATTGCAGGCGGCGGCATCCGTGCAGCCGCCCCCGGTGGCGCACATGTCCACCATCGACAGTTGCACATCATAGACCATGTTGGCATTGGCTGCATCCGTGCCCTGCGCGAGGATGACGGTCCAGACGCCGGTTCCGTATAGTTGGCCCGCACTCAAGTCTACGGTCGTGGACCAGGGCGATCCGATTTCGGCCCCATCCTGCCATGATGCAGGCCAGTCGGCCAAGTCGGTGAGCCCCATGTCGAAGGTGGTGAGGTTGTTTCCTCCCCACTGTACCCCATTTCCGCTGGGGTCTACGATCGCGATCAACAGGTCCGAAGCGAGGTGATTCGAATTGTTGCCCCCTTGGGCGACGAGCAGGATCTCGGCGAATCCGATGGTGTCCGTCGAGGTGCCTTGAAAATGGAAGGCCTGATGCGCAAACCCGGGCAGGGGTTCGGTGGTCATGGACCAGGTTGTCCCGGAGCCATCGCATACGCTCTCTTGGAGCATGGCGGCAGGCTGTGCATCCGGTGTCAAGAATCCAAGTGCTGGTGTTGCTCCCAACAGCAGGCAGGGGATCAACAAGCAAACTGAGATCAGAAGGAAGTGCTGCGGTCCCACGAGGCATGCGGGGGACGGCAGGAAGGCAGTGGTACACGGCTTCATGCAATACAATTTGGAAGCAGTGAAGCTACTCCCTTGTAAGCTCTAAATCGATGCGTATACAAGTATTAGTAATAATATAAAAAAGTTCGACGTGTTATTACATTTTCACAGCGGCGTTATACAAATGACATTTGTCACCTTCACTCCGCACACGCCGTCGAGAAGTAGGTCAAGAACACCAACAGGTCGGCAGATCCGGTCAATCCATCTCCATCGAAATCGGTTGGGCAAGCCCCGTCCGCTCCGATGCAGAGCCCGGTCGACGGGTCCCAAGTGGTGCCGATTCCGCACATCGACACCTCGAGTGCATCGCAGATCCCGTTCCCATTGTCGTCGGACTCACAATCCCCATCGCATACGCCCACCGCATCGGGCATGTTGCCATCACAATCGCATGCGCCGGGCTCTATCTCCGCACAGCCACAACTGTAGATCGCGCCGGGGCCATTGCACACCCCACAGGCATCCAAGGTGCCGAAACAGGTGTCCTCCGTGTCGCAGATGCCGTCCCCATCCGCATCGCCCGGGCAGCTCCCGCCACATAACCCGAGCGCGTCTAGGTAAAGGCATGAGCCGTTGTTCTCCGTGGCGCCAGAATTGTAGTTGCACGCTTCACAATCGGTGCACCCGTCCACCTCGGCATCGTCACAGACGCCGTCTCCATCCAAGTCTGAGGCACAATTTCCGCCACAGACGCCAAGTGCGTCAAGTTGGCTCCCGTCGCAGTCGCAATCACCGGCCGGCATGTTGGAGCAACCACATTCGAAAATCGGCCCGGGCCCATTGCAGACCCCACAAGCATCCGGGTTGCCCACGCAACCATCCACGTCGTCGCAGATGCCGTCCGCATCCAAGTCCGCATCACAGTTCCCTCCACAAATGCCAATGGCATCCAGCGTCAAGCAAGATCCGTCGTCGTCGGTCGCAGTAGCATCGAAGTTGCAGCTGAAGGGATTCGTGCATCCTGGGATTTCATCGACATCACACACCCCGTCGGCATCGACATCTGCGGCGCAGGTGCCTCCACAAACACCGAGGGCGTCGAGCTGATTTCCATTGCAATCACAATCTTCTGGCGGTCGTGCATCACAGCCGCACTCAAACACCGCTCCCGGACCATTGCAGACCCCGCAAGCATCCAGCTCGCCCAGGCAGTCGTCGTTCTCGTCACACAGGCCATCACCATCGAGGTCGACGAGGCAATTG
>CALLLH010000018.1 GCA_938082505.1 uncultured Flavobacteriales bacterium
CCGAGCTCAGGGGACACCGGCCTGGCCAGCGATGATGACGGCTGCAGCAGTCCGCTTTTCAATTCGAGCCTGTCACTTCCGGTCAGCGCATCCAACACCTACCTGATCCAGTTGGGTGGTTGGAACGGCACTCAAGGCGACGGTGAGCTTTACATTGAACTTGACATTCCGGTACCGACCCTTTTCATTCCGGAATACACCTTCGACTGCGACGATACAGGCAACAACCTGATGTACGTCGAGGTGGAGGATGTCAATGGAAATGTGGCGCACGGCCTGGTCAACATCGCAGTCTATGATACCGCTTCCCCTGTGGTGAACATCTTCGATTTGGAGGATTTCACCCTCTATGCGGGTGAGACCTGTGTCAATGAGGTGGACCTCTTTGCAGCTGGCCAGCCCTGGTATGAGGCGGATGACAACTGTGACCAGGATGTGGAGATCCTCTACGACATCATCAACGAGACGGGTTCGGCTGGATGCCGTGAATTCGATCGCCGTTGGATCATCCACAGCACGGACGCCTCCGGCAATATGGGCAGCGATACGACCCTTCAGCACATAACCGTTGCCGACACAACCGCACCAATGGTCTTCTTCGGCAACGCTCCGGAAGACCTGATTCTCGAGCTGGGTGACGACTGCACCATGGACATTCCCGAAGCGGGAACGCCTGTTGATTCCGTGCAGGTGACCTTCACGTACACGCTCGATTTCTTTGCGGGTGAGATGGCTTCCATCATCAACGCCGATGATGGTACCGTGGTCGAGAACATCTATGTGGATGGCGTGGGCTTCACTTCGATGAATCCAATCGACCTGTATTTCACGGTCGATGAAGCGACGGTATACAGCAATGGCTATACGCTCATCCAGACCCTGAACCTTGCTCCGGGCAACTATGACGTCCTGCTCACCGATGATTATGGCGACGGTTGGGTTTGGGGCAATGTTGACGGTTCGGATGCACTGGTGATTTCCGGCGGAGCCGATGCCACTTTCGACTTCACAGGAGGTTTGGAGTTGATCGGCGCCTTCTCCGTGGAGGCCACTGTGGAATTCGACATGACCGCCTCGGCAACGGACAACTGCACGGTCATGCCGGAACTCTCCGCCATCACATACGAGGATGGCGCTCCCGAAGCCCTTTGCGACGGAGGCGGCAGCTATACGGTCTTGCGGACGTTCTCGGCCACGGCCACGGACATCTGCGGCAATGAGACGGTCGCCACCCATGTCCAGACCATCACGGTCCTGGACGTCACCGCTCCGCAGATCACGGACAGCGAAGGCATCAACAATGGCGAGATCCTCACTGAAACCGAGGAGGGCGGCATCTTTGATTTCATCGAGTTGCCTGAAGCCATCGGGCTTGAGGCGGAGGATGCCTGCAGCGACGTGACCATCGACGTGACCGAGACCGAGAGTGGCTTCTTGCCCACCGAAGAAATCGGCAACTACTGCGGTGCGGCGACGCCTGCGGCATTCAGCGGAGGGGAATCCTGCAGTGGTTCCAATCCTGCGGCCATCGTCCTGGAAGGCGCACCGTTCAACGGGGAGTCCTTCACCATCCTTCCGGGAGGGGTCAACATCATCGAGAGCTTCTTTGACAAGACCCTGCACATCGAGATCGAGGTGACCAATGCCGACGGCACGGGTGGCTTCATCTGGAATGCGGATTACAATGAGGCCTACAATTGGGCCGAATGGAATGCGCTTGGACGTGGCTACAAGAAGGACTGTGCGAATGTCCTGCCGGGCCAGTCACCCTGGACCGATTGGGACTACTTCGTCATGCAGACGGGAGGCATGCTCGGAACAGGCATTTATGCCGGAACCGAACTCAGCCTGACCCACCAGCCGATGAACTACTACTATGGACTGCAGGTCGGAGACGGCGCCAACAACCAGAACGCCAGCTACGGAGCCAGCGCATGGTTCTATTGGAGCGGTCAGCTCATCGTCGATGGGGTGTCCCAGGGCATGGTCGGGTCAAGCGGTGACATCATGCTCGACCTCGATTGCGTGATGCCGTGGGCGCTGGACTTCAGCTACTCGGTTACAGACCAGTGCGGCAATGAGACTACGTTTGGCTATGGCGTCACCAACGCCGCGGCCCAAGGCGCCGGATCCAACGTGAGCGGAGAAAACGGCCACCAGCCGTTTGACGTGACCGTGGTGGGCGACCTGAAGGAGCCCATCCGCGTGACGGGTCTCCAGCCGAATCCGACCAACAATGTGAGCCAGCTCGGATTCGAGGTGTCCAACAACATGCGCCTGCGTGTGGACCTCTACGACATGGGCGGTCAGTTGGTCCAGGAGTTGTTCGATGGCAATGCGATGAGCAATGTGGAGTATTTCCTGACCATCGATGCCCAGGGCCTCGATGCCGGCATGTACCAGATCCGCATCTCGTCCAACACCTACATGGCCGTGAAGAAGCTGTTGGTCTCGCAGTGAGCCACGGCAGCGTTACGAATTTGATGGAAGCCGGCCCCCTTGGGGTCGGCTTCCTGCTGTTTTGACGGGCTATCTTCGCCCTCCCTCGTCTTCGGTTCAGAACAAAGACACATGCCGCGCATTTCGACCAAAGGGCAACAGATGCCCGACAGCCCCATCCGGAAGCTTGCTCCGTTTGCTGTTGCCGCGAAGGCAGCAGGCCGCAAGGTCCTCCACCTCAACATCGGTCAGCCCGACATCGAGACGCCCGAGGTGGCCCTCCTCGCCGTCAAGGACATGGACAGAACGGTCATCGAGTACAGCCCGAGTGACGGGTTTGCGACCTACCGAGAGGGACTGGCGGATTACTACGCTTCGGTAGGGGTGGAAGTCAGACCGGACCAGATCATCGTGACGACCGGAGGCAGCGAGGCATTGATCTTTGCCTTCCAGGCCTGTCTCGAACCGGGCGATGAAGTCATCATTCCCGAGCCTTTTTACGCCAACTACAACGGGTTCGCGACCATGGCCGGGGTCAAGGTGGTTCCGGTCACATCGCGCATCGAAGACGGATTCGCATTGCCTCCGGTCTCCGACATCGCTTCGAAGGTCTCTGACAGGACCAGGGCCATCCTCATCTGCAATCCCGGCAACCCGACAGGATACGTGTATACGGACGCCGAGCTCAAGGCCATCCGCGAGTTGGTGCTGGAGCACGACCTCTACCTCTTCGCCGATGAGGTCTACCGGGAATTCTGTTACGGCGATGGGCCTCCCACCAGCGTCCTTTCCCTTGAGGGCCTGGAAGACCATGTGGTCCTGGTGGATTCTGTGTCAAAACGATACAGCATGTGCGGGGCCCGTGTGGGGGCCTTGGTCACCCGCAACATCGAGGTGTACAAAGCGTGCATGCGCTTCGCCATGGCGCGGCTCTCACCCCCGACACTCGGTCAGATTGCCGGGGAGGCCGCGCTGCGCACACCGCGGACGTACTTTGAAGAAGTCAAGGGTGCATATGTGGGCCGGCGTGATGCCTTGGTGGAGGGGTTGAGTGCCATTCCCGGTGTGATGGTGTCGAAGCCGGGGGGCGCGTTCTATGCTGTGGCCCGCCTGCCGATTGACTCCAGCGATACGTTCTGTCAATGGCTGCTCTCCGAATTCCACCTCGATGGTGAGACCGTCATGATGGCGCCGGCCAGTGGATTCTATGCCACGCCGGGCGCGGGACAGGATGAGGTGCGCATTGCCTATGTCCTTGAAGAGGCTTCCATCCGCCGTGCCGTGGCGGTCATAGCCGCCGCATTGGCAGTCTACCCCGGTCGAAAGGGTTGAGCCGGTCGGCCCTAGCGGATGCCCTTGACGATGTAGTCATAGATGGGGTCGTTGGCGTCGCGCGAGGGCGCTTCGAAGGCCCGCGGTCGATGGACAGGGGCCACCAGGAGTTCCCGTTCGATCATTTCCCGCAGCACCTCTTCCCATTCGAGTGAACATTTGCCCAACAGCAGAGGGGAAAGGTCTTCTCCGCGCCGCCACATCCGGAGGACCTTTCGGAATCCTTGGAGGTACAAGTGGTCCTTGGTGAAGCCGCCCCCCCGGTAAGCCCTTGCGCACAGGAAGAAGGCCTCATCGACATCCATGCCATGCTCGTCGACCAGCATGGAGAAAGTCTCGGGAAAGGAGGCGCCGCGTACCATCTGGTCACAGGCGAGCACGCGCAGTCCGAGTTCCCTGAGGCGCTTCAGCGAGATGGTCCCGCTCAGGTACTCACTGAGGACAGCCAGCCCTTCCTGGGTCATGGTGTTCACCGGGGTGCCGAAAGTGGGCAGCTTGAGTGGCTGCAGGGCTGCATTCTCTGTCGTGACCATGTGGACGCCAATCTCATGGTGAACCAGCCGCCTCAGCGCCTTGGGGGAAAACCGGGCCCCCTTCTTGATCATCACCTTCCGCTGCTGGCCCAATACCATGGCATCGGCGACCATACGCGTGGAGACGATGACCTTGGCGGTGAATCCATATTCGGTCAGGGCCTCCTCGAATTGCCGCCCGGCCTCGGCGGCGGACAGGGTCGCCATGGGCTCCTGTTCCACAGGCGGCAATTGCAGGAGATAGAGTGCATTCCGAACGTCCTTTTCGGTAGGCGCCCCGAAGTAGCGCAGGCTTCCGTAGAGGAAACGTGCCGTACCGAGGTCGGAAAGCAGGTCGACCTTGTCGATGTACCCTGTGATGGCGGCTTCATAGAGTCCGCGGATGTCAGGGTCCGTCAACTTCTCTACTGGAACTCGGTGCAGTCTGCGCTTCATGCTCCGCGCGTCGAATCCGATGGGGCGGTACTTGAAGGCGGGGGATTTCTGGAAACGGGAGCTGAAAAAAGCCCGGCGCTCCGCAGCGAGGTTGATGGGGTTGATGTATTCGAGCAATTCGAATCCACGGACGCATTGGTGGATGGCCTCGTCGACCTTCTTCAGGTCGGGTTCGGCTCCTTTGGAAAGTATGCGGCTCTTTTTGCCATCTGGAATGGTGGTGAACCGCTCAGCAAAGGCGGAGGCATGTTGGCTCAATGCTTCCTTGAGCCCTCCTGCGATGCCTTCGATTACCGCGGGGAACAGGGTTCCATCCTGTTCATTGCAATAGACCTTGGCGACTTCGAGGGCCAGGTCCACCACTGCCGGATGTTGTTGGGTAATCCATCGGCACTGGTAGCCGTGGCCCTTGAAAACATCATTGGAGGCCACAGTTGGTGGAACCCCGTCGGGCCAATCGACCCGGCCAAGGGCATCGACCAGGCTGTGACAGACATTGCCGTAACGTTCCTCATCGATGAGGTCCCAGCCGAGATTGAAGGTGGGTACCGGACGTTCCCAGCGCAGCCGGTTGTAGCTGTGAAGGTCATAGACCACGGCGGACTCGAAGCGGACCACGAGCTGGCGCAGCAGGGCGTCCAGCACCTCGTAGTAGCGCGCGTGCTTTTCAAGGCTGAGCAGCCGGTTCGCTTTGGTCAAGGGTTTGCGCCACACCTTTTGGCCCCAGGCCACGTCATAGACCGCGTCGGCGGGCGGGCGGTTGAGGTCATATTCATACCGGCTGTCCAATCCGACCAGGGTGATGGGCATGGCCTCGATCATCTGGGCGGTGCAGGGGTCCTCCTCCTGCCAGCGCTCAAGCTCTGACAGGCGGCAATTCACCTGCAGTTCGGGACGCAGCCGATGGCCATCGTGGATGGCCGTGCCAACCAGGGGCTGCCATTCAGCGATGCGGATGAAGAAGCCGGCATCCGTGGCCTCGGCCTGGAAGGTCCTTCCAGCCTGGATCCGACGGACGATTTCAGACGTGGTGAGCTCCAGCACGGATTCCTATTCAGGCGTTCTCGACCGTGTTGCGGAATTCCAGGCGCCGCTGCGAGTCCATCTGGCGAAATGCGACCGTATCCTCGAGCCAATCGATGATGCGCTTCTGCAGCTTGACCTTGTTCAGGCGGTTGATGTTGACGATGCCACCCGGTGAGAGGACATTGACCTCGATCAACTTGCCCCCGATGATGTCGAGGCCCACAAAGTAGAGGCCGTCGGCGACCAGCTTTGGTCCAATCATCTTGCACACCAAACGTTCCTCCCGGGTGAGTTTGTGCTTTTCCGCCCGCCCTCCGGCGTGGACATTGGATCGGGGGTCATTCGCACTGGGGACCCGCCGCATCGCACCGATGGGTTCTCCCTGCAGCATCATGACGCGCACGTCGCCCTTCTCGGCCCCTTCCACATAATCCTGAAGGATGACATAGTTCGATTCGCCGCGCCCATCGATGTAGAAATCGAGGAGCGAGTTGACATTCTGGTGGGCATCGGGTTCGATCACGATGACGCCGCTTCCTCCAAAGCCATTGAGCGGCTTCATGATCATCTTTTTGGCGGCACTGTCTTCGATGACCCTTTTGAGGTATTCCTTGTTCTTGGAGACGTAGGTCTTGGGAATGATCTGATTGGAAGGGTCGTGGAATGCCGCGGTGTACAGCTTGTTGTTGGCCTCACGGAGCCCTTGGACATCGTTGACCACAAACACGTGGTTCTTCACTGAATCCAGGAAATTCAGGACAAGGCCATCCAACGGGGGGTCCGAACGCATGAAGATGGCGTCAAATCCTGCCAGCGGAAGCATTTGCTCCTTGAAGGCGACCTGCTTGTACCAAATGTTGGGAGAGGGACTGACCCTTCCCCGTTTTTCAATCACCCGACAGAAAGACATGGTGACGGAATCCCGGATGGTGAGGTTCGCACCGGTCGTCAGGGCAACTTGGTGTTCCCGGCAGACGCATTCGTGGATCAGGCGAAGCGTGCTGTCGGATTCCGGCTGAACCCGTTCCCACGGGTACATGATGAACAGGATGTTCATATCAATGAAGCAAAAAAGGAGCGCAAAAGTAGCGCATACCAATATCCAAACCTTCACGTATCGAGGCAATTGCAAGATTTCACGGAGGCTTAACTTTTGCCCATGAACCAGCCTGTGTTCCGCGGTTTTGCCGCCCTGATCCTCTGTCTTTCATCGGTCTCTCTTCTTGCGACCGATACCACGACCGTTCAGACGTTCACTTTCGAAGCCCAGAACAACCCCGCCACGGCCTACGACAGCCCGGGCCGCCGTTGGTTCGAATTCCCCTCCTCCGACAATGGGGTCGAATACGGCAAGGTCATCATGGAATACACCCTCAAGTGTTTCGAGGACGGCACCGCGGGCAACCTCGGCTACCCCTGCGGCGAGTGGGACTACCTGAGCTATACCTATCTCTTCGATCACACCGGCCTGCTCGACAGTGCCGCCCTCCAGCATCCCTATCAGCTCCTTGCGGACGCCCCCTTTGATACAGCGGATGTCGTGCCCTACATCCCGAACATCCAGGACACCGTCTACCTCCCGGCGGCCCAATACATCGTCGACGCCGTGGTGGAGGAGTCCGTCCTGCAGCCGGGTTCCGTGGACTTTGCCACACCCCTGTTCGAACCGGTGGGGGCCAAGCGGGCCCAATATCTCTGGACGGCGGATGAGCTGGCGCCCCTCGGGGCAGGCAGCATCGACCGCCTCTGGATTCCCATGATGGCCGGCGCGGCCGACGCGCGGCGCATGGACCTCAAATGGGGCCTGACCCAGGACACCGCGCTGACCGGTTTCCTGGACCTCTCGAATACGGCTTATCAGTACGGACTGTCGACGTGGCAGTTCGATGACAGCCTGTCCCTGCGTCTGTCTCCGCCCATTGCATGGGACGGCACCAGCAACCTCGTGCTCGAATTCGCCCTCGAAGACGTGAACGTGGAGACCGACGGCATCAACGACGGGTGGGCGTTGGCCTCCAGCGCAGAAGGCAAGGGCTGGGTTTCCGGGGTGGCCGACGGCGAGGTGGTGTTCACCGCCCCGGACCGCATTGCCGTCGACACCGGCGACCTGCAGGGCCTGTCCCAGGAGATCACCGTTGAATGCTGGGTCTATGGCGACCCGGACAGCCAACCCCAGAACGGGACGCTGTTCGAGGGCATCAATGCGGCAGGCCAGCGGGTGGTCAACGTGCACCTGCCATGGAGCAACGGCCGCGTCTACTGGGACTGCGGCTGGGACGGCGGCTACGACCGCATTGACCAGCAGGCGCAGACCGAGGACTACGAGGGGCGTTGGAACCACTGGGCCTTCGTGAAGAACGCCACGACCGGAGTGATGGAGATGTACCTCAACGGGGAGCTCTTTCACAGCGGTACGAACAAGGACAACCCCATCGAGGACATCGTCAAGATGAACCTCGGGGCTTCAGGCAACGGCAGCTTGCGCTACAATGGGCGTGTGGACGACTTCCGCATCTGGTCCAAGGCACTGGACGGAGAGACCATCGCCTCCTGGATGAACAGGCAGCCTACCGCCTTCCATCCGGATTGGGATGATTTGCTGGTCGACTACCGCTTCGACGGTGCGAATGGCACCCAGGAGGTCAACCATCACCCCGGCGGCGCCCCGGGACTGCATCACGGCACCACCCTGAGGCGGACGACCCCGGCACGCGAGCAGGCCAAGGGGCTGGCAGACGGATTGCGGCCTCTGCTCGGATTCGGGCGCGGTACCTATTTGGAACTCGTTGCGGACGGATCCATCCTCGATCTGCGTCCGGTGGCGCCGATGAGCCTATCGACTTGGGAGGTCGAAGGGAATGGGGTCACCATGACGGACCTCACCTACCATTATGTGCCGGGGGAGACCTACGAACTGTTCATTTTCGGAGACACCATCTTTCACCCAATCCCGGGTGAGGTGACGGAGATCATCAACGACACCCTGGACTATTTCGGGATGCCGTTCGAGGTCATCGATCGCTACGAATTGTACCGGTTCATCACACCCTACGGCATCGGACTCGACCTGGGAGAAGACGGTTGGACATGGAAGTATGATGTCACCGACTACATGCACCTGCTGCGCGACAGTGTGGAGCTGCAGGCGGGAAATTGGCAGGAGCTGCTCGACCTGAAATTCCATTTCATTGAAGGGGCCCCGGCGAGGAATGTCCTCGGGATGGAGGCTTTCTGGAAAGGCCAATACGGTCTTTCCACCTTTGACGCGAACGTCGTGGCTTACGAATACACCCCGGAGGCCGGCGAGGAAATGTGGCGGCTCAAGACCCGGGCTTCCGGCCATGGTTTCGGCAGCGGAAACAACTGCGCGGAATTCTGCTTCAATACGCACAAGGTCAAGGTCAATGGAGAAGAGCATTGGTCGTGGGAAATCATGCAGGAATGTGCGGACAACCCCCTCTTCCCTCAGGGCGGAACGTGGATATACGACCGCGCCGGTTGGTGTCCGGGGGCTCCAACCGAGACCCGCGATATGGAATTGACACCCCTGTTGGATGGGGGAGCCTCCTTCACGGTGGACTACGACATCGATTACGATCCCGATGGCAACTACCGCTTCGAAGGGCAGATCGTCGCCTACGGCGCACCGAATCATGCGCTGGATGCCGAAATCGTGGAGGTCATCGCGCCCAATGGATCCAAACTCTCTTCCCGCACGAATCCCATTTGCGACAAGCCACAGGTGTTGCTGCGGAACAGCGGCAGCACCCCCTTGACCTCCTGCACCATCACGTTCGGATTGGCGGAAAACCTGCAGTCGTTCACCTGGACGGGAAACCTCGGGTTTCTCGAGCAGGAAGTGGTCGACCTGGTCGCATTGGACACCGAGCTCTGGGACGGGGACGAAGAAGAGGACCTGACTTTCATCGCCAAGGTTTCCGCACCGAATGGCGGAACCGATGAGGTGGACTGGAACGATGAAGTGAGGAGCACATTCCGTCGTCCGCCGACCTACACTTACCTCGAGGATCCGGGGGACGAGGATGACAACCGCCTCATCATTTTCGTGCGGACGAACTCGACGCCTTGGGAGAACAGCGCCAAGTTGACCCACCAGGACGGGACCGTATACCTGGACCGCACCTACCCGGAGGCCAATACCCAATACCGGGATACCGTCTATCTGAACCAGGGTTGCTACACGTTCGAGTTTCAAGATTTTGACGACGATGGGATCAGCTTCTGGGCCAACAGCGATGGCAGTGGCTTCGTGCGGCTTCGGAAAGTGGGGGGCAACTGGATCACCTTCGAACCGGACTTCGGGAAGTCCATCATCCACAATTTCCATTTCGAGACCAACCTGGTCAATGACATCGCAACCCCGGAGATGACGGAGGGTGTGGTGCGGGTTTTCCCCAATCCAGCATCCGGCAGCCTGCAGTTCGAAATGGAAGGGTGGCAGGGCAAGTACGACTGGCTCCTCGAGGATGCTGCTGGTCGATTGCTGCGTTCAGGCCAAGGAGTGGCGGTGGAAGGGAGCATCTTGCAGGGCAGGGTGCCGCTGGCGGGACTTCCTGCGGGCGTGCACATGTTCACCGTGATGCAGCCGGGCCAAGTGGTGCGAAAACGGGTGGTGGTATTCTGATGGAAAATCCGTTTTCAACCGAAAAGCAGGGGGGTGTTTGTAAGAAAAGGCTCCATTTTCTGAAAGGCACCCTCTGATTTTTGGGGGTCGGGGGCAAAAAAGTTGTCATTTTTAGAAAAAGACCCCCTTTCAAGGGAGGGGGCTGCTGTATTTTTGCGGGGCAGTTACAGCTAAATCATGTCAACCTACCGCATCACCGCCGTCGAGGATGTCCTCGAGCGGTCCCCGAAGACCGCCACGACGCCGTCTTCCAAAATTTCCGAGTACTACGGAGACCTCGCGTTCACTTTGAGCGCCATGCGTGAATACCTCACCGAGGAAGCGTTCGACCATGTCGTCGCGGCCATGGTGGATGGCATACGCATCGACCGTAAAATCGCCGACCAGGTGGCGAGTTCCCTCAAGGAATGGGCCATGGCCCGCGGTGCCACGCACTACACGCACTGGTTCCAGCCTTTGACGGGCAGCACGGCGGAGAAGCACGACAGCTTCATCCAGCCCGACGGACAAGGGGGCGCCATCGAGCGGTTTGACGGCAGTCTTCTCGTGCAGCAGGAACCCGATGCGTCCAGCTTCCCCAACGGCGGCATCCGGTCCACTTTCGAGGCCCGTGGTTACACCCTTTGGGATCCGAGCAGCCCCCCATTCCTGATGGGTAAGACCCTGTGCATTCCCACGATTTTCATCGCCTATACGGGGCAGTCACTCGACAACAAGGCGCCGCTGTTGAAGGCCCTCACCGCGGTGGACAAGGCCGCAACGGAGGTTTGCCAGTATTTCGACAAGAATGTCACGAAGGTGATTGCCACTTTGGGTTGGGAGCAGGAGTACTTCCTCGTCGACAAGGCACTCTACAATGCGCGCCCTGACCTCAGCCAAACCGGCCGCGCCCTGCTTGGAGCCGCCCCGGCCAAGGGGCAGCAGCTCGACGACAACTACTTCGGGAGCATTCCGCCCCGCGTCATGGCCTTCATGCAGGACTTCGAATGTGAGGCCCATCAGCTGGGAATTCCTGTGACGACCCGTCACAATGAAGTGGCGCCGAACCAATTCGAGGTGGCACCGGTCTTCGAGGAAGCCAACTTGGCCAATGACCACAACCTCCTTCTCATGGACCTCCTCGAGCGGGTGGCCCAACGCCATGATTTTCGGGTGCTGCTTCATGAGAAGCCGTTCTCCGGACTGAATGGATCGGGGAAGCACAACAACTGGTCCCTCGGAACGAACACCGGTGTCAACCTCTTGAAGCCGGGCGTGAACCCCAAGACCAACCTGCGTTTCCTCACGTTCTTCGTCAATACGATTGCCGCCATCCACAAACACGCCGATGTGCTGCGGGCTGCCATCGCAAGTGCTGGAAACGACCACAGGCTCGGTGCCAATGAGGCTCCTCCTGCCATCATCAGTGCTTTCATCGGTTCCAAGCTGACCGAGTTGCTCGACGCCGTGGAGGCCAACGTCTCTGCTGGCAAGATGAGTCCGGACGAGAAAACTGCCGTCAAGCTGGAGATCGGAAGGATCCCGGAAGTGCTCCTCGACAATACCGATCGGAACCGCACCTCACCTTTTGCTTTCACCGGCAACAAGTTTGAGTTCCGCGCCGTGGGCAGCACGGCCAACTGTGCGGTACCCATGACGGTCCTGAATACCATCATGGCCAAGCAGCTCAACGAGTTCAAGGCTGCCGTGGACGCCCGCATGGCCAAAGGCGACAAAAAGGACGAGGCGCTGCTCAAGGAGATCCAGAAGCTGATCAAGGAGAGCAAGTCCATCCGCTTCGAAGGCAACGGATACGGGCAGGAGTGGGTCGAGGAGGCCGCCAAGCGCGGATTGGCCAATTTGTTGGATACCCCGAGCGCACTCGCCGTCTGGGACCGCAAGGAGACGGTGGAGTTGTTCGAGGGACTCGGTGTGTTGAGTGCCGAGGAAATCGCGGCGCGGACCGAGGTTGAGCTCGAGAACTACGTGATGAAGTTGCAGATCGAAGCCCAGGTTCTGGGCGATATGGTGACCAATCAGGTTCTCCCGGCGGTCATGGACTACCAAAGCGATTTGTTGGCCAACATCCAAGGATTCATGGATGTCTATGGAGAGGACCAGTCGGAAGGAATGACGCGGGGACAGCGCGGCATCCTCGAGGAATTGTCCGCAGGGTTCTCCGCGACATACGCGGCCATGGAGTCCCTGCGCACCGAGCGCTTAAAGGTCAATGGCATTGAAGGTCTTCATGCCAAGGCCGAAGCCTATGCGGGCACGGTGAGGCCGCTGATGGACGAATTGCGCGTCCAGGTTGACCAGTTGGAGAAGCTGACGGAGGACAGCCGCTGGCCATTCCCCAAGCTGCGGGAACTGCTCTTCACGCGCTGATTGAGACGCTATTTATAAAGAAGGCCCCGGATTCGTTGACGCGAAGTTCCGGGGCCTTCTTACATTCGCCCGTAAACCACTTTTGGGAATGTTGAACCTGCAATTCGGGCATGAGACTGCCCTGCGCTCCACGCTCGCCTTTGTTTTTGCCTTGTCTGTCATGAGTGGCATGGCCCAGAATGACCTCACGGCCGATGCTGATGCCGCCTTTGACCGAGGGGGTTACTTCGAGGCAGCAAAGGATTACCAAGCGTCCTACGCCAAGCTCAAAGGCGACCTCGAAGAAAAGGGGCGCGTGTGCTATCGCATTGGTGAATGCTACCGTTTGAGCAGGGCCTTGGCTGCTGCAGAGGAATGGTACAAGCGTGCCATCGACCTGAAGTGGGCGGACGACAATCCTGTGGTGTTCAAGCATTACGGCATGGTCTTCATGGGCCAGGGCGAATTCGATGATGCCGTGGAACAATTGCAGAAATACAAGTCTTCAGGTGGTGACGCTTCTACGGCGAACAGCATGATTGAAGCCTGCAATGCGGCAGCGGAGAGTCTGATCGTCAGCGACAGCCGATTCGTGGTCGAGCCCCTCGTCATGGTCAACTCACCCAACTTCGATTTCGCCATGGCCTTTGCCGACAAGCGCGGAGAAGAAGTCATTTTCGCTTCGAGCCGCAGCAGTTCGGCAGGAAGCGGTGAAGATCCAATCACAGGTGAGAGCTACATGGACCTCTTCTCTGCTGAAGTCGACCGCAAGGGCAAGTGGAGCATTCCCGAGCCCCTCGGCAATGCCATCAACAGCCCCAGCAATGAAGGGGGCGTGACCTTGGATTCGAAGTTCAAGACCCTGTACTTTACCCGTTGCCTGATTGAGAAGGACAACAACTACCCCTGCGACATCTACACTTCACAACGGACGGGTTCCAAGTGGGGCGCTCCGGAGGACTTTCCCATAGTGGACCGCGCGACCGATGACAGCTCGCAGGTCGGGCAGCCGTCGCTCAGCCCGGATGACCAGTACCTGGTGTTTGTCAGTGATATGCCGGGAGGTCAGGGCGGTCGCGACCTGTGGTACCTGAAATGGAACGATGCCTCCGAGGAGTGGGGCGCAGCAGAGAACATGGGACCTGGAATCAATTCGTCCTCGGATGAGTATTTCCCACACATCCGCAAGAATGGCGACTTGTATTTCGCATCTGACCGTCCCGGAGGCATGGGGGGGCTCGATATTCTCATGGCGACCTGGAAAGGCGACGGCATGAATTTCGAGACACCTGAATTCATGGAGTATCCCATCAACACCGCCAGCGATGATTTCGCTTTGGTCTACCATCCGAAGGATGAGAAGGGTTACCTGTCCTCCGATCGCCCGGAAAGCAAAGGAAAGGACGACATTTTCTCCTTTACGATGCCGCCGCTTGAATTCGATTACGTGGCCTATGTGTACGACTATGACACCGGCATGCCGATCGAAGGCGCGACCGTAACCGTCACGGGCAGCGATGGCGAAAGCACGTCCACCTCCACGGATGGAGAGGGTGGCGCCGAGGATGGAGAGTGGAGCATCGGCTCAGAGAGCACCTATGCCGTCGACATCTCCAAGGAAGGTTACATCAGTGCAGGAGACCAGTTCAGCACGGTGGGGCTCTCGAAGTCCACCAACTTCATCAAGGAATACCTCCTGCGCGAAGTGGTGACGAACGAGGACTACCCCATGCCATTGGTGCAGTATGAATTTGCCAAGGCTGACCTCGTGGTGAATGCCGATTGCAATTCACGGGATTCGCTTGACTACCTCGTGGACCTGCTCGAGCGCAACCCGACGTTCGTCATTTCGCTCGAAGCCCACACGGACACCCGGGGTGGTGATCAGGCCAACGACGAATTGAGCCAGCGCCGTGCCGAGACCTGTGTCAATTATCTCGTGGAGCGGGGCATCGATCGTCAGCGACTGCAGCCTACCGGGCGTGGAGAGAGCATGCCGCTCGTCAGCGACGCTGAGATTTCAGCCCTTGCGACGGAGGAGGAGCGTGAGGCGGCGCACCAGATGAACCGCCGCACCGTATTCCGAATCACGAGCTTCGACTACGTGCCGGAGTGACGGAGCGGCTGGTGGACTCTCCAGTGCAGGACCGATACGCCAAGAGGGGCGTCTCCTCTGGAAAAGAGGAGGTGCACGCCGCCATTGCGGGATTGGACAAAGGGTTGTTTCCCAAGGCCTTCTGCAAGGTCGTCCCCGACGCCTTGACCGGCAGTGAGGATCATTGTCTGGTCATGCATGCGGATGGGGCGGGCACCAAGAGTGCGCTGGCTTGGATTTATTGGAAGGAAACCGGTGACCTTTCGGTGTGGAAAGGCATCGCGCAGGACGCGTTGGTGATGAACATCGACGATCTCCTGTGTGTCGGGGCCACAGGCCCCATCATGGTCAGCTCCACCATCGGCCGAAACAAGCGGCTCGTTCCGGGCGAAGTGATCGCAGCCTTGATCCAGGGAACGGAAGAACTCATGTCCCAATGGCGCGGATGGGGACTCGATGTTCGCGGTACAGGAGGTGAAACAGCCGATGTCGGGGACCTTGTCAGAACGGTCATAGTCGACTCCACCGTGGTGTGCAGGATGCGACGCGATGAAGTCATAGACAACGCCCGGATTGCGGCAGGGGACGTGATCGTTGGCTTGGCCAGCCATGGTCAGGCAGACTACGAGGATGCATGGAACGGCGGGACGGGGAGCAATGGCTTGACCAGTGCAAGGCACGACCTGTTCGGGCCTTCCTGGCGTGAGAAGTATCCTGAGTGTTATGATCCGGGCCTCCCGGAAGACCTCGTGTACACAGGCCCCTTCGATGTGGAGGACACCGTGGATGGCGTGCCGCTCGATGCCGGCAAGCTCGTCCTGTCACCGACGCGCACCTATGCCCCCGTAATGGTGGACCTGTTCAAGCATGGCAAGGAGCACTTGCATGGCCTGGTGCACTGCAGTGGGGGAGGCCAAACGAAGGTGCTGCATTTCGCAGCGCCAGAATTGCACATCGTCAAGGACGGCCTTTTCGAGGTGCCGACGTTGTTCCGGTTGATCAAGGAGCACAGTGGGACGGCGTGGAAGGAAATGTACCAGGTGTACAACATGGGCCACCGTATGGAAGTCTACACGACCCCAGAACATGCCTCAACGGTCATGGAAACGGCGGCTGCTCACGGTGTTGATGCCCGAATCGTCGGTCGTGTGGAAGTCCGGTCTGCGGACGCGCCTCGATTGACCATCCAAGGTCCGGAAGGAATCGAGACCTACGATTGAGATGGAAGGGCTGCTCGATCGGCTGGCGGCCTTGGAGGATCGGTACAGGGAGCTGTCCCTCCAGGTGATCGATCCGGAAGTCCTTGCGGATCCGGAAGTCTACCGGTCGGCCATTCGCGATTTCAAGCAGCTGGAGCCCCTCGTGGAGCGGATCAAGCGATACCGCATCCTGTCTGATGCCCTTGCCGAAGCGCGCACGGAGAGCAAGAGCGAGGACGCCGAAATGCGCGACATGGCCCGCGAGGAGGTGGGGCGCATCGAAGGAGAGCTGAATGGGCTCAAGCGTGAATTGCAGGAAGCGCTGGTGCCCGCTGATCCCAGTGACGGCCGGGACTGCGTTCTTGAAATCCGGGCCGGGACAGGGGGGGACGAAGCCGCATTGTGGGCGGGGGATTTGTTCAGGATGTACCAGCGGTATGCAGAAGGCTGTGGATGGCGCTTCGAGGTGGTCGGGTCACACCCGGGCACAGCCGGGGGCTTCAAGGAGGTGGTGGCCCGGATTTCAGGGGAGGCGGTGTTCGGTCATTTGAAATTCGAGAGCGGGACCCACAGGGTCCAACGGGTTCCCGCCACGGAATCGCAGGGGCGCATCCATACGAGCGCGGCCACGGTGGCCATCCTGCCCGAGGCGGAAGCCGTGGATTTCGAACTCAACACGGGTGACATCCGCAAGGACACGTTCAGGGCTAGCGGTGCTGGAGGCCAGCACGTCAACAAAACGGAAAGCGCGGTGCGGTTGACGCATGTTCCAACGGGTGTTGTGGCGGAGTGCCAGGATGGCCGGTCGCAGCACCAGAATTATGAGCAGGCCTTGAATGTCCTGCGCACCCGGCTGTGGGAGGCGGCGGACCGCAAAAGGAGGGACGCCGAGGCCGCCGAGCGGAAATCCCAGGTGGGCACCGGGGATCGCTCGGGCAAGATCCGCACCTACAACTACTCCCAAGGACGGGTGACGGACCACCGCATCGGGCTGACGCTCCATGCCCTGGACAAGGTGCTCGCCGGAGAGCTGGGTGAAGTGGTCACGGCGCTCAGAACGGTGGAGCGCATGGAGCGCCTCAGGCAGGCCGGACTGTCTTCGGATGATGCGCTCCCGGGTGCCACGCGATAACTTCGCCGCCCATGGACCAGCATCAGTTGATCGACACCATTCGGAGCAAGGCCTCCTTCCTGTGCGTGGGGCTGGACCCGGACCCGGCGCGAATACCTGCCCACCTCGGCACTGGGCCTCAGGCGGCTTTGCGCTTCAATCTCGGCATCATCGAGGCGACGTCGGACCTCGCAGTGGCCTACAAGCCCAATGTCGCGTTCTACGAGGCCATGGGCGCGGAGGGATGGGGCGTCCTGCAGGCGACGATGGACGCGATTCCCTCGGGATGCCTGAGGATCGCCGATGCCAAGCGTGGAGACATCGGGAATACCGCAACGCGTTACGCAGAAGCGGCTTTCCGGCAGTGGAAAGCCGATGCCGTCACCGTGGCGCCCTACATGGGTAGGGACAGCGTGGAGCCCTTCCTCGCCTTCGAGGACAAGTGGACCATCCTGTTGGCCGCCACCTCGAATCCGGGCGCCGAGGATTTTGAGTTCCACGGAGCGGAAGGGGGACAGCCCTTGTGGCGCAGGGTCATGGAGGTCAGCCGCGGATACGAGGGGGCTGAGCGGCTGATGTACGTCGTAGGGGCCACGCGTCCGGAGTTGCTGGCGGAATGCCGCGCTGCGGCACCGGATCGCTTTCTTCTCGTTCCGGGCGTGGGAGCACAGGGCGGCTCCCTGGAGGAAGTGTGTGCCGCGGGCTGGGCGCCAAAGCTTGCGGGTGGACTGCTCGTCAACGTGGGCCGCAGCGTGCTTTATGCCTCAGAAGGGTCGGATTTCGCAGAGGCGGCCAGATTGGAGGCAAAAACGATCCAGGCTTCGATGGCGGCTGTTTTGGACCTGAACCGCTAATTTCCGGAAGTGTATTATCGATTCAAGTCGTTTTCCCGCATTGCCCTGTCCCTCGTCGTAGTGGCTGCGGTAATCGTCATTGGCAGTGTGGGGTTCATGGTCTTGGAGGGCTACACCTTCATCGAGGCCTTCTACATGACGATGATCACGGTGAGTACCGTGGGGTTCAGGGAAGTCCACGAGCTGAGTCCGAAAGGGATGGTCTTCACCTCCCTGCTCATCATTTTCTCCATCGGTACATTCGCCTACACCATTTCGGCCATTACCACTTACTTCGTGGCCGGCGAGTACCGGGATTTATTCAAAGCCAGGAAATTGGAACGCACCATCGAGAACCTCAAGGGGCACGTCATCGTCTGCGGCTATGGCCGTGTGGGGGAGAAGGCCTATGCCGACCTCATTGCCAAGGGCTACTCGGCGGTCATCGTGGAGAAGGACGAGGAATTGGTGGGCAACCTCCGGGAGGGCCTGACCCCGCTTGTCATTGCGGGAGACGCCACGCGCGATGACCGCTTGATGGCGGCGGGGGTGGACAATGCCGCTGCAGTGATCTGCACCCTCCCCAGTGATGCGGACAACCTCTACACCGTGTTGTCGGTTCGGGAGCACAACCCGCTCGCCGTGATCATCAGTCGGGCTTCACAGGCGGGTTCGGTGGCCAAGCTGCGTCGCGCAGGTGCCGACAATGTCATCATGCCGGATACCGTGGGGGGCGCTCACATGGCATCCCTCGTGGTGAATCCCGACGTCATGGAATTCATCGACCACATTCGGATCCAGGGCAAGGATGCCATCAACCTCGAGGAAGTGGACGTGAAGGACCTTCCCAGCGAATTCCGGCTGCCCACCCTCGGGGAAATCGACGCCCGGAACCGGCTCGGCGTCAACGTCATCGGCGTCAAGACTTCCGAAGGGGAATTCATCATCAACCCGGGGCCGGAAACGGCATTGGACAACGCGTGCAAGCTGTTCGTGCTCGGCAGCGAGCAGCAGTTGCGTTTACTCAACCGTTTGTTCGGTCTGCAAACTCCCGAATAGGACACGTCCTGACCGGGCTGGGCGTGGGGCCTATATTGCGCCCCGAACCCAAGAGATTCATGAAACGTCTTATTGCCGCCAGCGCAGCGCTGACAGCCCTTTTTATCGCTCCAACCACTGCATCCGCAGCGTCGATCGACGACAGGATCAATGAAGCGATGGGGCCCATCACAGAAGCCATTACCTCCGTGATATTCTGGACCGTGGATATTGCGGGTTTCACGGTTCCATTCGTGCTCATCTGGCTGTTTTTCGGAGCGGTGTTCTTCACGGTCTATTTCAAGTTCGTGAACTTCCGGGCCTTCCGGCACGCACTGGATGTGGTTCGGGGCAAATACGATGACCCCAGTCACCAGGGTGAGGTCTCGCATTTCCAGGCCCTGACCGCGGCATTGAGCGGTACCGTGGGGGTCGGCAACATCGCCGGTGTGGCGGTTGCCGTCTCGTTGGGAGGGCCCGGCGCCACATTCTGGATGATCATCGCCGGCCTTTTCGGCATGAGCAGCAAGTTCGTGGAGTGCACACTCGGGTTGAAGTACCGCAGGCAGAACCCCGACGGTTCCGTATCGGGCGGTCCCATGTACTATCTCCGTGATGGTTTGGCAAAGAAGAACATGGGGGGGCTCGGCAAGGTCCTTGCGGCCTTGTTCGCCGTGGCGTGCATCGGAGGATCCTTTGGTGGGGGCAACATGGTCCAGATCAATCAGGCCACCCAGCAGCTCATTTCCGTGACGGGCGGAGAATCGAGCATTTTCTTCGGCCAAGGCTGGATTTTCGGCGCCATCATGGCCCTGATCGTGGGGGTTGTCATCCTGGGCGGCATCAAGTCCATCGCCAAGGTGACGGACAAGATCGTACCCTTCATGGTGGGCATCTACATCCTGGGTGCCATGTGGGTCATCCTGAGCAATCTCGGCGCCGTTCCCGGTGCGTTCTCCCGGATCCTTTCCGGTGCATTCGATACTGAAGCCATGTATGGAGGCCTGGTCGGCGTCTTGATTCAAGGAATCCGCAGGGCGGCATTCTCCAATGAGGCGGGCATAGGTTCGGCTTCCATCGCACACAGTGCAGCCAAGACGGATGAGCCTGTAAGCGAAGGGATCGTCGCCTTGTTGGAGCCTTTCATCGACACGGTGGTCATCTGCACGATGACGGCCCTTGTGATCGTCATTACGGATTACGGTCAATTCGACGCCTTGACCGTGCTCAACAATGCGAAAGGAGGGTCGTTGGACGCCATCGGGCTGACTTCAAGTGCCTTTGAGCAGAGCATTTCCTGGTTTCCCGCCGTGCTCTCGCTGGCGGTCATCCTGTTTGCCCTGTCCACCATGATTTCCTGGAGCTATTACGGTTTGAAGGCCTGGACCTACCTGTTCGGAGAGACGCGGGCGGCTGACTTGAGCTACAAGGCGATTTTCTGTGTCTTCGTCATCGTGGGCAGCGCCATCAGCGCAAGCAGCGTCTTCGATTTCGGCGACGCGATGATTTTTGCGATGTGCTTTCCCAATGTGCTGGGCCTGTATTTCATGGCTGGAGAGGTCAAGGCCGACCTCGCCGATTATCTGGGCAGGGTCAAGTCTGGAGAGATCAAACGGTTCGACTGAGCGGCCCCCCGGGTTTTCATGCACATCCTGCGCGCCGAGCGTCTGGGAACATTGGGGTGCGGATTGGCCATGGCCGTCTGCCTCTTTGTGGAGGGTTGGCGCCATTCACGCCCCGATTACGCTGACTCCTTGACAGTGGTCGAGCTGCTCCTGGCATTGGAGTCCATGCCCGGGCCCTCCATGGGATCCACCGGATTCAAGGAGGCCCAAGGCGAAGAAGGGGTTCTTGGAAAGCAGTTTCCTCCCATTGAAGGGCCAATTGACGTGGCGGAGCTGGACTCCGCTGGTTGGGTTCGCTGGGGGCTCACTCCACGACAGGCGGGCAGTGCCATGCGCTATGCGCGGGCGGTTGGGGGCATTCGGAGGCAAGAGTTGTTGGACCGGATGCGCGTATTGCCGGAAGGTTGGGCGGTGTTTTACGCTGAGGTCCTGCGCTATCCGGAACAGGGGCAGCGCAATGCTCCGGCACCTTCTTCGAAGCGGTCCACAGCAGGTCATGAGGCCCATCAGGCAGCAGCAATCCATTCTGGGGTGATTGGTTCTGGATTGGTCAACATCAACACGGCGGACAGCGCGACATTGTTGGGCATCAGGGGGGTGGGGCCATGGGTGGCCGGGCGCATTCTGCGCGCGCGGAATCAATGGGGGGGCATCGCTGACGAGGCCTCTTTGGCCGAAGCGCTCAATGGGTGGGACAGCCTCGCTGCGGCATTGGCGCCCCAATTCCTGATGGATCCCGCTGATGTCGTTCCGCGCTGTGCGGATACGCTGAGCGAGTCACAATGGGCGCTATTGCCGGGAATAGGGCGTGATGAGGCTGCAGTGCTCAAGCGTTATTTCTTTCATCACAGGTCGGCTGCCATCGAGGAAATCAGACATCCCGCACTGGATTCAGCAGGTTGGGTGACGGTTGCACATTACTTGGTTCGGTGTGCCATGGATTGACGCCTCGGATGGGCGACCTTTGGGGAAACCCCGGTAGAAATGGACTTCCAGGAAAAAGACACCATCGCCGCGATACGCGGTATGGTCCGCGACTTTGCTGCTCAGGAGATTGCACCAAACGTCATGGATTGGGACGAGCGGCAGCATTTTCCCAGGGATTTGTTCCGGAAAATGGGGGAATTGGGGTTGATGGGCATCCTCGTACCGGAAGCCTATGGAGGCTCTGGATTGGGGTATCACGAATACGTGGCGGCCATCGAGGAGTTGTCCGCGGTCTGCGGGGCGGTTGGGTTGAGTATGGCCGCGCACAATAGCCTGTGTACGAACCACATACTGACCTTTGGGAACGAAGAACAGAAGCAGCGTTGGCTCCCGGCGTTGGCTTCGGGTGAGCACGTAGGTGCCTGGGGATTGACCGAGGCGGGCACGGGTTCGGATGCCATGCGCATGCAGTGCACAGCAACACAGGACGGGGATGATTGGATCCTCAATGGCACTAAGAATTGGATCACACACGGGCTGAGCGCAGAAGTGACGGTGGTGTTGGCCCGAACCGGCGAGCTGCTGGACAGCCGGGGCATTACAGCCTTTGTGGTCGAAAGGGGCTGCCCTGGCTTCAAGGGGGGGAAGAAGGAGAACAAACTCGGAATGAGGGCCAGTGAGACGGCCGAGTTGATATTCGAGGATTGTCGGATTCCGTCAAAAAATGTGTTGGGAGAAGTCGGAGGTGGATTCGTGCAGGCGATGAAAATCTTGGATGGCGGCCGGATTTCCATCGCGGCATTGTCCATGGGCATTGGCAGGGGGGCATTTGATGCCGCTGTTCAATACGCCAAACAGCGCGAGCAGTTCGGCAGGCCCATTGCTCAATTCCAAGGCATTGGCTTCAAGCTGGCGGACATGGCAGTCAAGTTGGAGGCCTCGAGGGGGTTGATTGCAAAAGCATGCCATGCCAAGGAGCACCGTGGTGATGTCACCCGGTTCGGTGCGATGGCGAAATACCTGGCGTCAGAGGCTTGCGTTGAAATTGCCACGGATGCCGTTCAGGTTTTCGGTGGGTATGGTTACACCAAGGATTTTCCGGTGGAGAAGTTCTACCGGGATTCCAAGCTCTGTACCATTGGGGAAGGCACATCTGAAATTCAGAAGCTGGTCATTTCCCGCGGATTGGTGTCCAATGGTGTCAATTGAGTATTGTTTCCTGCGAGGAATACGGTGGACTCAGGAATTTCAGCTAACTTCGCGGTCCCAATTTTGAATCATGCTGATCATTCCGGTAAAGGAGGGAGAAAACATTGAACGGGCGCTCAAGCGCTTTAAGAAGAAGTTCGATCGCACCAAAACCGGGCGCATGTTGCGGGCCCGTAAAGAGTACGTGAAGCCCAAGACGGTTCGTCGCGAAGCGATGAAGAAGGCCGTTTACAAAAACAAGAAGGCATTGATGGGCTGATAATTTGGAGTACCGGTTTGGTAGAGTAATATTCGCTTTGACCAAACCAAAATGTCAGCTTCATCGTCTGCCCAAACGCCGCTTCAGGCATTTCTCCACTTCCTAGAGAAGGAGAAACGAGGAAGCGTTCACACCTTGCGGTGCTACCGCTCGGACTTGAATCAATTTCAGCGATTTTTGGCGGACCAATACGAGCACGATTCCCTCATTGGAATTGAGGGTGATTGGGTTCGCTCCTGGATCGTGCACATGATGAAGGATGGGCGCAGTCCGAGGACCATTCACAGGAAGGTCAGTGCATTCCGTACTTTCAACCGTTTTGCTCGGCGCATGTCCTTTACGGACCGCGACCCCAGCAATGGCGTGACTCTGCCCAAACTCGAGAAGCGCATCCGTGAAGTCGTTCCCGAGCGCAGCATGATCTCATTGTTGGACGGATCCGTTTTCCCGGACAGTTGGTCAGGATTGCGGGACCGCCTCATGATGACCCTGCTGTATGAGACGGGTGTCCGTCAGGATGAGCTCATTACCCTCCGCCACAGTGACGTGAATGTGAGCCGCAGGAACATCAAGGTTGTCGGCAAGGGAGGAAAGGACCGGTACATCCCCATTACCCAGGAGACCATCGATCTGGCCGAGGATTACATGCGTTCCAGGCCCGGTGAAAACGAGCGTTTGCTCGTTACGGATGGAGGAAGGGAGCTGTACCCCGCGTTTGTTTATCGCCGAGTGAATCACTACATTACCGAAGCGAGCTCGCTTAGCAAGTGTAGTCCGCACGTCATCCGGCATTCGTTCGCGACACATCTCCTGAACCGTGGAGCGGACATCAACGCAGTGAAGGAACTGCTAGGTCACAGCAGCTTGAACGCGACCCAGCATTACACCCACGTCACCACCAGCCGGATGAAGGACGTGCACAAAGGGTCACCACTTGATACGCGAGGCATCTTCTGAAGTCTCACCCTCAAGTGGTTTCCATGCAAATACAAATCCAGTCCATTCACTTCAAGGCCGATGGTGCCCTGATTCGTTTCATTGAGGATAAGCTGAACAAGCTCACACTCTTTCACCCCGGAATCCTTTCAGCGGATGTTTTCCTGCGATTGGACCGCGATCAGGACCGCGAAAACAAGTGCGTCGAGGTGAGGTTGAGTGTCCCTGGCCCCGATTTGTACAGCAGCAGGAAAGCCACCTCGTTCGAAGAGGCGGCAGCAGAGGTCTCGGAGGCCCTTCGGAGACAGCTCGAAAAGGCCCGGAATCGCGCAGCCTGACAGCATTTGCGAAAAGCTTGAAATCAGTTGTGCTTGGGGCATTGTGTCCAAGTTTTTCTGAACTACATTTGCCCTCCCGAAATCGGGGAGGGCATTTTTTTGCCCTTGTTCTTTGACAGAGGCCGGTGTAGCTCAGTTGGCCAGAGCAGCTGATTTGTAATCAGCGGGTCGGGGGTTCGAATCCCTCCACCGGCTCTACATCGACCACAGATTCTCCAGGGGGTACGCCGGAGTTGGAGAGCCGGGGCAGACTGTAAATCTGTTGTCTATGACTGAATAGGTTCGAATCCTATTACCCCCACTTAATGCGGAAGTAGCTCAGTTGGTAGAGCGTCAGCCTTCCAAGCTGAATGTCGCGAGTTCGAATCTCGTCTTCCGCTCCAGTGACCATCCAACGGGATGGTCGATTTTGCCGATGTAGCTCAGGGGTAGAGCGCTTCCTTGGTAAGGAAGAGGTCACGGGTTCAATTCCCGTCATTGGCTCCATTGCTGAAGCACATCTTTAATTACGTAAACCCAAATAAACCAAACCATGGCTAAAGAGACGTTCGATCGTTCCAAGCCGCACGTGAACATCGGGACCCTCGGTCACGTTGACCACGGCAAGACGACCCTTACCGCCGCCATCACGAAAGTGTTGGCCGACGCTGGTTTCAGTGAGGCTTCCTCCTTCGACCAGATTGACAATGCTCCCGAGGAAAAGGAGCGTGGTATCACCATCAACTCCTCTCACGTGGAGTATGCGACGGCGAACCGCCACTATGCACACGTTGACTGCCCCGGCCACGCCGACTACGTCAAGAACATGGTGACGGGTGCTGCCCAGATGGACGGCGCCATTCTCGTTGTGGCCGCTACGGATGGCCCAATGCCCCAGACCCGCGAGCACATCCTGCTCGGACGTCAGGTGGGTGTTCCGCGCATCGTGCCCTTCCTCAACAAAGTCGACATGGTCGATGATGAGGAGCTGCTCGAGCTCGTTGAGATGGAGGTGCGTGAGCTCCTCAGCTTCTACGAGTACGATGGAGACAATGTGCCCTGCATCCAGGGATCCGCTCTTGGCGCCCTCAATGGGGAGCAGAAGTGGGTGGACACTGTGATGGAGCTCATGAATGCTGTCGACGAGTACATCTTGTTGCCAGTTCGTGACAATGAGAAGCCGTTCCTGATGTCTGTGGAGGACGTGTTCACGATCACGGGTCGTGGAACTGTTGCTACGGGCCGTATCGAGACCGGCATCATCAACACGGGTGATGAGGTGGACATCCTCGGCCTCAACGCCGAAGGCATGAAGTCGACCATCACGGGTGTGGAGATGTTCCGCAAGATTCTCGACCGTGGTGAGGCTGGAGACAATGTGGGTCTGCTTCTTCGCGGTATCGACAAGAAGGACATCAAGCGCGGTATGGTGATTGCCAAGCCGGGTACGGTGAACCCCCACAGCAAGTTCAAGGCTGAGGTCTACATCTTGAAGAAGGAAGAAGGTGGTCGCCACACTCCTTTCCACAACAGGTACCGCCCGCAGTTCTACTTCCGGACTACGGACGTGACCGGTGAGATCCACCTCGAGGAAGGCCGCGAGATGGTGATGCCTGGTGACAACGTGTCCATCACCGTTGAGTTGATCTACGGTGTGGCCATGTCCCCCGGTCTGCGTTTCGCCATCCGTGAGGGTGGACGCACCGTAGGCGCCGGTCAGGTGACCGAGTTGATCGGTTGATCGACCCGGTTCTGAACCCAACGAACAATCAAGGGGAAAGAAGGTGCCCGAAGGGGCATCTTCTTTCGCCGTCTACGGGCATAGCTCAATTGGTAGAGTAGCGGTCTCCAAAACCGTTGGTTGCAGGTTCGAGTCCTGCTGCCCGTGCAAAACACACCGAATCGACATGGCAAACGTCATTGAATACGTCAAAGAGAGCTACACCGAACTGGTGGAACGTGTGACCTGGCCCGGCCCCAAGCAGTTGCAGGAGGCCTCCGTGCTGGTGTTCATTTCTTCCCTCATCATTGCGGGCATTGTGTTCGCCATGGATTGGGTATTTGGAGTGAATTCCGGCGACAGCATCTGGCAAGGTGTCATCGGTTTGATCTACACCTACGTCATTTGAACGCCACCAGGACCATGAGCGAAATCGACAAGAAATGGTACGTCGTGCGCGCCATCGGCGGGCAGGAGAACAAGACCAAGGACTTCCTTGAGTCGGAGATTTCCGCGGCCGGCTTGTCCGATTACGTTGGTCAGATCCTGATTCCTACGGAGAAGGTGCTCCAGATCCGGAATGGAAAGAAGGTCACCAAGGAGCGGAACCACTTCCCGGGCTATGTCTTCGTGGAATGCGCTTTGGTGGGTGAGGTTCCCCATGTCATCAGGAACACACCGAACGTAATCGGCTTCCTCGGAGCCGAGAAGCGTGGAGATCCGCTTCCATTGAGGGAGAGTGAGGTCAGCAGGATGTTGGGCCGTGTGGACGAGTTGGCCGAGAGTGAGGAGGAATTGGCCATTCCATTCAAGGTGGGAGAGGTGGTCAAGGTGGGTGACGGCCCATTCAATGGCTTCCACGGTACCATCGAGGAGATCAACGAGGAGAAGCGCAAGCTCAAGGTGATGGTGAAGATTTTTGGAAGGAAGACCCCCGTTGAATTGGGCTTCCTCCAAGTGGAGAAGGAGTCCTGAGCGGGCGAATGAAGAATTGCTGAATTAGAAGAAACCTACATAAACCGGAACAGCCAGGACGCCCCGTGCCCTGTACCAGAATGCTTCCCTGGACACATCGGCCGACCTGTTCATTATAAACAATAGATCCATGGCTAAAGAAGTCGCCAAGATGGTCAAACTGCAAGTGAGGGGTGGCGCTGCCAATCCCTCGCCGCCGGTTGGTCCTGCACTCGGTGCGGCAGGTGTGAACATCATGGAATTTTGCAAGCAGTTCAATGGGCGTACCCAGGACAAAGCAGGCAAGGTTCTCCCGGTGGTCATCACCGTCTACAGTGATAAGTCGTTTGACTTCATCATCAAGACACCGCCCGCAGCAGTGCAACTCATGGAAGCCGCCAAGGTCAAGAAAGGTTCTTCGGAATCCAATCGACTGAAGGTGGGCAAAGTGACGTGGGACCAGGTCCGTGCAATTGCAGAGGACAAGATGCCCGATCTCAATTGCTTCTCCATCGAATCCGCCATGAAGGTGGTCGCTGGAACGGCAAGGAGTATGGGGCTGAACGTGACCGGCGATTCGCCTTTCTGATCGTTAATCATCAGACACAATGGCAAAATTGACACGCAATCGCAAGGCCGCGCTCGACAAGTTCGACGTGGACCAGGCGTACACGCTCGACGAGGCAGCAGGCATCGTGAAGGAGATTTCCTCCACGAAGTTTGATTCCTCTGTCGACCTCGCCGTCAGCCTCGGCGTGGATCCGCGAAAAGCCAACCAAATGGTGCGCGGCACGGTCAGCCTTCCCCACGGGAGCGGCAAGAACGTGCGCGTACTGGTTCTCTGCAATCCCGACAAGGAGGCAGAGGCCAAGGAGGCAGGAGCGGACCACGTTGGTCTCGATGATTACATCGAGAAGATCAAAGGCGGATGGACCGATGTGGATGTGATCATCACGACCCCTCAAGTGATGGGCAAGGTGGGAGCGCTGGGCCGAATTCTCGGACCGCGCGGCCTCATGCCCAACCCGAAATCGGGTACCGTCACAATGGAAGTCGGGAAGGCCGTCCAGGACGTAAAGGCGGGCAAGATTGATTTCAAAGTAGACAAGTACGGCATCATCCACGCTTCAGTGGGCAAGGTGAGCTTCTCGAAGGAGAAGTTGGCTGAGAATGCCAATGAAGTGCTGTCTACTCTGGTTCGATTGCGCCCCTCTGCTGCAAAGGGCACCTACATCAAGAGCGTATACATCAGCTCTACGATGTCCCCAGGTGTCCGGATTGAATCGAAGTCGCTCAACAGCTGATACAGGAACCCATGACACGCGAAGAGAAAAAACAAGCGATCGAGGAGCTCCAGACCATGCTGAAGGAAACCAATGTGGTTTACCTGACGGACGCTT
Source organism: uncultured Flavobacteriales bacterium (assembly GCA_938082505.1). GTDB lineage: Bacteria > Bacteroidota > Bacteroidia > Flavobacteriales_D > Sanyastnellaceae > UBA8752. The sequence continues at coordinate 28,380 of CALLLH010000018.1, forward strand.
CGACTCTGAATTCCGCGGATACGACAAAGCTGCGCGGAGAATGCTACAAGGCCGAAATCAAGATGCAGGTGGTGAAGAATACACTGCTGCGCATTGCGATGGAGCGTACGGAGGGCCGTGAATACGGCGAGCTGTATGACGTGCTGAAAGGGCAGACTGCCTTGATGACGAGTTCGGTGGGGAACGCCCCTGCCAAGCTGATCAAGGATTTCCGCAAGAATGGCGATCGCCCGCTTCTCAAGGGCGCATATGTCGAGGAGGCGGTGTATATCGGTGACGACCAGCTGAAGGCGCTCACGGAGATCAAGAGTAAGGAAGAGCTCCTCGGAGAACTTGTCGGACTCCTCCAGAGCCCTATGAGCAATGTCCTCGGAGCACTGCAATCCGGTGGAAACACCATTTCCGGACTGGTCAAAGCACTTTCCGAACGCGAAGGATGACTTTGACAACCCCAATCAATAATCAAGCAAACCCCAATACCACATATCATGGCTGATTTGAAAACCATGGCAGAAGAGCTGGTGAACCTCACCGTAAAGGAGGTCAGCGAGCTCGCAGAGATCCTCAAGGATGAATATGGCATCGAGCCGGCAGCTGCTGCCGCTGTTGTCGCTGGTCCCGCTGCTGGCGGTGATGCAGGCGACGGTGGCGCGGAGCAGACCGAGTTCGACGTCATCCTCAAGTCCGCAGGCAGCTCAAAGCTGGCCGTCGTAAAGCTTGTAAAAGAGCTGACCGGCCAAGGCTTGAAGGAGGCCAAGGGCATCGTTGATGGCGCACCCGCCACCCTCAAGGAGGGCGTCGCCAAAGACGAAGCCGAGGCCCTCAAGGCTCAACTCGAGGAAGCCGGCGCAGAGGTTGAGGTCAAGTAAGATCACAACCCGCTGAATTTCAGAAGGTCAGACTGGGCGCAGGTCCCGGTCTGGCCTTCTTTTGCCCCATTTCGATGGGGAAACCCAAAACCTGCACCACTGCGATTTGTTCTCCCCTTGTTAAGCCGCCCGCACCCATGTTGACGCCCCAACTGCAGCAGCGACACTCTTTCGCCACTACCACACCGGATATTCCATATCCGGATTTCCTTGACATTCAATTGCGGTCCTTCCGCGAGTTCTTCCAGCTTGAGACCAAGCCTGAGGATCGCGAGAGCGAGGGACTGTTCAAGGTGTTCAACGAGAACTTCCCCATTACAGATACCCGGAACCAGTTCGTTCTGGAATTCCTGGATTATTTCATCGACCCTCCCCGCTACAGCATTGCAGAGTGCATCGAGCGGGGTTTGACCTACAGCGTCCCGCTGAAGGCCAAGCTGAAGCTGTACTGCACCGACCCCGAGCACGAGGATTTTGAGACCATCGTTCAGGATGTCTACCTCGGGACCATTCCTTACATGACGCCACGCGGCTCTTTTGTGGTCAATGGAGCCGAGCGCATCATCGTCAACCAATTGCACCGCTCACCCGGTGTGTTCTTCGGACAGAGCCGCCACGCCAACGGCACCAAGCTCTACAGTGCGCGCATCATCCCGTTCAAGGGCAGCTGGATTGAATTCGCTACGGACATCAACAGCGTGATGTATGCTTACATCGACCGGAAGAAAAAGCTTCCCGTCACCACGTTGTTGCGTTCCATCGGATATGAATCCGACCGTGACATTTTGGGCATCTTCGACCTTGCGGAAGAAGTGAAAGTGTCCAAGGCGGGCGTCAAGCGCGTGCTGGGTCGCCGCCTCGCTGCGCGTGTGCTCAAGACTTGGATCGAGGATTTCGTGGATGAGGATACCGGTGAGGTGGTCAGCATCGAACGGAATGAGCTTGTGCTCGACCGCGATACCGTGCTCGAGAAGGAGCACATCGAGTTGATCGTGGACTCTGGTTCCAAGAGCATCATCCTGCACAAGGAGGACATCAACCAGGCTGACTACGCCATCATCCACAATACCCTCCAGAAGGATCCGTCCAACAGTGAGAAGGAGGCTGTGGAGTACATCTACCGCCAGCTGCGGAATGCCGAGCCGCCGGACATGGAAACGGCCCGTGGCGTCATCGACAAGCTGTTCTTCAGTGAGCAGCGTTACGACCTCGGTGAGGTGGGGCGTTTCCGGATCAACCGGAAGCTGGGCATCGACATGTCCGAGGAGTCCCGCACCCTGACCAAGGACGACATCATCCTGATCATCAAGTTCCTCATCGACCTCGTGAACTCGAAGTCCGACGTGGACGACATCGACCACCTCTCCAACCGCCGTATCCGCACGGTAGGGGAGCAGTTGCACAACCAATTCGGTGTGGGTCTGGCGAGGATGGCACGGACCATCCGGGAGCGCATGAATGTGCGTGACAATGAGGTGTTCACCCCGACTGACCTGATCAACGCCAAGACGCTGAGCTCGGTGATCAATTCATTCTTCGGAACGAATCAGCTCAGCCAGTTCATGGACCAGACCAACCCGCTGAGCGAGGTGACGCACAAGCGCCGCATCTCGGCCCTCGGCCCCGGTGGCCTGTCCCGAGAGCGCGCGGGCTTTGAGGTCCGTGACGTGCACTACACGCACTATGGCCGTCTGTGTACCATCGAGACGCCGGAGGGACCGAACATCGGTCTGATCAGTTCGCTTTGCGTCTACGCCAAGGTGAACCGCCTCGGCTTCATCGAGACGCCCTACCGCGAGGTGAATGATGGTGTGGCCAGAACAGGGGATACCGGCATCACTTACCTCTCCGCAGAGGAAGAAGACAGTGCCATCATCGCCCAGGCGACGGTGGGCCTGAATGACGATGGCACCTTCAAGAAGGACATCATCAAAGCCCGTCTCCAAGGCGACTTCCCGTTGGTGGCACCGAAGGAGATCAAGTACGTGGACGTGGCACCCAACCAGATTGCGTCCATCGCGGCCTCTTTGATTCCTTTCCTTGAGAATGACGACGCCAACCGTGCGCTCATGGGATCGAACATGATGCGTCAGGCGGTGCCGCTCATGCGCCCGAACAGCCCGATCGTGGGCACCGGCCTCGAAGGTCAGGTGGCCCGCGACAGCCGCGTGCTGATTACGGCAGAAGCGGACGGTGTGGTCGAATACGTGGACGGCAATGAAATCCACATCCGCTACCACATGGATGAGAATGACCGTCTCGTGTCGTTCGAGGAGGACATCAAGGTCTACGACATCACCAAATTCGCGAAGACGAACCAGGGCACCTGCATCAACCTGAAGCCCATCGTATCCAAGGGGATGCGCGTGGAAAAGGGTGACATTCTCGTGGAGGGCTACTCCACGCAGGCGGGAGAGCTGGCCCTCGGTCAGAACATGAAGGTGGCCTTCATGCCCTGGAAGGGATACAACTTCGAGGACGCCATCGTCATCAGTGAACGCGTGGTGCGCGAAGACGTCTTCACGTCCATGCACGTGACGGAGTTCAGCCTCGAAGTGCGGGACACCAAGCGTGGCCAGGAGGAGCTGACCGCCGACATTCCGAATGTCAGTGAGGAGGCCACCAAGGATCTCGACGAGAACGGCCTGATTCGCATCGGCGCCCATGTGGGTGCCGGGGATATCCTCATCGGCAAGATCACGCCGAAAGGGGAGAGCGACCCGAGCCCGGAGGAGAAGTTGCTGCGGGCCATTTTCGGCGACAAGGCTGGAGACGTCAAGGATGCCTCCTTGAAGCTCGGACCGAGCGCGACGGGCGTGGTCATCGACAAGATGCTCTTCTCCCGCATGGTCAAGGACCGCAAATCCAAGGCAGCCGACAAGGCCGTTTTGGAGATGATCGACGCGGAATTCGACCAGGAGGCGGCAACGCTGCGCAAAGCCCTCGTAGAGAAGCTCATGAAGATCATCGGCGGCAAGACGTCGCAGGGGGTCATGAACTACTACAAGGAGGTCCAGATCAAGAAGGGTGTGAAGTTTACGCAACGCGCCCTCCAGACGCTGGATTTCAGCATCGTGAACACCGAGGGGTGGTCCCGTGATGAGGACAACAATGGCCTCGTGAAGCGCGTCGTCCACAACTACAACATGAAGTACAACGACCTGCTCGGCACCTTCAAGCGGAAGAAATTCCAGGTGACGGTGGGTGATGAACTTCCCGCGGGCATCGTGAAGCTGGCCAAGGTCTTCGTCGCCAACAAGCGCAAGCTGAAGGTTGGTGACAAGATGGCGGGTCGCCACGGAAACAAGGGCATCGTGGCCCGGATCGTCCGTGCGGAGGATATGCCGTTCCTCGAGGATGGCACCCCGGTCGACATCGTACTCAATCCGCTGGGTGTACCCTCGCGGATGAACCTCGGTCAGATCTATGAGACCGTGCTCGGTTGGGCCGGTGAGAAGCTCGGAACGAAGTTTGCCACGCCCATCTTCGACGGTGCGCGCATCGACCAGATCTCGGACTTCACGGAAAAGGCAGGCGTACCGAATTTCGGTGTGACCTACCTCTACGATGGTGAGACCGGCGAGCGTTTCGACCAGCCTGCCACGGTCGGTGTGATCTACATGATCAAGCTGAGCCACATGGTGGACGACAAGATGCACGCCCGTTCCATCGGTCCGTACAGCCTGATTACCCAGCAGCCGTTGGGTGGTAAGGCGCAGTTCGGTGGACAGCGTTTCGGAGAGATGGAGGTGTGGGCCCTCGAGGCCTTTGGTGCCTCGCACATCCTACAGGAGATCCTCACGGTCAAGTCCGACGACGTGGTCGGCCGGGCCAAGACCTACGAGGCCATTGTAAAAGGAGATCCGATGCCGACCCCCGGCATCCCGGAATCCTTCAACGTGCTGATGCACGAGTTGCGCGGATTGGGATTGACCGTGGCCCTGGAGGCCTGAGTCGCTCCTGCTTCTAACTATTGATCACCAAGAGATGACCAACAACAAGACCCCGAAGCTCTCAAGCGACTTCAACAAGATTCGCATCAGCATGGCCTCCCCCGAGGAAATCCTCGAGCAGAGCCATGGAGAGGTGCTGAAGCCAGAGACCATCAACTACCGGACGTACAAGCCCGAGCGTGATGGCCTCTTCTGCGAACGCATCTTTGGCCCCGTCAAGGACTACGAGTGCCACTGCGGCAAGTACAAGCGCATCCGCTATAAAGGCATCGTCTGTGACCGATGCGGTGTCGAGGTGACCGAGAAGAAGGTGCGCCGTGAACGCATGGGCCACATTCAGCTCGTGATTCCCGTGGCGCACATCTGGTATTTCCGGAGCCTGCCCAACAAGATCGGCTACCTGCTTGGACTGCCTACCAAGAAGCTTGACCAGATCATCTATTACGAGCGCTACGTGGTGATCCAGTCCGGTGTGGCGACCAAGCCTGACGGGGAAGCGTTGGATGTGAACGAGTTCCTCACGGAAGAGGAGTACCTCGACATCCTCGACACCCTGCCCAAGGACAACCAGTACCTCGACGAGAAGGACCCCAACAAGTTCGTGGCCAAAATGGGCGCAGAGGCGCTGCACGATATGTTGGCCAACCTCGACCTGAACAGCCTGAGTCACTCCTTGCGCCACAGCGCCAACACGGAGACGAGCCAGCAGCGGAAGAACGAGGCCCTGAAGCGCCTTCAGGTAGTGGAGGCCCTTCGCGATGCCAATCAGCGGGTGGACAACAAGCCCGAGTGGATGATCGTCAAGGTCGTACCGGTGATTCCGCCGGAATTGCGCCCGCTCGTTCCGCTCGATGGAGGGCGTTTCGCCACCTCCGACCTCAATGACCTGTACCGCCGTGTCATCATCCGGAACAACCGTCTGAAGCGCCTGATCGAGATCAAGGCACCGGACGTGATCCTTCGGAATGAGAAGCGGATGCTTCAGGAGGCCGTAGACAGCCTGTTTGACAACAGCCGAAAGTCATCCGCGGTCAAGACGGAGAGCAATCGCCCGTTGAAGTCCCTTTCCGATAGCCTCAAAGGCAAGCAGGGACGTTTCCGGCAGAACCTGCTTGGTAAGCGTGTGGACTACTCCGCGCGTTCGGTCATCGTCGTGGGTCCCGAGCTCAAGTTGCACGAATGCGGCATGCCGAAGAATATGGCGGCCGAATTGTACAAGCCCTTCATCATCCGCAAGATGATCGAGCGGGGCGTGGTGAAGACGGTGAAGTCGGCGAAGAAGATTGTGGATTCCAAGGAGCCCGTCGTTTGGGACATCCTGGAAAATGTGATGAAGTCGCACCCGGTGCTGTTGAACCGGGCTCCGACCCTGCACCGCCTCGGCATCCAGGCTTTCCAGCCCAAGATGATCGAGGGCAAGGCGTTGCAGCTGCACCCGCTGGCCTGTACGGCGTTCAACGCTGACTTCGACGGCGACCAGATGGCGGTGCACTTGCCGTTGGGTCCCGCGGCCATCCTGGAGGCCCAGCTGCTCATGCTGGCCAGCCACAACATCCTCAATCCGGCCAACGGAGCGCCGATCACGGTGCCTTCGCAGGACATGGTCCTCGGCTTGTACTACATCACCAAGGAGCGCAAGTCCACCAAGGAGGAGCCGGTGAAGGGTGAGGGCATGACGTTCTACTCTCCGGAGGAGGTCATCATCGCCTACAATGAGGGCCGCGCGGCCTTGCATGCGGGCATCAAGGTTCGCTGGACCGACCACGAGGGCAACTCGAGCATCATCGACACCACCGTGGGACGGGTCCTGTTCAACGAAGTCGTGCCGAACGAGGCAGGCTATGTGAACGACCTGTTGACCAAGAAAAGCCTCCGGACCATCATTTCGGACGTGCTGCAATCGGTGGGCGTTCCCAGGACGGTGCAGTTCCTCGACGACATCAAGCGTCTCGGATTCACGATGGCGTACAAGGGTGGCCTGAGTTTCAACCTGAATGACATCATCATTCCGGAAGAGAAAGTCAAGCTGGTCCACACTGCGAATGAGCGTGTGGGCGAGGTGATGGACAACTACAACATGGGTCTGATCACCAACAACGAGCGGTACAACCAGATCATCGACATCTGGACGAACACCAACTCGCGGTTGACGAACATCCTGATGGAGCGCTTGGAGACCGACAAGCAGGGCTTCAACTCCATCTACATGATGATGCACTCCGGAGCCCGTGGTTCCAAGGAGCAGATCCGCCAGCTGAGTGGCATGCGGGGACTGATGGCCAAGCCGCAGAAGTCAAGTGCTGCCGGCGGTCAGGACATCATCGAGAACCCAATCCTGTCCAACTTCAAGGAGGGCCTGTCCATCCTTGAGTACTTCATTTCCACGCACGGTGCCCGGAAGGGTCTGGCGGATACGGCCTTGAAGACGGCAGACGCGGGTTACCTGACGCGACGTCTGGTCGACGTGGCCCAGGACGTGATCATCAACGAGCAGGACTGTGGAACCATCCGTGGCTTGACCGCCACGGCGCTCCGCAAGAATGAGGAGATCGTGGAGTCGCTCGCAGACCGGATCATCGGCCGTACGGCGGTGCAGGATGTACAGGACCCCACGAGTGGTGAGGTGATTGTGGTCACCGGAAGCGAGATTACGGAAGCCGTGGCGGCCCGCATCGAGGCGGCCGAAATCGACGAGGTGGAAATCCGCTCCGTCCTGACCTGTGAAAGTCGCCGGGGTGTGTGTGCCAAGTGTTATGGCCGTGCGTTGAGCACGAACCGCCTGGTGCAGGAAGGAGAAGCGGTGGGTGTCATTGCGGCACAGTCCATCGGTGAGCCCGGAACCCAGTTGACCCTCCGGACGTTCCACGTTGGTGGTACGGCTTCGAAGATTTCCGATGAGAACGAAATCGTGGCCCGCCAGGATGGTCTGGTCGAATTGGAGGACCTGAGGACCGTCCAACGGAGCACCCCCGACGGTGAGATCGAGACGGTTGTCGTTTCGCGTTCGACTGAATTCAAGGTGATCGATCCCCAGATCGGAATCACCCTGAGCTCGACCAACCTGCCTTACGGTGCCGTGCTCGAAGTGAAGGGCGGCAAGAAGGTGAAGAAGGGAGACGTCATCTGCACGTGGGACCCCTACAACAACGCGATCATCAGCGAGGAGGATGGAACCGTGGTGTTCGACATGATCGAGGAGGGCGTGACTTACCGTGAGGAGCTGGACGAACAGACCGGTTTCCGCGAAATCGTCATCACCGAGACCAAGGACAAGAAGAAGAACCCCGCCATCCACATCGTGGGGGCGAAGAAGGAGGTCCTCAAGGTTTACAGCCTGCCTGTGGGCGCTCACGTGAGCGTGCAGGAAGGCGACAAGGTGGGCACGGGCCGTATTCTCGCCAAGATTCCACGGGTGGCCGGAAAGTCCGGTGACATCACGGGTGGTCTGCCGCGTGTTACGGAGCTCTTTGAGGCCCGGAACCCCTCGAATCCCGCAGTGGTGTCCGAGGTGGATGGCATTGTCTCCTACGGCAAGATCAAGCGGGGTAACCGCGAGATCATCGTGGAGAGCCGGACCGGCGAGAAGCGCAAGTACCTCGTGCCATTGGCCAAGCACATCCTCGTGCAGGAGAACGACTTCGTCAAGGCTGGCATGCCGATGTCCGACGGGGCCACCACCCCGGCCGACATCCTGGCGATCCAGGGTCCGACGGCGGTTCAGGAATACCTCGTCAACGAGATCCAGGAAGTCTACCGCCTGCAGGGTGTGAAGATCAACGACAAGCACTTCGAGGTCATCGTTCGTCAGATGATGAAAAAGGTGGTCGTCGAGGATCCGGGAGACACCAAATTCCTCGAGAAGCAATTCGTGGAGAAGGCTGATTTCATGGACGAGAACGACCGCATGTTCGGCATGGTGGTCGTGACAGAATCAGGAGACAGCGCGGACATGCAGCCGGGACAAATGGTTTCTGCACGTCAGCTGCGCGATGAGAACAGTGCCATTCGTCGCAATGACGGCAAGCTGGTGGAGGGGCGCGAAGCGCTTCCTGCGACAGCCCGCCCCTTGCTTCAGGGCATTACACGGGCTTCATTGCAGACCAAGTCCTTCATCTCGGCCGCATCCTTCCAAGAGACGACGAAAGTCCTCAATGAGGCTGCAGTCAGTGCGAAGGAGGACAAGCTCGGAGGCCTCAAGGAGAACGTCATCGTGGGTCACCTGATCCCGGCCGGTACCGGTATGCGCCACTGGCACGACCAGATCGTCGGTTCCCAAGAGGAGTTCGACCGTCTGATTGAAGTGGGCGAGGAGGAAGGCGTTTCCGCTGATTGATTTCTCCGGCCCAAGCCGAACATGACCAAGCAAAAGGCAGCCCGAGGGCTGCCTTTTGCATTCCGCCATGTTGCGAAGGGGATGAAAGGATCAAAGGGCCATTCCCATGCTCAATTCAGCATGGCGGCGCCGGCGATGCCGCCGCTTCCGGTCGGGGTAGGGCCATCATATCCGAACAGGCGTTTCTGCTTGATGATCCTGTCGACCTCTTGGGGGACCAAGTCTTCCCATCCGGGTTCCCCATCCCGGATCATGCGCAATACCTCGACACTGAAGATGTCCAGGAGCGACAGGTCATCGAGCTGGATGTCCGTGATGCGCTTGTTGAAGAGGAGATAGTCGTACAGCGGTTTGATCCGCGGGTGGACAGGGGCATTGTCCGTTCGGATGAGGACATCATTCTCCGCATCATGCCAGGGGTAGGCATACACCTTGAGGTCACGGCTGAACATGATGCCGAAGGCCTCGAGGATGCCGCCGTTCAACTCCCGGTAATACCGTTCGTTGAACAGGTCCATCAGGGCATTGCCTCCCATGATGACGCCCATGCGCTTCTTCGTGTAGCGTGAGAAGTACTCGATGAGCTTGTAGTATTCCTGGTAGTTCGAGATGAGCACCGTGTGTCCCAAGGAACACAGGATGTCGGCGCGGTCCAGGAAGTCCTTCTCGTCGATGTCGCCCTCGGCCTTGAGGTTGTTCAAGGTGATTTCGAAAAGCAACTGGATGTCGCGTTGACCTACCCGATTCTCCTCCGAGAACAGCGCCAGTCCGCGCTCCATCATGTCGAGGTTGACCTTCGTGACCGGCCGGAAACTGCCTCGGATGGCGAGGATGTTCCGCTTGTACAGGACATCGGCAGCTTGGAGGTTCCGACCGTCCGGGCTGAAGATGACCGCATCGGTCATGCCGTGCTTGACCAGTTGCAGGGAGAGGAGGCGGTTGTCCACCCCGGCGAAATCCGGGCCGTTCATCTGGATCGTATCGATCTCGATGCGGTCCTTGTCGAGTTCGTCATACAGGCTCAGCAGCAAGTCGTTGGGCTGCTTGAACAGGAAGTGGCAGCCATAGATCAGGTTGACCCCGAGGATGCCGATGGTGGCGTGCTGCAGAAGGGCGTCCGTTTCGTGGAAACGGGCATGGAGGACAATGGTATTGGGCTTCTTGTTGGGGCCGGTCTGGAAACTCATCCCGAACCAGCCATGCCCTTCGATGGTCTTGTGGTAGTTGATGGTCGCCACGGTGTTCGCGAAGGCGAAGAACCGCTTGGTGGGATGCTTCTCACGCGGGAGCCTTTCCTCACACAGGCGATACTCGTGGTCGAGCATCTTCTGGACCCGCGCCTCGCAGACGTAGCGGCCGGACGGCTCCACACCATAGATGGCGTCACTGAAATCCTTGTCGTAGGCGCTGATGGTCTTGGCGATGGTGCCACTCGCTCCACCGGCCCGGAAGAAATGCCGGACGACTTCCTGTCCTGCCCCGATCTCGGCAAAGGTGCCGTAGAGGTCGTGGTTCATGTTGATCCGAAGGGCCTTCTGCTTGGCCGAGAGGACGACACGGTTGGATTCCACGGTAACGGGGTTGAGGGAGTTGCTCCTTGCAAAGGTATCGTTCCTGAACGGGACCGCCGGAACCGGGGCGGATTAACTTTGCCCGTATGGGCGTTCATCTCACCCTTCTCGGTACGGGAACCTCCCAAGGGGTGCCGGTCATCGCATGCGACTGTCCGGTGTGTACCTCCTCCGATCCGAGGGACAACAGAACCCGCTCCAGCGCGCTGTTCGAGGTCGATGGCGAGCATGCTTCCGAAGGGCCGAGGACGTTTGTGATCGACACGGGCCCTGATTTCAGGCTCCAGATGCTCCGGTCCAAAGTGAAGTCCTTGGACGCGGTGCTGTTCACCCATGAGCACAAGGACCACGTTGCCGGACTCGACGACATCCGCGCCTTCAACTTCCGGCAGAAGCGGGACATGGATGTCTACGCGACCCCGAGGGTCCAGGAAGCCCTTCGGAGGGAATTCAAATATGTCTTTGACCCGCATCCTTATGCGGGAATCCCGAAGGTCCAGCTGCACGAACTCGACGGCAGTCCGCTGAACGTGGGAGGGGTGGACGTGATTCCCCTGCCCGTCATGCACTACAGGATGCCGGTTCTCGGTTTCAGGATTGGTCCGGTCGCATACATCACCGATGCGAAGGCTTTCGAACCCGAGACATGGCAACGGCTGGAGGGGGTAAATGTGTTGGTGATCAATGCCCTGCGAAAGGAGCCACACCTCAGCCATTTCACCTTGGATGAAGCGCTTGAGGTGATCGAACGGGTGGGGCCGGAAACGGCCTACCTGACGCACATCAGCCATCTTTTGGGCAAGCACCGCGACCTGACACCCGATTTGCCCCGCGGAGTTTTTCTCGGTGAGGACGGCCTGCGCATTTCCACCCCATGACACGCCTGCTCCATACGCTGTTGGTAGGCCCCGTCGGTCGGCTTCCATACGGGTTGCTGTATCCCATCGCGGACGTGCTGGCCACCATGCTGTGGTGGAGCGGATACCGCAAACAGGTGGTCCTCGCCAACCTCGAGCGGGTCTTCCCGGAGAAGACGGCGACTGAACGTCGCTCCATCGCCCGCGGATTCTACACCCACCTGGCCGAGGTGCTCGTGGAGTCGATCAAGCTCTTCAGGGCCGACAGAAGCGATCTCGCCAAGCGGTTTCATCACGTCAATCCCGAAGTATTGGCGCCATACGCTGACAAGCCGCCCGGCGTGCTGCTCTCCTGCGGCCATTACGGCAATTGGGAACGCTATGCCGTGACCTCGGGAGACGCCTTGCCGATGCCGTTCATGGGCGTCTACAAGCCGCTTTCCAATGCTTTCTACGATCAACTGATCCACAGCACGCGCAGCCAGTTCGGGACCGAACTCGTGCCCATGAAGGAGGTGTCGGCATGGATGGTCGAGACGGTGGGCAGGGCCAAGGCGGTCACCCTCGCCGTGGACCAGCGCCCGCTCGACCCCAAAAAGGCATGGTGGATGGAGTGGATGGGGGTGGAGACCGCCATGCACTTCGGACTCGAGGCCTTCGCCCGGAAATTCGACATGCCGGTGGTCTTCTTCGGCCTGCGCAAGGCCGAGGGCAAGCCCCGAGGGCATTGGGAGGTCCACTACGGGCTTATCACCGATACGCCCAGGGAGTGGCCGAAGGGCGCCCTGCTCAAGGCCACCTACGACCGGCTCGAGGCCCAGATCCGACGCGACCCCGCCCATTGGCTGTGGTCCCACACCCGCTGGAAGCATGCCCGCCCCGAAGGCATTGCCCTCAATGAGGTGGGTGTGCCCGAATCCACGCCTTCGCCTGCCCCCCAGGCCGCAGCAACACCTGCCGAATGAACGTTGCAACGACCCCGGAAGCGCCGCTGGCTGAACGCATGCGGCCGCGCTCCCTCGACGAATATGTCGGGCAGGAGCACCTCGTCGGGCCGGATGCCACCCTGCGCCGTGCTTTGAAAGCGGGCCAGCTTCCTTCCATGATCCTGTGGGGGCCACCGGGGGTCGGCAAGACCACCCTGGCCCGGCTCATGGCGGAGGCGACCGGTCGTCCATTCCACCAGCTCAGCGCCATCCGCAGCGGCGTCAAGGAAGTCCGGGAGGTCATCGACAGCGCTGAACGTCAAGGCATGTTCAGCACCCGCGCCGTCCTGTTCATCGACGAGATCCACCGCTTCTCCAAGGCCCAGCAGGACAGCCTGCTCGGCGCGGTCGAGCGCGGCTCCGTGACCCTCATCGGGGCCACCACCGAGAACCCCAGCTTCGAGGTGATCCCCGCCTTGCTGTCCCGCAGCCAGGTCTATGTGCTCGAAGCTTTTGGGCGGGAACAGCTCGAGGCGCTGGTATCCAGGGCCCTCGACAAGGACGAATGGTTGCAGTCCCACCATGTGGAAATCGCAGAATGGGATGCCCTGTTGCGCGCCAGCGGGGGAGACGGCCGGCGCCTGCTCAATGTCCTCGAACTCGTTGTGGCGGGGGTTGCATCCGAGCAGGGAGAGGCATCGTCTGGAATCCAAGTGGACGACGACCTCGTCTCCCGGTTCATCCAGGCCAACCTGTCCCGCTACGACAAGACCGGGGACACCCACTACGACATCGCCTCGGCCCTCATCAAGTCCATCCGCAGCAGCGATCCCGACGGGGCCGTCTATTGGCTGGCCCGCATGGTGGAGGGTGGTGAAGACCCCAAATTCATCGCCCGCCGCCTCCTCATTTCCGCGAGCGAGGACATCGGCCACGCGAACCCTACCGCGCTGGTCCTCGCCAACGCCACCTTCGAAGCGGTGGAGCGTCTGGGCTACCCGGAGTGCCGCATTCCGCTCTCCCAATGCGCGACTTACCTGGCCTCGAGTCCCAAGTCGAACAGCGCCTACGCCGCCATCGGGGCGGCCCAGCAGGCGGTCCGCGACCACGGTGACCTGCCCGTGCCGATGCACCTGCGGAACGCACCCACCAAGCTGATGAAGGACCTCGGCCATGGCAGCGGCTACCGCTACGACCACGAGCACGGTGGCTTCAGCGGTCAGGAGTGCCTGCCGGAGGCGCTTTCCGGCCGCCGGTTCTTCACACCCGGCAACACACCGAGGGAGCGTGGAATCGCCGATTTCCTGCGCAGCCTGTGGGGCGACCGAAAGGGCTGAACAGGGCAATGGACCAAGGATTTTTCAACCCTTGGCGCAACCTTCTTATACCGCGTGCGTATCTTTGCCGCCCCGTCGCCGGAAGCGGTGACGCAGGCCGATATAGCTCAGCTGGTAGAGCAACGCATTCGTAATGCGTAGGTCCGCGGTTCGAGTCCGCGTATCGGCTCAGAAAAGCCCCTCCCACGAGGGGCTTTTTCATTCAGCCCCCCAACAGTGGGCAGCTGCCAGAAGAAGCCAGGCGAAGAAAAGGTTGATGAACAGAATGGCCCGAAAATCGGAGCAGAGTGCGCGCATGGTCAGAAATTACCATGCTGCTTGTCACCCCGTAAATGACATCCTTCAGTAGGACCTGCGTTGGCGCTTGCGTTTGAAGAGGTTACCGACCTTGTTGACGGCGCGCCGTGTCCAGGGAATGGGACGTCCGGATTTGAACATGCCCTTGTACCAGCTGTCCGGTCCTCCGCCGCGGCGCATGCGTTTCGCGGCCTTGCGTTGGGCGCGCCAGCGCTTGCGGGTCGATCGGTCCTGCGCCTTCCAATGGTCCTTCCTGCCTTGCCGAAAAGAGGCTTCTTTCTCCTTGTTGCGGTCCTTCTGCTGGTCGATTTGGCCCTGTCGCTGCTTGGCCGTGCTTTCACGCTTGATCCTTTGGGCCTCCATGGGATGGCTCCACAGCAGTGAGGCCATGAAAGGCAGAAGGGTGAATGCGCGGGGCCAGCTCATGATCGGAATCTCGTCATTCCACGGCAAACCGAGCCCAAGCCGCAGGAGGAGCGCCGGAATCCTCCTCCGGCGCGCCATCGAACAGGAGCAGATAGCTGCCCGTGGCCAGGGGCCCCACATCGAGGGTGAGGGTGGTCAAGGTTTCCTTGCCCCGCTCCACCGCACCCTCTGCGAGGATCTGTCCCAAGGGGTTGCGGACTGTCCAGCGCAATGGACTCCCGGCGGCCGCGAGGAGGTTGCCCTCCTTGAATGCCACACGCAATGCACCGCTTGCGGCCGGAACCGGGTTGGGGTAAATGAGCAGGCCGGATCCTCCTGTTGGTGCTTCCGGTTCCCGCCCTCCCAGGAGAAGGTGGGCGGTCCACAGGTCGGGAATGCCGAAGCCGCGAACGGTGTCAGGGGCGGTCCATTGCGAGGCGGATTCGAGCAGGGCCCGGCGGATGGCCCAGGCGGGCTGGTCTGGGTGGGCACTCCACAGGCTCGTTGCGGCCCCGCACAGGATGGGGGAGGAAAAAGAGGTTCCGTTGCCGCTGCGGATGGTGCCGTCGGGATGGATGTAGGCCGCGTCGCGTCCCGTCGCGCAAAGGTCGGGCTTGACACGGCCATCGGCCGAGGGTCCGTAGCTGCTGAACGGCGCATGCTGACCGAAGGCATCCACAGCGCCTACGGCGATCACGCTGTCTCCATCAGCCGGTGCGGTGATCTTCTGCCAAGGGTTGTTGCCGCTGTTGCCTGCCGAGTTGAAGACGAGCATGCCCTTGGCGGCCGCGATGTCAGAGGCCTGCGTGATGCGGAAGGTCTCGCCGTCCAATTCGGCCGGACTGTGGTCGGAGTTGGTGTCGTCGAAGAGGGAGTAACCGAGCGAGGTGTTCAGCACATCGCATCCCATGCTGTCGGCACGCTCGGCGGCGGCAACCCAGTGGAACTCTTCGACCAGGTGCTCCCAATGCACGTCCTCAGTGCGGAACAGCACGTAGGTGGCATCCGGGCCGCTTCCCATGAAGGGGTCCTCGGCGGGATTTTCGAGGACGCCGAGCATGGTGGAAAGGACCATGGCCCCATGGCTGTGTTCCGTGTAGATCCAGGGTGAGGCGTTTCCCCCATTGGGGAAATTCCCGCCGATGATGATCCGGCCCTCGGCGTGGGCCCTTGCGAAGGCGGGGTTGTCGTCCACCCGGTCGAAACCGCTGTCCAATACACCGACCATCATGCCCTTGCCGCGGTGGCCAAGTCCGTGGAGCAGGTCCAGCCGCAGCTGGTCGGTCTGGCCCCATGCCATGCCGTAGCCCTGGAGACCACTTTGGTGTTCCTGATGCAACCGGGGACGCACGGCGGAAGGCAGGTCGACCGGTCGGGGGGCGCCGTGCCAGAGGGTGGAACGCGTTTCAATGACGCCATCGACCATCTCGATTTCAGCCAGCAGGGTGGCGGCCTGCGCCGAATCCACAAGTGCGGTATCAATCTGGATGACGATGCCGTTGAACCACTTGCTGCGGTGCAGCAGCTGCACCGGGCGTCCGGCGTCCGTCTCGCCCACGGTCAGCACCGCTTCAATGCGCGACGGCGGGACAGGAAGATCCAAGGAGTCGAGGCTGATGCCTTGGCGTATCCGCCGGTCCAGCGCCCGTTGGCTCAGCAGCTGCAGGCCGGCATCGGGGGCGCTGATGTCGACCCCGCACCCCACTTTGTCGGCGAAGCCTACCCAATGGTGGTCCGGAGCAATCTGGGCCTTCAGTGCAGCACCACTGCACATGCAGCAGGCCAGCAACTGAAATGGGATGAGCCACCTCATTCTTCGGTGGAATCGAGGCGCCCCATATTCCATGTCTCCGTGCGGATGCGGTCGCCCTGCTCGTCGAAATACCGCCACACCCCGTCTTTTACACCCGCCGTGTACTCGCCCATTTCCCTGAGCGGCTGGTTGCGCAGTTCGCGGCGCATGGGGTCATTCCGGTTTCCCCCGCCACCCATGCCCGGGGGCATGCCTTGGCCTTGCTGTCCCTGGTCGGCCGGCACCATGGTCCACTCGCCGAGGTCGTGCCAAGCGGTGTAGGGGCCGTCGAGCCGTCCGTGGGCATAGCGTCCGACCCATTCCGGCCGTCCGCTGGGGTAATGCGACTCGAATTCTCCATTCTGCGGCACTTCCGAGACTGCTCGTCCATCCTCGTAGGTGATCAACGACCGCACTTTTCCGCGCGGTGTGTAGGTGGTCCAGGCCCCGACGGGAAGACCCAATGCGTAATCGCCCTTGCTGAGCGGTTGACCATCGTCCTGGAAAACCGTCGATGCTCCATGGCGTTCGCCTTCGCGCCACAGTTCTTCCGAGCGCAAGCTCCCTTCGCGGTTGTAGGTCTTCCAAAGTCCGGATTTTCCACCTTTTCGGTATTGCCCCTCTTCGAGGACATTGCCGTTGGGGTGGTACGCGAGATAGGGTCCATCCAATCGGTCCTCCTGATAGTGCTCCTTGACCCGGATGCGTCCTTGGGCATCATAGGCGTCCCAAGCACCGGTCTTGATTTGGGTCCATTCGCCATTCTCCCGGACCGTGCGGTACTGTCCGATGTGCGATTCCGTGCCGTCCTCACGGTACAGGATGGCCTTGGCGATATCCGAATCCTGTTGGTGCTCCACCTCGCTCAGCACCCGCCCGTTCTGGCGGAAAAAAGTGAAGTGACCCACAGGGCGGTCATCCTTGAAAGAGCCACTGTAGTAGAGTTGACCATCTGGATAGACCCGGATCCATCTCCCCTGTTTACGGCCCTCGGCATCGGTGATGTTGAAGTCACTGCCGGCGTTACCCGACGGCCATTGCGAGGTGTCCGGACCAGGCTGGGCGAAAGCCTGTGGCAACTCGGTCAGCAGGACGGAGAGGAGCAGGGCGAGGGGAAGAAAACCAGGGGTGCGCATCTGACGTCCAAATTGGGAATGAACGGTCAACCCACCGCCTTATTCCCTCCCTTACTTTTGCAGACCGAATACCCCCAATTCCCCACTACATGATCCAACGTACCAAGGTCACCGTCGTCGGAGCCGGCAATGTGGGCGCCACTTGCGCCGATGTGCTCGCCACCCGAGAAGTCTGCAACGAGGTTGTCCTCCTCGACATCAAGGAGGGATTTGCCGAAGGAAAAGCCCTCGACATCTGGGAGACGAGCCCCGTCAACAGCTATGATACCCGCACTGTGGGGTCCACCAATGATTATGCGAAAACCGCGGGGTCCGATGTGGTGGTCATCACCAGCGGCCTGCCGCGCAAGCCCGGAATGAGCCGCGATGACCTCATCGCCACGAATGCGGGAATCGTGAAAAGTGTGACGGAGCAGATTCTGCCACACAGCCCGGAGGCCATCATCGTCATCGTGTCCAACCCACTGGACGTCATGACCTATCAGGCATGGAAGACGGCGGGGTTGCCCGACCACCGCGTGGTGGGAATGGCCGGCGTGCTGGACACGGCCCGTTACCGCGCATTTCTTGCCGAAGCCCTGGATGTGAGCCCGAAGGACATCCAGGCCGTGCTCATGGGCGGCCACGGAGATACCATGGTGCCGCTGCCCCGCTATACGACCGTGGGCGGCATCCCCGTGACCGAGATGATCGACGCCGACGCCCTTGAGGCCATTGTCAACCGCACCAAAAAGGGCGGAGGCGAAATCGTACAGTTGCTCGGCACATCGGCCTGGTATGCACCGGGTGCTGCTGCTGCGCAAATGGTCGAAGCCATCGTCAAGGACCAGAAGCGCATCTTCCCCTGCTGTGCGCGCTTGACGGGCCAATACGGACTCAGCGACCTCTACCTCGGCGTGCCGGTCAAACTCGGAGCCAAGGGCGTCGAAGAGATCATCGAACTCCAGCTCAACGAGGACGAGATGGCCCTGTTGCACGAGAGCGCCAAGGCCGTCAAGGAGGTGGCCGACGTGCTGGACGGCATGGGCGTCTGAACGTGTCCCCTCGCTATCGGTCGGTCACGACCAGCCTGCGGGCGCCATTTCCGATGGGGATGGCGCCCGTATTGTTTCCGGGTCCTGCAGGACGCACCAGATAGGTGCCGATGGGCCAATGTGGGGGCCAAGTCACGTTGCCATCCACTGCGTCGAGTCGACCGAAGCAACGACCGAGCAGGTCGTGCACTTCAAGGCCGGTTCCCGGCACGGAAATCGCCATGCCGGCGCGGACTGGATTGGGTGCGGGGTTCCATCCCTTGGCGGGGGAGGGGAGGTTGGCGATGGCGTCCACGACGGGGAGACAACCCCTCAATGCGGATTCGGAGGTCCCGCCCTTCCACAGGGTCAGTCCACCATCCCTGACCCCCACAACGAGATCACGGAACCCGTCTCCGTTGAGGTCGGCCATGGCCGGAGCAGCGAATTCCCCCTCGTAGAGGTCCAGCCACTCCGCATCCAGTTCTGTCCATTCCGTGTCAGCCTCGGCCATCGGGTTGTCAGGACAATCATATAGTTGAAGCCGGCCGAGTTCATTGCCGAGAATGAGAACCAGGCCGGTATCGGTCGGCCAGATTTCGGGCACCGAGAAGCCGTTGATGCCCAATAGATTGTTGGCCAGAACCTGGCCGCAATTGGCAGTCACGAGCGAGAATGCCGGCGCGGCGCCATTGCCGGTGTTTGCATAGAGGTTCAGGTTCCCGTTCTTCTCACCCACGAGCAAATCGAGATCCCCGTCACCGTCCAAGTCGTGCAGCAAGGGGGCTGCAAACTGTCCGACGTCGATGGCATCGCCGCTGTTGTCAGCCATCGCCGCTTCGGTGAGCACCAGGTCCATGGGGTTGCCGACATCCGCAACATTCTCCCAGCGGTGCAAGTTGCCGAGTTCATCGCCGAGCACCAGGTCCTCATCGCCGTCGCCGTCGAGATCTCCGAAAGCGAGGACCACACTTTCAAGGCCGAAACCGGGCAAGGCCAACCAATTCGTGTCGAGTTGTGCGAAAGCAGGTGCCGAGGGCGTTCCCACATTGCGGAATCGGGCAAGCAGGGCGGGAGTCATGCCGGGACCGAGATAGCGCTCCTTGTTGGCCACCACCAGATCCAGCAGGCCATCCCCATCGAAATCCGTGAACGACGGGTAGGCGCCGCGGCCCACATCGATCATGCCCTCCTGAAGCAGAGCACGGGTCTGCAGCGTCCATTCCGGCACAGCATCCGTTCCGGTATTGCGGTACCACCAGCCCCCATGCCGGCCATCCACTTCGAAAGTGGCATTGGCCGCCACGATCAGATCCTGCACACCGTCCTGATCGACATCCAGGGGGAATCCAGCGGGAAACCGCTGGATGTCCAAGGTGTCCCCGTCGCCCAGGTCTGCCGGCCAGGCGCTCGTGGTGCTCATCGTGCTGTCCTGTCCATCCGCGGCATCCGTCATGTAGCAGGCCACAAATTGGTTGTAGGAGACATCGCCGAGGAGCATGTCGAGGTGGCCGTCTCCATCGAGTTCCAACAATGCGGTTGTCCCGCCGGCATGCCGCATGCCTGATGAGGGCTCGACCACGCCCCCTCCTTCCCAACGGGGTTCAGCGACATTGAAGTCACAGGAATGCGCCTCCCCTATGAAAACCGTATTGTCTTCCGTGGCTTCGTCCAGCATGCCGAAGCAGCGGTTGGTCACGTCCCAGATCAGGGTGTCCCCACAACCGACCGATTCCGCAGTGGCCCCCCTTCCGGTGTAGCTGTAGAGCGTGGAAGAGGTCTCTGTCCAGGTGACGATGTCCAGGTCTCCGTCACCGTCGAAATCTCCGATCGCTGGAATGTCGGTGTTCAGGCAGACCATCGGGAGTTGTTGGTCCCCGCTGCCAAAGTCCCAGTTGGCGAACACGTTGGCCGAGGGCACGACGGGGAATTCGGTCATGCCGTTCATGAATTCCCCCAGCCAGATCCGGACGCCGCTCTGGCTGTTCACGAAGATGTCCGCGGTGCCATCACAGTTGGCGTCACGCAACAGGGCCCAGTTCCGAAGCTCATCGGGAAAAGCGGACCGCCAGTCCGGGCGATGGTGATAGGTAATGGATGCTGCTGGAACATCGGAAACACATCCTTGGAAGACGAGCACACGGTTGCCGCTGCGATCGAAAACAAAGAGGTCTTGCACGCCATCGCCGTCCAGGTCGGCCGCAGAGAATTGCGGGGCGGTGAGCCCCCCTGCCCAAGGGTTGTCGAGCGGTGCTCCATCCAGCCCTAAGACCGCAACGGTATCCCACCTTCCGAATTCAGGCAGTTCCTGTGAATGCGATGCGACGGAAAACCCAAAAAGGAGGCCGACCAAGGAAAAAATAGAAAGCAGCCAGCATTGGTTCCATTCGATGCTCATGCCTGTTTTACCCTCAGAAAAGGGCATTTGTGACATCAATCCCATCGAATGGGTTCCACCATGCCGACCACGGGAATCACCAATCCTGCATCCGTCTCCACCTCTTTGCCGAGAAGCCTGGCGCCTCCACAGACCAATTCACCCATGGCGTTGCGTTCTATGGTGACGGGGTCGCCATTGAGGTTCTCATATTGGCCTTCAAGCATTTTCGGCCCTTTGATGCCCACCACGACGTGGGCCTTGACGTAGCGGTCCAGCGCAGCTTCCTGTCCCTCATCGAGGATGCCTTTCCATTCCTTGTCAAACGTGTAGGTAGGATCTTGGGGGACCAGGACGGCGTGACCACTGTTGTGCACATCCCGGGAAATGGTTGATTTGCCCACAATGCGCTCGAAATACTGGGTTTCCGGACTCGTGACGATATAGCGCCATGGGCTCACACGGCTGTAGGGCTCATTGAGCTCTTCCGCGGTGTAGGATTTCCGGACTTTTTTTCCCTTGCCCTTGACGCCATTCTTGGTGGCCTCCTGTTGCACTTCAACCGCATCCGGGGAGGGCGCGTCCGGGCTTCCGCCGCAGGCATACAGGAAAAGGGGAAGAATGAGTGCCGATTTGAATTTCATGGGGCTTGAGAATCAATGGCCGCGGACTCTGTTGCGGTCGGGGTTTCTTTGCTGCAAATTAGGTCCCCATCATGGAACAAGAGAAGCAAATCGGACAGCTCCGTGGGGCAGGGATATTGATTGTGGTCGGCATCATTTCAGGGGCGTTCGGGGCCCATGCACTGGGCGGTCTGCTGGATGCGCCGCGAGGGGTGGCCTATGAGACGGCATCCCGTTATGCCCTGGTCATGGGGGTGGCCATACTGGCCGCCAATGCAACGGGGAGGACCCGAGGAATCAAGCTTGTCCAGGTCGGGGCCTGGCTGTTTTCGGGCAGCATTTTCATCTTGGTTTTCGGGGGGGCTTTCGGGTGGGGCTGGACGTCCGTCATGGGGCCCGTTACACCGCTTGGGGGCACCCTCATGATCGCGGGTTGGGTGTGGTGGTGCATCCACTTGCAGCCCTGTGAATCAGGCGAAAAAAGCAAGAAGTAAGAAAATTCTGACGCGGGTACATCGCCTTTTCGTCAAGCTCATTTCATATCTTCGAGTGGGACAGCAATGATCTGGCCCAAAGCCATGGTACACCAAGGAAACACGCCATTCCACCCGGATTTGGCCCAGAGCGGTCTTAGAAAAGCCCGAAGCATCTGGTGGAATCTCCCCCCCGCTCGGCTCATTGAGAGGACCCTGCTTGCAGGCGAGGGCAAGCTGACATCAACAGGCGCACTCGCCATAGATACCGGCCGATTTACAGGCCGAAGTCCCAAAGACAGGTTTATCGTCTCTGATTCCCTGACCCGTGACCAAGTGTGGTGGGGGGACGTCAACAAGGCCATCCAACCTGAACAGGCGACCTCATTGCATGAAGACCTGATGCAGTACCTGGATGGGAAAGGCCTGTATGTCAGAGACGCCTTCATTGGGGCACACGAATCCTACCGCAAGTCCGTCAGGGTCATGACTGAAAAATCATGGTCCAACCTGTTTGTCTACAACATGTTCATTCGACCAAACCCGGAGGACGCCGCGCATTTCGAGCCTGATTGGCACGTCATCTGTGCCCCGGGATTCAAGGGCAGCCCGGAACGTCATGGCATCCGCCAATCGAATTTCGCCATCCTCGATTTCACCCACCGGCGTGTGCTCATCGGAGGCACGGGTTACACGGGAGAAATCAAGAAGGGCATGTTCAGTGCGATGAACTTCCTTCTGCCTACGGAGTCGGATGTCCTGCCCATGCATTGTTCGGCAAATGAGGGGAGCGACGGGAAGACGGCCATTTTCTTCGGTCTTTCCGGAACCGGAAAAACCACACTGTCCAGTGATCCCAATCGGAAGTTGATCGGAGATGATGAGCATGGATGGGCCTCGGATGGCATTTTCAATTTCGAAGGGGGGTGCTATGCGAAAACCATCGACCTGAACCCTGACCGCGAGCCGGACATATACGGGGCCATCCGTCATGGGGCCTTGCTCGAGAATATCGGCTTCGGTCCTGACGGTGTGACGCCGGATTATGCCGATGCCACCACGACCCAGAACACCCGGGTCAGCTATCCCCTGGACCACATCGAAGGGGCCAAGCCGAGTGGGCAAGGCGCCCACCCGGATCACATTTTCTTCCTCACCTGTGACGCCTTTGGCGTTCTCCCTCCGCTGGCCAGGTTGGATGCCCCGACGGCGATGTACCATTTCATCAGCGGGTACACGGCCAAAGTGGCCGGAACGGAAGACGGCATTGACGAGCCCACCGCTGTGTTCAGCGCCTGTTTCGGAGCCCCTTTTCTCCCGCTGCACCCCGGCCGTTATGCCGAGATGCTGGGTGAGCGGATGAAGGCACATGGTTCAAAGGTCTGGTTGGTGAACACCGGCTGGACCGGGGGACCGCATGGTGTCGGGCATCGGATGCGCCTCAAGGATACGCGCGCGCTGCTGGCCGCGGTGCTGAACGGAAGCATGGATGCCATGGATTTCGCGCCATGCGCCAGGTTCGGCTGGGAAGTTCCAATGGCTGCCCCGAATGTGGACGATGCACTGCTGAATCCCCGCAATACCTGGAATGATGGCGAAGCCTTCGATGAGAAAGCGGATGCCTTGGCCGACCGATTCAATGCCAATTTCGAGCAGTTCGCCGACGGGGTGTCGGCTGCTGTGCGCAATGCCGCGCCCAAAGCGGGCATCTTGTCGGACTGACGATACAATGTGGATGATTGTGAAGTGACCGGGAAGATTCCTTCCGGGTCCGGTCTTTCTTTGCCCCATGCGCCGTTTCCATGCTCCTGACGTGGCCATGGGTTCCTACCTGCTGGGTCCGGATGAAGCCCGTCATCTGGGACAGGTCCTGAGGGCCAAGCCCGGAGACTTTGTAGAATTGGCCGATGGCCGTGGCGCGGTATTCTCCGCCGAGGTCGTATCCGTGGGGAAGCGCGAAGCATTGCTCCAGGTGGGCATGCCGGAGTGTTTTCCAGTACCGACGCCCCGATTGACCCTCTGGGTGTCCCCTACAAAACACACGGACCGTTTTGAGTGGTTTCTGGAAAAGGCTTGTGAATGCGGCATTTCCTCCATTCAGCCCATTTGGACGACGCGCAGTGAGCGCCGTGTGGAAAAGCGGGAACGGTGGCAACGGACTTTGGTGGAAGCGATGAAGCAGAGCCGACGGGCCTGGCTTCCGGAGCTACAGCCGGCCATGGGATTGTCCGAAGCCCTGCACGCATTGCCTGCTGGGGAGACGTGGCTTGGACTCGCCCATTGTCCCGTACCGGAGCATCCGGAATGGTCCCGCCAGGCCTTGCAGGAAGCCTTGCCGGTGGGCCGCGATGCCCTGTTGGCCATTGGTCCGGAAGGCGATTTCACACCGCAGGAAATCGAGGCATTCGCAGAGCGTGGCTTTGCGCCCGTGACCTTCGGTTCCCATCGCCTCAGAACAGAAACTGCAGCCCTCTACGCGGTGCAGGCATTCCACATCCTCAACGCAACTCCATGAAGTTCATTCGCAACCTCTTTCTGCTGCTGGTCTTTGCCGGTGGAGCCCTGTATTTCACCAATCCCGATCAGGCGGCTTTTTCAGCTTGGCTCTCGGTATATGTCCAGAATGAACTGGCCGACGATGAACCCGGTGAATCCGAGCTCGGCAAGAAATTCCGTCGTGGACTCGGGCAGATTGCAGGCGCGGCTGGCGGCAAGATGGCCGAGAGGCAGGACCTGACCGTGGCCTCGCTGTATACGATTGAAATCGCGGGAGAATCCCACGTCTTCGTAGGGGTTGCGGGGCAGTTTTTCGCCCTCAAGGGCGCTTGAGCCTCAGCCGTTGTCCTCTTGGGAAGGGGGAGGGGCTTCAGGCATGGGCATCCAATGGGTCACCGCCTTGAAATATTGGTTCGACGCGCCTTCCCCGGACCAGAAGTGACGGCCGTGGTTGTCCGCCTGATTGGATTGCTCAGCAAAGAAGTGCTCCATGAACCGAAGGACCAGGACTTCCCTCAGCTCGAAGCTGGCCTTGCCGGGGAGCAGGACTTCGTTGCCGGGCACCACCGCGAGGACGCGCTCCCCGTTCGAGGGCAGGCGCTCTTCACAGGCTATCCAGCCAAGGCCGATGTGGGCAAGCTGTTCCATGGTCAACGTCCGTGAAAGTTAGGGTGCCGCTTTTCAAGGAATGCGGCCACCCCTTCCTTGTAGTCCTCTGTACGGGATGCGGCCCGCTGAAGTTCCATTTCCGTATCGAGCTGGGCGCTCAACCCTTGCTCAAATCCCTGTTCGAACGCGGCTTTCGTCAACGCCAATCCCCGGGTAGGCATGGCGGCGAGCTGCTTGGCCATGGACGCCACTTCCGCGGTGAACTCATCGTCGGCGATCGCACGGTGGATCATGCCCATGGCCGCGGCTTCCTCGGCACCGACGGGGGTGCCGAAGTAGGCGAGGGCCGTCGCCCGCTGCAATCCGACAAGCCTCGGCAGCATCCAGGTGCCACCGCTGTCGGGAATCAGGCCGATCTTGGAGAAGGCCTGTATGAACCGGGCGCTGGATGCGGCCACGCACAAATCTGCCGCAAGGGCGAGGTTGGCACCCGCTCCGGCAGCAACGCCATTGACGGCGGCGATGATGGGTTTGGGGAGGGCCCGCATTTTTCGGACCGTGGTGTTGTAGCTCCCCCCTACAATGTCCTCGAGTGGGGGGGCATCCTCGGCGGTCACCTCTTTCAAATCCTGACCGGCACAGAACGCCTTGCCCACACCGGTAAGGACAACGCAGCGCACGGTTTCGTCCACAGCGGCATCATCCAAGGCTCCTTGCAGGGCAGCAGCCATGGGACGCGTAAAACTGTTGAAGGCAGCAGGACGGTTGAGCGTCAAAGTCAGGACTCCGCCCTCCCGGGATCTCAGGATGGTTTCTTCGGGCATCGGGTGCAATGTAGCGCGCCTTATCGGCGCACCACAAGGCGTTGGACGGCCCTGCCTTGCAGGTGGAGCACTTCGACGAGATAGGTGCCTTGTCGCAGCCCGCCCACATCAAGGGTTTCCACATTCATCATGTCACCGGAGGCAAGGACCTCCCTTCCTGCTGCATCCCGGAGTACGATGGATTGCACCGCCCATGCCTCAGGCAGGCTCAGCCGAACCACTCCGCTCGCCGGATTGGGGAGCAGCACGAATGTGGAATGGACAGCATCCACGACGGAGGAGACCCCCAAAGTGTCGCAGAAGATGTCGCCGCAGCCAATGGCGTCAACGACCTCGATACAATAGGCCCCATCCGGCAATCCTGTCCACGCGAGGGAAAGGTTGCCAACCCCACCTTCGATTCCTGTCGGCACCTGGTTTCCGTCCAGCAGGATGAACTCATAGGGCGGAGTACCCCCCGAGACTTCGCATTGCAGGAACCCTGAGGCATCATCTGAGGTGATGACCGCTTCCAGCGCCGTGCACAGGCTGTCATCGGCCAGTGCACAGGGATTGAAGTTGCAGGCCTCAGGGTCGCCGCATCCCGCTTCGAAATTGACCACAGGGGCGGTGTATCCTCCGTAGAGAGGCCAGACCCATCCCGTACCGTCGTACGCGACTGTTGTGGTATCGCCGGAATACCCGCTGACCACGGTCATATCGGACCCGCAGACAGACAAAGTTTGGGAGAGGAGGTCGTCGTAGAGCACCTGGAATCCGGAGGCGACCAGCAATGTGGCGATTTCCGGTGTGATGGACCAGGTATGGCCGGAGGTGTCGGTTCCGGGGACCAAGGTCACAAAGCCGTCATCGTAGACTTCGTATCCGCCGCAGGCTTCAGGGTCGACGAGCCCGAGCATCATCACGCCCACGGTGCCCAGGGGGGCATCGGCATCGACATATTCACAGGTTCCTTCATCGCCGTAGTTGCAGGCAATGGGGTCGCCACAAACCGCCGCACTGCCGCATGCTTCGAGCGGCGTGGGATTGATCTCGATGACCTCTCCGGAAGACAGGTCCTGGCCCGCAAAAGCAGGGAAATTCAAGGGGTATCGGTCGGCGCGGAAAGTGAGGTTGTTGTTCATCTGGAGCTCGGTGCCCTGTTCCACTGGCGCCCCTTGAATCAGCGGTGTCCTGTATTCCCAGGCGAGCTCGCCATCCTCCGTGATTTCGAAGAGTTCCCCGGTACGGCCGTTGCAGATGAGGTTGCCTCCATTGCCCAGCCTCTGGAAAGAGCTGAGTCCCGTGCTGCTCAGGCCCGGCTGGGTGTAGGTCCATTGGAAATCTTCCGGACCCCAGCGTCCCGTCGACGTATTGAACTCGTAGCCACCGTCGTATTCGTCGAAAATGGGTGAGATGATGGCGGCTTCAGAATGTGTTCCTGTCGTGTCCGCACTGGGTACCCGGTTGTTGAAGACGAAGAACTTCGTGAAATCGGGGTTGCCCGGTTGGACGCCCAGTCCGTTGCCCCAATGGATGTCGTGCTGGTAGAACAGCTTTTGGTCCGCGCTGTCCCCCCTTTGATAAGCCTCGGGGTTGCCCCAGCGCCAGATCAGGTTGTCATTGAACTGCCAATCGTGCCAGATGACCCACACTTCGTTGAAGGTGGGGACGCTCATGATGATCTGACCCGCGGTATCGTAGAAGGGGAAATAATCGATGGCATTCATGTGCAGCCAATCGGCGGCCTGTGAGCTGGGCGAGCCGAAATTGAGGTCGATCAGGTGCTGGTTGTCCGCCACTACGCCGTAGTTGGCCTTGGTGCTGTCGTAATCCTGTACGAGGTGATCCCACACCCGCCATTCCCATACGATGTCCGCTCCACCCGAGGTGTCGGGCTGCAATTCGATGAGCTTGTCGCTCCACAGCTCTCCGCCATCGAGCAGCGCAGGGTCGCGTCCGTTCTCGATGCACTCAAGGCTGTCGATGACTTCCCAGCAGATGGCGATTACGTTGCCTTGCGGCGTCACCGTGAAGTCGTGGTGGAGGCGCATGCTGTCGTTGTTGGCGGTGAAGCTCCACAGCACCTCGTTGTTCCACGTGCGCCTTTCGATGGTGGCACCACCGCCACCCGCCCAGATCGGGTCGTTTCCCACGGCGGCCGGCCGCGAAGTCATGATGATGTCCCCATTGGGTTGCAGGTATGCCGTGTTGCCCGGCCTGCGGTTCTCTGCGATGGTCCAATCGTGCACCACTTCTCCGCAGGCATTGAGGAGCATCGCGCGGTTCTGGTTGTGCGGGTAGATCATCGTGTACCCTTCTGTATACAGGTCGGGGTCATAGGCGATGGTGCCCACGGTATTCTGGGCAGGAACAGCGCCGAAGGGGAGCAGGATGGCTAGGATAGCGGTCAATCGAAGGGTCATGGTCGTATTGAAAATCGGGGGGCAAAGTTGGGTGTCAATGGCGAATATGAAGCCGTCGGGGCGGGCCCAGGGGCAGTCCCTGGGCATCGAAGGTGTGCAGCAGCAGCATGCCTGCAGGCCACGCGGAAACATCGACGACGTGCTCCGTCGATGTTTCGAGATGGGTGCCAAGAGTTCTGCCTGAGAGGTCGGTCAAGCGCAGGGCGACCGGCACCGGGCTGCGGACGAAGAGGGCATGGTCCACCGGGTTGGGGCCGAACAGGAATTCAACCACACCGGCTTCAAGGCCCGTCGTGCCGGAGGTGTCGATGGGTGCTGGGTACAGGGTGCAATCGAAGGGGAGGGGATTGCCCTCAACAGGGTCTCCCGGCGTCATGTCCCGCCCTGCGAATGCCGCGTAGTCCGGTGCGTAGCGGTAGGCCCTGAAGGTGGCAGTGCCGAAGGGATTGTCGCCCTGACTGATGGCCCCCCATTGATTGTATGCCGTGGTGTATTCCCAGACGATGTCGCCTTCGGGCGTGATTTCGAACAGCTTGCCCTTGTTGCCCTCACAGATGAGCGTGTTGCCATTGGGAAGGCGCTGTGATCCGCTGATGTTGTGGCTGTGGAATGCCATGCTTGGATTTTCGGGCCAACTCCAGCTCAGCTGCCATGGCGCAAAAGGGACACCGAAGTCATCTTCCGGGGGGAGCGTGTAATGGCCATCAGCCCACGGAAGCAAAAGTTCATCCACCGAACTGCCGTCGCCCCCGGGCCGACCGTTGCCATTGTTGTAGACCATCACGGTCAATGCAGAATCCCCACCGGTGATGGAAGGCCCCTCTTGAAGCAACCAGTGGGCATCGTGCTGCTGATAAAAGAACCGGTCCTCGGCATCGCCGCGGTTGTAGGTCTGGGGGTTGCCCCAGCGGTAGAGCAGGTCTCCGGCGGGCCCCGCCGCATCTTCCGTTGAGGTGCTGTGGTCGATGATGTAGAATTCGTTCCAATTCCGAGAATTGAGCATCAATTGGTCCAGTTCCGCATTGTACGCGACCGCATTGCAGTGGAACCAGTCGCCCCCGGCATTGCCTCCGGGAAATCCGCCGCCCGTGACCTGGCCGTAGTTGATGTTGAAACGGGTCGGGGAGAGGGCGGGGTCCGCAAAATGGGGGAGCTCGGGATCCACATCTTGGATCAGGTGGTCCCAGGCATGCCACTCCCACACCACATTCCCTCCGTCCTCTCCGTCCGGTTCGATTTCCACCAGCATTGGAGGCCACAGGGGCCCCTCACTTTCCCTGCCTGCCTCAGCCGCCTCGGCTTCCGTCTTGAGCTCCCATGCGAGCAGGACCACATTCCCGTTGGGCAGCCACGCCATATCGTGGTGGTGGTGCGCCGTGTCATTGGCGAGGGTGTAGCTCCACAGCAATTCCCCGTCCCAACTGAAACGCTCGATGCGTCCGCCTATGCCTCCGCCATTGAAGACGGTGCTCGATTGCCGTGCCGTGCGCAACAGCGATCCGTCTTCGAGCAGATAGGCGGACTCCCCCGGTCGGAATTCACTGTCCCACTGGTTGACGATCCTGCCGCAGTTGTCGATCAGATGGGTGCGCGTTGCCCCCGTGGGGGCTACGAGCGTATATCCATCGAAGGCCTCGGGTCCATTGAGGAACAGTCCAACCGTTTGATTTTGGCCGGCACCCAGGGCGGGCAACAGCAGGAGGCAAATCAGGGCAAGGTCGAACCGCATGGGCTGGTTGTTCTTTTTATGGCCTGATCCTCACCCGGCCCCATGGCCGTGTTCATTCAGGCTGAACAAAGGACGCATCAAATCGCGAAAGGTTGAATGCAGGCGGCGGTACGCGTAATTTGTCCCTGCGTCCATGGGCATCGAAATCAAGAACAGGAAGGCGGCATTCAGCTATTTCCTCACGGACCGTTACACGGCAGGCATTCAGCTGCAAGGCACGGAGATCAAGAGCATCCGGGCCGGAAAGGCGAGCATCATGGAAGCCTACTGCAAATTCCAAGGCGATGAGTTGTTCGTCTTCAACATGTACATCGAGGTGTATGGAAATGCGGGCTATGTGACCCATGAGCCCCGGCGGATCCGAAAGCTCCTGATGAAACGGACGGAGTTGAGCAAGCTTCAGCGCAAGCTGCGGGATGTGGGGGTGACGGTGGTTCCGACCCGCCTTTTCATCTCGGAGAGTGGTTTTGCAAAGCTGGACATTGCCGTTGCCAAGGGAAAGAAACTGGTGGACAAGCGCAACACCATCAAGGACCGGGACCAGGCCCGGGACCTCGACAGAAGGGGGTAGGCAGAAAGAACCGGGTCAGACCGTCAGGCCTTGGGAAGACTGCAATTGCAGCCGGTACTGTTCGTGGAACGAGGACCAGTCCCACAGGAAATGCCGCAAGATCTCCTCCATCTGCATGAGGAAGCGGGGGTTGGGCACGTTCAATGAACGGAAGTATTCTTCCTGGCAGTCATTCAGGCTGTAGCCGAGATACATGCCGCGGGACATGGCGCTCAACGTCTTCTTGGAAGGTTTGTTCAGCTTGGCCATGGCATCGCGGGTGGTTCCGATGCGATGGGCCAATTGTTCCACCGGCAATTCCAACTGCTTGGACAATTCGTTCAGGATGGCTTCGACGAGAACCTGGTCGCTGCCCGGCTCGAAGAAATGGGGAATGGAATCCAGATTTCCTGCCAGCACGACCAACAGGAAGGGGCCCACTTCGGAATCCTCGATGTTCGGATGGTGCTCCAAATGGGGAGTCTCCCGCATCAGCCCGAGGACATCTGCCCAGGCGTCCTCCACACTGTCAAGCGTGGCATGGACGAACATCCTGGCGGCCTCTTCAGGCTTGAGTTTTTTCTTGCCCCAGTTGAACAACATTCTTCAGGTTGGCCGTAAAGCTATTTCCAAGGATGACCGGAGCATCCGTTCCTGGAAGGTGCCGTTTCCACATGTTTATCAACATCTTTGCCCGCCATGGACGCTCCTTCCTTCGGTGCCAGGTTGTACCGCCATCTGATTCGGCCCCTTGCATTCCGCATGGATCCTGAACGCGCGCACTACAGGACCATGACTTTGTTCGGGTTGGGCTTGTCCATTCCCGGCGTGGGGGGGGTGCTTCGGAAGTCCTTGTCGGCCGGGGCCGCAACGGGTGATGCCGTAGAGGTGGCGGGCCTGCGTTTTCCGCACCGAGTGGGGTTGGCCGCAGGGTTCGACAAGGATGGCCGTTGGCTCCACGCGTTGGAGGCGATGGGGTTCGCGTTTGTCGAAGTCGGGACCATCACGCCGAAGCCACAGCCCGGCAATCCCAAGCCGCGGCTGTTCAGGTTGAAGGAGGACCGGGGACTCATCAACCGGATGGGATTCAACAACGGAGGCCTCGACGCCCTCATTGAACGGCTGAAGCACAGGCCCGAGGGGTTGATTGTGGGCGGCAACATCGGGCGAAACAAGGTCACCTCCAATGCGGATGCCGCGGACGACTACCTCACCTGTTTCAAGGGGCTTCATCCCCATGTCGACTATTTCGCCGTCAATGTGAGCTCGCCCAACACCCCGGGGTTGCGTGAGCTGCAGGACAGGGCGCCATTGACGGCACTGCTGGACCAGTTGCAGGCATACAACCGCACGCAGTCCACACTGAGACCGGTGTTCCTCAAGATCGCTCCGGACCTGACGGATGCGCAACTGGATGACATCGTGGGGCTGGTGGCGGATACCGGAATTGATGGGGTCATTGCGACCAACACCACCATCGCGCGCGATGGACTCCGGACACCTGCGGCAACGGTGGAAGCCATGGGCGCCGGAGGTCTGAGCGGGGCCCCGGTTCGCCGGCGCAGCACGGAAGTGGTGCGCTACCTCCGTGAGCGCGGACAGTTCGCCATCATCGGAGTCGGAGGCGTGGAGGACGGGGCCTCGGCCCGGGAGAAAATGGAAGCCGGGGCGGATCTGGTCCAGGTCTACAGCGGCATGGTCTACACGGGTCCCGGGATTGTCCGGGAGTGCCTGGATGGGTTGCGGGACTGACCCCTCACCACCCGAAATCCGCCTTGTTTCCAGCGCGCTCCAGGCGAATGCCCTTTTCGGTGTGGTGCACGGATGCGGCTTCGTGGTGCGCATCGTGTTCGAAGAGCAGGGTCCACCCTTCGTTGGCGGCGCAATTCAGGATGCGGCTTTTCTCAGCCACCGTCATCAGTGGACGCGTGTCGTACCCCATTACCCAGGCGATGGGAATGTGGGTGGTGGCAGGCAGCAGGTCGGCCGTAAAGAGCGCCTTTCGGCCTTCGCGCTTCAGCAACGGGAGCATCTGGCTGTCCGTGTGGCCGTCCACGAAGAGGACGTCCAGATCGGGAAAGCCCGGAATGGGGTGGCGCGTATCCGTCGTGCCCGCTTGGCGGGGGATGAACTGCAGCTGGCCTGAGGCTTCGATGGGGTGGATGTTCTCCTTGAGGAAGCTCGCCTTCTCGCGCGGGTTGGGCTCCGTCGCCCATTGCCAATGGCGCTCGGTGCTCCAGAAGGTCGCGTTGGAAAATGCCGGTTCGAACCGGTCGGGATTGCTTCGGTTCCGGCGGATGGCGCCACCGCAATGGTCGAAATGCAGGTGGGTGAGAAAGACATCGGTGATGTCATCCCGATGGTACCCCAGGGCGTCCAGCTGGGCATCGAGATCGTCCGGGCGGGGCGCATAATGCGCAAAGAACCGCTCGCCTTGTTTGTCGCCCATGCCGCAGTCGACGAGCATCAGCCGTTCTCCCTCTTCAATCAACAGGGACCGCAGGCCCCAATCGCAACGGTTCCGTTCATCGGTAGGATGCTGCTTCGTCCAAAGGGGCTTGGGCACGACGCCGAACATCGCGCCGCCATCCAGCTTGAACAGTCCGTGCGAAACGGTGTGGATCAACATGTGCGAAAGGTACGTGTCCCCTGTGCTGCAAGCCGTAATTTCGGGCTTCAGCTCCCCAGCAGCGATGTCCGATCACGACGCCCTGAATGCCATCAGTCCCATAGACGGTCGCTACCGTCGCCACACCGCACCGCTGTCCGCCTATTTCTCGGAGGCTGGCCTGATCCAGTACCGGATCCGTGTGGAAATCGAATATTTCATTGCGCTGCACGCGCTGGATTTGCCGCAGTTGCCGGCACTGTCAGACGATGAGGTGGCGGCCCTCAGGGCCATCTACATCGAGTTCGATGCCGCCGGCGCACAGCGGGTGAAGGACATCGAGAAGACCACGAATCACGATGTCAAGGCGGTGGAGTATTTCATCAAGGATCGCCTGACCGCCATCGGCATGGAGGCCCGTGCGGAATTCGTCCACTTCGGGTTGACTTCACAGGATGTGAACAACACCGCCATTCCCCTGTCCATGGCGGAAGCCACGGCGGATGTGCTTTTGCCCGCCTTGCAACAAGTGCGGGACGACCTGTCCGAACGTGCGGAGCAATGGCGTTCGGTGCCCATGCTGGCCCGCACCCACGGCCAGCCGGCCAGTCCGGTCAGCCTGGGCAAGGAGTTTGCCGTGTTCGTGGAGCGGCTCGACCACGCCATCGCCCAGTTCGAAGCGGTGCCCTTTGCCGCCAAGTTCGGAGGTGCGACAGGGGGGTTCAATGCGCACCACGTAGCCTACCCCCAAGTGGATTGGCACGCTTTCGCAGATGCCTTCGTCCAAGAGGAGCTGGGCCTGCACCGCAGCCATCCCACGACGCAGATCGAGCATTACGATTACCTCGCCGCCTGGTGCGATGCCCTCCAGCGCATCCACACCATCCTGATCGACCTGGACCGCGATGTCTGGCATTACATCAGCCTCGATTATTTCAAACAGAAGGTCGTGGCCGGTGAAGTCGGCTCCTCGGCCATGCCGCACAAGGTCAATCCCATTGACTTCGAGAACAGCGAGGGCAACCTCGGTGTCGCCAATGCCCTGCTCGCCCATCTGGCCCGCAAGCTGCCCATCAGCAGGTTGCAGCGGGACCTCACCGACAGCACCGTACTGCGCAATGTGGGGGTGCCAATCGGACACAGCCTGATCGCGCTCAATGCGTTGCACAAAGGCCTTGGAAAGCTGGTGCTCAATGAGGCGCGGCTGAAGGCTGACCTCGAAGGCCAATGGGCCGTGGTGGCGGAAGCCATCCAGACCATCCTCCGGCGTGAAGGGGTGCCGAAACCCTACGAATTGCTCAAGGCGCTGACCCGCGGTCAAGCCGGGATCACCGAGGCCACCATCCGCTCGTTCATCCAAGGCCTCGAGGTCAGCGATGCCGTCAAGGCGGAACTCGCGGCCATCTCACCCCACAACTACATCGGGACGACCGGCGGATGAGGCGGTTCAAAGACCTTTTCAGTCTGGTCCTGCGGTACCGGTTGAACCTGTTGGGCAACATTGCCTTCAATGTGCTCGGGTCGGTCCTGTCCTTGTTCACTTTCCTCGCCATCGTGCCGTTCCTGCGCATCCTGTTTCGTTCGGGAGGTCCGCGGGAGGCGTCCGGAGAGGGCGCGCCGCAAGGCTTCGAGCGCCTGTCGATGATGTTGGACCAATACGTGGCCACCCATGGGGCCGAACAGGCCCTCTTCACCATGTGCGCTTCCATCGCCGTTTTGGCCCTCGTCAAGAATGCGGTGACGTATTTGTCCTTCTACAGCCTGGCGACCATCCGTACCGGTGTGGCGAGGGACCTCAGGGAGCAGCTCTTCGACCGCATCCTGGCCCTGCCGGTGGGCTATTTCACCGAGCAGAGGAAGGGCGACCTGATCAGCCGCATGACGAACGACCTGATGGAGGTGGAGTTCAGCGTCATTGGAACCCTCGAGGTGCTCTTCAAGGCACCCATCATGATCCTGCTTTCGCTGATCACCCTGTTCGCCATCAGTTGGGAGCTGACCCTGTTTGCCCTGGTTTTCATGCCGGTGGCCGGCTTCATCATCTCGCGCATCGCCACTGCCCTGCGGGGGGCAGCGGGGCGGGGCAAGGCCCGCTTGGGAGATCTGATCAGCCGGCTCGAGGAGACCCTCGGAGCGATGGTCGTGGTCAAGGCCTTTGATGCGGCTCCCCGGTTCCGTGGGCGTTTCGCCGAGCACAATGAAAGCTACTTCCAGCTGATGCGCAAGCTCTACAAGCGGGAGTACCTCAGTTCACCGGTCAGCGAATTCGTTTCCATGTCGGTCATTGCCATTTTGCTGGCCGTCGGAGGCCGGTTGGTGCTGCGCGGAGAGGGCCTCGAAGGAGAGCTGTTCATCGGCTACCTCGTGGTGTTCAGCCAGATCATTCCCCCCGCCAGGTCACTGAGCGATGCCATTTTCAAGGTGCAGAAGGGAGCGGCTTCATTGGACCGCTTGGATGAGGTGATGAACGCCGACTTGACGG
Source organism: uncultured Flavobacteriales bacterium (assembly GCA_938082505.1). GTDB lineage: Bacteria > Bacteroidota > Bacteroidia > Flavobacteriales_D > Sanyastnellaceae > UBA8752. Next base: position 64,045 of record CALLLH010000018.1, read on the forward strand.
TGGTCGAGCCCGCTGAACCACGGCCGCTGCGTTTCGCCGAGGACATCCGCTTCGAAGGCGTGGGCTTCCAGTACCCGGGCGCGGACGACGCGGCCTTGACGGGATTCGATCTGTCGATTTCCAAGGGAGAAACGGTAGCGCTGGTGGGGGCGTCAGGGAGCGGAAAGACCACGGTGGCACGTTTGCTGTTGCGCCTCTATGATCCGGTGACGGGCAGCATTCGGATCGATGGAACGGACTTGAGGACGGTGGCGAGTGGCGACCTCCGCCGCCACATCGGCTTCGTGACGCAGGACCCCTTGCTCTTCAACGATGCGGTCCAGGCGAACATCGCGCTGTTCGACCCGAATCCGGATGCGGATCGGGTGAGGGCGGTGGCAGACATCGCCCATGCCACCGAGTTCATCGACCAGCTGCCCCGCGGGATGGACACGCCCATCGGCGACGGTGGCGGACGCCTCTCCGGCGGACAGAAACAGCGGCTCGCCATTGCCCGTGCCCTCTATCACGATCCGCCCATCCTCGTGATGGATGAGGCGACAAGTGCATTGGACGCGGAGGGAGAGCGGTTGGTCCAAGCGGCCATCGAAAGGGTGATGGAAGGGCGCACCGCGGTCGTCATTGCCCACAGGCTCTCCACCGTGCGTCGCGCCGATCGGATTGTCGTCCTCGATCGCGGAACCATCGTTGAATCAGGCACCCATGAGGAGCTCATGGTGCTCGGCGGTCACTACCAGGGAATGGTGGCCCTGCAACAATTGGAAGCGTAATCGCCTTGTCGGATACAGCGCCAACAACCCATCGTTTCGACGCCAAGTCACCAAGGCGCAGTTTCCTGGCCAGCATCCTGGGCAACAGATGCCCCGGTTGCCGTGAAGCGCGTCTATTCAAGGTGGCCAATCCCTATCGGTTGCGGACGGTCAATGACATGCACGACCGATGTCCGGATTGTGGGACGGATTTCATCCGTGAGCCCGGTTTCTATTTCGGCGCCGCCTACGTGAGCTATGGCCTGACCGTGGCCCTGTGGTTCGGGGTCCTGTTCGCGTTGCACGCCCTCGGTGCCCTGGGTTGGGTCAACTTCACCGGCTTTTTCGAGCAACCGGAGACCTTCCTGGCCAGTGGCATCGCAACGTTGCTGCTGCTGCTGCCGCTGCTGCAGCGGTTGAGTCGGTCCATATGGATCCACATGTTCGTGGCGTCGGGCGGAAAGGCCCGCTGGAAATGAGCTGAACGGAAAAAAGGGGCAAAGAGAAAGGGTCCCCGCGTTCGAGGACCCCTTCGTTTCACCAAATCGCCTGTTCCCTTGCGGGAGCGGCTGTAACCAAAACCATTTCCCTTTACTGCAGTCGGTCCTCCAGGGTTACGGATTTTTGAAAAAAAACACACAGAGGGGAATTTAAAAACCTGATAATCAGCTGTATATAGCGAATAATTTTTTTCGCAGATGAATAACGGTTCCTGCCATCTGAGCCCGAAATGGCCCATGGGCTGGCGCTATCTTTACAGCATGGCTGACGCGAAGCCCATCATTTGGATCACAGGACAACCTGGTGCAGGCAAGTCCACCGTGGGGCGCGCCCTGCTTGAGGCGCTCGAATCAAAAGGAAAAAAAGCCTTCATGGTGGATGGCGATGACCTGCGTGCCCTGACGGCCAATGCCGATTACAGCCAAGCCGGCCGCGAGGCCAACATCCGCCGAGCCCAGGATATTGCGCTGTACCTCAGCAGGCAGGGATGCATCGCCATTGTGGCTGTGGTGGCGCCATTCCGATGGCTGCGCGAGGAGTTCAAAGCTCGGGCCAACGTCAAGGAGGTGTATGTACACACCACGGACATTCGCGGTCGTGAGCACTTCCACAGTGACGAGTACGGTGCGCC
>CALLLH010000019.1 GCA_938082505.1 uncultured Flavobacteriales bacterium
GTACCCGGGGCGGGACTTGAACCCGCACGGCCCATTCGGGCCAACAGAGTTTAAGTCTGTCGTGTCTACCAATTCCACCACCCGGGCATGGGCGCGAAGTTCAGGAAAGTGGAGGAATGATGGGGCCGATCAATCCAGGTGTGCGGAAACCCAACGCATCCCCGTCCAGAGGAGCTCGGCATAGAGCCCGTTGGTGTCGTATTGGCGGGCATTGGTCAACCAATTGCCCTCGGCATCCTGCAGGTAGACCTGCTGGTCGTTCATCTCAGGCTGCTTTTCTACGGCGAGCCTGAAGGATTGGCCGGGATACTCTCCATCCGGGACGGTCACGTAGAGATAGGGGAAGGTAAAGTCCTCTGCGACATAGAGGTCGTAGCCCAAAGGCAAGATGCCAATGGTGTCCGGATCGAAGTGGAGAACGCTGGGGGCTTCCATCTCCAGCTCAAGGGGCATGCCGTACACCGCGAGAACGGCGATGACATCGGTGGCACCGATCTGGCCGTCGCCGTTGGCATCCGGGTTGAACGCTTGGGCCATTCCCGGAAAAGCCATGGACAAACACATGGCGACCAGGACCATGCGCACGCGAAACGGGCAATTTGACGTCATCTTGGTTAAGTTGGCCTAAATATACTGATTATTCGTAGAAATTATATACCCGCTGTTGCATCTGCCTTGTCGACCGATGTCCAGGCGCAGCAATCGCAATCAGGAGCTGGGGCTACCGGCTATCTTCGCAGTGCACAAATCCGCCATGTCGCAAACGAAGGAAGCCCCCCTCCACATGGTCGACCTCAAGGGCCAGTACGCCCGCATCCAAGAGGAGATCGACCAAGCCGTGCTCGATGTCGTGCGCTCGGGCGCGTTCATCCAGGGCCCAGCAGTGCAGGCGTTCGCCCGAAATCTCGCCGACTGGCTCGGTGGGACTGAAGCCGACCCGGTGCATGTGATCCCCTGCGCCAATGGCACGGATGCCCTGCAGGCTGCCTTCATGGCGCTCGGACTCGAGCCGGGCGATGAGGTCATCACGCCCTCGTTCACCTACATCGCCACAGTGGAGGTCATCCAACTGCTGAGGCTCAAGCCGGTCATGGTCGATGTCGACCCCCGCACGTTCAATGTGGACCCCGAGGCGGTGGAGCGGGCCATCACGCCCCGCACAAAGGCCATCCTTCCGGTTCACCTGTACGGGCAATGTGCCGACATGACCGCCATTCTTCATTTGGCGGAGCGCCATGGACTGTTTGTGGTCGAGGATACCGCGCAAGCCATCGGATCGTCGTGGCAGCTGGAGGAGGCCGGCGGAGCGGGCAGCGCCGCCGGAACCATGGGCACCATCGGCACCACCAGTTTCTTCCCCTCCAAGAACCTCGGCGGCTACGGAGACGGCGGGGCCTGCTTCACGCGGGATGCCGCTTTGGCGGAACGGCTCAGGATGATCTGCAACCATGGGTCGCGGCAGCGTTATGAGCACGAGATCATCGGCATGAACAGCCGCCTCGACAGCATTCAGGCCGCCATCCTGAACGTCAAATTGCCGCATCTGGCGGACTACAATGCTGCCCGGCGGGCAGCGGCCGACCGCTACGACGGATTGTTGGCAGGACACCCGATGATCGAAGTGCCCTTTCGGGACCGGCGATCCGAACATGTGTTCCATCAATACACCCTGAAGCTGGGAGCCCAGGGCGATGGCCCCGAAAGAAGGGACCGTCTGGCAGATTGCCTTGCCCAAAACGGTGTTCCGTTCGGCATATATTATCCAAAGCCGATTCACCAACAAGCCGCTTTCACTGGCCTTGATTTTGAAAGCGGGGCCTTGCCCATCACCGACGACCTCACAAACAGGGTCATCAGTTTGCCCATGCACACTGAGCTTTCCGAGGCGCAACAAAGCCGAATTGCCGATGTGGTGCGGTCGGGCCTCGGTTCGTAACTTTATACTTGACCAGACCCCCACCTTTCCTGCCATGAAGATTGCTGTTGTTGGAACCGGCTATGTCGGCCTTGTATCAGGCACTTGTTTTGCCGAGACGGGCAACGATGTCATTTGTGTTGACATCGATACCGCGAAAGTCGAGAAGATGAGGAACGGAGAAGTTCCGATCTACGAGCCCCACCTGGATGTCCTCTTCGAACGGAACATCGCTGCCGGTCGTCTGACCTTCACCACCGATCTGGCGGAAGCCGTGGAATCCGCCGAGGTGATTTTCCTCGCCCTGCCGACCCCTCCGGGCGAGGACGGCAGTGCCGACCTGAGCTACGTGCTGGGTGTGGCCGACCAATTGGGGAAAATCATGAAGGACTACAAGGTCATCGTGGACAAGAGTACGGTTCCGGTGGGCACTGCGGAGAAGGTGACCGCCGCGGTGGCCACCCATGCCACCGTCGAATTTGATGTGGTCTCCAACCCGGAATTTCTGCGGGAAGGCTATGCCGTGGACGACTTCCTGAAGCCTGACCGCGTGGTCATCGGGGTCGGAAGCGACCGTGCCGAGGAAGTCATGACCCGGCTGTACAAACCGTTCATCAGACAGGGCAACCCGCTGATCGTCATGGACGAGCGGAGTGCGGAATTGACCAAGTATGCGGCCAACAGCTTCCTTGCCGCCAAGATCACCTTCATGAACGAAATCGCGAATTTCTGCGAGAAGGTGGGAGCGGATGTGGACAAGGTGCGGCGTGGGATCGGTACGGATACACGCATCGGGCCGCGCTTCCTCTTCCCCGGCATCGGATATGGCGGCAGCTGTTTCCCCAAGGATGTGCAGGCCCTGCACAGAAGCGGACGTGAAGTGGGGTTCGAATTCGAAATCCTCACCAGCGTGATGGAGGTCAACGAGGCGCAGAAGACGGTCCTGTTCGACCCCATCCTCAAGCGCTTCAACGGAGACCTCTCAGGAGTCCACATCGCGCTTTGGGGCTTGGCATTCAAGCCTGAAACCGATGACATTCGGGAAGCGCCCGCCTTGTACATGATCGAGAAATTGCTCGAAGCGGGGGCCACCGTCACGGCATTCGATCCTGAGGCCATGGCGAACGTCCGTGGCCGTCTGGGTGACCGCATCCAATACGCCGACGGCCTTTACTCCGCGATCGAAGGAGCGGATGCCTTGCTCATCTGCACAGAGTGGCAGGTCTTCAGGACACCCGATTTCAGCCGGATGCAGGAAGCGCTCAACAACCCCTGCATTTTTGACGGCCGCAACCTTTACGATGTGGACGACATGGAACAACAGGGATGGGAATACATCTCCATCGGCAGACGGGCAACCCGGACGGTCCGATGAAGCGCATCCTCATCACAGGAGCTGCCGGTTTCCTGGGTTCGCACCTGTGTGACCGCTTCGTGGCAGAGGGCTACCATGTCCTGGGCATGGACAACCTGATCACCGGGGACCTGCGGAACATCGAGCACCTCACCGGACTGGACCGGTTTGAATTCCATCACCACGATGTCAGCCAGTTCATCCACGTCAAGGGGGACCTCGACTACATCCTGCATTTCGCCTCCCCGGCGAGCCCGATCGATTACCTCAAGATTCCCATCCAGACCCTGAAGGTCGGTTCGCTCGGCGTCCACAACTGTCTGGGACTGGCCCGGGCCAAGCAGGCGCGCATGCTGATTGCGAGCACAAGCGAGGTCTATGGCGACCCCGAGGTCCATCCGCAGCACGAGGAGTACTGGGGCCATGTCAATCCGGTGGGACCGCGCGGGGTGTATGATGAAGCCAAACGGTTCCAGGAAGCCATGACCATGGCTTACCACACCTATCACGGTCTCGAGACGCGCATTGTCCGCATTTTCAACACTTATGGACCACGCATGCGGCTCAATGACGGACGGGTGCTCCCCGCTTTCATCGGCCAGGCCCTCCGTGGCGAAGACCTGACCGTCTTCGGGGATGGAAGCCAGACCCGGAGCTTCTGTTACGTCGATGACCTGATCGAAGGCATTTACCGATTGCTGCTCAGCGAAGAGGTGAGGCCCGTAAATGTGGGCAATCCCGACGAAATCAGCATTGGTGACTTCGCGGAGGAGATCATCGCCCTCACCGGCACCGACCAGAAGGTCATCTACAAGCCCCTCCCGATCGACGACCCAAAGCAGCGGCGGCCCGACATCAGCCGGGCCAGGGAAGTGCTGGACTGGGAGCCGAAGGTCGGCCGATCCGAAGGGTTGGCCATCACCTATGGCTATTTCCGAGGACTGTCGGAATCAGACCTGTACAGGACCGAGCACAAGGACTTCACCTCCTACAGCAAGTGAACCTGGACGGGAGAAATAGGGACTGGTTCGCCCATGAATCTGCGGTCATCGACGAAGGGTGCGCCATCGGAGCGGGCACCAAAATCTGGCATTTCAGCCACATCATGCCCGACGCCGTGATCGGCAGAGGGTGCAACATCGGCCAGAACGTGGTCATCAGCCCGGGTGTCATTCTGGGCAGCAATGTCAAGGTGCAGAACAATGTGAGCCTCTACACCGGCGTCATCTGCGACGACGATGTCTTCCTGGGGCCTTCCTGCGTCTTCACCAATGTCACCAACCCCCGCAGTGCCATCGTGCGCAGGGATCAGTACGCCCGCACCCATGTGGGCAAAGGGGCCACCATCGGGGCCAACGCCACGATTGTCTGTGGTCACGATATCGGCGCCCATGCCTTCATCGGGGCTGGCGCGGTGGTCACGACAGACGTTCCGGCGTTCGCGCTTGTGGTGGGCAATCCCGCCCGTCAAATGGGATGGATGAGCACCCACGGGCATCGGCTCGATTTCGTGGATGGCCGCGCACGCTGTCCGGAATCGGGCGAACTTTACACTTTGTCGGACCAAGGGGTCCAACTCGAATCAACCACCGCATGAAGGACCTTCATCAAAAATTACTCGACAAGGAAGCCACGTTGGCCGTGATCGGCCTCGGCTATGTCGGGCTGCCGATCGCCCTGGCCTTCGCCAGGCACATCCGGGTCATCGGTTTCGACATCCATGCCGGAAGGGTGGAGCAAATGAAGCAGGGCATCGACCCCAGCGAGGAATTGGACCGCGACGCCTTCGAAGGGTGCGACATTTCCTTCACGGCAGATGCCGATGACCTGAAGGCCGCCCAGTTCTACGTCGTGGCCGTGCCTACACCCATCAATTCGACGAACCAGCCGGACCTGACCCCCCTGCTTTCCGCCTCAAGGACGGTGGGCCGCACCCTCTCCAAGGGGGACTATGTGATCTACGAATCGACCGTGTATCCCGGATGCACCGAGGAAGACTGCATCCCGGTCCTGGAGGAGCACAGCGGACTGGCCTTCGGCACCGATTTCAAGGTGGGCTACAGCCCCGAGCGCATCAATCCGGGGGACAAGGTGAACACCATCGAGACCATCGTAAAGGTGGTGAGCGGGAGCGATGAGGAAAGCCTCGATGTCATCGCGAGGACCTACGACCTGGTGGTCAAGGCCGGGACACACCGCGCCTCGAGCATCAAGGTGGCGGAAGCGTCCAAGATCATAGAGAACACCCAGCGGGACGTCAACATCGCCCTGATCAACGAGCTCAGCATCATCTTCAACCGTGTCGGCATCAACACGTTCGAAGTGCTCGAGGCCGCAGGCACGAAATGGAACTTCCTGAAATTCACGCCCGGACTCGTGGGCGGACACTGCATCGGGGTCGACCCCTATTACCTGACGTGGCGTGCCGAGAAATTGGGCTACCACGCCAAGGTGATCAATTCAGGGCGATACGTGAACGACAGCATGGGCTATTACGCCGGAAAACAAGTGGTCAAGCGCATGCTGGAAAAGGGGGTGAATCCACTCGAGGCCAAGGTGCTCGTCATGGGGGTCACCTTCAAGGAGAATGTCTCCGACATCCGGAATTCCAAGGTTTTTGATGTGATCCGTGAATTGCGCTCCTTCAATGTGGAGACCGATGTCATAGACCCCTTCGCCGCTCCGGACCAGGTGGACCGTGAGTACGGTGTGGACATGCAGGAGGCGCCCCGGGAGGCTGCCTATGATGCCGTCATCGTGGCCGTCAACCATGCCGATTATGTGGGCCTGGATGCCGCCTCGTTCCAGCGCCTTTTCAAGGACCCGGAAAGCGGCCTCCTGGTGGACATCAAGGGCATCTACAGCCACCTCTCAGGCCAATTGAACTACTGGAGCTTCTGAACATGGCCGAGATCATCCACCATCCCAACGTCCTGCTCGTCACCGGAGGTGCCGGCTTCATCGGATCGCACGTGGTGCGCCGCTGGGTCACCCGCCACCCGGAGGTGCGGGTCATCAACCTGGATGCCTTGACCTACGCCGGAAACCTGGCCAATCTGAAGGACATCGAATCGGCACCCAACCACCGGTTCGTGAAGATGGACATCCTGGATACGGCGGCTGTCGAAGGGCTGCTCCGCGAGGAAAAAGTCGACACCGTCATGCACCTCGCGGCCGAAAGCCACGTCGACCGCAGCATCTCGGGACCCATGGCGTTCCTCGAGACCAACATCATGGGCACCGCCTCGCTGCTTTCCGCCTGCCGCACCGTATGGATGGAGGAGGGCGGATTCGAAGGCAAGCGCTTCCACCACGTCTCGACCGATGAGGTCTACGGTTCACTGGGAGAGGACGGGTTCTTCACGGAGGACACCGCTTACGACCCCCGCAGCCCCTACAGCTCATCCAAGGCGGCCAGCGACCACATCGTGCGGGCCTGGCATCACACTTACGGGTTGCCGGTGGTCCTGTCGAATTGCTCGAACAATTACGGCGCGTTCCAATTTCCGGAGAAGCTCATCCCGCTGTTCATCCGCAACGCCGTGCAGAAGAGGCCCCTGCCCGTCTACGGCCAGGGTGTAAATGTGCGCGATTGGCTCTGGGTGGAGGACCACGCCGCCGCTTTGGAGGTCATCATCACCTGTGGTGCCGATGGCCGTACATACAACATCGGTGGAGAGAACGAGTGGAAGAACATCGATCTCATCCGTCTCATGTGCCGCCAATTGGATGCCAAGCTCGCGCGGGAGGAAGGCGAGACAGAACAGCTGATCACCTACGTGCAAGACCGCGCCGGACACGACATGCGGTATGCCATCGACGCCTCGCGCCTCAGGGAAGAATTGGACTGGAGGCCCTCGATCACTTTCGAAGCGGGACTCGACAAGACCATTGATTGGTACCTCTCCAATGAAGACTGGCTCGAAGAGGTGACCAGCGGTGCCTACCGGGACTACTACGACCAGCAATACGGCGACCGCTGATGGGCTGGTTGGCACGCCTGTTCGGGAAGGCCTCGGGCGCCCCCCCTGTTGAATGCGGGCCCATCGAACTCTCCGTCTTTGGCGTGGACTACCACAGCCACCTCGTCCCCGGTGTGGATGACGGGGCGCAGACGATGGAAGAGTCCCTGGAGATGATCGACGCGCTGGTCAGCCTCGGCTACCGGGGCGCAGTCACCACGCCACATGTCATGGCGGGCATGTACCCCAACACCCCGGACACGCTCCGTCCACCCTTCGAAGCACTCAAGGGCGCCGTCGAAAAGCGCCATCCGGATTTCCGGCTCGCATTGGGTGCGGAATACTTCCTCGACCCCGGTTTGCTCGACCTGGTCAGGAACGGTGGTGAACTGCTGGCCCCGGGTGGGCGACTGCTGTTCGAATTGGCCTTTGGTGCGCCTCCTGATGAAGGGCTGCTGAAAGAGTTCCTGTTCGAGGTCCAAATGCGTGGCCTCACACCCGTCATGGCGCACGTCGAGCGCTACCCCTATTGGCACGATGAACCCGAGCGGTTCGAGGAATGGCATGAACAAGGGGTGCGGCTCCAGGTCAATGCCGCCTCGCTCGCCGGCGCCTATGGACCTGAAATCCAAGAAGCGGCCGTCGGTTGCATCGACAATGGATGGATCAGCATACTCGGAACCGACGCGCACGGCATGCGGCACCTCGATGCCTTGAACGCCGCCCGTACCCATCCGGCAGTCCACGCACTCGCCCGTACTGCCCTGAACCCGAAATTGATGTGACTTGCTGATGCCGCGAAACCGCGCTCATCAACCGACCGGAGCGAGGCGGATGACCATGCCGTCCATGTCGTCCCGGAGGTGCAATTGACACCCCAAACGGCTGTTGTCTTCCACGTGGAAGGCCTCGTCGAGCATGTCCTCCTCGTCGTCCGACTTCCCGGGCAGGTCAGCTGAGGCGGCGTCCTCCACATAGCAATGGCAACTGGCGCACATGGCCATGCCGCCACAGGTGCCCTCGACGGGCAGTTCGGCGCTCTTGCAGAGCTCCATGACGTTCATGTTCATGTCGGTCGGGGCCTCCAGCTCATGGGAGACGTCCTCTCGGTCGATGACGGTGACGCGGATGGTGGACATGGTCAGAATCCGTTGACCCCGTTGACCGTCGTGTACTTGAGCACGAGGTTCTTGTCGGGGTAGATGCGCTTGAAGGCACTCTGCACCATCAGCGTGGCCTCGTGGAAGCCGCAGAGGATGAGCTTGAGCTTGCCGGGATAAGTGTTGATGTCGCCGATGGCGTAGATGCCGTCGACGCCGGTGCTGTAATCGAAGGTGTCGACCTCTATGGCGTTCTTGGAGATGTTGAGGTTCCAATCGGCGATGGGGCCCAGCTTGGGGCTGAGGCCGAACAGGGGCACCCAGTGGTCGCACCCGAGGCGGATGTCGCCCTCGGTCTTGTGCTTCACGGTCACGCCTTCAAGGTGCTCTTCGCCATCCACCCCCACGACCTCGCCATTGGTCAGCAGCCTGATCCTGCCCTCTTCCGCCAGGTCAATCACCTTCTGAACGCTGTCCGGATGGCCGCGGAAGCCATCCCGCCGGTGGACGAGGGTCACTTCCGATGCCACGCCGTCGGCAAGGAAGTTGGTCCAGTCGAGCGCGCTGTCGCCGCCGCCGCTGATGACGACCTTCTTGCCCCGGTAGAACTCGGGATCCTTGATGATGTACTCGACACCGCGGTCCTCGTATTCCTCCAGTCGGTCCACCGGGGGCTTGCGCGGCTCGAAACAACCGAGGCCGCCGGCAATCGCAATGATGGGCGCCCGGTGAACCGTGCCCCGGTTGGTCGTCACGATGAACTGGTCCTCATCGTCCTTCACGATGGTCTCCGCCCGCTCACCGAGGGTGAAACCGGGCTTGAACGGCGCGGCTTGGGCCATCAACTGGTCCACGAGGTCACCCGCCAGGATCTCCGGATATGCGGGGATGTCGTAGATCGGCTTCTTGGGGTAAATCTCCGCACACTGCCCCCCTGCCTGCGGGAGGGCGTCAATGAGGTGGCAACGCAGCTTGAGCAGACCGGCTTCGAAAACGGTAAAGAGCCCGCATGGGCCGGCGCCGATGATGAGGATGTCCGTTTGGATCATGTCGAATGACCGGCGAAGTTAGTTTCCACACCGGCTGTCCGTGCAACAACGCCGAAGCGATGGTGTTCAACCCCCTGCGGAAGCGGGCATGTTCACCGCCACCACTTCCTTGACCTCGGGCACCACGCGCCTGACGGCCTCTTCCACCCCGGCGCGCATCGTCATGGCCGCTTGGGCGCAGTGGGCGCAGGCGCCCTGAAGCTCCACCTCCACCACGAGGTCATCGCGGACACCGACGACGGTGATGTCTCCCCCATCCGAACGCAGGAATGGACGCAACTCATCGAGGGCGCGGTCGATGCGCTCGGTCAGTGCGGCAAGATCCAGATGGGCGGACATGGGGTCAATTTACGCCTCCGTGGGGGCAATCGCCGTTCGGGCAGGCTGGTCGGCGAGGACATCGAGCATCCTGTCGGTCATGGCCGCGATGGCGCGGGCCGCCTCGGTACCCTCCTGCAAGGCTGCAGGACGCCCCGCGTCACCCGCCTCCCGGATGGCCTGTACGAGGGGCAGTTCGCCGAGAAACGGGGTGCCCGAGGCCTCGGCATACCGCTTGACCCCATCCCGTCCGAAGAGGTGGTACTTCCGGTCAGGCATATCCGGTGGCGTGAAATAAGCCATGTTCTCGACAAGCCCCAGGACCGGAACGTTGATGCTCTCCAATTGGAACATGGAAACCCCCTTGCGTGCATCCGCGAGGGCGATGTCCTGTGGGGTGCTCACCACCACCACGCCGGAAAGGGGCACCAGCTGCACCAAGGAAAGGTGGACATCGCCCGTGCCGGGGGGCAAGTCGATGAGCATGAAATCGAGTTCGCCCCAATCGGCATCCGTGAAGAGCTGTCCCAATGCTTTGGATGCCATGGGGCCCCGCCAGACGATGGCCTGGTCCGGGTCGGCGAAGAATCCAATGCTCAAGAGCTTCACGCCGTGGGACTCCACCGGCCCGATCAGGGATTTCCCTCCTTTCTCAACGGGTTGCGGCTTCTCCCGCAGCACATCGAACATCGTGGGCATGCTGGGACCATGGATGTCCGCGTCCACGAGGCCCACACGGTGCCCCCGCCGGACCAACTCGACGGCGATGTTCGCCGTCACCGTGCTCTTCCCCACACCCCCCTTTCCACTGGCCACTGCAATCACGTGCTTGACCCCCGGGAGGACTTTGCGCGTCTCCAGCGTGCGCTCATTGCTGCCGAGGGGCACGACCTCCACTTCTGACATGATGGTCAGGCCTTGCTGGCCCGCCAGCTTTTCCATGGCGAACTCGACCGCCTCGCGCATGCGCTGACGGGCATGCATGGCCGGTATCGAGGACTTGACCCGAATCCGCACCTTCCATTGCTCCTCTTCCTGCTCCACGGCGAGCACCTCAGCGAGCTCGAGGCTCACGATGTCCTTGCCGAGCTCCGGTTCGACCACTCCACCGAGGGCTTCGAGAATGCGTTCCTTGGTCAATGTTGCCATGCGTCAAAGTTCGGTTGAAGGATCCCAGAAATGCCGTTCGAAGTCCACCACCTGTTCGTCCCGGACCTCGATGCCCTCCGCACGCAGCCTTTGGCCCATGGTTGTCGGGGTCGGAAAGTGCATCCGCCCGGTGAGCAGGCCATGGCGGTTGACCACCCTGTGTGCTGGAACCACGGCGCCTTCGGCTCCAAGGGCACGGTTCATCGCCCAGCCGACCATGCGACCCGACCGGGCGGCCCCGAGGTACCGAGCGATGGCCCCATAGCTCGTCACGCGACCGAAAGGAACCAGCCGCGCCACCGCATGGACATCGCGTTCAAAATCCCCTGATCCTGGACGTGCAGTCGGCCCCGGGTCCGCATTCCCTGTGGACAGCGACTTCATACGCTCGTCCTGAGGTAGTGGATCTTCTTGCCCTCCTCCAGCCACCGCCGCTCATAGAAAGTCCGGATGTTGAGCACTTCTGCGAAGGCGGGATCGACACGGTGCACCAACTCGCCGTATACATCCGCGGAATCCTCGAGGATCGGGAAACCGGCCTCCTTCCACCCCTCCTTGGACAGGCTGTACAACAGAGGACTGTCGCTCTTGACATGCACCTGCCCCCCTGGCACCATGAAGCCCCGGTATCGCTCAAGAAACAGCGCTGAAGTGATGCGTTTGGTTCCTTTCTCGTCTTTCGGCTGGGGATCGGAGAACGTCAACCAGATCTCGCTGACCTCCCCCGGAGCAAAGAAGTGGTGGACGAATTCAATCTTGGTGCGCAGGAACGCGACGTTGTTCAATCCCTCCTCCAAGCTCGTCTTGGCCCCACGCCAGAAACGGTGCCCCTTGATGTCGATGCCGATGAAGTTCCGATCGGGATGCCGCCGTGCCAGGCCCACGGTGTATTCGCCCTTGCCACACCCGAGTTCAAGCGTGATGGGGTGGTCATTGCCGAATACACTGCGCGCCCAAGCGCCCTTGTGCAGTCCTTCCCCTCCGGCGATGGACTTGATGTCCGGCTCGAAGACGTGGGAAAATGTCGCGTTCTCCTTCCACTTGCGGAGCTTGTCCTTGCCCATGACGGGGCGAAATTACGCTCCATGAACGGTGCCACCGCGCAGGTACATCCCCCCCACGTGCTCTTTGCCATCCTCGACTGGGGTCTGGGCCATGCCACGAGGACCTGGCCCCTGATTGTGGCCGCCCGCCGCTCGGGAGCCCGCGTGACCGTGGCCTGTCGGGGAACAGCGGGGCGCTGGCTGGATCTGCGGATGTCGGAATGGGATGCCGCCACGGACACCACCGCCCTTCAAGCCTGGCAACGGGTGGAGAAACCGGGTGTGACGATACACTATGCCAAAGGCGTGGGCACGCTGGCCCGCATTGCATGGCAGATGCCGCGGTTCCTGCGCAGCTTCAGGAAGGAACGGGAATGGACCACGGCCTATGCCCGCCAGCATGGGGTCACCCATGTCCTCAGCGACAATTGCTACGGGGGACGCGCCGAGCTGCCTTCCGTTTCAAACGTCCTGATGACCCACCAGCTGCACCCCCCGGTGCCGGCCGCTGCGCGCGCGCTGGCCCGGCAACAGGTCCGGAGGCTGGCCAGTGCCTTTGATGCGGTCTGGGTGCCCGACACCCCCGATTGCGCGATGGCCGGTCGGTTGGCCGCTCCCATCTCTTCCCCGACCCTCTATCTGGGGGCCCTGAGCCGATTCCAAGTGGACCTCGAGGGAGGCCAAACCGGTTTTGTGAAGGACCAGCCGGTTCTCCTGGGATTGGTGAGCGGTCCCGAGCCCCAGCGCACCGCCATGGAGCAAGACCTTCGGACCTGTTTCATCAAAGACGGCCGACCGGCCTTGATCTTTTCGGGAAGACCGGGAGGAGGCGAACAGCGGGAGCGCAACGTCCTGACCGTCCATGACGCCGATGACGTCCGTTTCCGGGCGGCGGTGCTGGCCGCGGAGTGCATTGTGTGCCGCAGTGGATACAGCACCCTCATGGACCTCGCGATACTGGGGCGCCGCGGCGTATTGGTCCCCACCATCGGGCAGCCCGAGCAGGAACAGCTCGCCAGGGACTGGCACCGCAAACACGGCTGGGCAACCCTGAAATCCCAGGATATCCCCGATTTTCGTCCCGGGCCCATGCCGGGTGCGCCGGTCCCATTGGACACCATCGCTTCCGAAGACATCCTGAAAACGTGGCTCGGCCTGATGCCCGCTTCCGAGCGCCTCGATTGAACCCACTACACCTCCATGACTGACGAAGACTTCATGAAGCAGGCCCTCGACCAGGCCCATCGGGCCGCAGAGATGGGCGAAGTGCCGGTCGGCGCCGTCATCGTCGCCGGCGGAAGGACCATTGCCCGGGCGCACAATCTGTGCGAGCGCCTGCACGACTTCACCGCCCATGCGGAGATGCAAGCGTTCACCTCAGCGAGTGAGTACCTGGGGGGCAAATTCCTGGATCAGTGCACCCTCTACGTGACCCTGGAGCCGTGTCCGATGTGCGCCGGAGCCGCTTATTGGACCCGGGTCGGCAGGATTGTATACGGTGCAAGTGACGACAAGCGCGGCGGACTGGAATTCAAGGGGCGACGGAACGAAGGCCTGCTCCACCCCCGCACTGAACTGGTCGGAGGTGTCCTTGAAACCGAGTGTGCGGAACTCCTCCGCACCTTCTTCTCCCGGCGTCGGAAAACCTGAGGTGGGGCCGACTACTTTTGGGCTGTGGAGGATTTGAACCGCGCATACCTCGAAGTGCTCAGCGAAGAGATCGCCAGCAGGAAGGACGACGTGCTCCGGTCCCGGATCAACGAGCTGCACCCGGCCGACGTTGCGGAAATCCTCGACCGCCTCGAGGAAGAGGAGGTTCGCTACCTCTGGCGCCTCATCGACAGGGAAGAGCGGGGTGATGTCCTCATCGAGCTCGAAGAGGACGTGAGGGAAACCCTGCTGGCCAACCTGACCAACAGGGAGATCGCAGAGGAGGTCCTGGAGAACATTGATTCCGATGACGCTGCGGATGTCGTGGCGGAATTGCCGGAGGATCGCGCGGAGCAGGTCATCCAGCAGCTGGACAATGAAGACCGCGAGGACCTGTTGACCCTCCTGCGGCACCCCGAGGGGACCGCCGGTGCCCTCATGGGCACGGAGCTCATCCGGGTCGAGTTGGATTGGACCGTATCCCATGCCATCCGGGAGATGCGCAGGCAGGCTGAAGACGTGGAGACCGTGCACAGCGTGTATGTGGTCAATGCCGCCGGACAGTTGCTCGGACGGTTGTCCCTCAAGCGTCTGTTGCTGACCGCCACCAGCACGCGCAACACCATCCGCGACCTCTTCAGGGAGGACGACACCAGGGCGGTGAAGGTGGATGAGCCCGACGAGAAGGTGGTACAGCTGATGAAGAAGTATGACCTCGTGGCCCTTCCCGTCGTCGACGACCACAACCGGCTTCTGGGACGGATCACCATCGACGACGTGGTGGACCTGATGGAGGAGGAGGCCGAGAAGGACTATCAGTTGGCCAGTGGTCTGAGCGACGATGTGGAAAGCGATGACTCCCTTTGGGACCTCACCCGGGCCCGCCTGCCTTGGCTCCTGATCGGCCTGTTCGGCGGACTTGCCGGCGCCTATGTGATCGGCGCCTTCCACATCGAGCGGTTTCCGTCCATGGCGTTGTTCATCCCTTTGATTGCCGCCATGGGGGGCAATGTCGGTGTGCAATCCGCGGCCATCGTGGTGCAGGGTCTGGCCGCCGGGCGCAGCCCCAAAGATGAGCGGCTGGTCCCACGCCTGCTCAAGGAATTTTCCGTCGCCCTGCTCAACGGCGCCATCTGTTCGACCGTCATCCTCTGCGCGGGCGTGGCCCTCGGATACGGCTGGAACCTGAGTCTGACCGTCAGCATGGCGCTGATTGCCGTGATCATCTTCGCCGCCTTGTTCGGCACCTTCGTCCCCCTCACCCTGGACCGCTTCAAGATTGATCCTGCCCTCGCCACCGGGCCCTTCATCACCACGGCCAATGACATCATCGGCCTCATCATTTATTTCGGCATCGGGGTCCTGATGGCCGCTTGAAGCCATGAAGGTGCTCTTCCTGGATACGGTCCACCCGGTGCTCTCGGAGCGCCTGAGTGCCGCCGGTATGGCCTGTGTCGACGGCACCACGGCATCACCCTTGGAGTCCATCCGAAACCACCCTGACGCCGCGGGCATCGTCCTGCGCAGCCGCATCCGCGTCGACGCCGATCTCCTGGACCGGTTGCCCGCCTTGCGGTTCATCTGCCGCTCCGGAGCAGGGCTGGAGAATATCGATATCGCATCGGCACGGTTCCGGGACATCCGGGTGTACAACAGCCCAGAAGGCAACCGCGATGCCGTCGGAGAGCACGCCTTGGGCATGCTGCTGTCCCTGATGAACCAACTGAGGGAAGCCGACCGCTCCATGCGGTCCGGGCAGTGGGACCGGGAGGGCCACCGGGGAATGGAACTGTCCGGGCGCACGGTGGGCATCCTGGGGTATGGCAACATGGGCTCCGCCTTTGCCGGCAAGCTGACGGGCATTGGCTGCAGGATCCTGGCCTGCGATCCCCACCGCAAGGGATTCGATGGCGACCACGGCGGCGCGGTCAAGGCCGTGGACCTCGCCACGCTGCAGCGGGAATCGGATGTCCTGAGTCTGCATTGCAACCTGACCCCTGAGACCAAGGGGATGGTCGACCGCACTTTCCTCGGGGCGTTCTCCAAGCCCATCATCCTGATCAATACAGCGCGGGGCGCCATCCTCAGGTCAACCGACCTGCTCGATGCCCTCCAGACCGGACATGTCATGGCGGCCGGCCTCGATGTGTTCGAGCGCGAGACCAGCAGCTTTGAATCGGTAGCCAACGAAGGGGACCCCGTCTGGATGCGGCTCATGGCCCACCCCCGGATACAGGTCAGCCCGCACGTGGCGGGCTGGACCGAAGAGAGTTACGTGAAGTTGTCGTCCGTATTGGCCGACAAGGTGCTCGCCGATTTCGGGTGAGCCTGGTGGCGGTATCAGTTCGTACGCTCGCGGGAATTCGCAGAGTACAGCACCTTCAGCGCTGAAGCCTTGCGGAGCTCCTGCTTGACGTCCGTGACGACACCCATCTTGGTGTCCTGGTCCACCTTCATGGAGACCCACATCTTGGTCTGCTCGGCCTCCGCAAGCGTCAGCCGCTCGTTCTCCACCCAATCGCGGATCTGGGCGACATCGGCGAACTGGTCGTTGAGCTGGATGACCGGCTCCGTTCCGTAGCGCTTGTCCTGGGGGGGGCCGATGTTGATGTATCGGATCAGGTGCTTCTTCTCAATCTTGTAGATCTCCGAAGCCTCCGGGCGGATGACCCGCACCATCTCCTCTTCTGTCCGCAGCACCGTGGCCACCATGAAGAAAAAGAGGAGCATGAAGACGATGTCCGGCAGCGAGGCCGTGGAAATCGACCCCATGTCGCGCTTGCCGCTTTTCTTGAACTTGCTCATCAGTAGTAGCCTTGGCTTGCGTCGCGGGGCTCCGCCTCCGAGATGCGCTGAGGGAAGACGAGGCGGATGGCCTTGATCTTGTCGAGCAGGCTCTCCTCCTTGGTACGACCATAGCGCTCCTCGAGGGAAGCGTAGGACTCATTGAACTTGGCCAGCGAAAGCTCGTCGCGCAGCTCATTCACTGCGGCCTCCAACTCGTTCTGCACCTGCAGGTACAGGTTGTAGGAGGTGTTCCGGTCCGTCTGGAGACTGATCAGCGCCGACCCCGGGAGTTCACGGTAATCGCTGCCGAACAATTCGATGGCGGTGAGCTTTTCCCGCACCCGCTCCGCTGCTTTTTCCTGTCCCGCAGCGAGGTAGCTCTGCTCGAGGACAATCAGTTCGGCCTTGCGCACCCATTGGCGCTCAGGGTACTTCATGTTGTCGTCCCCGAGGGTCACATTCGGCCGTTCGGGATGCAACAGGCCCGTGCCCGTTGCCACCAGGAAATCCTTCGCACCGTCCTTGAGCTGGCCGATGGACATGACCTCCTTTTCGACGAGCAACTCATCCCGGAAATTGGTTCTCACGTTGTAGACGTCGCCATCCTTGACCTCCTGCTGCTCCATGTCCGGCGGAACCGGTGGTGGCAGTTGGCGCTTTACCCCCTCATCACTGTCGATGGTCGTGGTGACGAGCCAGAAAATCAAGAGCAGGAAGGCGATGTCCGCCATCGATCCCGCGTTGATTTCCTGAAGTTCTCTGCGTGCCATGTGGAATCAGAGCCAGTTCTTGAGCATGGCCTTGCCTTCCACCACAAGGATGGAGACAAAGGCCATCAGGCCCAGGATGTAGATGAAGGTGATGCTCGCGTCTGCTACCCGAACATCCTGCTCCGAAACGGGCAGGCCACTCGCGGTCATGGCGGAGGTCACCGTGGTGTCTCCCATGCTCCAAGCGATGAGGCCCACGAGGAAGAAGACGACGAATCCGATGAGGGCCCCCATTGCCCGCTTGGGCTGGGTGGCCAGCTTCTGTCCGAAGTGGAAGATGCCGAAACCCAGGATGGCCACCACGCAGATGACGCCGGTGATGATGTTGAGGTCAACGAGACGCTCGACTGGACCGTTGGGATCCTCGCTGCTGATGGCCAGCATCACCCAAATGCACCCCAATGCGATGATCAGGATGCGGAGGGCGACGAGTGCCGTGCGGATGGTGTTGGCTTTCATGGTGCTGCTGTATTGCGACCGCAGAACCGATCAGCCGTTCAATTTCTTCCGGTACACGAGGTCCACGAGGTCCATGGAAGCCTCCTCCATGTCGAAGACAATGCCGTCGATCTTGGAGAGGATGTAGTTGTAGAAAATCTGCAGGATGATGGCGACGACGAGGCCGGAGACCGTCGTGATGAGCGCCACCTTGATGCCGCCCGCCACAATGGAGGCGTTGATGGTGTTCGCCTGGGCGATTTTGTCGAAGGCTTCGATCATGCCAATCACCGTTCCCATGAATCCAAGCATCGGCGCCAAGGCGATGAACAGGCTGATCCAGCTGAGGCCGCGCTCCAGCTTCGTGCTTTCCAGGCTGCCGTAATCCTCCACGGCCTTGGCCAATTCCTCATAGCTGCCGCCGCTGCGGTCGAGGCCCTGATGGAAGATGGCGGCCACGGGACCGCGGCTCTCAGCGCACACGGCCTTGGCGGCATCCACACCGCCGCTGTTCATGGCATCCTCCACGGCGGTCAGGAGACCTTTGGTGTTGGTGGTGGCCATGTTCAGATAGATGATCCGCTCAATGGACAGTGCCAATCCGAAGATCAGACACAGCACAACGAAGCTCATGAAGAAGACGTTGCCCTCAATGATGCGCAGCTTGATCTGCTGGCGGGCACCCGTGACCTCCATGGTGTCTTCGGCGGGAGCGGCCGGAGCGGCCTCCTCCGCCATCACCGCCTCTGCCGGGGCGGCTGCGGAGTCCGCCATGGCGGAATCGGCCATGGCACTGTCGGGGACCATAACGATCATGGAATCGCCGGACTGGAAAATGGTGTCTCCTTCCTGAGCGGAGACCGGAGCGGCAAACAAGAGGGCCACTGCAATGAGGGCGAACAACTGCTTCATGGTGAAGATGTGGGTCGTGGTTGTGTCGTTGTAGGCGAACCTTCGGGCTCGCAGGGGGCGAATTTAGGCAATCGGCTTCCTCCCCGGCAACCGCGATTCGCACTCCCCCACGATTTCGCCCGATTTTAACCTCAAAGGGTACCCATCCTGCCGGCTCGGTAGTCGGCGATGCAGCGCTGGATCTGCTGCTGGTCGTTCATCACGAAGGGGCCGTAGGACACCACGGGCTCGTCGAGGGGCTGGCCTCCCAACACCAGGAATTCCGCCCCTTGGCTGGAATGGAACCTCAATACGTCTCCTCCCCGCTCATAGAGTGCCAGTTGCTGTCCGACCAGTTCCCTTTGGCCCTGGACCTCAAGCCGGCCATCGATCATGTGCAGGAAAGCGTTGTGTCTGGGCTCCACCGGAAGATCGAGGCGAGCCCCCTCCTTGAGATGGATGTGGTAATAGAATGCCGGGCTGTGCAGCTCCGTCGGGGAGACGCACCCCATCGCCTC